>JBOEHJ010000134.1:0-2041 GCA_050633905.1 Geminicoccales bacterium
ACGACAAAACCATGGAGATAGCCATGTAATGTTGGTTCGAGCGGAATGCCGTGGCCGGCCACAGCACAACCCACCACCACCACCGGATGAGCAATACGGGATCGCGCGACCAATACATCATGCTCCTTCCGACCAAGAACACATTGTACTGATCATGATGCTCGCGGAAATAATCGACTCTATACTGAACAAACCAAGGCTAGGAGGATCATCGCTAGACGAGATCCCATCGAGCACCAAAATCGACGCTGTCATCACGGCAACAAATATGGCAATCGCCACCGCACGTGTTCTAATGAGATCGGCGATTGGACCGTCATCTGGCTTATCGCTCTTAATGAGATGGCTCATGAGGACTCGTTACGAAACATGACTCGAATTGATGAAAGTCGCGGACCGGACGGCTCAAGACAGGCTTCGGTTGGTTTGATATAAGCTGCACATCGCAAAATGTGAGGAAACGATCATGATCATTCGTTGCTTGGTGTCGCTGAGTTTGGCAGCCATGATGTCCGTCGGCGTAAGTCCGTCAAAGGTCTTGGCGGAGGACACCATCAAGATCGCCTTCATCGACCCGTTGACCGGCCCCTTTGCAACATCTGGCGAATCCGGTCTTCGCACCTTCGAATACGCTGCCGAAACACTGGTTAACGCCAAAGGCGGGGTGCTCGGCGGCAAAGAGTTCGAGATCGTACCCCTCGACAACCAGATTAGCCCGAAGGAAAGCCTGATCCAGCTCAAACGCGCGATCAACGATGGCATCCAATTCATCGCGCAAGGCAATAGTTCAGGTGTCGCCAATGCACTGACCGATGCGATTGCCAAGCACAACCGGCGCAATCCCGACCAGCGTGTACTGTTCTTCAACTACTCAGCCGTCGATCCAGCGCTCACCAACGACAAATGCAATTTCTGGCATTTTCGATTCGATGCGAACGCCGATATCAAAATGGATGCCCTCACCGACGTCATTGCGGCCAATGAAGATGTCCAGAAGATCTATATCATCGGGCAGGATTATTCGTTTGGTAAAGCGGTCGCGGCGGCGGCGGAAAATTTCCTGGCCGAGAAGCGCCCAGACATCGAGATCGTCGGCAATGAGCTGCATCCGATCGGCAAGGTGAAGGACTTCGCCCCCTATGCCACCAAGGTCAAGGCATCCGGCGCTGATGCCGTCATCACCGGCAATTGGGGGGCCGATATGGTCGGCCTCGGCAAGGCGATCATCGATGCTGGCGTGTCCTCGCCAATCTACACCTATTACGCCGCCTATGACGGCATCAGCGCGACCTTCGGCGCCCAAGGCGATGGCATCATTCGTCTGGTCCATGAAGGCCGCCACAACCCGCCCGATCCCCGCTATCTCGAGCTCTTCGAGGGATTCAAGGCAGTTTATCCCAACAATGAGATCAACCAGCCGCGCATCTTCTCCACGGTCGAGATCCTGGCGCGCGCGATCGAAGAGGCCGGCGATACCGATCCGGTGAAGGTCGCTTTTGCGCTTGAAGGCATGGAGCATGAGAGCCCCCTTGGCGGTAAACTATATATGCGCCCCGAGGATCACCAGATGATCCAAGACATCCATATCTCCGTGCATACCAAGGAAGGCATCGAGGTCGATGCCGACAATTCCGGTTATGGCCTGCTCGCCGAGAAAACCATTGAAATGGCCGGCATGGACAGCGCCACCACCTGCGAGATGGAAAAACCTAAGAACTAGTGGGTGGTATGACCACGTCATTGGACTTAGACGGCCTTTGAAGAAGGAGTCCTGACGTCCAGGGGTATGCGGCCCTTTGTCGATATCTTGTTAGGACTCTTTGATGCAATAGGCACTGTTAGACGGCTACGGAGAAGGGATTGCGATGCTCAGTACGAGAACCGTCATCGCCTACCGAGATAGTGAAATATCCGCTTATTGGTCGATATCGGATCTCGTCGCCAAAGAAGCATCGGATCTTGGCTACGCGCGCGAAACCTTGTCCGCAACCTGCTTGAGCATTGCCCAATGAGGTTTATGCAGCACCAACTTTCTCCTCCG
>JBOEHJ010000134.1:2120-6083 GCA_050633905.1 Geminicoccales bacterium
CGGAGGAGAAAGTTGGTGCTGCCTGTCCAAGAAATACATTAGTGGCGTGTCTTCAACGAATGTATCGGCTCCGGACGTCAATAACTTTCCCGCGCAACGTCAACCCCAAGCCTTGCGGTGGGAAGCAAGCTATGTGGACATTCCCCTGGGCATGACAGCAAAAGCAAAGCCAGTGGTGGCTCGCCACCATGGTTGAGCTCGTAATCTTCTCGTTGTTGAATGGGTTGGTCACTGGCCTGTTGCTGTTCATGCTGTCCAGCGGTTTGACGCTGATCTTTAGCATGATGGGCGTTTTGAATTTCGCCCATGCCAGCTTCTACATGCTGGGTGCCTATTTCGCCTATACTATCTCGGGCTATCTGGGGTTCTGGACCGGCCTTCTTGTCGCCCCGGTCATAGTAGGGCTAGCAGGCGCGCTGATTGAGCGTTATGGGCTTCGGCACGTCTATCGCCACGGTCATGTCGCCGAGCTGATTTTTACATTCGGCCTCGCCTTCCTGATCGAGGAGATCGTACAGTTTGTTTGGGGTAAGGCGACCAAGGACTATCATGAGCCGGAGATCCTGCAGTTCCCGCTCTTCACCCTCTTCGGTCAGAATTTTCCCGCCTACAAGGCCTTCATGGTCCTGATCTCGATCGGCATCTTTATCGGGTTGTTCGCCTTGCTCACCAAGTCGCGCATCGGGCTGATTATTCAAGCAGCGATTACCCATCCGCACATGGTCGCCAATCTCGGCCATAACGTGCCGCTGGTGTTCATGGGGGTGTTCGGTGTCGGCTGCGGACTGGCAGGTCTTGCCGGCGTCATTGCAGGGCCGGCCCTTGGCACCTTTCCCGGCATGGCCTTCGTGCTCGGCTCGATCGTTTTTGTGGTGATCGTAGTCGGCGGTCTCGGCTCGCTTGGCGGCGCGCTCGTCGCTTCGCTCCTAATCGGCTGGCTCCAAACCTTCGCGATCGCCATCGACGTTTCCGTGAGCGACTTTTTGGGGTTGTTCGGCATCGCCGCGGATACAGACCATTGGCTGCGCGATCTCTGGACTCTTCGGCTCCCACAAGTAGCCCCGATCCTACCCTATCTTCTCCTCGTCCTGATCCTGATTTTCAGACCCACTGGCCTGATGGGCAAGCGTGAAACATGACGACATCACCCAACCCAAGGCCCTCAAACATCTTGTCGGTAATGGTGCCAAAAGACGTTTTCCGACTCAACCGCAAGCGATCCTTGATCAAAACCCTGCCAGCTACTTTCCAGTGCACCGAATGCCAGGAGTATACCCACCCGCCTCAAACATTTGGGCGAGGCTCAGGCTTCCAGGATCCCATGGACCGAATTAACGCCGATCATGCTGCTGGCGAGGCTTCGGGATGAAGGCAAATACCATCAAAGCCGGCAGGCAAGAGCGCTCCAACGCCTTGATGCGATTCGGGGTTTGGACGGCCTCTGCACTCCTCCTAGCACTGCTGCCCATCGTCTTCTCCTCGCCGCTCGCCGTGACCATCATGAACCAGATGGGTATTTCGATCGTCTTTGCGCTCAGCTACAACATGCTGCTCGGACAGGGCGGCATGTTGTCCTTTGGCCATGCGGTTTATTTCGGCCTAGGCGGTTTTTCCGCTGTCCATGTCATGACGTTCGTCGACATCGATGGCTGGCCAATCCCTCTGCCCTTCCTGCCTCTTCTCGGCGGCATGTTCGGCCTTGTCTTCGCCGTGATCGTCGGCAGCTTTTCCACCAGGCGGGCAGGCACGGTCTTCGCCATGACCTCCCTTGGGATTGGCGAGCTGATCGCCGCTTGCTCGATCATCTTCGTGGTGTTCTTTGGCGGCGAGGAGGGCATTTCCGGCGATCGCACCATGGGCCCTGCTGTCTTCGGTTACAACTTCGTCAGCGAGCTCGAGGTCTATTCCTTGACCGCCATCATCGTCTTTCTCACCGCCATGCTGATGTACCTCTTCTCGCGCACCCCCGCCGGCCGCATGGCGAATGCCGTGCGCGACAACGCCGAACGCGCCGAATTCCTCGGCTACAGTCAGCGTAAGGTGCGGTTCATTTCCTTTTGTGCCTCGGGTTTCTTTGCTGGTATCGCAGGCGGCCTGTTCGCGATCAACTATGAGATCCTGACAGAGGAAAACCTGAACCTAGTGACCTCGGGCTGGGTGCTGCTGATGGCTTATGTCGGCGGCATCGGCTATTTCATCGGGCCGATCATTGGCGCCGTATTGCTGACCCTTCTGCAAACCGTGCTCAGCAATCACACCGAGATCTGGCGACTTTATCTCGGTATTCTCTTTTTGCTGACAGTGATGTATGCGCCCAATGGCCTGATCGGCCTGGTGATGATGCATGGTCCAGCCTACCAAGCCGGACGCCTGCGCGATTTGGCAGCCCCTTATGCCAAGACCTTGCCGTCCCTCCTTGCCGGCCTCATTGGCATCATCGCGCTTTTAGAAATGATCCACCACCTGAATGCCAGCGGGACCGCGGCTGCAATCTGGGAGGTTTTCGGACGAGAGATCGCACTCAAAACGCCCTTGCCCTGGCTGATCGCCACGATCTTGGTCATCCTCGGCCTCATCGGCATGAAACAGGCTGCGCCCGGATTGCGCGAAGCCTGGGATCTGGCGAATACGCCGGACAGGCTTTCATGACGGCAGCTCTTCAACTTTTGGATGTCACAAAAAACTTCGGCTTGACCGAGATTATCCGGGGTGTCGATCTCACGATTGAAGAGGGCGAACGCCATGCCATCATTGGCCCGAATGGCGCCGGCAAATCGACCTTATTTCACCTGATCAGCGGTAAATACAACGTCACCGGGGGCCGCATCGGCCTGCATGGTGATGAGGTGACCGGCAAGGCGCCCTACGAGATCAGCCGACTTGGACTCAGCCGCTCCTTTCAAGTCACCAACATCTTTCCGGGACTGTCGGTGTTCGAAAATGTGCGCTGCGCTCTTCTTTGGACTGAGGGTTATCGCTATTCATTCTGGCATCTGGTGGATCGCGAAGCCGGGCTTAACCAGCGCACCGATGCAATACTCACCGATATTGGCCTTGCGCGTCGCCGAGACACACCTGCCAGTATTCTCACCTATGCCGAACAACGAGCCCTCGAAATCGCGATCACAATCGCAAGTGGTGCTGATGTCATCATGCTCGATGAGCCGACCGCCGGCATGTCCCACGCCGAAACCACCGAGATGGTCGCCCTTATTCGCCGGGTCACCGAAGGCAAAACCTTGGTGATGGTCGAACATGACATGGGCGTGGTATTTGATCTCGCGGACCGGATTTCCGTCCTGGTCTATGGCAAAATCATCGCCTCGGACACACCGGAAAACATCCGCGCCAATCCGGACGTGCAGAGCGCCTATCTCGGCAAGGCGGCGGAAGGTTGATGGCAACAACCATGCTGATCGTAACCAACCTCCACGCCTATTACGGCAAGAGTCACATTCTCCAAGGCGTAAATTTCCATATCAATGAGGGGGAAATCGTCAGCCTCCTCGGACGAAACGGTGTCGGCCGCTCGACCACCTGCAAGGCTATCATGGGTGAAGTGACGCCGACGGGGTTCATCCTGTTCAAGTCAAAACAGATTTGCGGCCTCAAAGCCCATCAGATCGCTCATCTCGGCATCGGCTACGTGCCGGAAAACCGGGATATCTTTCCAACCTTGACCGTCCGCCAGAACCTGACCCTAGGCATGAAAAGCACCAGGGAAACACGACGCTGGAACATCGACACTATGTTCGAGCTGTTCCCCAATCTCAGAGAGCGTGCCGACGTGCCGGGCGGTGCTCTCTCCGGCGGCGAGCAGCAGATGCTCGCCATGTGCAGGACCTTGATGGGTGATCCCGATCTAATCATGGTGGATGAGCCAACCGAAGGCCTCGCCCCGCAGATGGTCGCCAAGGTCGCCGATCTTCTAGCAGAGATCGCAAGGCGTGGCGTCGCCATCCT
>JBOEHJ010000135.1:0-22639 GCA_050633905.1 Geminicoccales bacterium
CGAATGCTATTTATGGTTGATACCGCTTTGTGCCAAAGGCAGTCATTCCGAGCGGCCCCAGCTTATGCACTCTGGCAATCCATTATGCTATGCACCTGCAGAGGTTTCAGCGGAGCAGTTGCCGTGAAGGACATTACTTGGAAGGTGAAGCTGTCCCAAGATCCAGCTGCTGTTTTCGAGCGGCTAGCGACTGACCGAGGCCGCGAATCGTTCTGGGCCGAACGGTCTCGTGAAACACAGGAGGGCTTCGACCTCGCATTTCCAAACGGTCAGGAGACCCATGTCACCGTGCTGGAAATGATTGCAGAACGTTACCTCAAGGTCCGGTATTTCGACGCGCCGACATCTTTCTCTCTCGAACCTATTCGCGATGGAACTGTTCTCACACTCAGGGCAACCGTTTCAGACGACGAGTATATCGAAACTCATGCTGGGTGGGTTTCGGTACTGATGACACTGAAGGCCCAGGTTGAAGGCGGGGTTGATCTGAGAAACCACGCTCGAGAGTATTCATGGGATGAGGGATTTGCGGACAATTGAGCCAACTATGCGACCTTCTCTTCTGGCCGCAAAGGGTCAGCTGCGGAATCTATCTGCTCTGCTCCAGTGTCCGTTTCGCGCTCCAAACCGGCCATAAGGCTAGCTTCTCAAAAGTGCCAGTTCCAGACTCTAGCGAAAACGCCATGATGCATTGGCAGATTCCTGGCGGATCACGGTAAGCTCAATAGGTGAGTTTCAGTTCCGGCGAGCGAGGAGCCCATGCATGTCGATATTTTGGCAAGTCTTGACATTTCGGCGCATGATAGCGCCAGTCGTCCTGCAGATCCTTTTCTGGGCAGGCATCGGAGGCACGCTGTACGGCACCTACGTGCTCATCCGCATGGGTCACTGGGCTTGGTGGATGGCCTTGGTGTTCGGAGTTCTGACGACGCGTGTCATCTTCGAAGGCGCGATCATACTTTTTCGCACCTACGATCGCTTGGGTGCGATTCTCAAGGCACTGGATTCAGCTGAGACCAAGAGATAGCTGCCTCTATTTGCCAAGTGCCGTTGTCGCCTTTCGGAGCAATTGATGTCTGAATCATTTTCACCCTCCCTTTCTAGACCAGAGATCCCGGGCTTTACGGCTCCTCCTCCGCATGCTCCGGACAACCGCCACGCTCAGCAGGCCCTGGAGCGGCATAAGCGAGAGGGCATGGAACTGGCGGTGAAGGTGCGCACTGTCGCAATGATTGTTGTCATCGTGATGCTATTCTTCATCAGTCCGTGGCCCTTGTTCCTCTACTACCAGGGGCTTTGCCTTCTCTTCATCTTGAATGGCCTGGCCCAGCAACGGGTCGCCAAGGTTGGCCGGTCAAGGGTCGAGTTGGCGCTGATCTTAGTGGACATCGTTTTGATGGTATTCACGGCCTTGGTTCCATCGCCGTTCAACCGCGAGGTCTGGCCGTCCCCGGTGCCCTACGAATTCCAGACCTACATCTATTTCTTTGTCATCCTGGCCACCGCAACGCTCGCCTATACTTGGCGGACGATCGTGGCGTTTGGGGTTTGGACGGCCCTTATCTGGATGCTCGCCGCCATCGTGATCTGGCTGATTCGTGAACCTGATCCCCAGATCACGCGCGTGCTTGACGCCCTCTATGCCGAAACGCCTCGACTGAGAGAGCTCTTTGATCCGACATTGATGAAATGGGACCTCCGAATCCAGGAAGTCGTTGTCATTTTGATGGTGGCTGGCACGCTTGCGGTGTCGGTGAGAAGGTTGAACGCCCTTGTGCTAAGCCAGGCCCAGTTCGCGCGCGAACGCGCCAATTTGGCGCGTTATTTTTCGCCGAATGTGGTGGAGCAGCTCAGCCACAACGACGAGCCGCTGAAGCAGGTCAAAATGCACGATGTCGCCGTCATGTTCGTGGATATCGTGGGGTTTACCCGTTACGCTTCCAGTCGGAATCCGGGAGAGGTGATCGCAACCCTGCGTGATTTCCATGCACGGATCGAGGCTGAGGTTTTCAGGCATAGCGGTACGCTCGACAAGTATCTCGGAGACGGGCTGATGGCGACATTTGGGACGCCGGTTGCGAGCCCCAACGATGCCAAGAATGCCGTGGCCGCCGCCCGAGCCATGCTCAAGTCGGTCGACGCCTGGAATGCCGAGCGCCGAGCCCTTGGCCAGGAAGAGGTCAGAGCGAGCATTGGGTTAGATTTCGGACCGGTAGTGCTAGGCGACATCGGTGCCAACCGGCTTGAGTTCGCGGTCATCGGCAACACCGTCAATATGGCAAGCCGGATCGAAGCGATGACCCGGGTGCTGGATGCCCGGATTGCCGCAAGCGATGCGCTGATCAGCCGTGCTGCAGGGGAACAGTCACCCGAAGACCCGGATTTTGCAGATTTGGTGCGCCTAGATGATCAAGAAGTTCGTGGCTTCGACCAAAAGATCGCCGTTTGGTGCTTACCTCGCAAACAGTCGAGTTAGCGCGCTAGGTCGTCTCATTCAGTTGTTGGATCAAACGATTCCCAGACGATCTCTAGCGGCCAAAATGGGTCATGACTCCCCGGAAGCGTGGGCATGCGGCGCGTCGGCTGCTGGATCGGGAAAGCTGCCTCTCCCGACGTGAGATCTCGTTCTACTATGGCTTCAGCTAGTTCGGTTGCTTGTCGATGTCCTGGCCAAAGGCAATATCGTAGCCATCAAGGTCCTGAATCCCAAACTCCTTGCAGCCGTAGGGCTGGATGCAGAGATCGTAGTCGATCTCGGCGCCTCGGCCCTTGAGCTCTTCGTAGATGCGTTCGACGTCATCGACCCAGAAGTAGATGTTCCACATATTCTGGACCACTTTGTAGTGGGGGACGATGTGCTTTGCATCGTCCACCTGGCTTAGCATTACGACGTGACCATCCCGGTGGGGCATGCAGAAGCACGGCGGCTCGCCCCAGAAACGGTCAAAACTGAAACCCAGTATCGCCCTGTAATATTCGGCCGACGCTACCACATCGGCCACGAGCAGGATCGGCGCGCTGCCGATGATCTTCGCTGATGCCATGAGGCCACCTCCTTGGAATTTGTAGCATCATACCACCGCTACGAGAAACGCATCCCATACTTTGGATGGTTACTTCTGCCTTGAGTCAAAACTTGCGCCTAACCCCGCCGGCGCAACGTCCGCTGAGGGTAGAATGTCGGTTGCCGTTCTAGGAAACCTCCTGACACCACAGGTCATTAATGCGTTGACATATCGAATATTCCAACGACAATTTTACAGGATGAAGGTGATGAATTTCATAGCAACAAAAATGGCGTCAACAAGTCGTGGAGTTGGAAGATGATTTGGTTATGGCTCGGCGTCGTGCTTTGGAGCGGCATACACTTCATCCCCAGCCTGGCTCAAGGCATGAGAGCTTCACTGATCGAGCGCCTTGGCGACACGCCGTACAAGATAGCTTTTGCTCTTGGGATCGCCCTATCCATCGTACTCATGGTCGTGGGTTGGCGATCAACGGACCCGATCGGCGTCTACAGTCCGCCACCCTGGGGAGCGCCTCTTGGCAGCTTCCTCGTCCTCATTGCCTTCATTCTGTTCGGCGCGGCGCATGGCAAGACAAACGTGAAGCGTTTTATCCGGCATCCTCAACTGACCGGTCTCGTGATATGGGCAGTCGGCCATCTCCTAGCCAATGGCGACAGCCGTTCGATTGTGCTTTTTGGTGTGCTCGGCCTGTGGGCTATTGTCGAAATGCTACTGATCAATCGCCGCGAAGGCGCTTGGACGCGCCCCGATCCCACCCCGCTCATGGGTGAGATTCGTCCAGTTGTGACTGGTCTCGTCATTTTCACAGTGTTTCTGTTTGCACATCCCTATCTCTTCGGCGTCTCACCCATACCGGCCTAACGGTCAGAGAATACCCAAGCACGGGCCCGTCGATCGGACTGGGCTGGTGGCTGCTTGGGNNGGTCAGTGCCAGATGCGGTCACTCACCACCCTCTGTCGCCAACCCGACCGACGTAATACTAGTCCAATTGTGAAAGCTGAAACCCTCCCCCGCTAGCATCGCCGGCTGGCTCTGCGTTGATCACCAAGTCCAGCATGAACTTACGCTGCATGGCATTCAGGATATCGTCACGATGTTCAGCTTCGATCACAAATGATCCAGGACCAGTCTGAATGTGATCCCGAAAGTAGGCCGCGATTTCTGGGCGATCGCCGATGATCAGACCATTGATAACTGTGTCCGATTGAATGGCGCGCATACGCGCAAATTCAGGGCCCTCAGCAACGTTGTCGGTACCGTTGGTACACAGGTTGATGACCGATCGGGCTGACGAGAAGGGGGCTGTGTCCAGCCAGTCGAGTGCCAGATGAACAGCTCTTGAGATATCGGTCGAAAGGCCCCTCCGCCAAATCGGACGGCGCGAGCCTGGTGCAGGCCGAGTATAGCCGAATCGCTCCATTGGTGATGCCTGCCGTAATTGCTTAGCGATGGCTCTTGAATGTTCCGCCGAAGAGATCAGCGTCCAACCGACAACAGTCGAAAAGCCTCCCTCGCTTGACCAAGTTATGATGCTGAAGCCAATGCGGTGGTTATACCCCCGAGCAACGGCCCGCAAAAAGTCAGGATGCTCGATCGCCGTTGCTATCGCCTCAAACTGAAACCCCTCGCCGCTCATGCCAATCGAACCCGAGACATCGACAGCTGTAACCAGGTTGGCATCCACTTCCAAAGCTGGCTCATTTCCTGCATAGGAAGCATTGTAAGAAATGAGAGATAACAAAACGGCCGCTGCAAAAATACGCATGAATTCACCCCTCTTCTTCGCGCTTAGCCGAAGCGAGCGTTCATTCAAATCTACGCCGTGACAGACGGTGCGCGCTGCGCCAAATCTAAGTCCAACCAATCAAACCAGGGACCAGCGTCAGTGCTACAAGTGTAATCAGCACAGCGAATGGAGTGATCCTTCGAGAAATCCGATTTGCGCATGGTTCGTGAATGATTGCTGAAGTAATAATCATGATGACGTCCTCTAAAATGGAACTAACGTCGCCATCAAACTCGCGCATTTATCTAAACGCGAATGTGAAGAAACTCACATTACGTGCCGATTATTCGATAACTTTCTGAACATGCGTCAGCTGGGGCGGATCTGGTTCTAAGCAATCGAAAAATGTTCTAGCGCCGCTATATCCACTAAGCTGTCACAATGCCAGCGGAAGGTGAGTGCCAAATGAGATCAATGGCTCGAAGGCGGGCTATGGCAAGTTCCTTACAGTCAGGATTTAACTCGGATTTTATGAAGCAACGATCTACGTGCCGAATGTCAGGTGCATTGCCGTATCGTAGGTCGCAACTTGAATAGGCGCTGACAAGAGATCGTCTAAGCTTGCCCACATCGACTGGACCTCAAGAGCGGCCTTGTCGGCGGATTCCTCATCATCGTAAAATGCTATCGCAATCCCCTGGCCATCATCACGCCAAGCCGAGTAAGCCTCGACAAGACCATGAATCGCCCGCAGTTGAGTGCACAAGTCAAACAGGCGCCGCTCAAGTTCGGTAAGTTTAGACTCATAGACATGAAAATTTGTAATTCGCGCGTACATTTTATTTCTCGTTGATTTTGGTTGGTTAAATGCTCCTAATAGGCGAAATATACTATGCGATTAGCTCGATGTAAAATCAGCGAATGCCTATCGCGACGTAGGTCAACCTGCGCATCTTGAGGTATTCACTGTAGGGCCGGTTCGGCTGCGGAATCTAGCGGCCCTGCCGCAGTGTCTGCTTTGCGCTCGGAAGCAACCGAAACGCTGGCTTCTCAAATGTGCCAAGACCTGCCACAGAGCGGGGTATGTCCTGTGCCCAGCATTCTCAGTCGTGATCGATACCCCTCTTTGCATTCTCATTCAGGTATCACGCCGTCAGTGCTCGCCCAGGATCTGCATCAGGACCCCGAACTCGTTGAAGACAGTCCATTCCTTTTGCACCTGGTTGTCCCTAATCAGCCATTGGGTGATGCCCCAGAGATGCGCTTCGCGGCCAGTCGGCTCGCCGTAGGGGCCATAGCCGCGATGCGCGCCGACGCCGCCCCAGCGGATCGCTACCAGATAGCCGTCCTGCGCATTGCCCATCCAATAGAGGTCATCGACGGTGACAAAAATATTCGGGAACATCGCCACGACAGAGAGGATGTGTGACCTGAGCTGGCCAACGCCTCGATAGACCCGGTTGGTCGAACCTTCAAACAGGACGGATGGCGAGTAGATTCGATCCATCGCGGAAAAATTCCGCCGGTTCCAGATGGACTCGAAGGCAGCGTGGACGAATTCCCGGACATTGCTGTCCACAGTATCGGGAATAGGGTGACGCGGCGGTGCGGCCTGGCCAATCATGCGTCTCGGGTCGCTCGCCTCGAAGTTCGGCGCGAACGGACCCTCCGGTCTAGTCGCCGCGACGCGCCTTGCCGTTTCGACGACATCCAGCCCCAATTGCTGCACCAGCGCCGCCGTGTCATAGGCAACATGTTCGTCATAGATCTCGTTGTCCCGCGCGATGCAATTGGCGATGCAGAGAAGGCGGAGCGGCTTGCCAGTCGGCGGGCCAAATCGAGAAAAGCCGGTATTGGCGCCGAGGATCATTGTCCGGTGCGAGGTGTGAAAGCTCACCTCCTCGTCGCCCGCCCAGACGATCTCGTCCGCCACCAGGCGTACGTCCGGGATCGCGTTGTTGGTGTGCACCGTATCGGCGACGATCTTGTCCCGGCCATATTGCAAGCCGACATCGTCCCAGACCCGGCAGTCATGGCTATAGGTGTCGTAGATATAGCCGATGTCCTTCTCTTCCCAGATCCGATGTGTGATGCGGACGATGTAGTCGATGATATTCTTGTAACTGGGTTCGAAACCCTTCATCGGCTGGGTGGGCATGTGATCCGGCGCTTTGTCGAGGAATTCTCCAGTGCCCCCGCGACGATAGGCTTCGAGCGAGATCGAGAATTCCTTGGGCATATGCTCGTCGCCGAGCGGGACGAAGCGAAGCTGCGTTTTTTTCTCGCTTGCTGTTTGGCTGTCGACTTCTGTCTTTTTTGATGTTTTTTCTTTACTTGTGACCACAGCGTACCTCAATTTTTTTTTGTCTTACACCTTCCCAGTCTTCGCTAGACCTCCAATCAAGGCAAGGGGAATTCAATTCCACATTATGTTGGATGGCCAGGACATTCGTTAGATCTTTTGACGCTGCCCACCTGGCCAACGCTTCCTCTGCGAGTTGCTAGGGATTACCAGGTAGGCGGAAAACTCCCATCCGGGAACGACGGCTGATTCCTGCCATGGTCCCGCCGAAAAAGCTGATCAGCGAACGGAGCTTAGCACCGGCGCGCTCAGGCGCATTCCGTGACGTCAGGGCCAATCTCCGGCGGCAGAAGCGGGTCACAACCAGTATCTAGGCAACCCAGCTCCAATGTCCGGTTTCCCAACTGCCATCGTAGCGCGCAGCGCATGCTGTATGCCTGAAAGCGGCCACCACACTCACTTCGGCTTGGTGCCATGACCGTCACATGATCCCACGCTCCCCTCTCTCGCCAGCTAATGAGGGTCGGGGAGATAGACGATCAAGCACCATGTTGGATATTGACATTAGGTCGTTGACAATTTCATCCCAAATGAGACATACATGTCTCATGAAGCAAATCAGACCGAATTCACACGACGCTATCATCGAGGCAGCATTCCAGACCTTCAGTCGGGATCCGAGAGCTTCGCTTGCCGACATTGCGGAACGCGCTGGCGTGGGACGAGCGACCCTTCATCGACATTTCAAGGGACGGAACGACCTCATGGTAGCCTTGGCTCAGGCTGCCATGCGCGAACTGGACGAGGCGGTCGAGACGGCGACGGCTGATGCTCAAAGCCACACCGAAGCGCTTCGGATATCGCTCGCCGCGATCATCCCTCTTGCTGATCGGCAATGGTTTCTGGCGCTCGAGCCGGTCAACCATGATCCGGAGGTCAAGGCTACTTATCAGCGTCAGTTGGAGGAACTCGCCAAGGCGATCGACGCCGCCAAGGCCGAAGGCGGTTTTTCGCGGAATATACCGACCGGCTGGATCGCGCAGGCCTTCGACCATCTGACCTACGCCGCCTGGGAATCGGTCCGGGCCGGCGAAGCAACGCCAAGCCAGGCCGCGTCGTTGGCATGGCGCACGCTGACCATGGGATTGGGAGCCAAGTCTGATGACGGGTAGTGCATTAGAGCGGCTGGCGACGGAGATCGACGAAGTCTTCTTTCTGGTCGGCGCCGCGATCTTGTTGATCGAGCTGATCGAGAACTGGTTCAAGGGCTCACTTCGCTGGCGGACGTTTGCGGATATGATCGCGAGCGCGTCGACGCAGATACCTTTTTTGCTGATCGAGATCCTTGTTCTGACAGGTGCCTATGGCCTCTATTTCCTGGTGAGCGATGCCGTCGTCAACTGGGCGATGCCGATCACCGGATGGTCTATTTTACTCGCCGTGCTGGTCGCTGACCTCGTCTATTATTGGGAGCATCGGCTTGCGCATGAGATTCGCATTCTCTGGCTGCAGCACGCGGTGCACCACTCGTCACGCTATCTGAACATCATCACCGGCATCCGCTTTGGGCCGCTCGAAGGCGTTTGGTCTGTCATCGCGCATTTCCCAATGGTCTTGATGGGCTTCCCGCCTGAGCTCATCATTTTCAGCAGCCTTGTCGTTCTCGCCTATCAGACTTGGCTGCACACCGAGCTGGTCGGCAAGCTCGGTCCGCTTGAGTGGATCTTGAACACACCTTCGCACCACCGGGTGCATCATGGCAGCGATGCCAAATATCTCGATCGCAATTATGGGGGCATCCTTATTGTCTGGGACCGCCTGTTCAAAACGTTTCAAGTCGAGGAGGAAACGCCGACCTACGGCCTGACGCGCGATTTCGACAGCGTGAATCCGCTTATGGTCTGGTTCTCTGAGGTACCGCAATATTGGAGGGACGTCAGAAATGCAGTCAGTTGGCATGATGCCTGGATGAGGACGTTCGGTGGGCCTGGTTGGAAGCCAAGAAGGGACGCTCAAACACGTGCACAGTCAAACTGAATACTTGAGTTCTTCACGACCGGAAAGCCCACGCTTATGGCCGGTTTAGGTCACAACCGGTATCTAGCGGCCTCGGCGGAATGTCCGGTTACCCAACTGCCATCGTAGCGCCCAGCGCACGCTGTATGCCTGAAAGCGGCCACCACACTCACTTCGGCTTGGTGCCATGTGTGGACGTGTTGGCAAGGGTTTTCTGATCTTTTTTCACGCTGCTGGTCGGAGCTGCCATGTGTTCGGCCTCGATCAATGCCCTTTCCAACCTGGTGGCGCGGTCTCCCGCGCGTTCCTTGCCCGCTTACGCGGCGACGGGCTGTGATGCTCGATAGGTCTCGTTACGTGTCATCATCGCCCAGGCAATGCGTACGACCTTGTTGGCAAACGCAATGGCGGCAACTTTCACCGAACGGCGCTCAAGCAGACTAGCCAGCCAGGGATGCCGACTATAGCCAAGTTTCTTGACGCATTTGATCACAGCAAGCGCGCCGATAAACAGTAGCTTGCGCAAGTATCGATTACCGGCCTTCGAGATCGAGCCGAGGCGTTGCTTACCGCCGGTCGAGTTCTCCTTCGGCACAATCCCGTTCCAGGCACTCATGTCACGGCCTGATCGAAAAACATGGGGTCCGGAACACTAGCCACCATGGCGCTGGCGATCAGCGGGCCAAAACTCGGGATCGCCTCGAGCCTTTTACTCATGCTGCTTTGCCGGTGCCAGGCAAGTATCCGTCGATCAGCCTCGAGGATCTGACGTTTGATCAGGTCAAGCTGAGCGGCCAAGGCCATCAGGCAGTCACGAGCAGTAGGGGGAACACGGTCGTCCTCGCCCTTGCGGATGAGTTCCAGCAAAATCTCAACCCCGTTGCGGCCAACGCCGGCAACAATGCCAAACTCGGCGAGGTGGGACCGGATCCCATTGATCAGCGACGTGCGCTGGCGGACGAATAATTGTCGGGTTCGATGCAGCATCAAAACCGACTGCTGCTCCTCGGTCTTGATGGGGACAAACCGCATGGTCGGACGGGTCACTGCCTCGCAGATAGCTTCGGCATCGGCGGCATCGTTCGACGGGCGAATGATTCACCGGATCATTCGCTGATCCGTCTCACTGTTCCGCTTAACATAAGGTTTGACGTAACGCGCCGGCATCATGCGCACATCGTGACCAAGTCTCTGTAACTCTCTTGCCCAGTAATGTGCTGTGCCACAGGCTTCCAGCCCAACCAGACAAGGAGAAAGCTTGGCAAAGAACTTCAGAACTTGCCGACGTCGAAGCTGCCGGCGAACGATGACATGATCCTCATCGTCAATCCCATGGACCTGAAAGACGTTCTTCGCAATATCAAAACCGATTGTGTTAATATTGTTCATGGATGGCTTCCTCTCCTGCGGTTCTTAAGCACCCGCACTTTGGCACATCGCGATGCCGGTGGAGGAGCCGTCCACAGCATCAAAAGCGGACAAGTTACGTCCCTGCAACCAGTCTCTTACCGTGAATTTGAGATGGCAATCACGACTGCCCCGCAGCGTTGCTCGGTCTCGACGCGGCGATGCGCATCGGCGGCTTGTTCCATTTGATAGACTTTGTCGACGATCGATAAGATCTGTCCGTGCTCGATCATTTCTTTGAGCGCGTTCAGTTCCTCTCTTGTTTCGCGAGCAAAAGCGAAGCTGGCAACTTTGTTAGTGAATCTGTTTGTGAAAGCTGAGCAAACCATGTCCAAGAGGCGTGGATTGGCCATGAGATAGCGACCGCGGGGATTGAGAGTATTGATGCAGGTGGAATAGGAACTCCCGGCAACCATGTCCAGAATGACGTCATAGGTTTGACCACTCGTTGCGAAATCTTGCTTTGTATAGTCAATGAAGTCGTCGGATCCAATTCGCCGTAACATACCCTCCTTTATGGTGCTGTCGACGGCAGTGACATGCGCACCCATCGACTTGGCTATTTGCACTGCATGTGCGCCGATGCTGCCGCCGGCTCCATTTACCAATACTTTTTCTCCCGGCTGGATTCGCGCGCGCCTCATAAAATGCAACGCATTCAGCCCACCCAGTGGCACCGCCGCAGCTTCCTCAAAACACATATTTCCAGGTTTGGCGACGATCGTGCTGTTTGCTGGCAAAACGACATACTCGCCATAGGCACCGAACTTGAGCCCAGCGGCGCCGAAGACCTGATCGCCCACAGAATGGTCGGTGATGCTCGCTCCCACCGACGCAATTTCACCGGCAAAATAGCCGCCAAGGATCCGCCTCCTCGGCTTTCTGATTCCAACGGCTAATCGGAGGGGCAGCCAGAACCACTTCACCGCAAATTGAAAACGGCGCATTTCACAGTCTGATTTAGTTGCCTCGGCGGCCCACACCTTGATCAGCACATCGTGGTCTCCCGCGACCGGCTTGTCGACTTTCTCGACCTGGAGAACATCGGGTGATCCATAACGGTGGTAGGTAATGGCTTTCATCGAAATGACGTCCCATGGGCGACCTGCCGGTTAATCCGACCGAAACACTATGTCGGATCACGATTACGGGCGAAGGGAAAGGTTTCGCAGGAAAATCTCTTCCGCTTTGGGTTCAAAACGGTGAACCAGCGTGCCGACCACGCAGTCGGCATCCGCACCGATTCCTGCCTCAAGGTGATCGAAGGTTCTAGCTGGGTTTCATCCCCTTCGCCGCAAGTTCTTCGATCGCTTTGTCGGACTTACCAAGACCGTCGAGGGCCATGCCGTGAAGGACGTGATCAGTTTTTGTGAATTGGATGCCCTCATAGCCGACTATTTCAATCCGATTGCCCCAGGGATCGTAAAAGTCCAGAAAACGCTCGGAGACGACCTCGACTCCCATATCCGCCAGGACCTCGCGAACGGCATTCTTGTCATCGACGACCAAGCCGAAATGACGTCCGTCGTCACGAGGCTGGCTCCGGCCGGTTGAAAGGGCAATGAACTGATCGCCGAGATCAATGAAGGCGGCCTTGTCGCTCTTGCTACGAAGTTCGAAATGCAGGAATTGGCCATAGAAAGCCAGCGCCTCTTCGATGTCACCGACCTCGAGTGCAACATGATTGATGCCCACCGCACGTGCTTTTTGAGTCATCTCAGCTCCTCCTCAGCTTTAGATTAACATGACTTCGAAGGTCCGGTCAGGGTCAACTTAAGTCACTGGCACTGGCCGGCGAATGCCGGCTTTCAGGGACATAGCGGCCTTAAGGCTTGTTTCCCCTTCGTGCCAGAAGCCGCCAATCAGGGGCAGGACGAAAGGCCGAATCGCTCCGCCTTCATTCTCGTCCTTGCCAGGCTTTGGTCGACATGCATTTCCAACCAGCAGCCCTAAGATTGTCCACATTCTCAAGCAGCTTATCGAAACAAAACGAGGCTTGGTTTTCAGCTCGCCACAAGATTCGCCATTTCAAATGGTAAAGGCCGAGAGGGTGTTCGAGGCGTTCCACGGTACAAGGCAGATTTTGTCCTTGCACCTCTCGGCTAACGGCCAATCGAACCAGCGTGCCGTTGTTGATGCACGTGTGACTGGCCTCATCAGCGCCCGAAACTGTCGTGGATGCCATCAGCGCCGTGATGGCAAGACACAGTCTCAGCCCGATCACGGGCATCTTGGACATGCCTCTAAAGCGGCTTGTAAGTGACACGAGAAGATTCCGACTGTCTTGAACGCAACGCTTGAACCTTGGCGACCAAGATCCAGATGTCCAGGGGCGTGACCCCATCGCGTTGCATGAGGAGGCGGATGATCGGATCGGACATGACTTCAGACAGCGTAGGTTCAACATCAGCATCTTGATAAGAAGCATTCACATTTTCACTCAAAGCTTTAGTTTAAACTAGTATTTCTAAAGATTTAGTAGAATTGTATGAATTTACGGCAACTGCAACAATTTTTTGGCGCGGCCTGCTGCTAACTGGCACGGTCGACACCACAGCGGTGCCGATTGCCTTACGGAACATGCTTCCTCTAAGTTCACAGAATAGGGGGAAATTATTTGAAACACACCGGCGGCTGCCATTGCGGCAACATCTACATGACCTTCGAGAGCAGCATTGATCCCAGGCAAATCAAAGTGCGATCGTGCCAATGCTCATTTTGTCGGAAGCATGGTGCACGCTCTCTCTCCGATCCGAGCGGCATGTTGACGATCCGGATCGCCGACGAGATGCGTCTCGTTCGGTATATGTTTGCCCATCGCACCGCCGAGTTTCTCGTGTGTCGCGACTGCGGTGTCTATGTAGCAGCCGTAACCGTTGGCAACGATGAACAGCGTGCAATCGCCCAGCTCAATGCGATAACTGAAGATCAGGAGTTCGGGTTCGCAGTTGCCGTCGACTACAGCCATGAGAGCAAAGTCGAACGTGTTCAACGTCGTCGCAACGTGTGGATGCCGACTTCGATCGAGATCTCGTAGTCTGAGTTGACACCGCATCTTTGCGGCTGCAGGAAACCATCATCGATAGCTTCCGGAGTGGCTCAACTTGAGACGAACGGGCTCCGCCCGCAGTGCTTACTATCCGCCGCATAGCTGCCAGAGGGCTTCCTTCGCAATAGCCGCCCAGGTGCGGACCTTCCTATGCTATTTAAGGTTCAGGTCGTCGACTAAATTCAAGCCGATAACTTGGATCCAGCGTTTCAAGCTGGAATAAGCCCGGACCCAAGAATAAGCGGGGGGGATCTTCTTGGGTCCGGACGTCTAGCGGGGCAGAGAACAGATCGCCAGGCAACATATTGAATGCAGCTTTCAGTTTTTTTACGTTCTGCCTTTGCAATTGGATCACGAGAGCGGCTTTTCCTAGGTATTGTTAGCGCAGGCGTCGATTTTCGGTGCGCTTCGGCACCAAGCGTCGTGTCCGAGTTGGGTCACCTTAAGACAGTAGCGAGGATCAACGAGCAGCCACTCTCGGACTCTATTCCAGACAAAAGCGAACAGTGAGGCAGAAGCCGATGCTAAATCCAACCGATCAAGCTTGGGCTCAAGATTAGTGCGATGAGTGCAATCAGCACGGCGATCGGGGCGATCCATCGAAAAATTCGGTTGCCGCGTGAATCGTGAACAATCGCTGAAGTAATAATCATGACGATGTCCCTTCAAAGCGAAAAAATATTACCATCATCAACTTTGCATGTTTATCGGCACATGGTTGTGAATAAACTCACATTATGTACCGATTGTCCCAAACTCTTTGAATGCGCCGATTGGGATGATACTAAAAGGCCTGATAATAGTTGGCTCTACGAGGGTAAGAGGCCGACCTCGACTGTCGGCTTGGGGTCACCTTAAGTCACTGGCGCCGCGGCCGGAATGTCCGCAGTTTGAGCCATAGCTGCCATAAGGCTCGCTTCAGCTAAGTGCCAATAGATGGCCTTAACCAACCACTTTTATAAGAGCACAAATAACGAGTGGCGTGTCTCGATTGAGCCTGTTGAGCAGCACAGATTGGTGCTCGTATCGCGACCTGCCATGTCGCAAGGGTCAAAATAGCCATCAGATGTCTAGCGCTTCTGCTGAACGTCGAGATGGGCTTCTGCTTCGACCTCGGTCGTCCACTTGCCAGCCCGCACCCATTTCATCGAAGCGTCAGTAATGGGTTGGTAGTCCCAACTTGGCCGGTGTCCGATGCGATGGGCGCGCTCGATCAGGCGGCGGCGGTTCTGATCCGCGATAATGGCCTTTTTGATCTCCTTCGCCTTCCATAGCGTCGACGCCATCGCCGTCAACCCGCCCAGCCTTGCTTGATGCGCCTGATCGCCAGCGAGATTATGCCGTTCGTTCGGGTCCGCACTGAGATCGAAGAGCAGCGGTGGATCGGTCTCGCTATAGAAGAGTTTATAGGTGTCATCACGCAGCATGAAGGTCGGCTCGAACACGCCCTCTGCCAGGAACTCGCCGGCGATCACGCGGGATTGAGAGGCGTTACCGTCGAGCAGGTCGATCAGCGACATACCGTCGGTCTCCAGAATGTCCTCGGATGCACCGCCGCCGAGTTCATGAAATGTGGCGAGCATATCGACGAGAGAGACGGGGACATCGACCCGTTTGGGTCGGAAACGCTTGGGCGCCCAGACGATCAGCGGCACGCGCACCGCCCATTCGAAGAATGTCTTTTTATAATAGAGCCCACGCTCGCCCATCATGTCGCCGTGATCAGAGGCGAAGATGACGATCGTGTCATCGGCAAGACCCGCTTTTTCCAACGCACGCATCAACGCATCGACCTTGCTGTCGATATAGCTGATCGAGGCGTAGTAGCCGTGGCGCATACACCTCACGACGTCGTCGGTAACCGTAGCCTCGCCGATCGAATAATGTTCAAAGATCCGACGGCTATGGGCATCCATGCTTTTGGGCGGGATCGCGCTGACCTCGGGGAGATCGATCTCCCCGTCCAAATAGAGATCCCAAAACTCGGGCTCCGCGACATAGGGGTCATGGGGAGAGGTAAATGACGCCGTGAGCATGAAAGGACGATGAGCTTGACCATCAGCTTGATCGCCCCGATCACGCGCGCGATCATAGAGCCAGCGGATCGCCTGATAGGTGACGTCATCGTCATAGTCGATTTGCAGGGAGCGGGCACAGGGGCCCGTCTCGATCACGTTCTGCATGTTCTGAAACGTGACCTTCGCGTCGGGTTCGGCCCAATTCGGCGTCCAGCCGAAGTCGGAGGGATAGATGTCCGTGGTCAGACGCTCCTCAAAGCCATGTAACTGATCGGGACCGGCAAAATGCATCTTGCCGCTGAGACAAGTGAGATAGCCGGAAAGCCTGAGATAGTGGGCAAGCGTCGGCTGTGAGGCCCGAAACTCGGGCGCATTGTCATAGGCCCCGACCTTGTGCGGCAAGAGCCCGGACATCATCGAAAGCCGGGACGGCCCACACAGCGGCGAGTTGCAATAGGCGTTCTCGAAGACCACGCCTTCTCTGGCCAGCCGATCTATCGCTGGCGTCTTGGTCACCTGGTGGCCGTACGCCGAGAGGGCCTTCGCACTCATCTGATCTGCCATGATGAACAGGATGTTCGGTCTTTCCATAACCACCCCCTTAAGTTTCAGCGCCGATCACATCGGAGATTGTCGACAATCTGACAAACGCTGGCTAGTCTTTTACTGATTGGGAACGCGATCCGACGGGCAGGCACATGTTTGAGTGGGATTTTCTGGCGGTTCTGTCAGATATCGACCTCCTGTTGCTGGGGCTGGTGAACACCTTGAAGGTGACGGCGTTGGCGCTGCTGTTCGGCATGCCACTGGGCCTTTCCCTCGCCCTTGCCAGGCTTTCGACCTTTCGCCCGCTCTCGGTCGTGGCAGCCTTCGTGATCGAATTTTTCCGGACGACGCCGCCGCTCGTCCAACTCTTCTGGTTCTTCTTCGCCCTTCCCATTCTGATCGACGTGCGCATGACACCGTTCATCGCTGCGATCGTGACCTTCTCGATCCAGTCATCCGCCTTCTTTGCGGAAATTTTTCGCGGCGGCATTCTCTCGATCGACAAGGGCCAGTGGGAGGGCGCCAAAGCGATCGGCATGAACTACGGCCAGTCGCTTCGCCGGATCATCCTGCCACAGGCGGTCAAACGCATGATCCCCGCCTTCATGGAACGCTCGATCGAGCTCTTGAAAACCACCACATTGGTCTCGACTGTCGCCTATGCCGACCTCATGTTTCAGGCCAATGATCTCGCCCAAAAAACCTTCCGGCCGCTTGAGGTCTACACCGTCGTCGCCGTCATCTACTTCATCCTGATCTTCACCTTCAGCCAGGCCTCCATCGCCGTCGAGCATCGTCTCGCGCGCTCCGGCGAAAGTACGGTGCGTTAAGATGGAGCATAGTTGGGATTTCCAGACCATCATCGACAACTGGCCGGTGCTCTGGGTCGGGTTAAAGGGCACCGTTTTCATTTTCGTGGTGACGGTTGTTCTCGGGCTCGGCGGCGGCCTCATTATTGGCATGGGACGCTACGCCCGCTCAATTGTGTTTCGCTGGCCAGCGACCGCCTTCGTCGAAGTCTTCCGCAACACGCCGGTACTGGTTCAGATCATCTGGTTCTATTACGCCTTCCCGATCCTAACCGGCATCGAGGTCGATCCCTTCCTCGCGGCCGTGCTCGGCATCTCGCTCAATACCATGGCGTTCTCCGCTGAGATCTACCGGGCAGGCATCCAGTCGATCGAGCCTGGTCAGTGGGAAGCAGGTAAGGCGATCGGCATGAATTATGGCCAAACGCTTCGCCGCATCATCCTGCCGGTCGCGATCAAGCGCATCCTGCCGGCACTAACCAACCGCGGCATCGAAGTCTTCAAGATGTCCACGCTCGCCTCGGTGGTCGCCTACGTCGAAACCCTAAATCAGGCCAAGCTTATCGCTGATCTGAACTTCAACCCGATCGAGGCCTACACCGCCGTAGCCCTCATTTTCTTCGTCGTGCTCTATCCGGTCGTGCAGGCGACCTACGTGCTGGAGCGCGTCATGAGCAGGAGCGATTGACCAACGCCATGACCGAGATCGTGCGCATCGAGAACCTGCAGAAAAGTTTCGGCGAGCTTGCCGTGCTTACCGGCATCGACATGAGTGTGCAGGCAGGCGAGACCGTCGTCCTCCTGGGCTCCAGCGGTTCGGGCAAGAGCACGCTTCTCCGTTGTGTTAATTTCATGGAGATTCCAACGGATGGCCGGGTCTTCATTCACGGCGAAGCTGTCGGCGAGGCGCAAAACGGCAAGATGCAGTATCGGGAGCGCGATCTCTGCGCCCTTCGCACGCGGATCGGGATGGTCTTTCAGCATTTCAACCTGTTTCCGCATATGACCGTTTTGCAAAACGTCATGGAGGGTCAGGTTACGGTCCTGAAGCGCGCGCGCAACGAGGCCGAGGACAAGGCACGCGCGCAGCTCGACCGGATCGGCCTCCTCGACAAGGCCGAGGAATATCCAGCACGTCTCTCCGGCGGTCAAAAGCAACGGGTCGCGATTGCCCGAGCGCTCGCGATGGACCCCGATGTCATGCTGTTCGACGAGGTCACATCGGCGCTCGATCCGGAGCTGGTTGGTGAGGTGCTGAAGACCATGCGTCAGCTCGCAGAGGAGGGCATGACGATGATTGTGGTCACCCACGAACTTGGCTTTGCCTACCACGTCGCCAACCGCGTGCTGTTTCTCAATGAAGGGAAAATTCTGGAACAGGGAGAACCGCATCAGGTGCTGAAAGCACCGACCACGACGCGCATGCGAGAGTTTCTGGAAGGACACTCGCTGTTCAAGCTACCGAACTGACTAACGCGGTTAGTTCGTTGGAATAACAACAAAGAGAAGGAAGATCAGACGTGACCAATCTTTTCCGAACCCTGATAGCGGCTGCAGCCGCTTTGATGATGAGCACGGCCGTTTCGGCACAAGAGACGTCCACCTGGGACACCATTTTGGAAAGCGGCAAGCTTCGGATGGGCGTGACCCAAGCGCCACCTTGGTATTCGAAAAACCCGGCATCCGGCGAATGGGATAGCGGTCTGATCGTCTCAGTCGGCAAGTCTATGGCCGAGGAACTCGAGGTCGAGCTGGAGATGGTCGAGGTCACCTGGGCGACCGCGATCGCAGCACTTCAGGCCAACAAAATCGACATGATGTTCCTGGACGCCACGCCAAAGCGCGCCATGGTCGTCGACTATCCCTTCCAGCCGCTCCTCTACATCTCGCTCGCGGTGCTGGCCAATGACGATCTCGATGTCGAAGCCTGGGCCGATCTCAATAAACCCGAGGTGAGTGTCGCCGTGCCGCAAGCCACCAGCATGGACGCGTTCCTGACCCGCACGATCCCGGACGCCGACATCCAGCGTTTCCCAGACAATGGTGCCGCCCTCGCTGCCTTCCAGTCCGGTCGCGTTGATGCCGTCTCGTTGTTTCATCCTCCTCTCCTCGCCGCGCGAAAAAAATTCGGCGCCGGTAAGATCGTCATCCCGACACCGGCTTTCAGCTCGCCCTCCTCGATCGCGGTGCGCCGGGAAGCGGACAAGACATTCCGCGACTGGGTCAGCCACACAATCCTCTACTACTACGAAACCGGCCGCACCCAGCGTTGGTACGAGGAATTCCTTACGGAGTTCGGCCTTGACCCCAAGGCCTCGCCCGTGATCCAGCGCGAGCTGCTGTTCGCCAATTAACAATCGCTCCGGCGGTGCGTGTCCCCATGACGACCCCACGCACCGCCGAGCTTTGCTGAAGGCTATCCCATGACCGACACTGCCGATCACGTCACCACCCATTCAGCTGAAGAGGATGCACGCAATCAGGACATCCTGATTTATGTCGATGGTGAGATCGTCCATCGGGATGCCGCCAAGGTCTCCGTCTATGACAGCGGCTTCATGCTAGGCGATGGCATCTGGGAAGGACTTCGGCTCTATAACGGTCACATCGCCTTCCTCGACGATCACCTCGACCGCCTATTCGAGGCGGCACGCTACATCGATCTCGACATCGGCAAGTCGCGAAAAGAGCTGACCGAGGCGATCATGGCCACGCTCGACGCCAATGCGATGCACAACGACGTCCATATCCGCTTGATGGTCACCCGCGGCCGGAAAAAAAAGCCGTTTCAGCATCCACATCTAAGCATCTTCGGCTCGACCATCGTCATCATCGCAGAACATTCGCGCGCGCAAGAAAACGTGATCGAGAAAGGCGTTCGCCTCTTCACCGTCCCCCATCATCGCGGCCTGCCGCTGACACAAGATGCTAAGCTCAATTCCCATTCCAAGCTGAACTGCATCATCGCCCTCAACCATGCCCTTCGTGCCGGCGCCGATGAGGCGCTGATGCTCGATCCGTTCGGCTTCGTGAACACCACCAACGCCTGCAATTTCTTCATCGTGCGCAAATCGGAGGTTTGGACCTCGAGCGGTGACTACTGCATGAACGGCATCACCCGGCAAAAGGTGATCGATCTCTGTCGGGCCAACGACATCCCCGTGTTCGAGCGCAACTTTTCCCTGGTCGACACCTATGGCGCCGATGAAGCTTTCCTGACCGGCACCTTCGGCGCCCAGACACCGGTCTTCGAGATCGACGGCCGCAGCATCGGCCAGCACCACGCTGGACCGGTTTTTTTGCGTCTGCGCGAACTCTATAAGGCGCTTATCCAAGAACATTGCAGACGGAGCTCATGACCGACAGGGCGATGAAGCTCAGGCCGGTCAAGGACAACACGCTTCGCGCTCAGATCGCGGAGCAGCTCAACGCCATGGTGACCAGCGGCCGCTATGCACCGGGCGAACGGTTGACCGAAAACGCGCTTGCCGCCGAGCTTGGCGTCAGCAGGGCTCCCTTGCGCGAAGCTATACGCGACCTTGCCGATCGGGGCATTCTTATCAGCCAGCCTTATCGTGGGCTGTTCGTCAGGCCGGTCAGCGAGACAGATCTTCGCGAGCTCTACTCGATGCGCATCGCGCTCGAGCAATTTGCCTTCAGGCTTGCTTGGGAAAAGCGTGACACGGAAGCGCTAGGCGAGCTCGAACAGCGCTATCATGCACTGATTGCTGTCCAGACCGGCAATAATCAGGCCGCAACCATCACGCACGAAACCTACTTTCATTCCTGGGTATACGAGCTCACCGGCCATACGCTTTTGATGTCGCACTGGGAACGCCTGATCCCACTCGTGCAAATCTACATGTCGCTCCATCACGAGCGGCATGGATCACACGGCCAGTTTCGCCACATGACCAAGCGCTATCTCCAAATCGCATCAGAAGGTAGCCTGGATGATATGCTCGACCACATCGAGGACCACATGCGACAAGGCTTGGACGCGGTGATCGACACGATGACCGAAGATTAGGTGGCCATGAGAAAGAGTGTCGTTGGTCATCGCTGATGGAAAACAAACGGCCCATCGATTTCGACGGCTTTGAATGGGCGCCGTGATAAGGCGGCGCTTTTCCAGAGGGTGTACGTTCCACCCAGTGACTGCTCCAGCCGGAAGCAGCCGGAGCGGTCATGGAGGTAACGAGATGGCTAAAGCGTTCGGTTAGCGTGCCACGAATAGGTGGCCGCGACGTGAGTGAAGGCCGAGCAAGCCTCGAAAAGGCCGATGTGTAGGCTGACCCGGATGGGCGAGAAGAGCGAAGAAGATGCCCAACCGCTGCATCGGGGTGGTGGCAGCAGCATGGACACAAGGAAAGCGCAGGCAACACGGGAAACCTATTGAGTGGTCAGGGATGACCAACCGGAGGCCCGCGAAAGACAGGCCGGGCTCTTTGGGGTGGCGGAGAGGTTCGTATGATCGCTGATGTCGGATGATGCCGGCGGAGGGAAGGGGCCTTAGTTCTAGACAGACCTAACACGTGGTGGGGGACCTGGAGATTAGGCAACGAAGGCCAGATCAACAAATAGAGAGCTTTTCCTGCACCATCTCACGGCCGCTAAGGAATCGACTGATCGTAAGTTTTGGCGCTTTGTCCGCTTCTAAGACGTGGGAAAGCTAGCAGCCGGAGTGGCTCAACATTTGACTCTAGCCTCGCGGCCGGCATGGCCGCAATCTGAGCCATTGCTGCCATAAGGTGATGGGCAGGAACGTGCCAGGAGCCGACCTTCAACATGGATCTCTATTGTCGATATGAGATCGAGAAGCCCTCTCCGATATACCAGGCATTAGTGGGCTTCTCGGTATCAGAAGCAAGATGCAAAGAGCCTAAGTCGGGGGCCTTTCCACCATGGGCATTAAGAGCCTCCTGTAGAGCGCGTTCTTCCGTTGCCTTTCGTGCGCCCGCACAGTGATAGAACCCGCATGAGCCAATCGACGACACCCTGAAGCTGTCTGGCTGGCGACTCAACAACATCATGAAGCCTTTGTGGTCAGACGCGGTGAGGGGAAGCATCATGTGCCCCCCATCGGTGAGGTTTTCGAGCCAGTGGCTGGGTACGTGTGTCGCTCCTGCGCACGCGACGATCGCATCAAGGGCCGGCACCTGAAATGGCGAAGTGGCATCACCAGATCGAACTTCAACTTGGGTGTATGATCGGAGGTTTTGCTTTGCTCGATCGGCAAGTTCAGGATCAATTTCATAGGCGATGACGCTTCCATCTTTGGATACAAGCGTTGCCAGAATCGCCGTGAAATACCCCACGCCCGCGCCCACCTGGAGAACGGTGGCACCAGGCAGAATGTTCAAGTGATCAAAGACATAGGCCCAAAGGGATGGAAGACCGTTGTTGAGGTCTCGATCATTATCAATTGAGACCAGGACATCGTGATAAAGAAGCCGAGGGTCATCCGAACTGGATAGATATGGTGCTACATCCCACATCCTCGAATGAATGTGCCATGGCCCCGATCCGAGAAACTGTTCCCTTGGAACCGCGGCGAAAGCCCCGATGATTGCTTCATTGTTGATCACTGGTGCAACGACGCGCAGGTCTTCAGCGAACCAACGTCTGGCATCTTTAAGCGAATTGATCTCTTGCAATTGCACGGCACTCCCAATGGAGGTTTATGCGACAGTATCCTGAACTGGAGTGAAAAACCTAGAAGGCATGAAGCCACGT
>JBOEHJ010000136.1:0-14869 GCA_050633905.1 Geminicoccales bacterium
CGCGCCGTCCCGCCTCCTCCAGTACCCAGGCCGTACGAAAGACGTCTGTTTTGATGGAGCGGATCTTGTAGAGCGTGATGCCCAGGCTTTCGAGCAGGTCGAGCTCGCGAAAAAACTGTTCCTTGGCATCGCAGCAGCCGCCCGAGCCGTATATCTTGATGTTTTCGGACTTCGGTCCGCCCAGGAGATCATACACCGGTTTGCCGAGGCTCTTGCCTTTTGCATCCTGCAAGGCGATCTCGAAGGCGGCGATCACATGGCGGGCTGCACCCTGCAACGACCAGTAATCGCAAAGGGAGCGCAGATCCTTCACCCGGCGCTCGATATCGAACCCGTCCTTGCCCTGCACCTGCGGCGTGCAGAGGTCGACGATCGCCTTGAAGACCAGAGGCGCGAACACGGCGAGATAGCCTTCGCCGAGACCGGTGACGCCATTGTCAAGCGTGACCTCGACCATGCCGATGGTGCGCTTCGGGCCGTTTGGGAAACACTCCTTGATCTCGGGATCGTCGGCGTCGGCATAGGGCGACGACAGCAGGACACATCGGACTTTTTTGATCACTGGCATCAGTATCCCCTCGCAAAGTCGACGAGGCCTTCGAGCGGCTCGTTCTTTCGATAGCGAGCGAGATTGGCCAGAAAAACATCGATCTTGCGGTCGAGTTCGTCTGCAGTGCCACCGCCACTGTGCTGGGTGACGATGGTGTTGGGGCAGCGCCAGAAGGCATGGTCGACGGGCAGCGGTTCGTCCTCCGTCACGTCGATGACGGCACCGCCGAGTTGTCCGGCTTGGAGCGCATTGGCAAGCACCGCCTCGTCGACCAGCGAGCCGCGGCCGAAGTTGCAGAAAATAGCGCCCATTTTCATCCGCCCGAGCCGTGCCTGGTCGAACAGGCCGCGCGTTCTTTGTGTATCGGGTGCCGTGGCGATGAGGATGTCGGCTTCGGCCAGTGCCGTGTCGAGCTCGTCCGCGGTCCAGCCGCTCGCGAGAAAGTCGATCCGGCAGCCGAACGGGCTGAGCAGCTCGGCGACCCTCCGATTGATCGCGCCATAGCCGAACAGCAGAACGCTTGCGCCCTTCAGCAGCCGCAGATCCTCCCGGAGCGGATCGCCCACCCACTCGGCGCGCTGCTGCAAGACCGCCAACCGATCGATGCCTCGCCCGAGGGCCAGGATGCAGGCAAGCGCGGTTTCCGCCACCGGATCGGCGAAGAAACCTGCGAGATTGGTGATCTGCACCATGCCATCAGGACGTGTCAGATCGAGATCGGCATATTCGCCGAAGCCGACTGACTCCAACTGCATCCAACGAAGCGCATGATTGCCCGTCACAACCGGTGGTTCGGGATTACCGAAGACCACAGGACAATCGGAAGCCTCGGCGGGATCCTGAAACTGGATGTCCCAGTCACCTGCTCCCTGCCACAGTCTTGACTGTTGTTCACCGGAGAGAACGACACAACAGGATATGGACGTCATCGCCAACCTCCCCGAACCGGCAACATGCGCCGCAAGCTTCTTGATGGTCTGACCATTTCTTTCATCGACCGTGCAGAACACCTTGATCTAAAGCGACAAAAAAATAACGCTCAACGTCGTATGTTGTCGGTGGGCTGCGCCAGTGCCAGCCTTCGGATCTCGGGCCTGAGCGACTGATCCTGCTGACTGCGGATTGCACTTCTAAAGTCACTCGGCGTTCGCCCGAAATGGTCTCTGAACGCGCGCGAGAAGACAGAAGGGTAGGAAAAACCGCAGGCAATCGAGATGTCCTTCAGGCTCATGTCTTCGTAGAAGAGGAAGTTTCGCGCGGCCTGCAGACGGATTAGCAGATAGAGCTGCATCGGCGTCTCACGAACATGACGCTGGCAGTGCCGTTCCAGCGAGCGTACCGAAATGCCGAGCCGTCCCGCGATCTCCGCGGGTGATAACGGAAAATCGAGATTGCGTTCCATCAGATCGATGATGCGGGCCGACAGCGAAGCCTCGCCGGGTGTTGGTCTGCTGTCCAGGCGCTGCGGCCGATCAGAGGGCCGGCGCGTGTGCACCAGCGCGTTGGCGACTTCGTTGGCGAGCGCTTCGTCGTAGTGGCGGCCGATCAGATCGAGCATCAGATCGAGCGTCGCCACGCCACCGCCACAGGAGATGATCCCATCGCCGATCTCGTAAAGCGCATCCTTCATCGGGATTTCCGGAAATCGCTCCTGAAAGGTCGGTACCGCCTCCCAGTGCAGGACGGTGTCCCGCCCCCTGACGAGACCGCTTTGCGCCAGTGCGAATGCCGCGGTGTCGACCGCACCGACGACACTGCCATAGCGTCTCGCCGACCGAAGTCTGGCAAGCAGTTCGGGTGAATTTCGCTGGGTCGGCAGATTGCCCTCGAACAGGAAAAGATAGTCCGCTTTCGGCAGATCACCGAGGCTGAATTCGACCTCCATCCACATGCCGTTGCTCGCCCGCACCGGCGCACCGTCGGTCGAGGCGTAATGCCAAGCGAACAGGCTCAAACCGCTATTCTGGTTAGCGATTCTGAGTGCCTCACTCGCCAGGATCAGCGCATTGATCGGAAACTCCGGCTGCAGGATGAAGACGAAGCAGGGGGCGACGCGGTCGCCGCCGCGATGGCTTCGTGCTGCCCCGTCGCTCACACTCTGTACCATGATGCCATCCTTTTCTGGTTGCGCCATATGCTAAAATCCTGACGTCTCATGCAAACATGTTCGATCGTTCCTCCGCAAGGATGAGGAGATCGAGGGAGGCGGATATCGCCTTGGATCCAAGGCCGGAGCATAGGTTGACCGATCCCATTGCACTGAAAAAGAAGCTCGAAGGCTGCTACGTCACCGTGCCGACGCCGTTCGCCGACCAGCACGGCTGGCCTGTGGACAAGCAGGCCCTTCGTCGGTATGTCCGCTTTCTTCTCGATGGTGGTCTGACTGCCGACTACGCGACCTTGCTGGCTGGTGGTGCCGCCGGCGATTTCTCGACCATGACCGTCGAGGAACGGATCAAGGTCGCCGAGACCGTGGCGGACGAAGCGAGCGACGCCGTACCGCTCACCATGGGCACTCAGACCACCAGCACGCTGGAGCTGGAACGCCTCGTCAAAGCCGCCGAGGCCATGGGGATCGATTTCGTTCAGATCTCTTGCCCCTACTACTTCACCCACACCGAGGCGGATTTCGAAGAGTTCGTGAAGGCCGGCGCTGCCGCAGCACCCGGCGTCGGCGTGATCGTCTACAACACGTTCTGGACCTCGACCAACCTCTCCTTTGCCATGGTCGAACGCCTCGCCGAGATCCCGAACATCGTCGGCCTCAAATGGGCGACGCCGCGCACAGACGCGATGGAGTTCGAGGACGTCACGTCGCGTTTCTCGGATCGCTTCACCATCATCGACAACAATCTCTTCTTCCCGATGAGTGCCATGCCTGCCTTGGGTGCGCGCGCCTTCGAGGTGCATCTCTGCAATTTCTGGCCGGCCTGGGGGATCAAGCTGGTCGACGAGGTCAGGGCCGACAACTACACCGAGATCGCGCGCATGATGACCAAGGAAGCGATGCCGTTTTATAAACTATGGGTTGATATCGAGCAGAATTTCACCAGTGGCGATGGCTATCTTGACAAACTCTGCATGGAGCTGGTTGGCCTCCCCTCCAGCCGCTGCCGGCCGCCGACCCGCGATGTACGCGAACCCTATCGTGAGGCCACGCGAAAAATGATGCAGGCGATCGGCGTGCCTGGAATAGTGGACCTTTGAAGAGGCTCAAGAACGTCAACTGAAAACAGAAAAGGGAGACGACGATGAAACTCACGTCATTCGTTTTGGGAACCACGGTCGCGACGATCGCGCTTACCGGCATCGCCCGCGCCGAGGACGATGTGCGCCTCAGGCTGAACTGGATGTATTACGGCTCCCATGCAGGCTTCGCGCTCGGCAAAGATAAGGGTCACTATGACGAGGCCGGCATCGACGTCGACATCCGCTCCGGCAATGGTTCATCCTCCGCTCATCGCTTGGTCGCGAACGGCGACAGCACGTTTGCCTACGGCTCCTGCGCAGCCATGGTGACCCTCGCCGCCCAGGGAGCGCCCCTGATCTCGGTCGGCGTGATCGACGCGTCGGGCACCGAAGCCGTGCTGGTCAGGCCGGACGCCGGCGTCGCGGACATCACCGATCTCAAAGGCAAGAAAATCCTGACCACAGCCAATGCCGGCGTGAACACCTTCTTTCCGATCGTGCTCGCCAATGCCGGTCTCAGCGAAGACGACATCAACCTGACCAACGTGCCCGACGGCGCGCTCGTCTCCTCCTATCTCCAGGGTGCCGGCGATGCGGTCGCGATCCTCGGCGGCCTCGACGACAAACCGGCCGAGATAAAAGCGAATGGCGGCGACGATCCCGTCACCTTCGCCTATTCGGACTTCGGCGTGAACCAGGTCGGCTATTGCCTCTCGGCCCACAAGGACACGGTCGAGGGCAACCCGGATCTGGTGAAACGCTTCGTCGGCGCTACCATGGCCGCCTATGCCGAGACCGAGAAAGACCCGGCCGCCGCCATCGATTCCATGGCTGACATCGTCGGCGGTACCATGGCCGAGGACGAGGGCAAGGCCCAGGCCAGCTCCGTGCTCGACGTCACTCTCGGCATCCTCTACTCGGCTGGCAATACCGACAAAACACTCGGCATGCACGTCGCCTCCGACTGGGAGGACATGCTCGGCCTGATGAAGGAATATAACGACCTCGAAACCGACATGACAGCATCCGACTTCTACACTAACGACTTCCTCCCCTAGCGGCCGGCGACGCGCCGGGCCGTTGACTTTGGACCGGCGTGTCATGGGAGTCGGAACGACATGAGTGCAGCGATTGCGCTAAAGTCAGTAGAAAAAACTTTCGGAACGGGGTCGGAGGCGGTGCATGCCTTCGGCCCCGCCGATCTCGACATCCAGCCCGGCGAGTTCGTCTCGCTGCTCGGCCCCTCGGGCTGTGGCAAGTCGACCGTCATGCTGATGATGGCCGGCCTCCTGGAGCGCAGTCAGGGAGACATTCTGGTGGACGGCCGCTCGGTCGACCGACCACAGACCGATATCGGCATCATGTTCCAGGACAACACGCTCATGCCCTGGCGCACCGTGCAGGGCAACGTCGAGGTCCAGCTCGAAATGCGCGGCCTCCCCCTCGACGACTACCGCGAGAAAATCCAAGACCTTCTGAACAAGGTGCACCTGAACGGCTTCGAGCACCGTTTGCCGTCGGAGCTCTCCGGCGGCATGCAGCAGCGCGCCGCTTTCTGCCAGGCCCTCATCCACGAGCCCGAGACTGTCCTGCTCGATGAACCCCTCGGCAAGCTCGACGCCATGACCCGAGAGCGCATCCGCCACGATCTGCAAGCACTCTGGATGGACCGCAAACCCACCGTCGTCTTCGTCACCCACAGCATCGAGGAAGCCGTCCAGCTCTCCACCCGCGTCTGCATCATCACCCCACGCCCAGGCATCATCGATCGCATCATCCCGATCGACCTTCCCTGGCCACGCAACCTGGACGTCAAGAAAAGCCCTGCCTTCGCCAACTATCTCGCCGAAATCCAGGAGGTCTTCCATGGCTACGGCGTCCTCTAGTGGCGGCCGGGACGGCCGGCAGCGTAAACTTGACGGAGCCCGGCCGTTGCTCGGTGCCATCGCGGCCTGGGCCAAGAACTCCTGGATGTTCATCGCGTTTTTCGTCGGATTTTTTCTGTTCTGGGAGTTCGCGATCGACTGGTTCGACGTGCCGCGCTACATTCTCCCAAAGCCCTCCGAAATCGTCACCAAGAGCGCCGCCGATTTCGATCGCCTGATCTACTACACCTACGTCACTGGCCTCGAGACGGTGATCGGCTACGCAGTCGCGATCATCCTCGCCGTACCGCTCGGCCTCGCCATCGCTTTCTCCTCGATCCTGCGAAAAACCATCTACCCGTTTTTCGTCAGCATCGAGATGACCCCGAAGATCGCCTTTGCTCCGCTGTTCATCTCCTGGCTCGGCTTCGGCCTCCTGCCCAAGGTGATCATCGTCTTCCTGGTTTGCTTCTTCCCCATCGTCTTGAACTCGATCCTCGCCTTCAGCTCACTCAGCGAAGAACTCACCCGCTTCTGTCGGGCGACGGGCGCCGGCCCCATCCGTACGTTCTTCAAAGTGCGTCTTCCAGCAGCGTTGCCCCAGTGCTTCGTCGGCTTCAAATACGCCGCGATCAACGCNNTCGGACGAAGGCCTCGGCTTCTACATCCAGATCGTCACCGGCAATATGCGCCCCGACCTCGCCTTCGCCGGCATCTTCCTGCTGACACTGCTTGGCCTCGCTCTGTTCGGACTTGTCACCCTGGCCGAGCGCCTGCTTATACCCTGGCACATCTCACAAAAACGCAGCACCTGACCACGGCCAACTTCATGTCCAATGATGTCCATACGCGAAACAAGGCGCTGATCCGACCACTCCGCCGAGCGCTCTACGACTACGATCAAGATGACGTCCGACACGAACTGAGCCGCGTCTTTCATCGAGACGTCCAGGTTCATCTCGCCTTCCCGTTCGAAGATCTCGATGGTCCGGACGGACTCTACGCCAGCGCCTTCGCCCCCCTCCAAGAAGCGATCCCGGATCTCGAGCGCCGCGATACGATCGTCATGGCCGGTCAGTCGTTGACCGGTCTGAATTGGGTCGGTTGCTGTGGCTACTACACCGGCACGTTCGCGACCCCCTGGCTCGACATTCCCGCGACCGGCCACCAGGTGGCGATGCGCTTTCACGAGTTCTTTCGGATCGAGGACGATCGTATCGTCGAGATGCAGGCCCTTTGGGATATTCCCGAGGTAATGATGCAAGCCGGCGCCTGGCCGATGGCGCCCAGCCTCGGCCGGGAATGGCAGGTGCCAGGCCCTGCCACCCAGGATGGCATCATGTCCGGCTGCTATAATGTGGACCAAACCGAGGCCAGCGTCGCACTTGTGTCGGAAATGTTGGCTGGTCTCGGCAAGTTCGCGACGGGCGGCGTCGAGGCCATGCGCCTACAGGACTACTGGCATCCTCACTTCAGTTGGTACGGCCCCTCGGGCATCGGCACCGGACGTGGCATCGCCGGCTTCCGCAACTGGCACCAGATCCCCTTCCTGAACGCCATGCCGGATCGGGTCGGCTCGCTCGGCAAAGGCAACCTCTTCGGTGACGGCGACTATGTCGGCTTCACCGCCTGGCCGGGCATGAAAGCGACCATCTCAGGCGACGGCTGGCTCGGCATCGCCCCCGCCGGCCAGAAAATCACCATGCGCAGCCTCGATTTCTGGCGCTGCGAAGACGGTCTCATTCGTGAAAACTGGGTGCTGGTCGATCTGCTTCACGTCTTTGATCAGATCGGTGTGGACGTCTTCGCCAGATTACGAGAGCGCAACAAAGCACGCCCTTAGTGTGACCAAATAAAGGAAGATGATGGCGGGGCATGACGCGCGCCGTTCGGCGAATGGTGTCCTCGAAGACCTGGGTGGCAGGTGATGGTGCGATGTGTGCGGCGCTAAGGATGTCGATGCGCCGGATGGCCGTCTCGTCCGCGACCGGTAGGAATCTGAGCTTGGCCGAAGCCTGATCGATCGCCAGACGAGGCAGCACCGTGACACCGACGCCAGCCCGCACCAGAGCAAGCAACGAGGTGATGTTGCGGACCATGAATTTAGACGCTGCCAAGATCCGCTGACAATGCCGCCATCCGAGAAAAGCCGAAACGCAAAAGCTAAATTCCAGCTTTTGTTTCAATTAAACAAGCGGTTGAATTGGTGAGGATATTCAATAGACTTTTCGACTGCGTTTGCTGGCAGCTTTTGCGCCGTCTTGTCGAGCTACTGTCGCTGAGAGGATTTGAGTGATGCCTGAGCCTGGTATGGGTGCCAATAATGATCACGGCGCCGGACGTTCCGCTGCTGGCCGGAGTCAGGACAACAATCGCGGTGGTGCTGCCGAGAAAAGCTCCTTCGACAGCGCTGTCGATCGCGCTGCGAAAGACCGAAGCGGCGGAACGGAGGCTGGCAACAACAAAGACCGCGCCGGTAACGTCGGCGGCCTGAGCGCATCAGGTCGAGCATTATCTGGAACGGATAGCCTGAACAGCCACCGGGGCTACGGACCCGACAACGAAGCTGCTGCTGCCAACAACCCGGCCACCGGTACCTTGAACACGACCGTCGACGTGATCGGCAATATCGAGAAGGGCTTGGCGATCGATCCGGATATTGCACCTGCTGGGCGACATAACGGGCTTCAGCAATATCGCTTGGAACCGCCGCGCGGCGATACGGTGACCGGCATTCGCGACACGCGCGCCGGAAAAATCAACGCGACCGGCTTGCCCGCCGGCCAGCCGGTCGTCCGCTTCGACAAGCCGGATGCTCGAACGACGACGCCTCATATCAATATCAACCCAAAGGTCTCGGGTTTGCCTGATCCTCATACGCCGATTTCAACAGGCACGCTCAAAACCGTCGGCGCTGCCGCGCGAACGCTGGAAGTCGCCGGCAAGGTCGCGCGACCGGTTGCCATCATGGTCGACGGGGCGAGACTGGCAAATGCCTATCAAGCCGACGGCAATCGGATCGGCGACAATACAATCGTTGCCGGCGGCACCGTGGCCGGCGGTTGGGTCGGCGCTGCAGGAGGAGCCTGGGCAGGGGCAAAAGGTGGGGCCGTCGCCGGTGCTTTTGTCGGGGGCCCGGTCGGTGCTGCCGTCGGTGGCTTTCTCGGCGGCATAGGGGGTGGCATTATCGGTGCGTTCAGCGGCTCCTGGGCTGGGGAAGAAGCGGCCCGAACGACCGTGGCTCAGTGAATTGGCAGCCTTGGTCGTCGAGAATGGGCCCGGCAAATTCAGCCTGAAACCGCAGCAGCTTCTGGGCTCCATGGCGGATGTTGGAGCTTGGAGCAGGCTGATTGGCGAGATGGTCATCTTCGCCTGCAATGATCGATCTTTTTTTGCGGTGACCGAAGACCCTCGTGGCTGGTCGATCGACCTTGACCTCGGTGACACCAAAGAATGGACCGTCGACAAAAAGACCTATCGACATGTTCATGTTCCCGTAGCGACATGCGCCAAGCTGAAGGAAATCGCTGAAAGCGAAGACTTCGAGCGAGGCTTCCTTAAACTCGTGTTCCTGCCGAAAGACCGCGAAAATGCGCTGGCCGAGGTCGTGCAAGACCAAACAGGCCAAGATAGATTGAAGATCGAGTTGTTGCAGCGAGACGGTGATGGCCAGGTTATCGAGTGGTTCAACCCATCAAGAAGCCGCGCAGAGCTCGCCGATCATTTGGTTCATCTTCTAGAGATGACGGGCTGGCACATGGTCGCGTAACGATGTGGCCGCACCACGGCGTTGTCAAAGGAAAACTTTTGACTTGTGAGGCGTGACTGAGCAGATGTGCCGGGTCGAAAAAATCGTTTTGAATCAGTGAAGGCATAGTCTTTCAATGAGCGCCGAATACAGTCTTCGATGTTCCCCTGACAACGCCATCCAAAGGTTATCGTCACAGACGGCTTGGCGTCCTATGACGCCGCGATGAAGGACATCGGGAATGAGGCGAAGCAGCAGACAGGGCGCTATCTAAACAACCAGATCGAGAGTCCGCATCTACCGTTTCGACGGCGAGCACAAGGGATGCTGTGGTTACGGCGCATGCGAAACTTGCAGAGATTCGCCGCCATGCATGCTTCCGTTCACAACCATTTTAGCCTCGACCACCAGTTCTGCTCCAGATCAACCTTCAAAGCCAACCGAGATAACGCCCTCCAGGAGTGGCGTGCGTTGATCGCCGCCTGACGCTTCGTTGATTTGGGGACAACGGAGACTGTTGAGGTTTAGACTGACAGCGCCAAGCTAGGGTCATCAATGATCAAATGCGACCTGTCGATTTTCCGCTGACAGCACCTCGCGGAGGGCCGTCAGACTGATCATCTCATGAGCCTCTACCGGCGGACAGAAATAGAAGCCCTGGTATTCATCGCAGGCTTGCTTCTTTAGCCACTCCAGCTGGCTTCTCTTCTCGATACCCTCGGCCACAATCGTAACACCCAGGAACTGACACATCGTGATCATGCCTTCAACGATACACCCAGGGCCAAGTTTCTGCATGAAGGACTTGTCGATCTTGAGGCTTGTAATCGGATAGTCACGAAGATATGCGAAGTTAGAATAGCCTGTGCCAAAATCATCGACAGCGAGCTTGAAACCCAGTTTTCTAACATCGCGAAGACAGGCGTGGATCTCGTCTGAGTTTCCCATCAGAACTAACTCGGTAATTTCCAGCTCGATCGAACCGGCGTCATATCTACCTGTACGGACGAGCTCTTCCAGAGTGCTCATAAAACTGTCGCTGCGAAACTGCCTCGGCGAAACATTGACGGAAATACCTATATCCAAGCCAGCGTCACACCAACGCCTTTGTTGTTCGGCCGCTTGCTTCAACACCCACGCTCCCAACACTTCGATCATCCCGCTTTCTTCCGCGAGTGGGATAAAGGCGTCAGGGCCCAGCATGCCATGCACCGGATGCTTCCAACGTAGTAGTGCCTCGGCACTCATAACCTTGTTGTCGGCGACGCGGGGCCGGGGTTGGTAGAATAAGACGAACTGTTCACCGAAAGACTCCTGGCGGAGGGTCGCTTCCAGATCCATCTTGAGCTGGAGCCGATTTTCCATTGCCGGTGCAAATATCCTAACACGATTGCGGCCGGCTTCCTTTGCCGAATACATGGCGATATCGGCGTAGCGCAAAAGCGTCTCGAAACTGTCGCCATGCAGGGGAAAGGTGCTGATGCCGATACTGACTGTAACGTTGAGCTCGTGGCAATCGATGCAAACCGATCGGCTGAGCATTTTCGACAAGCAGTTGGCAAAGCTTTTGGCCTCCGCATAATCGGCTATGTCGCTAAGCACCATAACGAACTCGTCACCACCCATTCGGGCAACGAAGTCTCCAGGTCGCAGACAGTCATCGAGCTGACGGGCGATGTGAACGAGCAGCTGATCACCGACGGCATGGCCGAGCGTGTCGTTGATGGCTTTAAAGCGATCGATGTCGATGAACAAAAGGCTGAGCTGACGCTTGTTGGACCTTGCGTCTGCGATCTTCGGCACGATCTTGGCTTCGAGATGTCGGCGGTTGGGTAGTCTCGTCAGCAAATCGTGATCAGCAAAGAAGCTGATCTGCCGCGTCGCCTCTTCTCTGCTCGTCACGTCGGTTTCGCTCACAAGGACGGCCGGAACACCAGTCACAGGATCCCAGCCGGAACGAGCGACGACTTCGTGCCAGCGGATGCCCTGCGACGTCTTCACCTTGGCAATTTTCTTCGCTTCGCCATGGACCGACAAGGCAGCGATGATGGCGTCATGGTCGACAAGATCGACCAGGCGGTTGCGGAAAGAGTCGTTGATGCCGCTACGCGTGTTGCGCGCTGCTGGGTTGCTGTAGAGGAGATTGTCATCGTGATCATAGAGAGAAATCATCACCGACGTGTGCAGCAGAGCCTGAATGCTACGGAGCTTATCGGCCGATTCGCTCCCGTCCACAACATTTAGGCCTTGATTGAACATGGCCATGCGGCCATCGTCTAGTCGAATACCGGAGAAAATACAGCGAACAGTTTTCGGGATTCCCCCAGGATAGAGCGTCCAGATTTCTTTGAAGGAGAGCCCCTTTTCGAAGTCTTGTTGATATTGCTCCAGCCGTGATCTGACAGTGAACGAGATGTCCTCAGACATATCACGACGACGAAGCTCATCTAAGCTGTTGGCATCCCAGAGTTCGAGACCGGCCTTGTTTGCCCAAAAAACCATGTAACGATCGATGTCAAACACCCAGACCGGCAAGGCGATTGTTTCGATCATGGCAAGACGATCCAGCAGGCTGGCAGAACCATGATATTCCGGCAAAGTCGTCAAAGGGGTTCTCCGCTGCAAACTCGAGATTTCAAGATAGTAGACAATGAGATTTTCAACCCCAAAGAAATACTAAAGGTTAACTTTATCGATGTGTGATTATAAATACAAGAATGACTACCATTGAAAACGACTGTCTCAATTTTTGATGGATATTGTATTTTTTATTTCTTTTATTGATTGATAGTTATGTGACGATGTCAAAACATCTTCTGCAGTTACCTCCGTCTTGCATCATCGACCTAACCAGCAGATTTATCTCTGCCTTCTAGTTCCTTGCGCACTAACATGGCTGCCGATCGTTCGCCAAGCGTTTCAAGGATCATAGCGAGATGCTCGAGACATTGTTCCACGAGAACCCGATCGGCATTTTTGTCTGTCAGCGTCCGAACTATATCGCAGACATGGCGTCGAACGTTAGTTTTATCCGCGCTTTCTCGATCCGATATCACAAGCTTATTCCCTCCAGTCGAAAACTTTGTGAGGCACGAAATAGCCTTATCGGTCCGGGCCTTTCGTCCAGTCCATCTCCAATCGGATGACCTCGCGATCCACCAGTATGCTTGTTTCGATATGACCTAGTCGGCGCTTGAGAGAATCTGTCCTCGCATAGCGCTTGGACGATAGACCGAAAGAGATTTGCAGCCTAAGTTATCCGCCAGCTCATAAGCCTGCTCGAAGGCGTCAAACTCGATGTCGGCAGCAAAGTTGATCGTCTTGGAAATACTACCGTCGATATAGCGCTGGGCTGCAGCTTGAACCGCCAGATGGTCTTCGTGATGGACGTCAAGCGCGGTCGCGAACGACATGGGCAATGGACCGTCGACCCGCCCTGGAAATATATCGAGATAGCGTTGCAGCGACCAACTCTTAAGCTCGACCTCCTTGTAGCTGTGATCGGGCATCATGACCCGACGTCGTTGACGATGGGCATAAACTGGCTCAATACCGCCCGAAACATTGTTCGCGAGGAGTGCTGTGGAGCCTGTTGGCGCAATACAGTTTATCACCGCATTCCTGATTCCGTAGCGTCGAATCCCATCCTGGATCTCAGCGTTCAACGTCTTGATGAACGGTCGATCCAGAAATGCGGCCGCATTGAACAACGGGAAAGGTCGCCGCTCCCGGGCAAGCTCAATCGAGGCTCGGTAGGATGCATCGCGGAACGCGGATAGCCAGCTGTGTAAACTTTCCAGACTGGCGTGTGAGCCATAGCGATGCCCTAAGAGGATAAGAGCATCGCCCAGGCCCTTTATGCCCAGGCCAATTCGCCGTTTCATATGGGCTTGTTCAAGCTGAGCCGGGTCAGGATAGCGGGTCTGATCAACCACCCTGTCAAGAAAACGGACGCCTAGGCGCGCCAGCATCCTGAGGCGATCGAGATCCAGATAGCTGGAAGAGGTGAACGGATAGCGAACGAGAGCGGCAAGATTTATTGATGCCAGTGGCGCCGATCCGCCCTCCGGTAGTGGCTGCTCAGCACAGGAATTGGTAGCGACAATTTTTTCGCAGTAGCCAAGATTGTTGTATCGATTGATACGATCGATGAAGATCATGCCGGGTTCGGCAGCCACATAAGCGGCAGACGCCATCTCTGACCACAACCTCTGCGGGTCGACATGCCGGTGAACACGGCCGTCGAACTGGAGCGCCCATGGTGATCCGTTGTTTTTTGCCCGAAGAAAATCGTCGGTCACCAGAACCGAGGCATTGAGATTGGTTAGCACACCTTTTTGACATTTTGCCTGGATGAATTCCTCGATTTCCGGATGGTCGCATCGCAAAACAACCATCATGGCGCCGCGTTGCGCGTCGCTCGAGACGATGGTCCTGCACATCTGATCCCAAAGCTCTGCATAGGCAAGAATGCCAGGCGACGTCCCCTTGCCGATCTCGACGCCGCGCGGCGGAATGCGCGATAGGTCCAGACCGATACCACCGCCCATACTCATGGTCCGCGCCGAGCAAACGAGAGCGGCAAGCGTTTCCATGGCCTTCGGTTCGATAGAACCGATTACGAAGGTATTGACCAGGGTGACATCATCCGTCGTCCCGGCACCTGCCAAGATTCGGCCGGCCGGCACGATCTCCAAACCTTCGATCGCTTCTTGAAGAATTTCTCTTTCTCCAAGAGTTACAGCCGATGACGTCGCCTGCAATACTCGACCGACAGTGTGAAGCCAATCATGATCCAACGATTTCGTATACAATGATCGTCTTCGATATTTGTTACGCCATATCATAAGAGAGACGTCATTGAAGATAGGCCCATCACAGCTAGATCTTGAAAAAGCAAATACCTTCGCCATTTTCACTCTTTATTCTGTACTATAGACAATTATAGATTGTAATTTGTATTGTATATATTTTCAACTTTTCAGAAATTTCCTGACTTTTAATGTACAAATACTTCATTGATTGAGTCTTGATATTTATCCAGCATGTTCGACATTCAAAATAGACAATACAGTTTCCAAGCATGTTTTTTAAATCAACCATTAGTGGTGCCTTCGATCGAATTTGACCATGAGGCTGTCGATACCCTAGTGGTTCGACCCAAACAGAAAGATCAGTGACGTTCGGAAAAGTTAAAGTAAAACCAGATAGATAATGCGCAGTCGAATGAATGAGTCTGAGGGCATTGTCAGCGGAAATTGGTTTGAATCCCCTGCCCTCGCATTTAGTGTCCCGGGATGACCAGATCGCCCTTCCGATAGTTCAAACCCTCGCCCGAAATCATCCAGCTCGCCGTCATGATGTATGTTCGATTTGCTTTGTCACTGCGTAATGTCGAGGACCTGCTTCATGAAGGAGAAATCGATGTTTGCCATGGAAGCATCAGGAAGTGGATCGATCGTATCGGATCTTTCTTCGCGGCGAACATCCGAAAGAAGCGATCTCATACCATGCATC
>JBOEHJ010000137.1:0-30869 GCA_050633905.1 Geminicoccales bacterium
TCTCCTCTCGGCCCGCAATCGGCGTTCTGGAACGAAGTCACCGTCGGTCTTCGCAACCAACTGCTGCGCCAGGTCCACCAGCGCCCAATCGTGAAAATAGGTTACGCGATTAATCCGTTTCGGCGGTGCCTGGTTGTCTCCCGACGCTTGCCAGCCTTCTTTCGTCAACCAATGAAATTGCGGATCGTTCAACGCAAAGCGCTTTTTCTGCAAATAGCCGCCTTCGACAAGCCTCTGCAGTCGCCTGCGACCGACCCGATCGCAAACATCCAACCAGACGGCTGCCTGATCGGCCGTTACAAACCCGTGGCCGTTGATCCATTGCAGCATGTCGCAATCTCGGACGGTCAAAAACATCGGCAGATTCCTCGGCTGAAAGATTGCTCCTCGACTCCCTAAGAGCCCTCAGCTGCCGAAATCCTGCCCTTCAATCCGAAATATTTTTCCCGACAATCCCTCCAAGACACCTGTAATGACGACCCAAAATTCAGCTCAACTAGTCACTTTCAGTTAATCACAAATCCAGATTCACCCCATTCCAATTCACATCCTGAAACAGTCAAATAACCCTTCACTCTCCTATTTCTCCTTCGCAAATTTCCTATTCGTTCTCTTCTCTTCTTCCTTCATTTCTTTCTTCCCATCACCAGACCCATCCATCCACACCAGACATAGCCCTATTTCAACAAGTTAGCTTGACGCGCCTGATCCGTTCCAACGGACCAAGTTTCGGACCGACTTGTCACGCCTTGACGCCATCATGCGTCACGGCGCGAAACTGCTTTCGGTGTCCTTATCGGAGGTGATTTGAAGCGCCGATGTCATGATTGGCGCGCTTCTGACCTCCCATAGTCAACCGGCGAGCTGGCTTGTGGTTTTCCGCAAACAGTTCATGGACAGCCAAGCCGCATGCCCGACAGCAGGGTCAAGGTCGACGAAGTCGAGCCCTTGGGCGGTGCCTTGATGCTGCTGTCGGGTGTGCTCGATTAATACGCTTAGTGTCGATCCGAAAAACCTGATGAAAGCTGTCACAGTGAGGCTGAAGCGAAGACTCTCACTGTCGCTGAATCACAGCACTTTCCCATTCTCTGATGAATGTTCGTCGCTTCAGCTTATCCAGATAGGTCATGAGAGCTGGCCCCAATCCAATGGCCGATTGCCCAGCTGCACTCTGAACGGCATCGAGCGGCGGCAAGGGAAATCTGTCATGGTTTCGGGTACTGGACTGCAAATCGATCAAATATCGGATGAAGGCGATGGCGATCTTCGGGTTTGATGCGTCCTTGGAGACAAGAGCCGTGCGCATCATCGTCGTTGGGAAGTCGGACGGTAGAATGATCTCGACGACGCCGGCTGTATCGCTTCGCGCTGAGGCATAGCTGCCCAAAACGTTGTAGGCGACCGTAATAGTCCCGTTGACAAGGTCATCAATCATATCGCCTGAGCAGCAATAGAGCCGCATGCCCAAGCCGCCCATGACTTCCATGAGGCGCCAATAGGTCTCGGATGTCCGGGCGTCTTGGGTTGCGAACAAATATCCAAGACCGGACTGCCGGACATCGTATGTGCCCACCTTGCCGGAAAATCTATCGGGGTCCGCGCGCAAGGCCTGGATCAGCTCCTGCCGGGTTTGTGGGATCGGCTGTCCGGCAAACGCAGCACGGTTTATAACGATGGCCGCAGGCTCGGTCGTGAAGGCGAAAAGGCTTTGTCGCCATTGCGCCCATTTGGGATGCGACATCCCCTCGATCCTTGCTGCATAGCCGTCATTGGCAAGCTTGAACTGCAGGTCCATCGCACTTGAAATGACCAGATCGAATTGGTCCGGGTTCTTCCGGAAAGTCTTATCGAGATCCGCTGTCCCTGTGACCAGATATTCAACGGCCGCCTCCGGGGTTTCAGCGAGGAAGCTCTCTATCACCTGTAAGAAGAAGGAGGTGTCGGTGCTCGAAATGATGCGCAGGGTCTGCCTTGCGGAGGTCCCCTCGAAGACCTGCCGATCTTCCCATTCCTGAGCCATTGCTATCAAAGGCAAAAGCCAGATGATCAGAACGATAAAGTGACGCATGCGCCTCCTTCGGTTCGGTTCGAAAGGGTGATCGTTCCCCCGTGAGCTTCGGCCACGTCCTTTGCGATTGTCAGGCCCAGCCCGGATCCGATGATAGCGGCAGCATTTTTCCCGCGAGCAAATCGCGCTACCAGATCATCAATTTCGTCGTCTGGAAAGCCCGGCCCCTGGTCGCAGATTGCAATCTGTGTTCCAGGTGCGGATTTGACTGCGATATCGATGGTGCTTTCGCTCGGTGAATATTTTAGGGCGTTGTCGATCAGATTGCGGATGGCGTTTTGCAACAGGATGGGATCTCCGGAAAATATGGCCTTATCATCCCCGTGCATCAGCAAATCCACGTCCTTCATCTCGGCAATCGGTGTCAATCGCAGGGCCAGATCTTGTACAAGGTCGACCAGGTCGATGTTTTGGCGGTCCAGATTGTCGGCGCGGAAGGTAATCATCGCGTGATCCAGCAGCTGTCCAGCTGCGCGAGAGCTTTCATCAATCGCGCGCATCATGGACCTGAGGGCGCGTCGATTCTCTTCCTTGTCCACTCGCTGCAATGTGGCTTCCGCATGGGATCGCACGGTGGCTAGCGGCGTACGCACGCGGTGGGCAGCTTCTGCGATGAAGTCTTCAGATTGCTTCAACGCTTGATCCAATCGGGCCATAAGATTGTTCAGCGACCCAACGAGCGGCGCCATCTCATAGGGTACCGGTTTGGAAAAGGGGCTGAGATCCTGTGGCCCGCGACGCGTCACAGACATCGCCAGGCGCTTCAGCTGTCCGATGGTTGTCGATGCCGCCCAGAATGAGAGCAACGTGGCCAGCACAAAGAACCCGGCTCCGAAGTAGGCGACGTTCCTGGAGATGCGATTCAAGGTTTCGGAAAGCGCATCTTGGGTCTGGGCCACGGAAACTGAGATCTCGGTCCGAACGTCAGCTCCAATCAGGGTGCGGGCAGCGGTCGCCAATCTGACGGGGGTATCTTCGAACTCAACCGTACGATACTGGCTTATCGTGCTGGTCGATGTCTCCGTTCGTTCCAGGTTTTCATAGCCGGATAGTAAGGTGTCGTCTTGATAGACTGCATAGAAAACGCGATCGTCAGACGAAGTGCTGAGCATCGAAAACGAGGCATAGGGAAAATCGACTTCCACCACCCCGTCTCGGATAATCGCGGCGTCAAGTATTGAGGTTACCGAAGCACCGAGGATGCTATCCTGGCCCTGCTGAGCGATCTGCGCGGCGTAGGTACGGACAACAACAAAGAGCAGCACTGCCAGGATTGCCGCGCCTCCGATCAACGTGATGGCTAGACGATTTCGCAGCGATCCCGAAACACGGACGGACTCAGTCATGATCGAGCCTGTAGCCCAACCCGCGATGGGTCGTAATGCGGAGACTTGAGCTCTCCAGATGTTTTCGAAGCCGCCCGATATAAACTTCGATGGCGTTTTCGGATACATCGTCGTGATAGGAAAACAGGCGATCAACGAGTTTCTGCTTCGAAAAGATCTGACCAGGCGCATTGATCAAAAGCTCCAGCAACCGCAACTCCCGGTTTCGCAAATTCACGACCTTGCCTTTGACCGAGAGATGTCCTGCCACCGGATCAAAAGTCACATCGCCGACATGGATGATGTTTTGTGCAGCCCCAGCCTTGCGGCGCAGGACAGCGCGACAGCGTGCCTGAAGCTCTGCGTGATCGAATGGCTTGGTCACGTAGTCATCGGCCCCCAGATCGAGCATGCTTATTCTGTCCGAGACCTGACTGCGGGCGGTCAAAACGATGACCGATGTGTCCTTTTTTCCAGTGCGATGCTTCTTGAGAAAACTGCGACCGTCACCGTCCGGTAGCATGATATCAAGTAGGATCAAATCGTATTCGCTGGTTTCCGAAAAGGCGATCGCATCCTCGATGTTTTGAGCATGATCAATGACATGACCGTCTAACTGGACTCGTGAACAAATCGCGTTTGCCAGCTCTTGGTTGTCTTCGATCAGCAAAAATCTCATTACCTCAACTTACCCTTTTTCATCACGTGACAGGTTTGTGTCAGGTTGCCGTGCTCTCTTCTCTCTACTGGACCGCCATGCGGTCAATTGTCAAATGGGAGGCAAGTAATGACAACAATGAAACTGGGCCGACGCGCCCTGATGGCGGCCGCCATTGCAGCAACGAGCTTTGCAGCCCCGGCGCTTGCCGACGGCCACCAAAAGCTTGACAGCATCCACTTTCTGATCCCCGGCGGCGCCGGTGGCGGCTGGGACGGCACGGCGCGCGGCACCGGTGAGGCGCTCACTAATGCCGGCCTGGTCGGTCAGGCATCTTATGAAAACATGTCCGGCGGCGGNNAGAATGCCGAGAGCAACCACGGTACCTTGATGGTCAACTCGACCCCGATCGTGATTCGCTCCTTGACCGGCGTGTTCCCTCAGAATTTCCGTGATCTCACCCTCATCGCCGGCACCATCGGCGACTATGCGGCGATCATCACCAAGGCCGACAGCGAACTGAACACCTTCGAAGATCTGGTCAACGCCTACAACGCTGATCCCTCCGCGGTGAGCGTCGGCGGCGGTTCAGTGCCCGGCGGCATGGACCATCTGGTCGCGGCCATGGCCTTCGAGGGTGCTGGCGCCGATTCGACCGGCATCAAATACATCCCCTATGACGCCGGCGGCGAGATGAATGCGGCGATCCTCTCAGGTGAAATCACCGCAGGCTCGACCGGCTTCTCCGAAGCTGTCGAACTGGCGAAGGCCGGTGAGATGAAAGTGCTCGCCGTCACCGCACCCGAGCGTGTCGATGCGCTGCCTGACGCCCCAACCCTGAAGGAGCAGGGCTATGATGTCGAGTTCGTGAACTGGCGCGGTTTCTTCGGCGCCCCTGGCCTCCCGGACGAGCAGGCCGAGGCCTATCGCGAAGCGCTTGCCGCCATGTACGAGACCCCGGAATGGGCAGAGGTGCGGGATCGTAATGGCTGGGTCGACATCCATAACTCCGGCGACGACTTCCTGAGCTTCCTCGAAGCGCAGGAAACAACCATGAGCGAGCTGATGAAGAAGCTCGGCTTCCTCTGATTGAGACGTCGATATCACGCGGGGAGCCGGCGGCCGTCACCTGCCGGCTTCCCCTTATTTCCAACTTCGAGTGAATTTGTGAGACCATGACCCTCGAGCGCTGGATCGGCCTGCTTTTCCTGCTCTTTTGCTGTGCCTATGGCTACAGCGCTTATTTCGGCATGGACCATCTGCTGCCGCCTATCCTCCAACGAGCACCGGTGTGGCCGAGTTCCTTCCCGAAGATGTTGAGCCTTATCGGCATCATCGTGGCCCTGGTCGTGATCTTCACCACCGGCCCCGCGGACGCGACGGACAGTGCAGAGAGCGGCATCGACTACCGAAAACTCCACGAATACAAGCTCGGTCAGGCCCTGCTGCTTATCGGCGGCATGGTCGCCTATGCCCTGCTGCTGCGCCCGATCGGCTTCATCGCGGCCACCACCCTGTTCCTAGCCGGCGGCTCCTTCGTCCTCGGCGAGCGGAGGTTTCACCTCATGATTCCGATCGCCGTCGTCGGCACCGTCGCCGTCTGGTATCTGGTGCAGGAGGTGCTCGGCATCTTTCTCAGCCCCTGGCCACGGTGGTTCTAATTCTATGCTTGAAACAAAAGCTCCCATCTGCTTCCCCCAAACCTGGCCGCATACCGTCGATCTCGGCGATAACGGAGGAAACCAAATGATGTGGTCATACCACTAATGTGGGAAGGCATTCTCCTCGGGCTCACGACGGTTCTGTCCTTCCAGAACCTGTTCATGGTGGTCGCAGGCTGCCTGATCGGCACTTTCATCGGCATGCTGCCGGGCCTGGGCCCGATGTCGATCATCGCGATCATGATCCCGGTCGCGATCACCATCGGCGACCCGTCGACCGCCCTGATCATGCTCGCCGGCGTTTATTACGGTGCGATCTTCGGTGGATCGACCTCCTCGATCCTGATCAACGCACCCGGCGTGGCGTCCACGGTCGCCACCTCGTTCGACGGCTACCCGCTGGCGCGCGACGGCAAGGCCGGCAAGGCTCTGACCGTGGCGGCGATCTCGTCCTTTGCCGGCGGCACCATCGGCGCCATTCTCCTGATGGGCTTCGCCCCTGCCCTGGTCTCGGTGGCGCTCCTTTTCCAGTCGCCCGAATATTTCGCCCTAATGGTGGTCGGCCTCTCCGCGATCGCAGCCTTTGCCGGCTCCGGTCAGGTATCGAAAGCCTTGATGATGACCGTCCTCGGCCTGATGATGGCGACCATCGGCGAGAGTGCGCTCTTCAACGCGCCACGCTTCACCATGGGCATCATGGACCTGCAATCAGGCTTCGGCTTCATCACGCTGGCCATGGCGCTGTTCGCCCTACCCGAAGCCATCTTCCTCGTTCTCGATCCCAACCGCTCCAAGACCGGGGACGAGGGCGGCAAGATCACCGGCCTGCGCATCAGCAAGGAAGAAGCCCGCGAGATCGCCCCGGTCGTCGGCCGCCAGTCGATCCAGGGTTTTCTGATCGGCGTCCTTCCGGGAGCAGGCGCCACCATCGCCTCCTTCCTCGGCTACGCTGTCGAACGCAATATTGCGAGCCCGGAGGAACAAAAGAAGTTTGGCAAGGGTTCGCTGAAGGGCCTGGCCGCTCCAGAGAGCGCGAACAACGCCGCCTGCACCGGCTCCTTCGTGCCGCTCTTGACCCTCGGCATACCCGGCTCCGGTACCACAGCCATCCTCCTCGGTGCGCTCGTAGCGCTGAACGTTCAGCCGGGGCCCAGGCTGATGATCGAGAACCCGGAGATTTTCTGGGCGGTGATCATGTCGATGTATATCGGCAATGTCATTCTACTGATCCTGAACCTGCCGCTCATCCCCTATATCGCCAAGCTGCTGGCAGTCCCGAGAAACTACCTGATCCCGTTCATCCTGTTCTTCACGTTGATGGGCGCCTATATCGGCCAGAACAATGCGACCGAGCTGCTGTTCATGACGGGGCTCGGCGTAATCGCGACCATCCTCCGCTTCGCGAGCTTCCCGCTAGCCCCGCTACTTATCGGCTTCATCCTCGGGCCGATGATGGAGAACAATTTCGCCCGCTCCGCCAATATCGCCGATGGCATCAGCTTCATGTGGGAACGGCCGATGACGCTNNTCCTACCAAGTTTTCGTGCGCGGCGTACGGCGCCTTAGGGCAGAGGCTGTGGCCGATGATGGCTAGTCATTTGGACCTAGAGTTCAGCGCATGATGTTGCTTCAGTTTCTTGGCAAAATGTTTGATGGGTGCTGAGGCCACTCTTTGATATGGGAACCATCCACAAGCGAACCACATTATTTTTGGCGGCGGTGAAGTGACCGATGTTGCCACCGGCCAGACTTGCGAACTCGGATCCAGCATGGCTTACAACGTGGATCCCAAAGATCGGCACCGCGTGCGTGCCCAAGCCGGCATTCAACTTTTTTGAGCGCTTGTCACCCCTCCGCCCACAAACGACCAATCGTGCCTGTAGCAGGTAGCGTTGTAGCCGCCGGGTGAGGGCGATGCGCCACCAAGCGTTCTCTTCGGGCGTTTAGGACCGTTGAAGGCTATAATAGGCAGATTTGAAAAAGAGATGACAGAAACGGCTATAATAGCGATATGAGAACGATATCCGCTATCGATGCGAAGAACCGTTTTGGCCAGCTTCTGGATGCGGCCCAGCGGGAGCCGGTGACAGTCACCAAGAAGGGACGACCGGTGGCGGTCATGCTGTCCGTTGAAGACTATGAACGCATTCGCGGTGCCGCGCGGCGTCGGCTGCTGGCATCGATCGAACAGACGCAAGAGGAGGCAGCGGCGGCCGGAATGACTGAGGAGGTGCTGGATCAGCTCTTAAACGATGAGAGCTGAGCGCGCCGTTCTCGATACCAATATTCTGATCAGTGCCGTCCTGACTCAAGGGAAGCCCTTTCAGGTTCTCCGCTGGGCCTTGGAAAACGGTACCTTGATTATTTCTGATCCAACCTTTGAAGAACTCGTGACCCGATTGAAAAAGCCGAAGTTCGACCGGTATGTCAGCCACGAACGCCGGCACGAGCTTCTTGCGGACCTTGAAGCCGTGGCCGAATAGACGGCGATCAACGGTGTTGTTCAGGCTCATCGAGATCCGGATGATGACAAATTTCTTGAAACAGCGTTGGTTGCTCAGGCAGATTGTATCGTGACAGGAGATGGCGATCTACTCGCCCTCAACCCTTTCGAGCATATTCGTATCGTGACGGCTGCCGAGTTACTCGAAGCAATATCAGGCTGATGCTGTCACTGGAGCATCGCCAGACACTCAAGTCGCAATTCTGAGGAAACTATGTTTTCGGTGCATGCGTTCCCCCGCAATCTGCTAATTCAGCTGAGTCTGGAAGCATGTCAGCCTGGCACTCCATAGCTGGGTGCCAGGGATCCGTTCATCGCTTCGATTGTTCCTCTGCAATCGCTTGGGTTAGCTCAGCATGGAACGCATGAGCGGCTAATCCAGCTGCTTCCAACTCATCCAGCCGGTTCTTTGTAATGGTCTGCAATAGTGTGGCGGCTGCTTCACGGTCTTCGGTACTGAGAGTGGTGACGTGATGATCAGCGGCTTCATTGATGGCGCTCCGTGCCTGCTTAGCGGTAAAGCAATCTGCTAACATTTCGGACGTCTCTGGTGTCGCCATTGAATCTATTACAGCCCTTAGATCACTAGGTAGCTTCCCGTATGCATCTGCGTTCATCGCGAGAAAAAACGGCGCTAGAGTTAGGTCGAGTTCTAAGTGATGGCTGGTCACATCTGGAAGAAATGGTGGACCCCAATCAATTGCGATGCCGTCGATTTTGTCGTTCGCTAACTTCTCTACGGCGGCTGTAGCGGGCATGGTTACCGGCTCACCACCGAGTGTCTCAACAACGGCGGCGATCACAGGGCCAGGTACCCGCACCTTCTTACCTTTTAGATCATCTAGAGTCTCTATGGGTGCGCGCATATGGAATTGATAGAGCGCATTTGTATGCAGCGCGATGAGGCGAGTGCCGGCAAACTCGGTGCCTAAGTGATCGGGCGCCAGCTCATGAAGTGCGCGCGAAGCCGCGATGTGGTCATCGGCAATGAAAGGCAGGCTAACAAGTGCCGTCAGCGGAAACTGCTCGGGTAGATAAGACGCCACCTCCCAAACGATATCCGCCTTGCCGTCTACCAGCTGTTGATAGGCCGTGCCAGGTTTTGGCTTGTTGTCACTTGGCTCGAAGCGAAGACGACCATCAGATGCGTTCTGGATTGCGGACAACACTCGAAGCGGGCCGCATTCTAGAAGAGGTGGTGGCAACCATGCGCTATAGGTAAGCGTTATTGCGCGATCGTCGGCGGTAACGGCGCTGCCAGTCAGTAGAACCATGGCCATAGAAGCAGCAATAGACGAGAGCTTCGACATCATATCCTCCCAAGAACTTTTTTGCATGGAGGCAGCATCGCTAGAGATATTTGCAGCGATCCCGCTCCACTCATTCCTCAGAAGGTGGCGGAGCTGAGGCCTGGTGCTGCACCATCAACCAACGATCGCCGGCTTTATGAAATACGTGGGTCGAGAAAAACTCTGGCTTGATGACCTTGCCATCATCGGTACGCATCTCTAGCTCGTGGACGTCCACGATCCAGGCAATCTCTTCGCCGACGATGATCTGAGCATCTTTCGATCCTAACGAGATGATGTCCAGAAACTCAAAGGCCCCCGCGAATTCTGCTTTCACTTCTTCCCATCCGGTGAAAATTTTCTTTCCGGGCGGAACAATCAGGCGAGCGGTCTCATCATTTACCCAGGACTCCGTCATGAGTTCCATGTCTTCGGTGCCGAATGCTTGGTGATATGCATCATGGGCTGCGTTGACGGCTTCGATTTGGCCTAATTCTTGGGCGTGCGTGATTACGCTCATCACAGCAAACACCGAAACGGCTAACAATGCAGGCGCTGTCCATTTAACGAATTTCAGCATTTCAGTTGCCTCCCCGATTGGCGTTTCGGATCTAATTCGGGCCTCCAGCATGACGTAAGAAGCTTGCTTCTCTGGAAGCAAAGGTGCCCTTCAATGCTTCTTCGATAACGCCCGCCACATCTCATCATCGGGCGCTACTTCTGGTCTATTCCATTCTCTAGTCGGCCAGAGCGAGACCATCCCAGATCTTGTACTTCTCACGAAACTCGCTCAGCGACGTCCATGCTCGTTTGAAATCAGCGTTTTTTTCCGACATCTCAGCCGCAACTTCCTCCCATCCTTCCTTGAACACACTCAGCATTTCCGGTGACCAGCGGTGCAATTGGACGCCTTCGGCTTGGATCTTCTCCAGTGCATCGAATTGCTGGGCTCCCTCTTCAGCAAGCCTCGCAATCAAATTGACATTGCATGCGGCCTTAATTTGAGCTTGTTGTATATCGTTCAACTCAGCCCAGCTGTCTTGGTTAATCATGAGAGTTATCAACGTGTAGGGCTGATGCCATCCTGGAAAGTAGTAATGCTGCGCGACTTTGTGAAAACCTCTATTGAGATCGTTGGATGGGCTGGCGAATTCCGTGGCGTCAAGTTTACCACTTTCGAGAGCAGCCAAGATCTTGCTGGGTGGCAGCAATTGTGTTTCGACCCCGAGCTTTTGCATGACCTGGGCACCAAGGCCAAAAAAACGCATCTTCAGCCCTTTGAGATCCTCCACAGATTTAATCTCTTTGCGGAACCAGCCCGAGGCCTCAGGGGCGCCGATTTCGCAAATGATCGGGTGGATACCGTGCTCTTCGAGAACGTCCTCCAAGATCTCTTGACCCCCGCCATGGTAGATCCAACCGAGATATTCTGGCGCCTCAGGTCCGAAGGGAACTGCCGAGAATAAGGCGAGCGCCGGGTTGTCCCCACTCCAAAATCCCAAAGGATCCATGGCAAGATCGACGCGACCTTCTCCAATAGCCTTGAACACTTCAAAATGCGGGAATAACGAGCCCGGCTCATGGGTAATGATATCAAAGGCACCGTCGGAAATTGCGTTGAGATGTCCTTTGAACACATCGCCGTTTGATATGACACCGGTCATGTCCCACTGAATAGGTTCTGATCGAGAAGGGGACGATAGCGTGATCGTGGCGATTGAGATCGTCGCTACCAGAGCAGGTGCTACCCGTTTGGCGAATTCCTGCATTCCAGTTACCTCCCTGATAAAAATCTCGGATCAAATTCGACACTTGGTTTTTTTCTTCAGAGCGCGTCCGTCGTGCCGTCAACAATGCATATCAGCCATTGCTGACCCTATTATCTATGTTTGATATGCATCTCTGTCTGTCCCCTGATCGGAGGACATCACAACGTTAAAGCCTGTTCGACAATCAAACTTGATCATCTAAACTCTTGGTCAGAGGTCATTGAAGTTCGTACGTTTTGGAGTCGCTGATTTTTGTAGGCCAATAATATCACATTTCTGGATGGGAGATTTGTGATGATGAAAAGATTACCCGGGATGTCACAAGAGATTTCTTTGGAGATCGTTGGAAATATTTATGAAACAATCTTTCAACCTGATCGATGGCCGAAAGTATTTGAACATGTTGGCAGTGTAACAAATAGCTTCTCGTTCTTATTTGGTGAGGTTGTCTATGGTGGCGATGTCAATGTCTTTAGTAGGATTAATTTCGACAATGATCATTACGACATTCTTCTGAAGCATTATACGAACGTCGATACAAATCCAGTGATGCGGCTTTTCCAGCAGGCCCCGGTCGGTTCAATTTTCACGGGAAGTGAACATTTTCCAGGTGACCGATGGTCAAGGCTTGATGTCGGACGTGACGTGTTCATCCCTCAGGATATCCACTTTTTCCTTAGTGCCACGATCGCAAGAGGTAACAGCTCTTTTGCACCTTTGAGCGTGATGCGCAGTAAGCAGCAGGGTGATTTCACGGCCAAAGACTTGGAGTTCTGCCAGTTCCTGGTCACGCACATGGTTCGGGCGCTTCGTGCTTACAACGAACTAGGAGCATGCCGAGAACATCAGGGCGAGCTGGAAGATGCGCTCAATCTCTTGGGTTGCGGGATCGCCCTCATCAACAAGACAGGTCAGGTGAGCTTCCTTAATTATGCTGCTCGCGCGCTCGTAGATCGAAGGGATGGGCTTACTCTAGATCGTTGTCGGTTAATGGCTACTCAATCGAAGGATCGGTTGAAGTTCGCCGCCATGATTGCTCACGCTATCTCCAGCGATTCCATAAGCCGGCAAGGTGGCGCATTGGTGCTCACGAGACCGAACAGCATTACACCGCTGCCCTGCCTTATTGTTCCGATAGGCGGCCGGCTTCATCAAAGCCTGTTCTCCAGCTCGCCTGCTGCGCTTGTTCTCCTTGGCAGATCAGAAGAGCAAGGATGTGTCGACCATGGGCCACTTGCTCGCCTCTATGGTCTTTCCGCAAAGCAAACCGAACTCATCACCCTGATCCTCGAAGGGCAAAGCCTGCCCAAGGCCGCCCAAGCCATGGAGATCGCGCCGAGCACAGCTAAAACCCATCTCAATCGGGCCTTGAGTAAGATTGGCGCCGGCAACCTCAGCGACCTGGACAGGTTGATCCTGAACGGCCCGCTTGGCTTCGTAGCGCCCCAAAAATTGAGGCGTTGGTCAATTTGATCTGCTCTCAGGTCAGGACATATGAGACAATCTGAAGATTCCCTAACACGTGCCATCCATCGGATTGATGAATCTGTCTTCTCATCTGAAGACTGGCCTGGCGCGCTGGAACACCTTGGCCATTGCCTGGATGACAGCGCTCCTGCCTTTGGTATTCAGACCGCCACCGGAGCAGGTAGGGCTGAAGTCTTTGAGGCCGTTGACTTCGATCCGTACTATCTCGACATCTTCCAACCAACTATGGAGAACTTGATCTCAATCCATTGAATGCAGCGCATCTGGTGGCGCCTGTCGGCGTTCCCTTTTCATATGAAAGCTATGTAAAAAGGGCGGATCTCAAGCGAAGTGCCGTTTTCGCTGATGTGTTCCATCCGGCCAAGCTGGTTTACTGGATGCCGATGACGCTATCGCGTGCCGACGATTACTTCGCCGTTGTCAATTTTCTTCGAGGTCCGGCCCGCGGATCGTTCAACGCCGAACATCGAACATTCTTGCAGGCCATCGGCCCTCATCTTCGGCGGGCGTCACGCATTCATTTAGAATTCAGACGGCTGGGAGCGATTCAAAGCTGTTATGAGGAAGCACTTTCGTCACTCGACCACGGCGTCATTCTACTTTCGCGTAATTTGCGGGTCACATTCATGAACGCTGCAGCACAAACGATTGTCGAGAAGGAGTATGGTCTCCGATGCCGCCGTGGTCGATTGGAGGCGGCTAGGCCGAGCGAACGGGGCAAGCTTGACCGTCAGATTGCTGAAGCGAGAGGTGCAGCGGATGTTGGCCCGGTCAGTTCGGTCTTTCGGCTGTCATCGCCGACCGGCAAGATATTGGCCGGCATGATCTTTCCAATTGGTGAAGGAAGGCGATCGCTCTTCCTTGAACAGCCATCAGTCATGATACTTTTTCGTACCAAAAGCGTTGATGCGAGTAACATGATGAACGCGTTAGTGCACCTTTACGGCTTGTCACCTCGTCAGGCCGAAATCGCGGTGATGCTGATGCAAGGAATGACCTTGCCTAGGATTGAGGCAGGCATCAAAGCGACAGGTCGCAAGCTGGAGAAGCCGGTCTATGTCTACAGCCTCTCCTGGCATCCCGACGAGCAGCCGGACAAGGCGACCATGGTCGAAGCTGCCAGGGAAAGCCTAGAGGCGCTCGGTGTCGAAGACCGCCAGGCACTGATCGTCTGCCACAATGACGAGCCCCATCCTCAGATAGCCCGACGGTTACCAATCTCACCCGCTGGAAGCGCGAAAAAAATGCGGCAGGCCGAAGCCTGCCGCGTTAAAGGGACAAAGGTGTCGATCAGGAAGGATTGACGGTCCGGTTCTGAATGCCGAATAGATCGCCACTGTTGGGCAGGCAGCCATAGCCCGTGCTCGCAGCACCGGCCTTACCGACTGCCGGGATGCGGAGAAGGTTGTCGCGGCCGTTGGGCTTGTGGCCGTTCGGCACCTTCAGCGAGGGATGGTCGAACGGTGCGGCGTCGCATTGCACGCGCTCGTCGGTCATCGTGCGCATGAAGTCCGCGATCGCCTCAATGCCGTATTGCCGGTCCTTCCCGTTGGCAGGATCGATCGCCGGATTGAAAGCACCGAGGAACGCGTTTGTGCCGAAATCACCCGCGGGGTGCGTCCCAGCACCGGTTGCGCCCTCGTCGCCGGTCGGTCCCGTGCCAGAGTCGTCGCCACCCGGCTGCAAGCGCCGGCTGCCGCCACGGGCGTAGAACTCGACCACCTGCTCGAGGTTGGAATAGCCGCCATAATGGAAGTAGGGCGGCGTCAGCGCGACATTGCGCAGGCCAGGCGTCTTCATCCCGCCGTCGACCACGAGACGCAGATCATCGCCAGCCGGTTCCGGACCCACCCCAGGCAAGCCACCGCAGATCGACGGTGGCGGCGAGCCGGGAATGGCACAGAGATTGGCGACGTTGATGCCATCCACCGGATCGATGCCGCCTTGCCGCTGGCGCTTGATCTGTCGCGCGATCGACAAGGGCTGGCCCCACGGATCCAAGGCGCCGAGGCCGAGATCCTGATTGACCGGACGCGAGCCGATATTGTGGAAGCCGGCATCATGGAACGCAGGCACCCCGAACTGCTGGATCAGCGGCGCGTTGGCGAGAGGATCGGTGACATCGCCGTTCGCTGCCCTGAACACGGACGCATCCGAGAACAAAGGACCGTTATGGCAGGCGACACAGCCGCCAGCCCGCGGGCCGAAGTTCGAGAACAGCTCGAAACCATCGGCTTCCTTCTCGGTCAGGAGGCCATCAGCGACGCAGACCTGGTTCACGACCTGCCGTGGCGGACCATTGCCTACCTGTGTCGTGAAGCAGCCATTGGCGCTCGCGACATCGAAGCGGCTCTGATCCGAGATCAGCTCACTTTCATAGAGCATGACCGCGAGGCCGAAGAACAGCGAGAAATTGTGCTCCATCTGGCTGTAGCCCTGACCCTTTCGGCGCTTTTGGCCATAGCCGCTCAGGAACCTGCCGAGTTTGCCGTCTTCGAACAGATGCTCGCCAAAGCCGGCGTCGGCGAACGCTTCACCGATGAAGGGCAAGCCGTCGAACTGTGAGAACGGCGAGCCGCCGTGGCCTGATTCGCGCAGCGTGCCGTCGGGATCGATGATGAACTTGCCGGCAGCGCTCCAATATTTCTCATGGAACGCCTTCTTCACCAGCTGCTCATAGGTGTATTTCAACCCCTTGCCGCGACGCTGGATGACGTTGCCCTTCGGCCCATCCTCGCCGAAGAGGCTGTCATCGCCGGCCACCTTCTGCTGGCTTAGCGGTCGGCGCACCTTATGCAGCATCTTTGTGCCGACATCAGCGAAGGTTCGTCCCTCACAGGACATTTCGAGATTGCTGAGCGGTGGTCCGACAGCTTGGGAGGCGAGGCTTGCGTAATCCAGCTCGAAGGGAACGAGACTGACATCGGTACCGTCGAACTCCATGACCCGCGCTGTCGGATCGTTCAAGATTTCGCTTCGGCCGAACACGCCCTTGCCATTGAAGATCTCCTTGGCGCGACCGTCCCAGAAGTTGCGGAGATTGAAAACCGCATTGATCATGGTCGGCGTGTTGCGCGGCTCGACGGTTCTGGCAGCGCGGCCATTGACGTGGAAAATCGTATCGTCGGCCCTGCCGCAGCGATCCCGGTTGCGTCCGGCACTCTTGAACTCGGCATCGAACGAGCCTGCGGACGCCATGCGGTCATTGGTCGTCGTGATGATGGCCGAATCACGGTCCGCTTCGTCAGCCAGCTGATGGAACGGAAAATCCTCGGGCCGGACAGCGTAGTTCGGACCCGCAGGGTGTCCGGACGGCATCAACCCGTCAGCATTGCCGAAGGTGCCGTCGGTGGCCGCGATCTGGTTGCCGTTGGCGTCGAGCGTGACTTCGAGGAGGCCGGGGCTGAGCTGGTTCTTGATCCTTGGATCGGCGCCAGCACTGAAGTGGCAGCTGGCGCAGGCCATGCCGTCACTGCCGAGCTTTTCATCCCAGAAGAGGGCTTTGCCCAGGATCTTGGCCCATTCCTCGTCTTTCACGACATCGGAAAAATCAGGAAGGATCGGTGTAAAACCGGCACTCTGGGCATGGCCCGGACTGTGCCAGACGGATACGGCCAGGATCGTCGAAGCGAAAAGCTTCCCCAACGACCGGCCGGTTGGCGCTCTTTTTGTGGTCATCGACCTTTCTCCGTTCGTTTCTCGTACGGAGCCCCCGCTAACGCGATAAACTGTCAACCTCCCAATCAAGCGGGAGCTCAAATCGAGCTTCACTGAGAAGCTTGGATTAAATTTCAGTAATGATGGTGTGAGAAAGCTGCGCAGGCTTTCCATGGTATGATCTGCATGACGACATTTGATCGCGGAGACTGGGTCCGACACAGTCCGGCATGCGCGAAGGCGCCCGCTCCTGCGGACGTCCGGTCACTACAGCGAGGGTGCCAGCCTGTTCATCAGTGGGAGCAACGGATCGGCGTCGGTGAGCGTTCCGCGTCGCCATCGAAAGGTGGTGAACGGCTTTCGACCGCGTCCGCCGTCGAGCGCGATCACGGCGCTTCGAAGGAACAGCCCGCCTCCCCTGGTCTGACCGAGCGCTCTCAACTCGAACACCATGTCACGTGAGATCAGGACGTAGTCCTCCAGGGTTTCGCTCACCTTGTCAGGCAGGATCGAAAGCGTATCGCCGTTGCCTGCGCGGATCAGCGAGAGAGCTTCGGCATCGATACCGGGCAATGCGCGCAAGGCGGCATCCGATGCGCGGAGGGGGTCGAACCCCTCTGCTTCGGCAAAGACGGTCACATGGTGCCGAAGCCGCTCATAGAGTGCGTCGGTCATGCCGAGAACCGAGGTTAACTCCTCCACCTGCCGAAAGGGACGATCAGCGGCGCCGCGGGCCTTGCCAGCCGCCGCGTAGGTCGGAGACTCCGCTCCGGCAGGGAGCGGCGTTTGATCCGAGTCCCGGTAGTCGACGATCTTTTCGGCCATGGCCCTCGCGACATCGTTTCCTTCGAGCCCGACATGTTCGATCAGGCCGGCCAGAAGTTCCACTGTCGCGAAATTCAGATCGATCTTGCCGTCCTCATCCTGAATTTGAACCGCGACCGCACCTTCCTCCATTCTAAATGAGAAGCTTGAGGATCCGTCGATCAACGGTGCCGGAAAGACGTCTCTCCTGAGCAGGCGATAGATCACCCTGTTGATGCCGGCTTCCGCCAGAAATTTGGCTTTGGTGTTATCGAGTGCGTTGAACGCCAACTGGCTGGAAACACGGCTGCTCGAACCGATACCAGCGGCCAGAAGAGCCAGGAGGCTGACGATCCAGAGTACGGCGATGAGCGCCATACCTCGGGATGACGCCAAGTCCGGAAGGGACGCCCGAAAACGCATTCGTCAGGCCTGTATCGCACCGGCTGCAGGCGGCTGTCCGATGACATCGAAGGCGCTCTTGCGCAAGGACAGGAGCGTGACCTTACCCCCGCGCTTGAGACGAACTTCATCCCCGTTGATCTGATCGACCCGCCAGCCGTCGACCTTCTGGCCTTGGCGAAGCCTGAGCAGGCCTTGCTTGGGATGCGCGAGCAAAGCGACCTTGTCCTCGCCGGCCAGCAGGATCCCGGTAAGCGTCAAATCCAGCGTTTCGACTTCGGGTTCAGACCTGGCCGCCGGCTTGCCTTCAGCCGGAGAAAACGGCCTGCGCGATGCCGAAAAGAGGGGCCGTTCGACGATCCTGTCGAGCCAATCGACATCCGGCAGGCGGGAGGCGATACCGCTATCGACGCGGCCCTGCTCCTGGTCAGGCTCGGCGGTCGCTGCGATCACCGGCATCGCCAGCCAGGACTTCTCCTGCACCTGCAGCGTGATCACGCCGGCCAGCCCTGCCGACGCCATCAGCCAGAATACGGTGCCCTTGTCGATGACGCGCTTACCCATCTCATCAGTCCCGTTCGTCGTGAAAGTTCTTTCTACCATAAAGCGAGCTACAGCAGACACGGAAACGTTCTTTTCCGGCGGGCTCAGGTCGACGGCGCCTGCCACCGCTCACTCCCGCCGACGGGCAAAGCCGTGGACGTCGATACGAACATCGAGCTTCGGTGTGACCTGCACAGGATTTTTCGCCCGGCCTTCGGCAGCGGCCCTGACCTCGAGCCGACTGACGGACAGGAGGAGATCCATCGCCTCCAATTCGTAAAGGGCCTCGGCGAGGCTATCGATATCGCCTGCGAACAGCAGCTGCAAGCCGGTCTTCTGCAGATCCGGGCGATGCTCGACGTCGACGGCAGGCAGGCTTCGAATGCTCTTGATGTCGGCGCCCGCGATTTCGATGGTATCGGCAACCCTATCCTGCAGCGCAGCAGCGGCCAGCGCATCGCTGCCGCCTTCGAGATAGGCGGCACTGCTCTCGACGTCGGCCTCGAGTGATGCCAGCCGTTCGATCAATCCCGGCCTTTCAGCCGCCAAGGCCCGATAGCGCTGCAAAAGCTCGCGAGATTTGGCGATCTCGGCCTGATCGTCTCGATAGGATGCCGACAGGGGCTGCAGCACAAACTGGTTCGCTGCGAGAACTAGGGCCAGAAGGATGGCCAGGGCAGCGATCTTTGCGATGGACGAACCCGGTGCCGGCATCAGGCGTCCCCTTCGGCGAGTGTCGTCGAAATCTGAAAATGGCTCCGGCCTGACTGCCGATCGCGAATGACCGGTGAGCTGAAGCTCGGCGAGGCGAGCATGGGCGACTGATCGAGGATCGCCAAAAGCTCGGAGGGCTCCTCGGCAAGGCCGCTCAGCTCGATCGAGCCATCGGAAATCCTGAGCTGTTGAAGATGGCTCCGATCCGGCAGCAGCCGGGTTAGCTCGGCGAGCAGTTCCGTCATGGTCACCCGCTCATGCCCGCTGCGGGAGAGAAAACTGGCTTCATCCGACATCTGCGCCAGGCGTTGACGGAGCACCAGGCTTTCCTCGGCCTCAGCGCGAAGGACGGCAAGTTCGGCGTCGAGCTCACTGATGACAGCCCCTTGCTTTTGCATCGGCAGAGCGATAGCGAACGCCAGAAGCGCCATGGTCGTCAGCGCAAGCAACCGGTTCAGCCAACCACTCTTGCCCGCATCATCGCGATCGGGCGGGAGGAGATTGAGAGGCCCCTCCCGGCTATGGCCGCCCGCAAGCTCGACGCGGTCCACTTGCCGGCCGCCCTGGGCAGCGATCTCGACAGCACCGTCGATCACGCTCTTCGGCGCCATTTCCAGTGCGACCTGCATACGGCCGGCCTTGCTGTCGGTCTCCAGAATACGCCAGGCGAAGCGGACATCTTCGGCCTTGAACGGCGTCAGGCGATCGAGCTCGAAGTGCAGGAGTTGCGCAAGGTCGGACTTGGCGGCGAGCGGCAGGTCGACCTGCTTCCTGAGGCCCAGATGATCGGGCAGCCGCAGGATCAAGGGCCACCGTCGGTAGCGGCGCTTGCCCAGATCGGCAAGAGCCAGCGGCAGCTTGAGCGTCTCGTCCGCAGCATCCTCATCATCCCGCGTGTCGAAGCGGCCGATTTCCCGTTCTCCACGACGCACCGTCCGCTCGATCAAAGCGATCTCGTCGTTCTCGAGCGCCAGGATCAGGCATGGCTTGCCCGCAACCGACGACCGCCTGAGAGCACGTGGCATGAGGCCCGCGAGCTCCTCGGTCCACCAGGTCATGAAAACGGCCGGCCAATGCAGGACGGCAGCCGAACGATCAGCCATATGCTCAAAGCCCCTCTGCGAACGGAACCATCATACCGCTCCTGACGGGGCAAACCCACGGCCGACGACACCACCATCGTATGACTAGCTCGAGAATACAGGCCAGGCTGCGCCTCAGAAGGTCGGGTCGTGCCAGGCATTAACCATGAGCGACACGATCAGCGGCGGCCAGTCGGCAACAGCACCCTCACCCGCCCCAAAGTCCAGTCGGATGAGATCCGGCAGCGTCTCCTGATCCTGCCAGGTCGAATGCCAGCCAGGCGGGCTCCTCGCATCATCCTTGGACCCGAAATAGGCGAAATCGATGATGGCAAGGTCACTGATGAGGACCCGCTGATCAGCGGCGTTTCCGGCGTCGTTTTCGCCAGTGCCGATCGTGCGCCAGCGAAGCGTCAGGTCCTGGGCTGCCTCCTGGTGCGGTCCATGCTCCAGGACAAGCTCCATGATGAACGGCCCGGGGCCCAGGCTATCCGGCATCGTCGATGCAAAACGAAGGGAGGTTCGATCTCCGGAAAAAACGATCGGGCCGCTGCCGTCGTCATCGCGATGTCTTGCCGGAAATGTCTGCTCCAGACGATCGCGCAGAAAGCGCTGGGTGGTCAGGATCCTGCTTTCATCGTCGAACACCCGGTCGCTGACCTCCCAGACGCGCGCGCCGAGCCGAAGGCCGCCGAAGAGGGCGGTCATCAAGAGACCGAGCAAGGTCATCGCCACCATGAGTTCCAGAAGCGTGAAGCCGCCTGAAGTCCGCCTGCAGCGTCTCATGGCGCCGTACCGATCCTGACCGTTTCCAGGGTGACGAGCGGTACCGCAGCCCCCTCGGAAGCGACGTCGACGACGATATGATAGAGGGCAAGGTCGTCGCCTGCGACGACGGGCTCGGCTAGGCTCACCCGACCTCGCCAGGCGAGTGCTTTTCGTTTTCTGATGGTCTCGATGCCCTTATGTTCGCCGGGCGCCAAGGCAATCTCGGCGCCGAAGCGGGCCATCTGCTGTTCGGCGAGCGCTTGGGCGTCGAACAGCGTCGTGGCCGTGTCTGAGTGTCGAAGCGATGTCTGAAACATGCCGGCGATCGTGCCGAAGGCGATGCCGAAGATAATGAGGGCGACCAGCACTTCGAGAAGGGTGAAACCGCGGGTGGTCCGATCGGTGGTCATCACGTCAGCCGGCCCTCAGCCGGCTTTGTCTTCGACCGAGATCACGCCGGTCAGCCAGTCGATATCGATCACGCTCTTGAGGTCCCGGACTTCAAGTGTGATCCGGCCGCCGGTCGAGCTGCCGTCCGGATGAAAACGAATGCGGCCAGCCGATGGGCCGATCTGCTCCTGGCGCGCGGTTATGAAGCGAAGGTCGACATCCAGGGGAAGCTGAACGGGTGCATCGGCGCCGCCTGCAAGGAACAGGCGCCGTTCGACGTCGAGGTTGAACAGCTGATCGCGGTTTTCCGTGATCGCAGCGCTCTGAGCCGAGCGCAGGCCTTCGGCCACACGCCGCGTTGCGCTGTCCAGCTCGAGCGCATCGTTATCACGGAGAAGGAAACCCGGGATTGCCATCGCCATCAGCCCGATGACCACGAGGACCACCAGAAGCTCGAGAAGGGTGAACCCGCCCTGCCCTTCGAACCGTCGAAGCGGATGGCCGGCCTGGATGACGATCAGGTCACCAGCTGGTAATGTCCTGGTCTTCACCGTCACCGCCTTCGGCCTGGTCCGCGCCAAGCGAATAGAGGTCGTAGTCGCCGTGCTCGCCAGGCATGCGATAGCCGTAGAGCTGGCCCCAGGGATCGACGAGGGCCTCCCTCTTCTTGACGTAAGGGCCATTCCAGCGGGCGGCGTCGGCGGGCGCCTCGATCAGAGCGTCCAAACCGTCGGTTTCGCTCGGGTAGCTGCCCACCTCCAGCCGATAGAGATCGAGGATCGAGGCGATGTTCTGAAGCTGCGCCCCGGCGGCATCGGATTTGGCCCTGCCCAGATATTTCAGCACCTGGGGGGCGGCAAAAGCGGAGAGCAATCCGAGGATCACCAGCACGACCAGCAGCTCGATCAAGGTGAAGCCTTTGTCGAAGCGGTGCTCTCGGGGACATCGTGGCACGGCGGGCATGAGATATTGAGATCCAAAAGCAACTATAGATCGAATGTCTAATAACTTACTAAACCAAAAAACAGCAACGCTCAAGCCGCCACCGATCGCCATTTGTCCAGCGACCGCCGCTGGCGGTCAGAGGGGAAGTTGGTAGGCGGCGAGGATGGCTGTGAGGATGGCGCCGATGATCGTCGCGATCACCAGGCCGACGGCGATGGTCAGCACCGGCACGAGCAGGGTCATCAGCCGCTCGATCGTGGTCTTCGTCTCCTGCTCGAAAATCTCGGCGATCTTGAGCAGCATGGTTTCCAGCTGTCCCGAACGTTCGCCGACGGCGATCAGATGTGTAGCGAGTTTCGGGAATACGCCGCTTTGGGCGAGCGAGGCCGCGATGCGTCCGCCTTCTTTCACTGAAATCTGAGCCTCGCCAAGCTTTGCCCGCAAAAGCGCATTGCCCATCGTCTCGTTGGCGATGGCGAGCGCTTCTGGCAGAGCGACACCGTTGGCGAGCAGCGTGCCCACCGTTCGCGCCAGTCTCGACGTATCGATTTTGGCGATCAGCCCGCCGATCAGTGGAAGCCCGAGAGCCAGGCGATCGATTTTCGCGCGGCTGGTCGGATTTCGAAACTGCGCTCTGATCCCGAGCAAGAGGCCGGCGGTCACGATCAGGCCCAGCCACCAGTATGCCTTGGCGGCGGCGCCGAGCCCGACGACAAGGCGCGTCAGGGGCGGAAGGTCGGCACCGGCACTTTCGAAAAGCGGCGTGAACTGCGGCACCACCAGAGCCAGGAGCACGACGATCGACAAGGCTGCCATGATCATCAGCATGGCCGGGTAGACCAGCGCCGACTTGACCTGTTCCCTCAGCTGCTCGCTGCGATCGAGAAATTCCGCCAGACGGCCGAGCACGTCATTCAACGCATTGCCCTGCTCACCGGCGTGGACCAGGCTGACATAGGCGTTGGAGAAGCTGGCCTTGTGGTCCTCCAGCGCCGTCGCCAGCGTGCTGCCACCCTGAACTTTCTCCAAGAGGTCAGCGGTGAGGCGGCGCTGGGCGTCGTTCGAGGCGACGTCCAGAAGAAAATTCAGGCATTGATCCACGGTCAGGCCGGCATCGAGCAGCGTCGCGAGTTCACTGGTCATGACGGCGATATCGCGTTTGCCGATGCCACGCCTTGCGAAAAGGGGCTGCTCCAACCACTGGCGAAAGGAAGATCGCCCGCCCTGATTTGACCGTGTCCCGGCGGGGTGGATCGCGAGCGGCATCTGCTGTCGCTGTCGAAGCTCATCGACCACCGCCTCCTGGTCGTTCGCTTCGATCTCGCCCTCGATCAACTCACCCTTGCCGTCGAGAGCACGGAACTGAAAGCTGGCCATCACATACCCTCACGGGCTACGCGAAGAACTTCCTCGATTGTCGTGATGCCGTTTCGGACTTTGTCGATCCCGTCCTTGATCATCGGCTTCATGCCGGCGTCGCGCGCAGCCTTCTCCAGGGTATGGACGTCGGTGCGGCGAAGAACGGCTTCACCGATGGCATCCGACATGACCAGCACTTCGCTCATGCAGACCCGGCCGCGATAGCCTGTGCCACCGCAGGCTTCACACCCCTTCGCACGCCAGAACGTTGGCTGATCGCCGTCGTCCAGGCCCAATTGTCGGAGCATGTCCGCCAAGGGCGTATAGGCCTCGCGGCAACCATCACAAAGCCGCCGCACGAGCCGCTGGGCGACGACGGCATTCAATGTGGACGCGATCAGGAAGCTTTCGACACCCATGTCGATCAGCCGCATCAGGGTCGCTGCCGCATTGTTGGTATGCAGCGTCGAGAGCACCAGATGGCCGGTAAGTGCCGCCTGGATCGCGATCTCCGCGGTTTCCAGATCGCGGATCTCGCCGACCATGATGACATCCGGATCATGGCGGAGCATCGCGCGCAGCACATGGGCGAAGGTCAAGTCGATCTGCGGCTTGATCTGCACCTGGTTGATGCCGGCAAGCTGATATTCGATCGGATCCTCGACCGTCAGGATCTTGCGCTCGACGGTGTTGAGCTCGAGGAGCGAGGTGTAGAGCGTGGTGGTTTTGCCGCTGCCGGTCGGGCCGGTGACCAGGACGATGCCGTCAGGCTGCTGCAGGGCTTTGCGATAGGCGTCGAGCGCATGGGCTGAAAAGCCGAGTGCGTCGAAATCGAGCTGCACGCTGCGCCGATCCAGCACGCGCAGGACCACGGCCTCACCATGCATGATCGGCATGGTGGCGATGCGAAGATCGATGTCGCGGCCTCGCACCGTGAGCCTGATCCTGCCGTCCTGCGGCAGGCGCCGTTCCGCGATGTTCAGGCCCGCCATGATCTTCAGTCTCGAAATCATCGCAGCATGAAGGGCCTGCGGCACGCTCTCGCCATCCCCGAGCATGCCATCAATGCGATAGCGCACCCGGAGGCTCTGCTCGAACGGCTCGATGTGAATGTCGGAGGCCCGCCGATCGACGGCGCCGGCGATCAGACGATTGACGATCCTGACGACCGGCGCCTCACTCGCGAGATCGCGCAGGCGCTCGACGTCGTCGAATGGGCTGGGCCCATTGCCATTATCCAACCCCAGATCGTGATCCCTGACCGCAGTCTCCTGGCCAAACAGCCGTTCCAGCGCCGTCTCAATATCGGCCGGCACGCCGACCTTGATGGCGACAGGTTTTTGTGCGTGGAGTCGAAGGGCGTTGATCGCATAGTCATCGCGGGGATCGGCCATCGCCACGGTGAGCGCCTGATCGGTATCGCCGAGTGGGATGATCCTCGACGACTTCAGGAAATTGACGCTTAGGCGATTGTCGTAGACTGGATCGTCCGGATAGTCCTTGGGCGACAGGAGTTCGAGATCGAGGACAGCTGCCAGGGCGTCAGCAACATCGGTTTCGGAAACGATGCCGAGCTTCGGCAGCAGGAGATGCAGCCCCTCCTCGCTGTCCGCGCGAGCACGCAGCGCCCGTTGCAGACCGCCATCATCGAGTTTGCCGAGCTGGACCAGGCGCTCGCCGAAGCGTTTCTCGATGCCGTCGTCCTCAACAGCGCTCATGAGTGCTCATCCTTTTCGGCCCGAAACGACGCATCATCTGGCCGGTCACGCCAACATCAAGGGTCCGAGAAGCCAGGACGCCCAAAAGGAAAGGGCGAGATGGGGCCCGAAGGGTATCTCGCCGTTAACATCGAACCTGCCGCCCGTAACCAGACGCACGACACCTAGCGAAAGTGCCGAGACGGCTGCGAGGAGAACCACGCCCGGCAAAGCTGCCCATCCAAGCCAGGCGCCGGCACCAGCCAGCAATTTTGCATCACCCATGCCGAGGCCTTCCCGGCCACGAGCCGTTTGATACAGCCAGGCGATCAGGGCGAAGGCGAACAACCCGACGAGGCCGCCGATCAGATGGGCGTCGAGCATGGCGGGATCGATGAGAAATGCGACGCCGAGGCCGGCTGGGATCAGCGGCAGCGTGAGCCCGTCAGGCAGGATCAGATGGCGATGATCGATGACGGCTAGGACTAGCAACAGCCACCCAAGGCCGATGCTTACCCAGAACAGTTTGCCCGACAAAACCAGAGCTGCGCTGACAACGACGCCGACAGCTGCGAGCTCGATGATCGGATAGAAGATCGTCAGGCGACTCTTGCAGATCCGACAGCGCCCACGCCAGAGAAAAAAGCTCAGTAGCGGGATCAGATCCAGCCAACGTAGATTACGCCCGCAGTTTTCGCATACCGAGCGCCCAGCAACAATCGGACGCCCCCTCGGGAGTCGATCGATCACCAGCCCGAGAAAGCTGCCTACAAGGGGCGCTGCAATCAGGGCGATCGACGTCTCGACATTCACGAGACCGACCATCGCAAGCGGCCCGATCGCCCACGCGGGCCATCCGATCGTCTCATCCGCCCGCCTCGACGGCGTGACAGTCGGTGCGATCGCCCTTCAGCCTTGAACAAAGTTCGCTCACACGTTCGGGGCGATTGAACGGACCGACCCTGAGGCTGAAAGGTTCCGCTGTGTCATCGACCGCCTCGACGACGCGCGGCTGCAAATCCTGGAACTGCTCGACATCGTCCTGCAGCAGTCGATGCCATGTCTCCCAAGCATCCTTGGCATTGGCTGCGGCCGCGAGCTGCACCATGACGGGTTCAGGAAGCTCAGTCGCCTCGATCCCTTCGCCATCGATACGCTTTCTTCGTATCTTGGCTTGCAGAGGTTCCAATGCGGCGAAGCGTCGGCGCAACTCATCCGTTGCTGCAACGGCTTCTTCTTGATTGGTAAGCACCTTCGGCGTGATCAGGACCAACAATTCGGTTCTGCTGGTCGCCTTGGTCGTGGCGCCGAAGAGAGCACCGATGCCGGGAATGTCTTTTAGGATGGGAACACCGCTGTTGATGTCCTCCACGTCTTCCTGGATCAGGCCGCCGAGAACGACGGTCTGATCGCTGGAGACGGCGACCGACGTATTGATCCGCCGCTGGGCGATCGTCGGCGAATCGATGCCTGACGTTGTGGTGCGCACCACGTCGCTGACTTCCTGGCGGATGTCGAGAACGACCTGGCCATTAGCGTTGACCCTGGGCGTGACGTTCAAGATGACCCCGGTCTGGCGTTGCTCGACGGTATTCACGACCCGGGCGTCCGATGTCTCGACCCCCTCAGCCTGCTGCGTGACGATCGGCACCTCATCACCGACCTCGAGCTGAGCGGTCTGATTGTCCAGGACCAGAATCTGCGGCGACGAGATCACGTTGACCTCGGAAACGCTGTCGAGCGCATTGAGTGCGACCCGAACGTCGCCTCGGGAAAGCAGGCCGGAGAAACCTGGGAAGAGCTGACCGACCGAACCGTTACCGAACTCGCTGAGCGTCACGCTGCTCTCATCGGAACCGAAGAACCATTGGACGCCGTAGCTGAGTTCGTCTTTGAGCGTCACTTCGGCGATGGTCGCTTCGAGCAGGACCTGAAGCGGCTGCTTGTCGAGCTCCTGAAGCGCCGCCCTGACTTTCTTGTACGCCTCGGCCGTCGTCCTGATCAGGAGTGCGTTGCTGATTTCATCAGCGACAATTCGAGCCTCCGAGCCCTCGCTGCCCCCGGTCAGGAATTCCGTGCCGGGCGCTCGTCCCGCTGCGCCGCGTTTACCACCTCGCCCCGGCCTCCGCCGGCGATCATCGGCATCGAAGACAGCATCATCGTCAACGTCATCCTTCAGTCCAAGCCCGAAGGGCGCAGCACTCAGCTCGATTGGCTCCAGGCCGGGTGCGAGCAGTTGGTCCTCGCCGATCGACGTGCTTTTGATGTCGAACAATTCGCCGAGGACTGTTGCAAGATCCGCTGCCCGGGCGTGCTGCACTTCGTAGACGTAGACCTGATCACCCTGACCTTCGCCGGGTTGGTCGAGGCGCTCGATCCAGGTCTGGATGCGCTTCAGGCTTTTGGCCTCGCTGGCGATCACGACGAGCGCGCTCAGACGTTCGAGTGGTACCAGACGAACACCGCCGGCAAGGACACCGATTTCGGGATCCCCAAGGATCTGGTCGAGCTCGTCCGCAAGCTCGCTGGCACCAACGGCCTCCAGCGGATAGATCCCGATGGACATGCCGCGCATCCAGTCGACATCGAACATATCGATGAGGTCGGTCATGGTGGCGACCTGGTCTGGTGAGCCGAGGAGAAGGAGGATGTTTCTGCTGGCATCGACCTGAATGCTGCCCCTGCCGCCGACGAACGGCTTCAGGAGCTTGGTCAGTTGCGCAGCGTCCGCATAATGAAGGGGAACGACCTGGACGCCTGATCCAACGTCACGTACGCGCGACCCGGTCCGCCCCACCGGCTCGCCACCTGCCGTAGCCGCCTGATCGATCGGGACGATCTTGTAGAATCCATCGACATCGATGAGGGCTGCACCGTTCAACGAGAGGATCGAGCCCAGCGTGGCGATGGCGTCTTCCGGGGGAATGGGCCGGCTGGTGCGGACGGTGATCGAGCCCGTGATCGCCGGATCGATCGTATAGTTGACGCCGAGAGCGTCCTCGAGCACCAGCCGGATCACGTCTCGGATCTCGGCATCGACGACGTTCAACGTGATGTCGCCCGTGTCGCCTCGACGCATGTCGACGCGGGCCCTGCTCTTTGTGCGGCCGAGCCTCGGCTCGGTTCCAAACTCTACCAAGGGTTCGGCAAAACCGGCGACGCCATCGCCTCCGGCCTCGACCTGGAACAAGCTCCGCGGTTCGGTGACCGCGCGCAGCGGTGACGCCACCGAAGGGCGTTCGGTGAACTGGCCAGGATCCGATGGAACCGGCTTCTCGGCAACACATCCGACCGCCAGGCCGGTAAGCGCAGGTCCGATCATCCACCGCATTTTTCTCAAGCGTGCATTCACGATATCTAGCTTTATGGTTGATATCCTGTGAGTTAAAGCACGCAAAAATAGAATAATCCAGCAACAAAAGAACGTTCCCGGCGGAAAAACGACGAGAGTACCGACAACCGACTGGTTGTCGAGTTGCCTGTTAGCCGGTCTTCTTCACCAGTCGGAAAGTAAGTCTACGTTCCTGATGGATTTTATGGCTGGGATTTTTATGATTGGTTATGAAGCGAGACGGGCGCAAGTTTGATCATCGGACGCTGGAAGCCATACGCTTGATGGCGGTTGAGCGTGTGCGGGACGGTGAGAAGCCATCTTCCATGATCGGCTCCTATGGCTTGTGCCGCACGACGATCTACAAATGGCTGGCGGCGGCCTCGAAGCCGGGCGTGGGATTGAAGGCTCTGCAATCGCGGCCTGCGACCGGTCGGCCTCGTCGTCTGACATCGCGTCAGGAGCGTCAGGTGTTTCGCTGGATCAACGGGAAGGATCCACGCCAGTATGACCTGGATTTTGGCCTGTGGACGCGCGCGATCGTCGCCGAGCTGATCGAGCAGACGTTCGAGATCAGGCTTGGCCTGAGCGCTGTCGGCGCCTTGCTTGCCCGGCTCGGCCTTTCACCACAGAAGCCGTTGCAGCGCACCTATCAACGTGATCCGGAAGCGATCGAACTCTGGCGCCGTGAGACGTTTCCCGCCATTACCCGCCAGGCAAAAGCCGCGGGCGGCGACGTTTTCTTCTCGGACGAATCTGACTTTCGCGCCGATGCGGCTCACGGCAAGGCTTGGGGTGTGAAAGGGCAGCCACCGATCATCGAGCGTCCCGGTCAGAGACAATCAATCAGCGCCGCCTCGGCGGTCAGCGCACGCGGCGGCTTTTGGTTTTGCACTTATGAAGGCGGGCTCGATGGCGATCTTTTCATCACGCAGCTTCGCCGGATGATAAAGAACCGCAGGAAGCCTATGCATCTGGTGGTGGACGGTCTGCCGGCGCACAAGACCAAGCGTGTGAAGGACTACGTCGCGTCGACCAACAGCAAGCTCAAGCTGCATTTTCTGCCGAGCTACGCGCCGGATCTCAACCCTGATGAACTGGTCTGGAGCCATATGACACGAACCGGCGTCGCCAGAACGCCGCTACGCAAGGGTGAGAGCCTGCAGGAACAGGTCGAAGCCCAACTCGCGACCATCAAGAGCATGCCCAAGCTACTCAGGTCATTCTTCAATGCGCCAATTGTAGCCAATATTACCGACTGCTGAGTAAGTTTGCTTCTTCTAGAGCTTGGCAAAAAAGTAGTTCAGGCGCTGAGTGAGCTGAGTCAACCGAAGTTCGTGCAATGCGTCGGTAGATTCTCCCTTGCCTTCAAGCATAGAATTGAAATTGTTGTCATGTGTCTGGATCAGGCTGGCATTGACCGTCGAGGGAGCCCCCTCCCCACAAAAAGTGCACAAAGGGTGTTGCGGCCCCCCGATTTGAACCTATCACTCATGCAGACATCTATTTATTGCCTGCAGATCCAAATGCTCCTTGTTGCTGCGGATTTGTGGAGAAATTCAAGCACCGATCCGACGTTGCCTGAGGGGAAGCAACACAATTTCGCCTAAGCAAACATAACTGAGCAGAATTTATACACGGTGCCCAACACGGTGCCAAAAATTTCAAAAGGCGTCGAAATTTTTTATAAACCATTGAAAAGATTGACGCGCCTCGACGGAGAAAGTTTGAACTCTCTGTTCGAGGCTTTAGAGGACTGAAGCAGTCATCTTAAAGGCGTGAAATCTGAGCTACAGTCTTGACACTAAACAATGTCTTGGCAGACCAGCTCAAATCGAGTATCCGCCACCGCGGTTCCTACCTCGGTCGTGTCCAAACCGAAGCTTGCCGCTAATGCCACACCACACACAACCGACGTCGTCTTTGCCGGAGCAACCCTCTTGTCAGCTTTGATCGGGGGGACCGTACCATCTGCTTTTCTCATTTGCTTCACGTCCTTCGACCTCTTGAACCGGACGCCCTCCAAAGATGGCCTGTGCCAGGAGGCTTCATCCTGATCGAATGCGCGATTGACCAGGAATGCAAATCACGTTCTAATTTCGCTTAGGGACAAAGAAAAAATAAAGGGGGCTAGTCATGATGAGTTGGAGACGTCGAGCTTTCATGAGTGTGGTCGGTGCTGGCGCGCTTGGCCTTTCCATGGCTACAGCCGTGAGCGCCGAGACCTGGCGCATGGCATCGAAGATGCCGCCGGATAGCCCAGAGGGGCTGGTCTTTCAATATTTTGCCGACAAGGTCATTGAACATACCAACGGCGACTTGGACGTGAAGGTCTTCCCGAACGAACAGCTCGGCAAGACCGACGCCGTCATGGAGCAGCTGAAACTCGGCACGGTGCATCTCTACGCCGAGGGTT
>JBOEHJ010000138.1:0-8859 GCA_050633905.1 Geminicoccales bacterium
AATCGCGACGAGATGGCGGTGCTACAGGCCAACGACACAAGGAACGGGCGATGGGTGACGGACTGACGAGGGCACAGGCGCGCAACATCTTCTACGGCGGCTCGATTTTCTTCCTGGTGGTGTTCGTCGCCATGGTCGTGCACAGCCATTTCTACGCGCTGTCGACATCGACCGACAGCGAGGGCCTCACCGACGGTGTCGAGCGCGGCAAGCGGGTCTGGGAAGAACATGCCTGCATCAACTGCCACACCATTCTCGGCGAGGGGGCCTATTTCGCCCCAGAACTCGGCAATGTCTGGGTGCGCTATGGCGGCCGCGATGATGCTGAAGGGGCGAGAGAAGGCATCATCGCCTGGATGCAGTCCATGCCCTCAGGCGTCGAAGGTCGCCGGCAGATGCCGAACTTCGATCTGTCCGACCAGGACTTGAACGCCCTCGTCGATTTCCTCGAATGGACCAGTCGGATCGACACCCAGGGCTGGCCGCCCAACGAAGCCGGCTGACCCTGGCGGTGTCAGGCCGAACTTGCATGAGGCTAGTTGGACAGGTCGTCAGAACGACGAGACAAAAAGCGGGGCCCGATCAATGCGGTACGAATCTCAAAAAGTTGCTTGGCTCTTTTTCGCAGGTGCGATGGGGCTGTTCCTTGCGCAGGTGCTATTCGGCGTGCTTGCGGGTCTCGTTTACGTCTTCCCGAATTTCCTGTCCGAGCTTTTGCCGTTCAATATCATCCGCATGATCCATACCAATGCGCTGGTGGTCTGGCTGCTGCTCGGCTTTTTCGGCGGCACCTATTATCTGATCCCGGAGGAGACCGAGCAGGAGCTCTATAGCATCAAACTCGCCCAGGTGCAGTTCTGGATTTTTCTGTTCGCAGGGGCAGCTGCGGTGGTCGGCTATCTCTTCCGCATCCATGAAGGACGCGAATTCCTGGAGCAGCCGACCTGGGTCAAGGTCGTGATCACCATCTCCGTCCTGATGTTCCTCTTTAATGTCAGCATGACGCTCTTCAAGGGCCGGAAAACCGCGACCGCGCAGGTACTGCTGCTCGGTCTTTGGGGCGCTGCAATCTTCTTCCTGTTCGCCTTCTACAACCCCGCCAATCTGGTGCTCGACAAGATGTATTGGTGGTGGGTGGTCCACATCTGGGTCGAGGGCGTGTGGGAGCTGATCATGGCCGGCATCCTCGCGTTCCTCCTGATCAAGGTCACCGGCATCGATCGCGAGATCATCGAGAAATGGCTCTATGTGATCGTGGCGCTCGCCTTGTTCACCGGCCTCCTTGGCACCGGCCATCACTACTATTGGATCGGTGCGCCTGGTTACTGGCAGTGGGTCGGCAGCATCTTCTCGGCACTCGAAATCCTGCCGTTCCTGGCTCTGGTGATGTGGGCGTTCTACCTGGTCTACAAGAGCCACCGTGATCACCCGAACAAGGCAGCCCTTCTCTGGTGCCTCGGCTGCCCGACGGTCGCCTTCTTCGGCGCCGGTGTGTGGGGCTTCATGCACACGCTGTCCCCGATCAACTACTACACCCACGGCACCCAGATCACGGCAGCCCACGGCCATCTTGCCTTCTACGGCGCCTATGTGATGCTCAATCTCGCGATCATCACCTACGCCATGCCGAGCCTGCGCGGCCTCCAGCCCTATAACCAGATCCTCAACATGTGGAGCTTCTGGCTGATGACCGCGGGCATGTCGTTCATGACCATCACGCTGACGTTCGCGGGTGTCATTCAGACCCATCTGCAGCGCGTGCTCGGCATGGACTTCATGGAAATCCAGGAGCAACTCGCCTTGTTCTTCTGGATGCGTCTCGGCGCCGGCGTGGTGGTCGGGCTTGGCGCCGTCCTGTTTGTCTACGCGGTGTTTGGCCCCGTGCGCGAACAACTCACCATCCGCGATGCCGAGGCCCAGCCCGCCGAATAAAGGATCACCCATGCGCGCATCCGCCCAGGCGATCGAGGATGAAGCAACGGCCGATGAGACCGCAGTCACCGAGGTGGCCGTTGCCACAAGACCTTACTATCGGCCTATCGGTCGCGAGGTCGAGTTGTTCGAGGCGGCCTGTCGGCGCCACATGCCGCTGTTGCTGAAGGGACCGACCGGTGTCGGCAAGACCCGCTTCGTCGCACACATGGCGGCGAAGCTCGGTCGGACGCTGCACACCGTTGCCTGCCATGACGACCTGACCGCAGCCGATCTCACCGGGCGCTATCTGCTTCAGGGAGGCGAGACCGTCTGGGTCGACGGCCCGCTCACCAAGGCGGTGCGTCAGGGCGGGATCTGCTATCTCGACGAGGTGGTGGAGGCGCGCAAAGACGTGACCGTTGTGCTCCATCCGCTCACCGACGACCGCCGGCTCCTTCCGCTGGAGCGCACCGGCGAGCTGATCCAGGCCCCTGACGATTTCATGCTCGTGGTGTCCTACAACCCCGGCTATCAGAACATCCTGAAGTCCCTGAAGCCGAGCACCCGCCAGCGTTTCCTAGCGATCAGTTTCGACTTCCCACCGCCCGACGCCGAGGCCGAAATCGTCGCCGCCGAGAGTGGGCTTTCGACGGAGCGGGTCGTCCCGCTGATCAACCTTGCGACCAAACTTCGAAAAATCCAGGGCGTGGATCTTGAAGAAGCCGTCTCGACCCGCCTCCTGGTCTACGCCGCAACCCTGATCAACGACGGCATGTCACCACTGATGGCGCTAGAAGCCGCCGTGGTCGAACCATTATCCGACGACGAAGACGTCAAGCAAGGCTTATCCGATCTGGTCAAAGCGACGTACGGCTGACCCATGCTCGACTTTCTCGAGTATGAGGAAAAAGTCGGGCGCTTCTGGCACCGGCTGGTCGGTGAGGCGGCGAGCACGCCTCGGTTCGAAGAGCACGCCGTCGGCTTCGATCAGGTCAAGGGCAGCCTCCCCATTTTCTTTCGCGCCCTCGGCGGCGACCCCGGCCTGGAGCTGGTCGCCAGCACGGCCCGCGACAGCGATCATCGCCTCGGCTTTCGCCAGCGCATCGGCATGGAACGCGAGCGCATGGATCGTGCCGAGCGCCATGACGAGCGCTTCCTCCTCCCGCCGACCATCGCCTGTTTCCCCGACACTCACCTCAACCGCCAGCTCTACCTCTGGCTCGCTGCGGGCACGGCCCGCAGTGTTGACTTGCAGGTGAGAGCGTTCCGTTCCGGCGATGGCTTGCATGCGGATTTGCAGAGCCTGCATCGGGCTTATCATATGACCCGAAAGGTGCTGGCGGGTTTGCCAGGCTTCGCTCCGACCTATGCCGACCTGGCCGCCTGGACGCTTCGCCTTCGACCCTTGCGCCGTCTGCCGAAGGCAGAGGCTGATGTCGAACGTGTGATCAGGGCACTGCTCGGTGAACGACAGGAGCACGATGACGACGGGCTGCTGGCAAGGGTCCGAGCCGACGTCCTTGATCTCGACGGCATTGAAGCGCCGCGCGGCTATCGACCGTTCCTGCCGGTGCCGCTCTGGAGCGATGTTCTTACACGTGGCCACGATCGATCGAAACCGTCCGAAGACAATGAGACGAGCGCCGGCGAGGCCGAAGATTGCACCGCGAAGCGTAAACGCGCTGCTCGCCAGCAGCCGGATGAGATGGAGCGCAACGATCCGCTCGCCCTGGTGAATAAAGGCGATCTGCTGATGCTTGCGGCCGAGATGGTGAATGTCGGTCGCGCCGAGGACGAAGAGAAGCCGGATGCCGCGAAGAAGGCGCTCGGCGACATGGATCAGTTGACCCTGGGCGACAGCGAGGAGAAGACCAGCTCACCGCTCCGTATGGACCTCGATCTCGCCGCGCGAAGAATCGAGGAAACACGCGCGCAGGGGCCGATCAGCCTGCCGGAGTGGCACTACAAGAAGGGTGTGTACCTGCCGGGTCATTGCGCCATCGACGCAGCATCTGCCTCGGAGGAGGGGGAGACCTGGCAACCTGACCGAGCCGCCCGTCGGCGCATTCGACGCGTCCGCCTTCAGTTCGAGGCGTTTCGGCCAAGGCGCGAGACGCTGCACCGTCAGCTCGATGGCAGCGAGCTGGATATGGACGCCTTGGTGCGCGCCTGCACCGACCGGCTGGCGACCGGCCATTTGTCCGACAAGATCTATCAGGATGTACGCAATCAGGGGCGTGATCTCGCCGCTGCTGTGCTGGTCGACGTTTCACTTTCCACCGATGCCTGGGTCGACAACTGCCGCGCCCTCGACGTCGAGAAGGAGGCGCTGACCGCGCTCGCCTACGGTCTCGATGCCTCCGGCGACAGTTTCGGCCTCTGGAGTTTCACCTCGACTAAGCGCCAGGTACGCGTCGCCCCCATCAAGACATTCGATGAGCCGCTGGGCGGTGCTCCACTTCGCCGCATCAGCGCGCTCAAACCCGGCGCCTACACCCGTATGGGCGCCGCCATCCGCTACGTCCAACGAACCCTTGCTGCCCGACCTCAGCAGCACCGTCTGTTGTTGCTGCTATCGGACGGCAAGCCCCACGACATCGACCACTATGACGGCCGCTTTGGCATCGAGGACACGCGAAAGGCGGTCCAGGAGGCCCGCCATGCCGGCACCGCCGTTTTCGCCATCACCATCGATCGGCAGGCCAGCGCCTACGTTCCTTACTTGTTCGGCCGAGGCGGCTACGCCCTGGTTAGCCACATCAACCGTCTGGTCCCGGCCTTGCCGGCAATCTACCGCCAACTGGTTCGTTAAGAACAATCCAAAGGGAGAGAACCCATGACCCTGCGCATCAACAGCCTCGTAGCCTTCGTAACCCTGGCTCTGACAAGTAACGCCGCCGTCGCTGACGGTGATGTGGCGAAGGGGGAGAAGGTGTTTAAGAAGTGCAAGACCTGCCATTTCGTCGACAAGGAAAAGAACAAGGTTGGCCCGCATTTGGTCGGCATCATGGGCCGCGCTGCCGGCGCTGTGGACGGGTTCAAATATTCGGATGCGATGAAGGAGTCGGGCATTACCTGGGACGAGGAGAGCATCGCCGCCTACCTCATCGATCCCAAAGGCTACATCAAGGGCAACAAAATGGCGTTTCCTGGTCTCAAAAAAGAGGATCAGATCGCCGATGTGATCGCCTACATCAAAGAGGCAACCGGCGGCTAGTCCTGCCAGGACTTGGTTGACTAAGCGCTGAACTGTTTCAGTGTTGGGCAGACGCTGGTTTGTGACCCAGGAGTATTGGGCCATAGATCAGCACGAACATCAGGAAGGCGCCGGCCCAGATGAGGCCCGCGACCAGCAGCCATGTCTGGCCAGGTGACAACGGAGAGACGACCCTTCCGATCGCGCCGAGGGTGACCATGCCATAGATCAGGATTGTCCAGCGATCGGCAGTGAGTCCCCGGCCGGAATGGCCTAGCGTCGCACGGGTCATGACGGCGAGCATCATGGTGCCGAAAGCGCCGGTCGTTAGCGCGTGCAGTGCTGCGAGGTCAGCGAAGGCCAGGACGAGATTGGCGAGGCCGATCAGGCTGATGCCGATGACCAGCCAAGCGTAGCCGACGTGCAGGATGAGGACCAAGGGTTCGGCGAGGCAGCGCCAGCCGCACCATCTCGAAAGCCTGACCGCATGCGTGATACCGGCAGCAAGGAGCAGCGCGCCGCTCGTCCAATTTTCAGGTGCTGCAATCCAGGCGAGCAGGCTGATGGCCAGCAATAATAGAGCGAGCTTGTCCAACACCGTGAACGGGCTGGGCAAGCCGGTGGCTTGACGCTTGACCAGCCAGTTTCGGGTAAAGCTGGGCACGATCCGGCCGCCGATCAGGCCGATCAACATGGCGATTGCGCCGATCCCGAGGCGGGTGCCGAGACCATCCAGGGGAACGATGTCCTGATGCTCCAGGTGAAACAGGACATTGGCGATTGCGAGGAGCGTGATGATCAGGGCAGGCGGCAGGTTGCGCCAATTGCTCCCTTTGATGATTTCTCGCGCGATCAGGCCAGCGAGAACGAAGAGGAAAGCGACATCGATGACGGCTGCAAGGCCGCCGCCGAGAAGCAACGCCACCCGCCCCGCAAGCCAGAGTGCAGCCAGCGCTGCCAGCGCCCGGCCGGCGACTGGCAGCCTGCCAGTCCAGTTTGGAATGGCGGTGAGGATGAAGCCGGCGATAACAGCGCTCGCGAAACCGAACAGCATCGCATGCTGATGCCAGGCGACGGGGTCCATGCCGCCAGGCGCATCGAGGAGCCCTGCCAGCATACAGAGCCAGAGCACGACGGCGATCACCGCCCAGGCCGGCCCCATCAGGAAGAAAGGGCGAAAGCCGACCCGGAGGAATGGGATCGATGCCTCTCGTCGGCGTGGCTTTTGCCGCTCGACATGCAAGTTGGTGGCACCGCGCTCGGCTTCGCTCATCGGTCTTCATCCATCTCGATTCTCAGCCGGGCAGACTAGCCTTCGCGGTTAGTCCGGAGCTTGACCACCGTCAAGGCCAAGGCGGCGAAACTAACGCTCAATGACGCTCCAATAATGTTTAGTGCGAAAGACCGTCTACCGATGGGGCAATCAGGACCTGACAACATTCGACCGGGGCTGCTCGCTTGTTGCCGGTGGATCGGCTTGGTCGTTTTTGCGCTCGTCGTGGCCAACTTTCCGAGCATCGCTCAAACCGGCGACCCGGCAATCGGGCGGTTTCTCGACAAGGTCGCGCCCGCCGAGATCGTCCCCGGCGCCGACAGCTTCGGTGCGCTCCACGATAATCTGCCGGTAGCACCAGCGCTAAGCGGCGACGAGACTCTCGGCTGGGTTTTCCTGAACTCGGACTTCGCAGGCTCGGTTGGCTACTCCGGCAAGCCGATCCACGTGATAATCGGTATCGACCTCGACGGCGTGATCACCGGGGCGAAGCTTGTGAAGCATTACGAGCCGATCGTGCTGGTGGGTATTCCCGAACAGGATGTCGCCGACGTCATCACCGGCTATGCCGGGCTCGACGTCACCAAGGAGACGGGAAGCGAGGCGGTTGGCCATGAGGTCGACATCATCTCTGGCGCCACCGTCACCATCATGGTGATCGACGACAGCATAACCCGTTCCGCGATCAAGGTCGCCCGAACCCTCGGTCTCGGTGGACTTGAAGCCGAGGCCGCTGCGAGCGGTCCGAAACGGCTGATCGACGAGACGATCGATCGGACCGAGGATTGGCTGACACTGCTCGGTGACGGCTCGGTGCGCAGGCTCTCGCTAGATGTCGGCATGGTCAACCGCGCGTTCGACGATCAGGCCGGGGGCAAGGCGTCGGGCAGGCCCGAACGCGGGCCGGCGGATGATGCGTTCATCGATTTGCACACCGCCCTAATCACCATTCCGACCATCGGCAAGAGCCTCCTTGGCGATGCTGAATATGCCAATCTGCAACAGCGACTGAAGGAAGGCGAGCACGCGATCCTGGTCGCCGGCCGAGGGCGCTATTCTTTCAAGGGTTCGGGTTACGTCCGCGGCGGGATCTTCGATCGGATCAACCTGATCCAGGGCGACCGCAGCGTGCGGTTTCGCGACCGGCAGCATAAGCGGCTTGGTCGGGTAGCCGCCGAGGGGGTGCCCACTTTCAAGGAAGTGGACTTGTTTACCATCCCCGCGGCTGCGGGGTTCGATCCGGCTGAGCCCTGGCGCCTCCAACTCCTCGTCAACCGTGCCACCGGCCCGACTGACAAGATCTTTCTGACCTATGATTTGCCCTACGCGCCACCTGATCAGTATCTGAAGACCGAGGCCGGCGAGACGGGCCTTGCCGCGACGCAGCTGCTGCAAGTCGCCGCCGTCGGCGAGGGCGAATTCAGTCTCACGGGCGACGCGCTCTGGCAGCGCATCTGGCGCGGTCGAACCGTCGACATCGTCATTCTCGGGGCGGCGCTTTCGATCCTCACCGTCATCTTTTTCTTCCAGACGCAGATTACCAGGCGTGAGCGGCTTTGGCTCTGGCTGCGCATGGGTTTTTTGACCTTCACGCTCTTCTGGCTCGGCTGGTATGCGCAGGCGCAGCTCAGCGTGGTCAACATCATGACCTTTGCGAACTCGCTGCTATCAGATTTCAGCTGGACCTACTTCCTGATGGACCCGCTGGTCTTCATGCTCTGGTTCGCGGTCGCCGCCGCTCTCCTGTTCTGGGGCCGCGGCGCCTATTGCGGATGGCTATGCCCGTTTGGCGCCCTGCAGGAACTCCTCAACCGTCTAGCCAAACTCGCCCGCATTCCTCAGTGGCGTGTTCCCTGGGGACTACATGAGCGTCTCTGGCCGCTGAAATACATGATCTTCCTCGTGCTGTTCGGCGTCTCGCTGCACTCCCTCGCACTCGCCGAGCAAATGGCCGAGGTCGAGCCCTTCAAGACCGCAATCATCCTGAAATTCATGCGTGAGTGGCCGTTCGTCATCTTCGCTGTCGCCCTCTTGATTGCGGGGCTGTTCGTCGAGCGCTTCTACTGCCGCTATCTCTGCCCGCTCGGGGCCGCCCTCGCGATCCCCGGCCGTCTCAGAATGTTCGACTGGCTGAAGCGCTATCGGGAGTGCGGCGCACCCTGCCAGATCTGTGCAAACGACTGCATGGTCCAGTCGATCCACCCGGAAGGCCACATCAACCCCAATGAATGTCTGGACTGCCTGCACTGCCAGGTGGTCTATGCCGACGACCAAAAATGTCCCGTTTGCGTCAAGGCACGTTTCCGCACGGAGCGGCGCGAGCGGATGAGTGGCGCCAGCGCCAAGCCGGTGTTGCCTGCTGCGACCGCCGCGCCGATCGAAAGTTGAGTTTTGTAGCGTCCCAGAGGAGAGCGATGATGTCTGACAACCAACATGAGAAAACCAATCTCAACCGCCGGTCCCTGATGAGCGGCAC
>JBOEHJ010000138.1:8886-25799 GCA_050633905.1 Geminicoccales bacterium
CTGTTGCCGAGGGAAGCCGCCGCGCAGGACGGTCAAACCAGCCATCTGGAGCCCGGCCAGCTCGACGACTATTACGGCTTCTGGTCCAGCGGCCAGGCCGGTGAGGTCCGCATTCTTGGCGTGCCCTCCATGCGCGAGCTGATGCGCATTCCCGTCTTCAATCGCTGCAGCGCCACCGGCTGGGGCCAGACCAACGAGAGCCTGAAGATCCTGACAGAAGGTCTGTTACCCGAGACAAGAGAGTTCCTTGCCAGTCGTGGCGGCACCTATGTCAACGGCGATGCCCATCACCCACATATGTCGTTCACCGACGGCACCTATGACGGCCGCTTTCTCTATATTAACGACAAGGCGAACACGCGGGTCGCGCGCATTCGTTGCGACGTGATGAAGGTCGACAAGATCATCGAGATTCCGAACGCCTCCGACATCCACGGTCTGCGCCCCCAGAAATTCCCGAAAACTGGCTACATCTTCGCCAATGGCGAGCATCGCATCCCAGTCCCGAATGACGGCATGATCCTCGACGAGCCCGAAAAATATCACGCGATCTTTTCGGCCATTGACGGTGAGACCATGACCGTCGCTTGGCAGGTGATTGTCGATGGCAATCTCGACAATTGCGATGCCGACTATCAGGGCAAGTACTGCGTCTCCACCTCCTATAATTCCGAAGAGGGCGTGACGCTCGCCGAGATGACCGCCAACGAGCAGGATTGGGCGGTCGTCTTCAACATTGCGCGCATCGAGGAGGCGGTGGCTGCCGGCGAGTTCGAAGAGATCAACGGTGTGCCGGTCCTGAACGGTCAGAAGGGCTCTGACTACACCCGCTACATCCCGATCTCGAACAGTCCGCATGGCTGCAACACCGCACCCGACGGCAAGCACATCGTCATCAACGGCAAACTCTCGCCGACTGTCTCCGTCATCGATGTGACCAAGCTTGACGCGCTCTTTGAAGAAGACGCAGACCCCAGATCCGCGATCGTCGCCGAACCGGAACTCGGTCTCGGCCCACTCCACACCGCGTTCGACGGCCAGGGTAATTGCTTCACCACGCTCTTTCTCGACAGCCAAGTCGCGAAGTGGAATCTGGAGGCGGCGGTCAAGCAATATGCCGGTGAGGAGGTCGATCCGATCCTGCAGAAGATCGACGTCCACTACCAGCCCGGACACAATCACACCTCCATGGGCGAAACCAAGGAGGCCGATGGCAAGTGGCTCGTCTCGCTCAACAAGTTCTCGAAGGACCGCTACATCAATGTCGGTCCGCTCAAGCCCGAGAACGAGCAGCTGATCGACATCGCCGGCGACGAGATGAGGCTGGTGCATGACGGCCCGACCTTCGCTGAGCCCCATGACTGCATCATCGTTCGCCGCGACGTCGTCAATCCTGCCAGCACCTGGCAGCGGGACGATCCAACCTGGGAGGATGCGCGCAAGCAGGCGGAAGCGGACGGCGTCGATCTCGACTGGGGTGAGGATGTGATCCGCGACGGCAACAAAGTCCGCGTCTACATGCACTCGGTGGCACCGACCTTCTCGCTTGAGACATTCACCGTCAAGCAAGGCGACGAGGTCACCCTCTACGTCACCAACATGGACGACATCGACGACCTCACCCACGGTCTCACCCTCGCCAATTACGGTATCGCCATGGAGATCGGCCCACAGGCCACCGCCTCGGTGACCTTCACCGCCGATCGTCCGGGTGTGCACTGGTTCTATTGCCAGTGGTTCTGCCACGCACTCCACATGGAAATGCGGGGCCGCATGTTCGTCGAACCTCGCTCCACCTAGGCATCAGCGATGCCGGGCCGAACTTTTGCTTTGGTGTTGGGCTGGCTCCTTGTGAGCCAGCCCGCCCTAGCGTTCGCGGTCGAGCCGGTCATCGTGGCACCGGGCGTCGGCACGCTGGGCGAGGTCCTAAGTCAAGCCTTGGAGGGCGTTGCCCTCCAACTGAAATCCGGCGTTTACGAAGGCGACATCGTTATCGACAAGCCGCTTACCATCCAGGGAGTCGAGGGTACGGTGATCCAAGGGGACGGCGAGGGCACGGTCATCACCATCGACGCCCCCGACGTTGCTATCTCAGACGTGACCATCACCGGCTCCGGCCTGTTGCTGGAGACTATGGATGCCGGCGTCCTGATCACCACCGAAGGTGACCGCGCGCGCATCGAGGACAGCCGCCTCATCGACAATCTGATCGGCGTCAACGTCAAAGGCCCTGATGATGCTGTTGTCGTTGGCAACGAGATCGTCGGGCGAAAAGATCTTCGCCCAAATGAGCGCGGTAACGGCGTGCATCTCTGGAACACGCCAGGCTCGATCGTCGAGAACAATCAGTTCCGTTATGGGCGCGACGGCATCTTCGTCAATACGAGTAAGAAGAACGCGTTTCGCGATAACACGTTCGAAAAGCTCCGGTTCGCCGTGCACTACATGTACACCAACCGGAGCGAGGTCTCCGGCAATGTCTCGATCGGCAATCATATCGGCTTTGCGCTGATGTACTCCGATCGCCTGATCGCCCGTGACAATGTGTCGATCGATGATCGCGACCACGGTATCATGCTGAACTACGCCAATTACGGCGAGATCACCGGCAATGTCGTCAAGAACGGCGGTAAAAAGTGTGTCTTCATCTACAACGCCAACCGCAATGTGTTTCAGAAAAACCGGTTCGAGGGCTGTCCGATCGGCGTGCATTTCACCGGCGGTTCCGCCGACAATCAGTTCACCGAGAACGCCTTCATCGACAACGAGACCCAGGTCAAATATGTCGGCTCGCGCTGGCTGGATTGGGCCACCGACGGCCGTGGCAATTACTGGAGCGACCACGCCGCCTTCGATCTCGACGGCGACGGCATAGCGGACAGCGCTTATCGCCCCAATGACATGATGGATCAGGTCCTCTGGACCCACCCGCTCGCCAAGTTCCTGATCAACAGCCCAGCCGTCCAACTCCTCCGCTGGGTGCAAACCCAGTTCCCCGCCCTCTACCCCGGCGGCGTCATCGACACAGCCCCCTTGTCGAACGTCGACTCCGTTTACGGGAGCTAGATGATGACCAGCAATGTTCTTTCTCTCGACAACGTTACCAAGCGCTTCGGTGCGAAGATGGCGGTCGATGACGTGACGCTTGAGCTGAACGCCGGCGAGCGTGTCGCCTTGATCGGTCACAACGGCGCCGGTAAGACCACGTTGATGAAAATGATCCTCGGGCTGACGCCGGCAAGTTCGGGGACCATCACTGTACTCGGCGACCGTCCCGGCAGCGATCAAGCGCGAAAAAGCATCGCGTTCCTGCCGGAGAATATCGCGTTCCATCGCTCGATGACCGGCCGCGAAGTGCTGACCCTGCTCGCCCGCCTGAAGTCGGCAGCCGCCGACCAGGTCGAGACGTTGCTCGAACGCGTAGGCCTCGCCGACGCCGCCGACCAGCACATCCGCACTTACTCCAAAGGCATGCGCCAGCGTCTCGGCCTCGCCCAGGCGCTCGTCGGCGAGCCAAAGCTGCTGCTTCTGGACGAGCCCACCAGCGGTCTCGATCCCCATCTTCGCCAATCGTTCTACGCGATGGTCGACGAGCTCGCCGCATCGGGCGCCACCGTTCTCCTATCGTCGCATCTCCTGACCGAGCTTGAAGCGCGCACCGACCGCATCGCCATCATGCGCGAAGGCCACCTGGTCGCTTGCGCACCACTCAGCGATCTCCGACGCCGGGCCGCGCTGCCGATCAAGATCCGCATCGACGTCAAGGAGACCGAACGCAGCCGCATCGCCTCGGCCTTGAACGGCCAGGAGATCAACGGCCAGACCGTCGGTCTCTCGGTGCTGACGGCCGACAAGATGAAAACGCTGGCCCAAATCGCCAGTTTCGGCGACGCCGTCAACGATGTCGAACTCATCTCTGCCAACCTCGACGACCTCTACACCGTCGCTGCGAGCGACAGCGTTGACGGGAGCTTGTCATGAACGCCGTCGTCTCGTTGGCCGCCAACGAGTTTCGACTTGGGCTGCGCAATCGCTGGGTGGCGTTGGCGATTCTCTTGCTCGGTGGCCTTGCGCTCGCGCTGGCGCTGCTCGGAACTGCACCGGCGGGCAACAGCGGCGTGGATCGTCTGACCGCGACATCGATAAGCCTCGCTAGCCTTAGCATCTATCTCCTGCCGTTGATCGCCCTCCTGCTCGCCCACGACGCCATCGCCGGCGAACAGGAACGCGGTACGTTGCTGCTCCTTCTCACTTACCCGATGCCGCGCTGGCAACTCATCGCCGGCAAGTTTTTGGGACACGGCCTCGTACTCGCCTTGGCGACCGTGATTGGCTTCGGTCTCGCTGCTGCAGTGCTCTGGGGTGGAAGCGCCGCCGGCTTTGGTATCTTCCTACGCATGCTCGGATCATCCCTTCTGCTCGCCATGGCGTTCCTCGCGATCGGTTACGCGATCAGCGCCTGGTGCACCGAAACCAGCGCCGCTGCAGGTCTCGCACTTGCCGCCTGGCTCGTCCTGGTCCTGCTCTACGACCTCGGCCTGCTCGCCCTTCTTGTGGCTGACGAGGGGCTGCTGCTTGGCCAGCAAACCTTGCCAGCGCTTCTCCTCGCGAATCCCGCCGATGCCTACCGCCTCTACAATCTGGTCAGCCTCCCCGACACCGCCATGCTCACCGGCATGGCCGGCCTGATGGAGCAGCTGGCGCTGCCAGCCGTACTTCCGCTCCTCACCCTCATCCTATGGATCGTAGGCCCGCTCGGCCTCGCCGCCTGGCTCCTGCAAAGGAGGTCACCATGAACCTTCTCAGACTTGCCCCGACCTGCCTCTTGCTGCTCTTGGCTTGCGAAGAGAATCAGGTGGCGATGCCACCGCCGCCTGTCGAACTCACTAGCGATGCGACCGGCGTCTATTGCAGCATGACCGTCTCCGAACATGCCGGTCCAAAAGCACAAGTCTTCGTATCCGATGCGGCCGTGCCGCTGTGGTTCCCCTCCGTGCGCGACATGTTCGCCTACACCATGCTGCCGGAAGAAAATCAGGACGTCCGCGCGATCTACGTCAGCGACACCGGCGCCACCGATGACTACGCAGAGGTCGCCGAAGGCGCTTGGATCGAAGCACGTGACGCTATCTATGTACTCGGCAGCGAGATCCAAGGCGGCATGGGCCTGCCGGAAGCTGTTCCCTTCGCCGATCGCGACCAGGCCACCGCCTTCGCCGAGAAACATGGCGGAGAAATCGTCTCATTTAACGAGGTCACTCCCGACTTCGTCTTCGCCGAGATCGAGCCCAATCCGGCAACTGCCGGAGGCAACCTCTGGTGATCCGCCCTACCCGTCGCCGCCTGCTCACCATCATGGGTGCCGCCGCGGGCATGACCCTGTCACCAAGTATCGGCCGCACCGCCACGGTGCCGCGGTGGAGGTGGCGGGGAAATGCGCTTGGTGCCAAGGCCGAGATGACCCTGGTGCATCCGGACGAAGCGATCGCCAAAAGACTGATCCGCCTCGCTGTTGACGAGATCGAGCGGCTGGAAGATATCTTCAGTCTCTACCATCCGGATTCCGAGATTGTCCGGCTGAACCGCCATGGCCGCATTGAAACACCGTCGCCCGATCTGGTCACACTGCTCTCAACGGCGCGCCAGATCAGCGGACTAACAGACGGCGCCTTCGACGTCACCGTACAGCCGCTCTGGCGTCTCTATGCCGAACACTTCAGTGGGGCAGTGGCCGATTCCAACGGCCCGCCCGCGGCGACAATCGAGGCCGCTAAAAACCTGGTCGACTACCGGGCGATCGATGTCACCCCATCGCACATCCGCATCACCCGGCCCGGCATGGCAATTACCCTGAATGGCATCGCCCAAGGCTACATCACCGACCGTATTGTCGATCTCCTCCGAGCGCACGGCATCCAGCAAACCCTCATCAACCTCGGCGAAATCTTTGCCCTCGGCAACCGCCCNNTGGCAAATCGTGATCGAAGGTGCTTTAAGGCGTCAGCCAATCGATCTCATCGATCTTGCCATCGCTACCTCAAGCCCGACGGGCACCGTCTTCGATGAGGCAGGGCAATGTCATCACCTCTTTGATCCAGCTACCGGGCGCCCATCCGCAGAGGCAAAATCGATGAGTGTGATTGCCAACCGCGCGACGGTGGCCGACGCTTTATCTACGGCGCTTGCCGTCAAATCCAAGGTTAAATTGACCACGATAAAGGCTCGTTTTCCCAACATCGACATCATCGAGGCCGGCTAAAAGCACCTTTCCTTCAGTCTTCGCCTGAAGTTCCAGACTGAGGTGGACAAGTCGTCAGCGCGTATCGGTCATAACGTCGTCGTCGGCCTTGTCGCCGACAATGATCATATGCGGAGTACCGGACGTCCGGCAACAAACACCCGGGCGCCGAGAACCAACTTGCCGAGGTTGCGCGGGTACTGGACCAGGTACTGTTTAGGATACAGTAGGTTTCCTCATCTAACCATCTGAAGTTCATGGTTGTTTCCCACCCACCCCTTCCTGACCCCGTAACCTCCATGTTGAGGGCGCGGGGTCAGGAAGGGTGGGTGGAGAGTGGGAGAAAGATGGGCAGGGGGAAACAAAAAAGGAAGAAATTGAATAGGCGGATGAGATAACAACAAAAGCACCGTGTATAATATAGCAGGATGAAGAAATTGGACTGTATTTTGAGCAAGTGAGAATACGGAGGATGAGGCGGCTGCAGGTTTCGTGAGATGGTCGGGTTTGGGTAGAGACAAAGAAGTGGCCTGAGATAGAAGGCTGGCTATCGATCGCAAGGCGTGACTAGGGGCCGGTAGTATGTGGCAAGAATAATGAATGATCGGCCTGGACTCCGGCGATCTTGAGCGGATGGCTGCGACCTGCGATCCAGAAGTGGTCATCTGCAATGAACATCAGCCGACGACCGACGGCATTCAGGCAGTCCGTGACAAAGATGCTCCCCGCATCGAAGCCGCGACGTTCAAGTCCGGTTTCGACACTCAGCATATCAAAATCTATGGCGACTTCGCCCTTATCATCGGTCGTTATGACATCGAGGTCATCGACAAGGCGTCAGGCGAAAAGAAGTTCGCCGAAGGCCGTCTTGCCCTCAACTATCGCCGCCACCCTGACGGGTCCTGGAAAATGGTGCTCGATATGGACAACAATGATTGAGGATCGTCGATCAGGCGTCGGCTAGTGGTGGGTTGTGGCACGTTCCAGAACAAAGACTTCCGGTGAAAAAGCGACAGAAAGCCACCACAACGAACGAGATCCAGCCTCGGATACGCGGATTGGCAACCGCGATCAGATCATCGAGGGGCTTGTCACTGTGCAGATGAAGCCGCCAGCGTCGAATGGTCCGACTGATCGTCTTCAAAGCCCCACGACTAACGGCGGGCAAAAAGCCATGAACGCGAAGACTACCAGGCCACATCACTCTCCTTGCTCGGAACGTAAACCCCAGGAAGTCAAACGAGATGTAGGCATGTTTCCCTTGCCGGCGCACATCCTTGCAATAGACGATTTTCGTCTTCTCAGGATGCAGCTCCAACTCGCTGACCGAAGAAGACGCCAGGCAGTAGCATCTTTGCGAAGGCATCAGTGGTCAGTACCTGCATCCGGTGAAGGCTCGTTGACGATGGTATAGCCCGTCGCAAACGGCGAACGCAGGCTCCCGTGTAAGACAGGTAATCCATGGCAAAGCTTCTGGTGACCTGCTGCTTTAAAAAAAGGCTCTGGAAGAACGTGTTATCTATCTGGCCAAAGATAACCGACGCGGTCATGTCGCCTTCGACCAACGATCAGCATCACGCCATCCTCACGCGCTCGAGGCCGGGCTTCCAGCCGCGCCACGTAGCGAAAACGACCATGCCCAGCCGACACCGCTAGGCAGGAAAATCAGCCTCGCGCAGCATGATATCCGATAATGTATGGCGACCCAATTCTGCATGAAAGGCTGCCAAGGCGTGCTCCATGGGACCACGGAGCTTACAGGCTCGAGTGAGAACACATTGGTTATCCTCACGCATGCATTCGACCAGGGCGAAGTCCGGTTCGGTCACCCGCAGCACGTCGCCCAGATTGATCTTCTCCGGCGTCTTGCCGAGTGCCAATCCGCCCGAACGCCCTCGATAGGCCTTCAGATAACCGGACTGCGTAAGCGTATTGACGACTTTGGTCAGGTGCGCACGAGAAACATCGAAGACCTCGGCGATCTCATCGATCGTGATCAGCCGGTCAGGTCGGGCTGCTGCAAATAAAAGTACGCGGAAAGCAAAGTCGGAAAAACTGGTCAGTCTCACGAGATTGGTATCCAGGGCACAGGGTCGGTCGTCATCACGGTTGACCTATTTCATATATATAGAATATATGTTTTTCTAAGGCAATCGATCGCAGTAACCTTTGCGAATTGCCGGAACGATAGGACATCTCCATGCCAACGAATGCCGTCGACGCCGCTGTTGAAAGTGGAGCTCGGACCTTACCGAGCGCCGGTGAAGACGTCACGGGGCTGGTCGTCTCCTGGCTTCGGAGGGGCTACGAGGATTTTCGGGCGCAACCGGGCATCGCCCTTGCCTACGGTATCGCCTTCGCCGCCCTGAGCTGGGTGATCATAGCCTTTCTCTGGTTCACCGGTCTCGAATGGATGCTGCTGCCGGCGATTTCCGGAGCCCTTTTGATCGGGCCGATCATCTCTGTCGGGCTCTACCAGATCAGCCGAAGGCGCCAGGGCGATAGCGGCAAGGTGGCCGCACCTGGCCAGATCGCCCTGGTCGGCGGCGTGCTCATGGTTCTGTTCATGGTCTGGATCCGTGCTGCGACGATACTTTTTGCGCTGTTCTTCGGCCTCAAACCCTTTCCGGGCTTTGTCGAAACCATGTCGACCATCTTTCTCAGCATCGAGGGGATCGGGCTTCTTGTGGTCGGCACCCTGGTGGGAGGCTTGTTTGCGGCATTGACCTTCGCGATCGCCGCCTACTCCGTGCCGATGCTGGTCGATCGTGAGCTGGATGCCTTCACGGCAATGGGGCGCAGCTTCAGCACATCGGCGCAAAATGTCGGCGTCACCTTGCGGTGGGGGTTGGTGGTCACGGCGCTGGCCACCTTCGGCTTCGTCACCGGCATGATCGGGATGGTCCTCGTCTTTCCCATCCTCGGTTTCGCCACCTGGCATGCCTATCGCGACATGCTGCCCGACTAGTTCCTATCTCGTCCGATCTCAGATTGCGTCCAAAGGCGCATTCCCAGGGCTTGTCGTTGATGGCATTAAAGATGTATATAGAATTCATGTTTTACCTTTCTCCATGATCAGGTGGTCGCATGACGGACGATGGTCGACGATGGGTCGCTGACAGACGAGCCGCAATCCTGGCCGAGGCGGAGGCTATCGGCATCGACGAGGCCTACATCGCGAGGTTGGTTGAGGCGTTCTATGCCAAGATCCGTGCTGATGCGCTGATCGGGCCTGTGTTCGAGCGTGCGATCGACGCCGATCGGTGGCCGGGACATCTGGCCACCATGAAGAGTTTCTGGGCCTCGGTCGCCTTCAATGCCGGGAGTTATTCGGGAAAGCCGGTCCTAGTGCACAAGCGATTGCCCGGCCTCGAGCATCGGCATTTCGAACGATGGCTGGGGCTCTTCAGCGAGACGCTGATCGAAACCGCGCCCACCGACGAGGCCGTCGTCTATCTGATGTCCAGGGCAGAGCGTATCGCGGAAAGTCTGAAGGCCGCGGTCGACTACGTCCCACATCCTCGGCTGCTTTCGGCATGACACTCGGTTCGTCAATCTTACCGGCTTTGCTCTTGCTTTGGGCGGGGATCGTCATCGGTGGCTCGCTGATCGTGGCGCCAGCCAAGTTCACGGTCGACCAACTGACGCTGGCGACGGCGCTGGAAGTCGGTCGCGCGCAGTTTCGCTGGGTTGCCATTGCCGAGCTTTTGCTCTCTGCCGGGATCGTCGCAGCGGCGCTTCTCGGCAATCCCGCGAGGTTGATCTGGTGCGCGCTACCGATCGCGATCTTCGCGCTCCAATGGCTCGCACTCATGCCAGCGCTGGATGAACGGACGGCTCGGATCATCGCTGATCAGCCGGTTGGCGACAGTTCCTTGCATCTGATCTACGTTGTCGCAGAGATCACAAAATGCGCATTTCTCCTCCTTGCCGCCGTCATGCTCGCTCGCGGCATGGTCATTTCGACGGGACAGGACCGATGAAAGACATACCCTCGACGCTTGAAAAATACAGCGAATCGCCTCTGTTCGATCACGACACGGTGCCCAGGAAACTGACGACATCTCACAAGGTCAAAGAAGGGACGTGGGCGAAGGTCGTCGTTCGAGAGGGAGCGCTCAACTATATCTTGGCCGATGCGCCCGAGCGGCCGTATCGCGTCGAGGCAGGCAGCCATGCCGTCATCGAGCCTGACGTCGAGCACTGGGTCGAGATCATCGGGGCCGTGTCGTTCATCATCGAATTTTACCGCGACGATAAGGCCGCTTGATCGACGGCGAGTAAGGATGAATGCTGCCCGTCTGCTGATGCTTCGGGTTCGACTTATTATTCAAATACTCTGACGCACGATTTTGAGACTATTTTCGAACACATCGAAGGTCGATAGCCGATGGAAGCAAGAGCAGAAAACGTCATCGCCCTGATCGCGACGGGCACTGTCCTGATCTTTGGTCTGGCCATTCTCGGCTCGGCCAATTCCGATGCCTTTGCGCTGCATGGCGCGATGATGCTGGTCGCGGCGGGTTTTGGCGTCAAGTTCATCATCGAACGCCTGGTCACGACATCGGAACCGGCCGAGCTCGTCTATCATGACGAGGTGATCAAATGGGCCATACTGGCGAGCCTTGTCTGGGGTGTGATCGGCTTTTTCATCGGTGACTGGCTTGCCTGGCAGCTGGCCTATCCTGCTCTGAATGGCGATCTCCCCTGGACGAATTTCGGCAGGCTTCGGCCGGTTCATACCACGGCCGTCATCTTCGGTTTCGGCGGCAACGCCCTGATCGCGACCTCGTTCTATGTCGTGCAGCGAACGTCGAGGGCGCGTCTCGCCGGCGAGACGATCCCCTGGCTGATCGTTGGCGGCTACAATCTCTTCGTTCTGCTCGCGGCAACCGGCTATCCGCTGGGCATCACCCAGAGCCGCGAATATGCCGAACCCGAATGGTACGCTGATCTGGTGCTACTGATCGTCTGGGTCGCTTATCTCATCACTTATCTCCGAACGCTGGCCAGGCGCGCCGAGCCCCACATCTATGTCGCGAATTGGTATTATCTCGGCTTCATCGTCGTGATCGCGATGCTGCATGTGGTCAACAATCTCGCCGTGCCGCTGTCGCTCGAATACGCCAAGAGTTACTCGCTGTTCTCAGGCGTTCAGGACGCGATGACGCAATGGTGGTACGGCCATAATGCCGTCGGTTTTCTGCTTACTGCCGGCTTTCTCGGCATGCTGTATTACTTCCTCCCCAAGGCAGCGGGACGGCCGATCTACTCCTATCGCATGTCGATCATCAGCTTTTGGGGGATCACCTTTCTCTATATGTGGGCGGGCTCGCACCACCTGCATTACACAGCTCTTCCCGACTGGGTGCAGATCCTCGGCATGACCATGTCGGTGATCCTGCTGGTGCCGAGCTGGGCCTCCGTGTTCAACGCCATGTTCACGCTCAACGGCGCCTGGGACAAAGTCAGGACGGACCCCGCCGTGCGCTTCATGATGGTCGCCATCCTGTTTTATGGCCTCGCCACGTTCGAAGGCTCGTTCATGGCGATCAAGCCGGTGAACTCGCTGAGCCATTACACCGACTGGACCGTCGGCCACGTGCATGCCGGTGCTCTTGGCTGGGTCGCCTTCATCACCTTCGGCACGATGTACAAGCTGGTGCCCTGGATCTGGAAACGCGAAGGCACTTATTCGCTGCGGCTGGAGGCATGGCACTTCTGGCTGGCCCTCTCCGGCGTCCTGATTTATGTCGGCGCCATGTGGAACAGCGGCATCACGCAGTCGCTGATGTGGCAGACCTACGACGCCGACGGTAATTTTTTGTACTCGTTCATGGATTCGGTCGACGCCATGCATCCTTATTATGTGGCGCGTGCATTCGGCGGGCTGCTCTACTTCGCTGGCGCCTGTATCGGTGCCTACAACATCTACATGACCGTCAATGGTCGGGTGACGAGCAGGGAGGACGTGAACGCCGGCGCCCGTCCGCTGGCCGTTCCCGGGGAGTGATCACATGTCGACGGCACATCAAAAGCTGGAACGCCATTCGCTCGGCTTCACCCTCATGATCCTGGTGGTCGCTTCGATCGGCGGGCTGGTCGAGATCGCCCCGCTTTTCACCATCGAGAACACGGTCGAGAAGGTTGACGGCATGCGCCCTTACACACCGCTGGAGCAGGCCGGCCGCGATATCTATGTGCGGGAGGGCTGCTATGCCTGTCACAGCCAGATGATCCGCACATTGCGCGCCGACGTCGAACGCTACGGTCAGTTCAGTCTCGCTGCGGAGAGCATGTACGACCATCCGCATCAATGGGGCTCGAAGCGCACGGGACCTGACCTCGCTCGGATCGGTGGCAAATATTCAGACGACTGGCACGCTGCCCATCTAAAGGCGCCGCGCGAGCTGGTCCAAGGTTCTGTCATGCCGGGCTACGCCTTCCTGGCCGACACCCATCTGCTTGCGGATCGCCTGCCTGCGAGCCTGACATCACTTGCGGCGATCGGTGTGCCCTATACGGACGAGCAGATCGCGCATGCTGCCAATGATGCCAGGCGACAGGCGGATCAAGAGGCCACTTTCGAAGACGAGCTGAAGGAACGCTACGGTCCCAAAGTCAATGTCCGCGATTTCGACGGCGATCCCGACCGGGTGACCGAGATGGATGCGCTGATCGCCTACCTGCAGATGCTCGGCACGCTGGTCGATGTCGATGATTTGCCCTCGGAGGCCTTGATCCGATGACCCACGATGTCGTTCTGGTCTTCTCGAAAAGCTGGGGAGCGCTCTATCTGCTGGTCTGCTTTCTGGCCGTCGTGATCTGGGCCTACTGGCCGTCGAAACGTGCAACGTTCGAGGAAGCCGAACGCTGGCCGCTTGAAGAGGAGGACCGGCCATGGCGGTAGAACACGACGAGGTCAGCGGTCAGAACACAACAGGCCATGAATGGGACGGCATCAAGGAGCTGGACACACCCATTCCGAAACCGGCGATCTGGGCCTATGGGCTGACGACGCTCTTTGCCGTTCTCTACTGGATCCTCTTTCCGGCCTGGCCTTATGTCACGGACTTCACGCGCGGCCTTCTGGATTACTCCTCCCGCGCCACGGTGATTGCTAGCGTGGCGGACGCGAACGCTGCCCGATCAGCTGCGGATCAAGTCCTGGCGAACGGCGATCTCACCGCACTCGCCGCCGATCCCGCAATCCGGGCCGCCCACGAGGATGAGGCGTCGATTCTCTACCTCGACAACTGCGCCGCCTGCCATGGGCGCGATCTGAAGGGGCAGATCGGGTTCCCCAATCTCACCGACGGTCACTGGCTCTGGTCCGGCGATGTCGAGGAGATCGCGGCGACGCTGCGCTATGGGATCAATTCCGGACATGAGGAGGAACGCGCCGCCGAGATGCTGGCTTTTGGCGCGCAACAGATGCTGGAACGCGGTGACGTCGAGGCCGTGGTCGAGTATGTGCTCTTTTTGTCAGGACAAGAGCACGACGACGAAGTCAGCGCAGTCGGTGCCCCGGTTTTCGAGGAGAACTGCTCGTCCTGCCATGGTGAAGGCGGCGAAGGTGGCTTGGAGATCGGAGCGCCCAGCCTGATCGACGACCAGTGGATCTATGGGGGAACCCGCGAAAGAATCTTCGAGACGATCTGGGCCGGCCAGCGAGGTGTCATGCCTGCTTGGGAAGACCGTCTCAGCGAAGCCGATATCAGAAAACTTGCCCTCTATGTCCACTGGAACGCCGATGGTGGAGGCGAGTAGCCGGGACCAGCGCTTTCGCCGGTCGATGTATCTCCTCATCGGCGCCCTGCTGATCGGCTATCTCGCGTTCAAGGCCTGGCATATCACCATCGCAATCGAGGCCTTCGATGGTCAGGTCATCGACGCCGATGGCCAGGATGCCGCCAAATGAGCGACATCGCCACGGACGCCATCGCCGCCGATGCTTTCGTCCGGGACCTCGGCAACGGGCTCGCCAGCCTTTCCTGCTCGATCGATGGCATGCATTGCGGTGCGTGCGCCACGAAGATCGAACGTGGGTTGGAGAGGGTCAATGGCGTCGCCCTCGCCCAGGCCAACGCCACGACCAAACGCCTGCGCATCGTCTGGGACCCGGGTCTTGCAAAGACCGCCGATTTGATCGAGACCGTGCGCGGCCTGGGCTTCACCGCCCACGCCTATGCCGAGCCGGGCGAGAAGAGCCGGAACGATCAAAGCGAAACCAATCTTCTGATCCCCCTGGCCGTCGCCGGCTTCGGCATGATGAATATCATGGGCTTGTCCTTCGCCAGCTGGGCAGGCCTGGTCAGCGACATGAGCGCTGGAACGCAGGCCCTGATGCATGGCCTGTCCGCCGCGATCGCCGTTCCCGTCGCCGTCTATGCAGGTGCCGTCTTCTACAGTCCCGCCTGGACAGCGCTTCGCCATGGCCGCATGACCATGGACCTACCGATCACGCTTGCCATCATCACCACCATGATCGCCAGCCTGCACGGCACGTTCACCGGCAGCGATCACGTCTATTTCGACGCCGCCATCTCCCTGATATTTTTTCTACTTATCGGTCGTGTGCTCGATCAGATGCTGCGCCGCAGATCCGATGCCGCATCATCAGCTCTTCGCGAGCTTTCGGGAGGAGCTGCACGCCGTCTCGGCATGGACGGTGCGCTCGAGTGCGTCCTGGTCGACGCCCTCAAACCCGGCGACACCCTTCTCATGTCACCGGGCGAACGCATACCGGTGGATGGGCGCTTGCTCTCGGATCAGGTCGAGGTCGAGGAAAGTCTGATCAGCGGCGAGACCCTGCCAAAGTTGAAAAAAAAGGGCGATCACGTGATCGGTGGCAGCATCGTGATCGGGCAAGCCGTTCGGATCGACGTCACCGCGACCAGCGAGACGTCCCGTCTTTCGACAATCGCCGATCTCATGGAGGCGGCCGAGAACCATCGCGGCCGCGGCCAGCGACTGGCCGATCGCTTTGCGCGGGGCTACGGCCCGCTGGTCATCGGTGCAGCCTTGCTGGGCTTTCTGTTCTGGTGGCTGATCCTCGACGCCGCTCCCACGGAGGCCATGATGATCGCCGTCGCCGTGCTCGTCGTGACCTGCCCGTGTGCTGCTGGCCTGGCGACGCCTGCCGTGGTGACGCGGGCGATCAACCGCCTGATGGCCGAAGGCGTCATCGTCAAGAGCGGCGATGCGCTGGAGCGTCTCGCCGAAATCGACGCCGTCCTGATCGACAAGACCGGCACGCTCACCGACGCAAGCTTGCAGCTTGACCGCGATACTGATTGGGGAGCCCTTCAGGCCGCCGCGGCGATCGGCGCCAACAGTGCTCATCCTCTCGCAAGAGCCCTCGTCGATGCCTGTCCGGGCGCGGTGATGACCGGCGTCCGTGAAGTCAGGGGCGAAGGCCTCGAAGCCCGAGATGGTGCCAGGCTCGGTTCCGCCAGCTTCGTCGGTCTCGGGAGCCAGGAACCTGCCGATGGTCCCGTTTTGTGGTACCGGGCCGCCGAGGCAGAACCCATCGCCTTGTCATTTAGCGATCGGCCTAGGCCCGATGCCGAGGCCCTCGTCTCCGGTCTCGAACAGCAGGGTCTGAGTGTCAGCCTGATCTCCGGCGATCACAGGAGAGCCGTCGCCGATCTCGCCGCGCGCATTGGCATCAGGGATTGGCATGCATCGATGCAGCCGGAGACCAAGCTTCGACATGTCCAGCGGCAGAGCGCTGCCGGCGAGCGGCTTTTGATGATCGGCGATGGGCTGAACGATGCGCCGTCGCTGGCAGCCGCCCACGTCTCGATGTCGCCCTCATCGGCAATCGCCGTCACCCAGACCGCCGCCGATATCATCCTCACCGGCGATCGGCTGACACCAGCCATCACCGCGATCGATACGGCGAGACGGGCGAAAAAACTGATCCGCGAGAACCTGATCGTCGCGACGCTCTACAACGTGGTCACCCTGCCGATCGCGCTTGCAGGCGGTCTGACACCGCTGATCGCCGCCATCTTGATGTCGTCGTCATCATTGCTAGTGATGCTGAACGCCATGCGTATCGGAAGGCAGACATGACCGCCGCCCTCTACCTCATTCCCATCTCGCTCGGCCTCGGCCTCCTGGCGCTCATCGCCTGCGTCTGGACGATCCGGGCGGGCCAATATGACAACCTGGAAACCGAACGCTACCGCATCCTCGAGGATGACCAGGCACCGCTCAGCGAGGAGGAAGCACGGCATCGCCGGACGCTGTCGAAACGCAACCTCTGACGTGATGATCCCCATAGGTCAGGCCATTTGAAGTGGGTGCTCGAATACATCAAGCCGGCACCGCCTCTGCGGTGACTGGATCAGGTTCCGATGAGGCGAAGTGTAGTAGAAGACCGGTGCGGCGATGAGGGTCAGGATCAAGGCGAAGGCGAGGCTGCCCATGATCGGGATCAGCCGATCGTCTTCGCGATAGACGCCGCTGACGATGCCGTCAGTGGCAAAGCGCAAGATATCCGCGATGTCGTCACGTTTGACACCGGCCGTCTGCGCACGCTCGGCGGCATAGATCGGCTTGATGACGAGTTCCTGTTCGCGCCAATCGGTCCTCAGGTTGAGCACCTTCGCCGAAGCCTCGGCCATGCGCCTCATGGCCTCGTAACCGAGTTCGCGCAGAATCTTCG
>JBOEHJ010000139.1:0-4064 GCA_050633905.1 Geminicoccales bacterium
GCGTCAGCGCCAGCCATTCGCCGGTACCGTCGGCATGGAACTTGGCGACGGAGATCGTACCATTTTCCATCAGGTCGTCGGTATCTCCACCTTCGGCGTAGTAGCCATCCGACACATAGCGGTAAAGAAACTCGCCGCGTTCATCGTCGCCCAAATAGATGGCGATCCGGCCATCAGCGTTGACCACGACCTCGGCATTCTCATGCTTGCAACGGCCAAGCGCTGTCCGTTTCTTCGGCTTGGACGTGGGATCGTAGGGATCGACCTCGGTGATATAGCCGTGGCGGTTGGCCTCATTCGCTTCTTTGGTGACGTCGAAACGCTCATCGACCTTCCACCAGCCATAGCCGCGATCCTTGCCACTGATGCCATAACGCTTGAAGGCATCGTCCTGCTCATAAGAGTCCGGATCGGCGGTGCCGAAATAGCCGTTGAAGTTTTCTTCGCACGCGAGATAGGTGCCCCAGGGCGTCCGTCCGTTACCGCAATTGTTGAACGTACCGAGTGCGGTCACACCGTCAGGATCGGCGTTGGTTTTCATCATGTCATGGCCGCGCGCCGGACCCGTGATGTCCATGGGTTCGTCGGGCGTGAAGCGGCGGTTGTAAGGACTGTCCTTGACGATCTGCCATTTGCCGTCGACCTCCTTCAGCTCGGCGGCCGTCAAACCATGGGCATTCTTGCCCTTGTTGATGTCATCATCGGTGACATACTTCCCATCGGGATTGTTGCCCCACATAACACCTCTGTTGGTGTATTCGTTGTTGACGACGATGATCTGGTGGCCGTCTTTGTCCGTGAAGAGGGACATGCCATCATTATTGTCACCGAAGGCGCGCGCCTGGCTATCAGCGGTGCCGCGGGTTGCGTGGTCGAAATCCGGGACATCGGAAAACAGCGGATCGCCCCAGCGGCATGCAACATGCGCGTTGTAGCCTTCCGGCACGACGATCGTATCTTCGGTGCCAGCGGGAACGGCCTTGAACCCGAAGCGGCTGTCAGCAGCTTCGGCGGAAATCGGCGTCAGTGCGGTGGTTCCTACCCCGATGGCTGTCACGCCGCCAAAGGCAAGCGCCCCTCCCATGAAGCCACGCCTTGAGATTGCCTGCTCAACGATGGCGTCAAAGTCGTTGTTTTCCGGCTTTGGATTGATGGCTTCATCAAAGTCGTCGAATGACAGCTCATCGAGTTCGTCGGCAGTCAGATCGATTTTGTTGTCAGTGGTCACAAAGTCTCTCCCTTTATGGTCGTGCCGAACGAAGCTGGGCACGCCGCTTATGGATCCTTGTACGGAAAATGTGACACGATCAAGACGCCTAGGCTACTACGGACATGAGCTCTTATTGAAATGAATAAATAAGGCAGCTTCTTTGGGCGTATACATCGTCACATTGTTCTTCTGTCGGAGAACGATCTGATTGACATGCCGACTTGGTCTGGCGATGTGGCGACAACCTCGCTGTGTTCGCCGCAGTCATCGGTGTCCAGCGTGCTCATCCCGACGGCGATGGTCCCTTCCGCTCGTTTGGCGTCCGTTACATCACGAAGGAAGGCTCGGCAGTCAAGCTCAGCTGCAGCGCGTTGTCGAGCAAGTCAAGGAGGATCGCCTTGACCCCCAATTGAACCAACCGCAGCTCGACGGGCCGGCCCAACCCGGAAGCGCCACTGGTCACCAGTGCTGAAGTCTCGTTGATTTTCGTCGTCAGCTTCCCCATGTTCAGATTGGGCCGACGATACGAGGTTCGTATCGTTATAGGTTTGATACATGCCGGTACATAGGAGGCCGATCGATGGATGGCGATGCCGACTTCATGGGCCTGCCAGTGGCGAGTGAGCTGCCGGACGAGCAGCGTTTCTGGCGAAAGCTCAAACGTTTCCTGACCCGGGTCCCTTTTGCCGAAGACCTCGTCGCCGCGTATTACTGTGCGACCGATTCCGAGACCCCCGCTTATGTCCGCGCCGTACTGTTGGGCGCTGTCGCCTATTTCATACTTCCGGTCGATTTGGTGCCCGACATGCTGGCCGGCCTTGGCTTCACCGACGACGCCTCCGTGCTTGCTGCTGCCATCGCCGCGGTCGGCCGGCACTTACAACCAAAACACCGTCTTTTGGCAAAAAAGCGTCTCGCGGCAATGGCTGGCTAGTCTTCGATCCGACGTCATCGGTGAGCGTAGGCAACAACAAGGCTTAAGTGAGCCCAGTTTCGATGTCTATCAACCATAAAGCGATCAAGATTGTGTTGGTCGGTGTTTTTGCCACCGCAAGGTGGTTCGTGACGATTGCGTTTCCAACAAATCTTCTGTTACGTTGATAAACAGCGAAACAGCGTGCTTTGGTCTAATTCCAAAAGTTACTAATCAACAGCGCGTTCAAAGCGATAGGGAGGTCCAAAACGCTGCCTAGGTTCGATAGCCAAGGGAATCGCAGCGGGCTCACGTTAGGCGATCAGCCGTTAGAGGTGGCCGCGTTTCGCACAGCTTTACCCCAGCGAGCTTTGTCAACAATGAGCGAAAGGGAGATACTTGATGCCCAGTAAAATGATGACGGCTGCCTGTGCAGTCGGTGTGGCCGCCACTTTCGGGATGACGACAGTGGATCAGGCCGACGCGAAAGAGCGTTGGAAAATGCACTCTGCCTTCCCGACGACAACGGCGGTGATCGGTCCCGTCGGCCCTCGGATCTCTGGCTGGATCGACGAGATGACCGATGGCGACTTCGACATCAAGGTTGAGGAGCCTGGTGCGATCGTCGGTGGTTACGCCTATTATGATGCGGTTTCCGAGGGTGCCCTTGATTCAGCCTATGGCACGCCTGGTGCCAACCAGGGCAAGAACTCCGCCTACAACTTCTTCTCAACCTGGCCTTTTGGTCCTCCAGCTCCTGAATTTCTCGCCTTCATGCTTTATGGCGGCGGCGTCGAGATGGCTGAAGAAATGTATGGCCGCGACAACATTGTCTTCCATATGTGCGGCATGATCCCACCGGAGACCTCAGGTTGGTTCCGTGAGGAAATCAAGAGCCTCGACGAGCTTCAGGGCTTGAAGATGCGCTTCTTCGGTCTTGGCGCCAAGGTCATGCAGAAGTTCGGTGTTTCCACCCAGCAGCTTGCCGGTGGTGACATCTACCCGGCTCTCGAGCTCGGCACGATCGATGCCACCGAGTTCTCCATGCCGGCGATCGACCGGTCTCTCGGCTTCTATCAGATCGCCAAGTTCAATTACTTCCCGGGTTGGCATCAGCAGTCCACGACTAACGAAATCCTGGTGAATAAGGACAAGTGGGACAGCTTGTCGGACCCGTACAAGGCGATCTTCAAGGCTGCCTGTAAGGCCAATATTGCCCAGGAAATCGCGGAAGGTGAGTTCCTTCAGGCAGACGCCATGGCAGCTAACGTTGAAGATGGTGTGACCAACGTCTCGTGGGACCAGGAAGTTCTGGACCAGCTCGAAGGTGCCTGGAATGAGGTGATCGCCGAAGAGGTCGAGGCTAACGAGGACAGCAAGAGGATCTGGACCGCCATCACGGAGTTCCGTGAAAAGTTCAAGGTCTGGGGTGACATGGGTTACCTCAAGTAACCACAACAAGGAAACCGGCCATCTCATCGAGATGGCCGGTTTTTTTGCAAGGCATCGTTAACAACAAATTAACGAACGTTTGGCACCATGACGATCGGAACACCTATCTAGGGGTTCTGTCGAGATCGGTGGCAGCAACCGCATCAGAGGGGCTCTTGGCGATGGATAGATTGCTCAACATCGCAGATGTGCTGGACAGAATTCCTCGCTTTGCCGGTAAATGTGCCGGCTTTGTCGTACTTCCTCTGATCGCTGTGATCATGTTCGATGTGATCACCCGCAAGATCGATTTTCTGCGGATCGGCATGTCCCAGCTATCCTTTTATTGGATCATCGAGCCGATCAAGCTGCAGGATATGGAATGGCATCTCCATGCCGTCATCCTGATGTTGTCCTTCGGATTTGCCTATCTGCAGAATGCGCATGTTCGCGTGGATATTTTTCGGGAGATGCTCTCGCGTCGCGGACAGGCCTGGGTCGAGTTCTGGG
>JBOEHJ010000140.1:0-15094 GCA_050633905.1 Geminicoccales bacterium
TGCATCACGACTATCTTCGCGAGGCTGCATGACTTTTCGGGACCCACACCCCACCGTAGAGGCCGCTCTGAGGCGCATTCTCCGCGCCTCGTGATGGGTCGCTAATGCGCATCGATGACCCGCCCCGGTCATTCAGTTCGATCGAGCCCGCGAGCGAAAAGGGCTCCAAGCAGACTCGTGATTCGTGCCTATTCATCGACTTCGCGTCTGCGCAAGGCTTCACGGTGAACAATGTAAAGTGCAGAGGCAATGATGATGGCAGTTGGGCCAAGCGGCCTGATTGATCCGATGCAGATCCAACACTTTTGTCATTCAGGCATCAAGTTGACAACACCGCGCCAGCCTATCGATATTCAGGACATCAGACCATCAGTGATCCACGGATTTTGGTGCTCTCCATGCGGGTCGTGTAGTGCAGCTGCATCAAAACTGTCCAGGATACGAGCTACCGTCTCAAGTAAGAATTCAGCACGAGAATGGAAGCAACCAACGGCATCACAACTGAATATAGCGCGCGTGTGCACTTCACGTCGCCGCTGCTATTGATCGGCCGCCAAGTGGCCGACGTGTTTGTCAAAGTCGTGCTTTCCGACATAATGGCAACGCGCGTGGCCGCCGGGCACGGGCTGAGGCGGAGGGGGCGTCGCGCGGCATAGCTCAGTCGCATGCCTGCAGCGTGGATGAAACGCGCAGCCGGCGGGAGGTGTGACCGGATTGGGCACCTCGCCGTCGAGCACGATCACGTCACGGTCGCGCATCTTGGGGTCGGGCACGGGCACTGCCGACAGCAATGCCACGGTATAGGGGTGTTTCGGAGCAAAGAAGATCTCTTCCACGGGCCCTTCTTCGATCACTTCGCCGAGATACATCACCATGACCCGGTCGGAGATGTGATGCACGACAGACAGATCGTGCGCGATGAACAGATAGGCAATGCCGAGTTCTTTCTGCAGATTCATCAACAGGTTGATCACCTGAGCTTGCACCGACACGTCAAGTGCTGAAACCGGCTCGTCGCAGATGATGACCTCAGGCTCGAGTGCTAGGGCGCGTGCGATGCCGATACGTTGGCGCTGTCCCCCAGAGAACTGGTGCGGATGACGGTCGGCGTCGGTCGGATGCAGACCGACCAGCTGAAGAAGTTCAGTGACCCGCGCTTCGCGGCGGTCGCGGGGGACAATGTCGGGAAAGACCTCCCAGGGTTCCTGTATGATTCGCCGCACCGTGAAGCGCGGATCGAGCGATCCATAGGGGTCTTGGAACACGACCTGGATGCGTCGCCGCAGCCGCCGCATGTCTTCGCGGGGCAAATCCAAGATATTGCGGCCGTGATACAGAACCTCTCCACCCGTGGGTTCGTCGAGGCGAAGCACCGATCGAGCAAGGGTCGACTTGCCGCATCCGGATTCGCCGACCAGGCCGATGGTTTGCCCGGCATGAAGGGCGAAGCTGACATCCTTCACCGCGTGCAGACTGCGCGCAGCGCCACCGAACGGACTACGTTTGTCGAGGGCATAATCCTTGCGCAGATTGCGCACTTCCAAGATCGGCCCATCAGGCATTCGGTGGCTCTCCGGTCAGGTGACATGCCGAATGGTGTTCCGTCGTCACCGGCAACAGCTTCGGTCGGTCGCTTCTGCACTGCGGCATGACATCAGGGCACCGAGGATGAAATGCGCAGCCCGCAGGAATATGGCCAGCAGCAGGCGGCGTGCCGTCAATGGCGGAAAGGGCTTCGGCGCCTGCCCCGATTTTGGGCATCGAGCGGATCAATCCGCGGGTGTAGGGGTGCGCGGGTGCTCCGAACAATGTTTCGACATCCGCGCTTTCCACAATGCGGCCAGCATACATCACCATAGCCCGGTCCACGACCTCGGCGACCACGCCCAGGTCGTGGGTAACCAGCACCAGCGCCATTCCCAGTTCCTCTTTCAGTCCGGTCAACAGGGCCATGATCTGACGCTGCACGGTGACGTCGAGGGCCGTTGTCGGTTCATCGGCAATCAGGATCCTGGGTTCGAGGGCCAGCGCCGTCGCAATCATCACCCGCTGGCACATGCCGCCGGAGAACTCGTGCGGATAATCGTTCAGCCGGTTCCAGGCCGAAGGGATCTTGACCCGATCCATCAGTTCAATGGCCTTGTCGTCGGCATCTTTCCGGCTGCACCGGCGACGGAGCCTGTAGACTTCCGAGATTTGCGACCCCACGGTCAGGCTCGGGTTCAGGGCGCTCATGGCGTCCTGAAAAATCATGGCGATTTCCTCGCCGCGCAGCGCGCGGCGCTGCCGTTCCGGCAGGTTCATGATGTCCTGGCCATCGAACAGGGCCTGGCCGGAGATGCGCCCGGGCGGCGATTTGATCAGACCCATAATAGCTTCGAGCCCGACGCTCTTGCCGGAGCCGCTCTCGCCGATGATGCCGAGGGTCTCACCCGGCGAAAGCGTCCAACTGATCCCGGCGACCGCCTGCACGCGGCCATGGGCCGTGTCAAAGCTGACCTTCAGGTCGCGCACGTCGAGCAGAGGTTCCGCGTCTGGCCGGTCGTCTGGTCTCATGACGATGCCCGAGCCTCGGGTTCAGGCAGGTCCGCGTCCGCCTTGGTCGGCTTGGCCAGCCACCGCCAGCGCTGCACAGGATCGGAAACGGCCCGCGCCCAGGCGGCCACGAGGTTGAGCGCCAGGGCAGCGAGGAAAATGGCGGCACCGGGCATCACGACGAGCCACCAGGCAGACGTGATGAATTCGCGACCGCGCGCGATCATCAGGCCCCAGGAGGACTGCGGCGGCTGGACGCCGAAGCCGAGAAACGACAGCGATGCCTCGGACAGGATCAGCACGGCAATCTCGAGCGTGAACAACACCAGAAGCGGCGACACCATGTTGGGCAGCAAGTGCGTCAACATGATCCGTCCGTCGGTGGCGCCAATGGCAAAGGCGGCGGTGATATAGGTGCTTTGCTTGTGGCTCAGCGTCAGTGATCGCGCCATACGCGCGAAGACCATCCAGTGGAGGAGGATGAAGATCAGGATAAGGTTCGTGAACCCGGCGCCGATCACGAAAAGGATGAACAGCGCGATGAGAAGCGAGGGCAGCGCCAGCATCCCGTCGACGGCACGCATCAGCACGTCTTCGAAGAAGCCACGGTAGTATCCGGCGAGCACGCCCAGCGTGATGCCCACGATGCCCGAGCAGAAGGCGCCGAGCAGGCCGATCGACATCGACACCCTTGCGCCATGCATCAGGCGGCTGAACAGGTCACGGCCCAACTCGTCTGTGCCCAGCAGGTAGAAGCTGCCGTCGCCGCCGGTCCCAAACGGTGGCACGAAACGCGCACGCAGATTGGCCTTGTTGGGATCAAAGGGGGCCAGCAGGTCGGCCCCCGCCGCACCGATCAGAAGCAGAACCAGAAAGAGCGCCGCAAGTGCGGTCACAGGGTCGCGCAGCAGGGCCCGGGCATAGGCTCCGGCGGTGATCCGGGCCGCTCGGGCGTGGTCCTCTGCATTGGTCTCGCTCACGAGCGCCCACCGCGGCTGTCGAGGCTGATCTTCGGATTCAGGATGGTATAAGCGATATCGACGGCCAGGTTGACGAGGATGACCAGTGCTGCGACGGTGAAAATTCCCGCCTGAACCATCGGTAAGTCACGCCGTGAAAGGGAATCGATCAGCAGTAGCCCGATTCCCGGCCAGGCAAATACCGTCTCGACCAGCATCGCGCCGGTCAAAAGTTGGGATAGCTCGTCTCCGGTGATTGTGACGATGGGGATCGAGGCATTCTTCAGGGCATGGACGAAAACTACCCGCCATTCCGGCACACCCTTGGCCCGTGCCGCAGCGACATAAGGTTTCGACAACTCGTCCAGCATGGCGCTTCGTACAACCTGGGATATCCGCCCCAATGGCCGGGCGGCTAGTGTCAGGGCCGGCAGAACAAGGTGTTCCCAGGAACCGTATCCGCCTGTGGGCAGAAGCCCCAACTGGACGCTCACCACGACGATTAGCAGCAGGCCCAGCCAGAATTGCACAACCGAGACCGAGGCCAGCGATGCGACGTTGACAAGATTGTCGATCCAGGATCGGGGATGCACCGCCGCCAGGCACCCCATGACCACCGCAGACGTAAAGGCAAAGGCGATCGCGGCTCCTGCCAGCATGAAGGTCGCCGGCAGACGTTCGAGCACGACCGGCAGCACCGGAGTCCCTTCGGCATTCAGCAGCTCGGACGGGAGGACGGAAAAGCCATAGCGATAGCTGACGCCGAAATCACCTTGCAGCAGATCGCCGACGAACACGAGATACTGCCGCCAAATCGGTTCGTTTAGCCCGAGGTTCTCGCGCAGTTGCTCCAATGCCGTTTCCGTGGCGTTCACGCCCAGCATGATCAGGGCCGGATCGCCGATGATGCGGCCAACCACGAAGACGAAAGAGACCAGCGCGAACAGCAGGATCACCGAGTGGATGACGCGCCGAAAGATGTAGGACATGGCCCCTATGCTCAGGAATGCGCGAAGATCGCGGACCGCCTGGCCCGCGATCGGAGGGCGGCTTATTCGGTTTGGGCCACGTTGACCGCCAGCAGGCGGTGGTCGACCCCGAAACTGAAGTCAAACCCGTCCTGGATCAGGTAACCCTTGTCGAGCAGGGCTAGCGGAACGATCTGGTATTCGCCGTGCAGGAAGTTCACCAGCTCCTTCAGCGCCGCATCCCGTTCCTCGCCCGACAGGGTCAGCGCTTTGGCCAGGTTGGCGTCGAACTCGGAGTTGCAGTAAACCGAGGACCGTGATGCGCCGGTGGGGTTGTCGATGTCGGGGCAGGCGTAGTTGCCCAGCAGGTTGACGCCAAACTCTCCGGACGCGTTTTGCTTCATGTGGACCTGCATCATCGCGCGCGGTGCCTCTTCGGCATATCCCTTGATCCGCACCCGCGGATTGAAGACGTCCGGAAGCTGCACCTTGATGTCGGCGTTGATGCCGACCTCTTCCAGGAAGAAGCCGATGATTTCGGTTACGGATCCGATACGCGGCGTTGTGTTCCGTCCGACGACTTCGACCGTCAGGCCGTCGACATCGACACCGTCCGCCTTTGCGTCCTCGACTAGCTGCCGTGCCATGTCGGGATCATAGCTGTACTGCTCGAGGGTCTCGTCGAAGCCCAGCATGTCGGGCGTTCCAAGCTGACCGGTCGGCATAGAGGCCAATCCGATGAGCTCGGCGAGCCCTTCATAGTCGATCGCATGGAAGATCGCCTTGCGGAGGCGCATGTCGCCTAGCCGCTCGTCGGCGTGCAGCGAGTGGTCGAGACGGCCGTAGAGATAGGCATCGGACGGGCCGGTCACGCAGGCATAGCCGCTATTGTCGGCGGCCGCGGTGCAGTCCTCGGGCGACGGTGAAACGGCGATATGAGCCTCGCCTGCTCGCACCATCGCGGTCCGCGCGGCCCCTTCCGAACGAAAGACGAAGCGCAGTGTTTCGAACGGCGGTTCGCTGGTGCCATAGGAATCCGTCGCTCCATAGCCCCACCAGTCCGGGTTGTGCTGAGCGCTCCAGTACTGACCGCGCACCCATTCGACAAAGGTGTAGGGACCGGTGCCGATCGGCGTGTCGAAATGCGACGCCGGCGCCTCATCGATCTGCTTGGCCGAAGAGATGCCGTTCAGCGTAAGGCGGAACTCCAGCATCGGGTCGGGCTCGCTGGACCTCACCTCGATCTCGAGTGGACCGATGGCTTCGGCCGAAATGGTGCCGGGGCCGGCATATTCCTGAATGGTGAAAGCGCTTTCAGGATTCCAGACGAAGGTGATCGCCTTGGCCACAGCCTCAGCGGTCATCTCGGTGCCGTCGTGGAACATCACGCCTTCGCGCAGCTTCAGTCGCAGGGTGCTGCCGTCCACGCGCTCCCAGGACGTCGCAAGAACCGGGATGTACGCGCCGGTGGCCGGGTCCGTCGCAATGAGTGTCTCGATCACATTGCGCAGTCCGTGTGCATTGAATTCCTTGTAGGCGCCCTGCGCCGCGAGGTCCTGCGGCTCTTGTGCCACGGCGAAAACGAACTTGCCCTGCGGCTCGGCACCGGCAGAAACCGCCGAGAGCGCAAGGCCCGCAGCGCCCGACAGAAGCGCCGCCATTCCAGTTCTGAATGCAGTCATCGTGTCCTCCCCGGTTCGATCCCATTGGACCCTTGTTTGTTGGAGCAAGCCTACAGCTGCGCGACTCCTCTTGCAAGCGCTTGCAAAAACCTATCACGCCGCGTAGCGTCAACACCTTGCCGCCCGGAGAGGCGCGGCCGCTACAGGGTCAAGGGAAAAGAAGACAGCATGGCCGGCGGATTGATCATTGCGGTGTGCGGCGAATCCGGTGCGGGCAAGTCCACGACCACCGGGATCCTCGCGGATGCCGGATTTGCAGCCTACTCGTTGTCTGGGTTTCTGAGGGCCGAGGCCGAAGCCGCCTTCGGCACGCCGACGCGCGTGCAGGTGCAGACCCACGGTCGCGACATGCAACTGGCCCATGGCAACGACTATTATGCAAGGCAACTCGTCAACAAGACCGACCTTCTGGAACAGGCGCGGGCCGTGGTCGATGGCATGCGCAACCAAGATGAGGTCGCCTATCTACGGCGTGCCGCCGGGGCGCGTTCGATGACCGTCGTGCTCCTGGCACTGGTCCTCGATCCGGATACCAGATTTGAACGGGTCCGTGGCCGCGCAAGGGCGGGCGATCCTGCTGAACGCGAACGCTTTCGCGAGGACGACGCCCGCGCGAACGGCGGCTATGGAGGCTTCCAGAACAATGCGGCACTGATCGCGGCTGCGGACGTCAGAATTGAGAATTCGGGCGAATTGGCTGCGCTTCGCACTGCCCTCGATACTCTCATCCGCGGGAAAGGAATCGAAGATGTCAGCACTGCCCAAGGATGAACTGGGGCGACGGCTTGCTCTCGCCTGCAGTGTCGCCCGCGAGGCCGGTGCCTTCGCGCGCAACGCGTTCCTCAGCCGGGAAACGCTGCAGATCGAAACCAAGGGCGAACAGGACTGGGTGACCAATGTCGACCTGGAGGTCGAGGCGCTGATCCGATCCCGCCTGGCGGAAGACTACCCTGAAGATCCCGTCATCGGCGAGGAAATGGAGGGCAACGCTGGCGACGACGGATGCGCATGGGTCGTCGATCCAATCGATGGCACGACCTGCTTTCTACTCGGTCTACCGCAATGGTGCGTCGCACTTTGCTATGTCGTCGGCGGCCGCCCCGTCGTCGGCGTGGTCTATGCCCCAATGACAGAAGAGCTATTTTCGGCTGCGAGCGGCCACGGCACCTTTCTCAATGGCATTCCGGTGCATATCTCGGGCAGCGCATCCATACGTGATGGATTGATAGCGGTCGGAATCAATAGCGGTGCCCACCCCGAACGCTCGGCGGCGTTTATTCTGGATCTGGTCAAGGGCGGCGGGATGTATCTCCGGGTCGGCGCCTGCGCTCTGGCCCTGGCCTATGTCGCTGCGGGCCGTCTGTTAGCGGCCTTCGAACCGTTGGTCTCGCCCTGGGACGACTTGGCCGGCATGCTGCTGGTGCGGGAAGCAGGTGGCCGCACAAACGAGTTCGCTCCCGGAATCGGGACAGAGAAACGCGCGGTTCTCGCCTGTGTTCCCCCACTTTGGGATGAACTTAGCATTCTCATGAAGCCTGTCGATGCGCAGCACGAGACCGTCCCCTGCCAGGACGGCACAGCTCCATCGTAGCCTCATGACGAACAATCCAGGCGAGAAGACCGAACGGGATCGATCGCGGGCCACAGCAACCGATGTCGCGCGCGCGGCGGGCGTTTCGCTCTCTGCGGTCTCAAGGGTGTTCACGCCGGGCGCAAGCGTATCAGCAAAGATGCGGGCGCGTGTGATTGCGGCCGCAGAGCGGCTCGAGTACATGCCCAACGCCTTGGCGCGTAGTTTGATGACGCAGCGCACACACCTTGTTGGCGTGATCTTGGCGAACTTCAAGAATCCCCTTTACCTTACGGTGCTGGAGGAGTTCACCCGCAATCTGCAGAATCGCGGCCTTCGCATGCTCCTGTTGAACGTGTCCAGCGAGGATGACCTCGAGGCGATGGGGCGGCTCGTGCTGCAATACAGCGTCGATGGTTTGGTGGTGTCAGCCGGTGCGATATCGCCCTTCATCACCGAGCAGTGCCTGAAGCGGCGAATTCCGCTGGTGGCGTTCGCGCGCCGGCCAAGGCGCGGGCGGCTGAACATCGTGTGCGCAGACAACGTCGCAGGCGGTCGTGTCGCAGCGCAGCGGCTCATCGAGGCAGGTCACACGCGTTTCGGCTTTGTTGGTGGCCCGGAAACGGCATCGACCACACAAGAAAGGGGGCGCGGTTTCGCGGCCGAGCTGGAAGAAGCGGGCATCCAGATCGAAACCATCGTCCATGCGACCGAGTACAGCTACGAAGCTGGGACCGAGGCCGCACGCCGTGTGCTCGTGGCCGGAGTTCGACCCGAGGCGGTCTTCTGTGCCAGTGACATGCTCGCGTTCGGATTGCTCGACGTGGCACGGCACGAATTCGGGATCCCGATCCCTGATGAGCTGTCCGTCATTGGTTTCGATGATGTCGACCTTGCCGCTTCCGCATCATACAGATTGACGACGATCCGCCAGCCCATCGCAGCCATGGTCTCCGATACGGTCGATATCCTGGTGCGCAGGCTGGACAATTGGGCCGAGGATTGTGAAGCCCGTATTATGTCCTGCATCTATGTCGATCGTGCAACTGTCGCTCCGAAAGAGCGATAGCCGAAAAGGTAATGGGAAGTGCGCATGATCGGGAAGGTCAGCGCAAGCATCACGATGATCAACACAATCAACAGATTTGTACCAACCCGCCTAAGAACTAACCGTTTTGCCCCAACTCTGGTGGTGATCGACTTGAGCTGGTCTTCGATATTGAGGGGGCTGGTCCAGGTCCAGCAGCAGTCGTCCACGGGCTCATCGAGTATCCCGGCGTGCCGGTCGACAACAACACGATCACCAAAACCAAGCCGGTACTGGCCGGTGTGCAGATTCGGTTGCATTTCGGGACGATGGGCGTCGCGCCGAGGGAGGCCGATATCGTCGATTCGATTCCGCCAAGCTATCTCGGGGGCAACATAGACAATTGGCGGATCGGCAAAGGCAGCACGATGCAACCTGGAAAGGACGAGCGAATCAAGGGAAGACTGAGACCTGTCGCGACATGTGCGCGAGGAGGCTGACCACTGCGACCTTTTGCCGAAGCGATGAGTAGTCAATCCACCTCCTGGAGAGCTAAGCTCGGACTCTGGGCGGTCGGTATCGGCACGCTCGGTCAGGTAGACTCCTCGGTCAATATCGCGTTTCCAGCCATCACGGCGTGGTTCGAGATCGATGTGGGTGCGGTTCAGTGGCTGGTGATCGCCTATCTATTGCCGATGTCGGGCTTCGTTCTGGTCTCCGGCAGGCTCGGTGATCTCTATGGCCACCGGCGGATCTTCATGGTCGGCATGCTGGTCAGTCTGCTCGCGCATCTCCTGTCCGGCCTGGCGCCGAGTTACGGTTCCTTGCTTTGCCTCCGCGTTTTTCAAGGGCTGGGCTTCGGTCTGATCTTGGGCAGCGGACCGGCCTTGGCGACGTTCCTCGTGGACGAAGACCTTCGCAGCCGCGTGCTGTCGATGTACACGATGACGTTCGGGGCGGGCATGGCCGTAGGTCCGATCATCGGCGGCTTGTTGATCGATACCTGGGGCTGGCAAGCAGTCTTTTGGTATCGCGCCCCGCTTGCCGCCATCGCCTTTTTGCTTCTGATGGTCGTTGCCGATCAAACGCGAGCAGAGCGAGTTCCAAAGCTTGACATTGCTGGCGCTGTTCTTCTTGTGCTCTCGCTCGGAGGTCTCTTATTTACCCTGAACCTGCTTCAACGATCGACGATCAACTGGCCTCTCGTCATTGCGTTATTGTTAGGCTTCGTGGCTTGCTTCTCGGGCTTCATCTATCAGGAAAATCGGGCACCGGACCCGATCATTCGCCTCGCGGTGTTTCGCAACGTCGACATCGCGCTTCTCCAGATCTCCAGCATTGCCATCAACTTTGCGGGATTCGCGATCCTCCTGCTGTTTCCCTTCTATCTCGCGAGTCAGACAGAGCTGTCGCTTTCGGTCGCCGGCGTGGTCTTGGCGATGTCGCCGCTTGGAATGGCCGTTGCTGGGCTTATGGGGACAGGGCTCATATCAAAAATGAGTCCGACGCAACTGACGCTCGCTAGCCCGTTTCTGACAGTGGTAGGGCTGATCACGATCGGTGTCCTGCCGCCGACCTTATCGATCCTCTTCATGATTCCACCGATGTTCGCCGCGGGCGTTGGGCTCGGTCTCTTTCAGTTCGCGTTCACGGACAGAGCGATTGCTGCCATGCCGAGAGGCGACCGCGGCGTTGCCGGAAGTCTCTTCATGGTGACCCGACTCGTGGGCACGGTCGCCGGCGCCTCAGGTATCAGTTGGTTGTTTCAAGCTTTGACGGAGGGTGGCATGGGGCCGGGGATCGCTCTGGCACCCGGCGACTTCCTCGCCGCCTTTCAGATGACGTTTATCGTCGTCGGCAGTGTGCTCTTCGCCGTGAGCATGCCCATCGCCTTATTCAGTCGATCCTGACCGGCAGATCGAGCAGGGATGCATATTGTTGTGCGCCAAAGATGTCAGGGTCGCCCGGACTGCCTGAGGGGCGCTCACGGCCGATGGTGAACTTGATCGTCATACGATCGAGTATGCAGGATGGACAGGCACCAGAGCTTTCCTCCGAATCGTGCCAGGATTCGTCACGCCGATGTTTTGTCGTGATCTCAAAGCGCCATTCGCTCATCACACACTTTCGCAAATCCACATCGTGTGTTAAATGCACACGGAGTGGATTTGCGAAAGTAAGAACGATCATTAGGACGCAACATCGGGCGAAAGCTGGCCTTCTTGGTCGACAGTCAGAAAGAACAATCGATGCGCCAACCGGACAGGGCAGATATCCACTTTCGCCTAGCACAAGCATTAGAGCGGCTCGAACATTTCGACGATGCACACGACCACTATCGAAAGGCGGTAGCCTTGATCCCGGATGAGGCGCAGCGACTTGTCTGTTTAGGGGCGTTGGAAGTTAACGATTTCGACGAGGTCAAACACGTGTTCCGCTCTATCCATCTAGAGGTTCAAAGTCACCAAGCTATGAACGGATTGAATTCCGATCTTATCTAGCGATCATTGGGACGCGTGCCGAAAGGCCGAAATGCTGACAATTCAGACATGAAAGATCAAAAAGATGCCTGGAATAACGACCATTGCAGCAGTGATACTTAGCCCTACCTTTCCGGGTTTGATCAGATAACTCTTTTCCGGGGCAGACGGATTATAGAATACGGCGACTTCTTTCGTTGAAAGCTCTGTAATACCTTTCAATTGGATTCGTAATAGAAATTTCAAAATTCCACTGGCGAATATGTGCCAAGGTGATAGGCGATACCCGTCATATTGCTTTCCATCGACTTGATAGAGATACTTTACGTTGACTTCATAATTTTGTTCGCTTGCCGAGTCCGGTACGCCCCATCTTGATATTTTCGCATGGACCAAAATTCCGTTGATCATCGGCCATGACAGTATTCTTAACTGGAAAACTAAGCTTGCAAGTCCCGCCAATGAAAAATAGATCGCCACAATAATCAGCAACGCCTGCTCATCGCCGCTCAAGAGGCTTTCAAGAAATTCGTTGGGAGTGTTTCTCATTCACTTAGGGTGCAGTAAAATTGAAAAAGTTTTCTTAATTTTCCAAGTCAAAAAATACGAAATAATTTCATTAAAATTTTAGATTTACTTTTTCTTCAAAATTATTGCCACTTCATCTTTAGGCGCTGACGGCCGGAAGAAGGGGGCGATGCCAACTTCTGTCGTTCTACTCCAACCTGACTGCAACTCGTTCTCACTTGAAGTCCGCAATTACCGGCCGACCCCGACAGATGTTCCGTCAACACCAACCTTGAACTTTGGACCAGACACATTTTGATTTCGGTGGAAGGGAATGCCTTTCTCCTCCAGCGCGCTGAAAACCTTCTCTGGACTAATACCGCACATTTGGGCCTTGATCTCGAGCTGTTGCCCGTTCTCAAAATCGATATGATATTTGGTTTTGGGACTTCGCTTGCTGTTTCGGTATCGATGATGGGTTTTGCGTACGGCACGTATGTCGGACAGGCTGGTCATCAGCGATTTCATTTGCTCCTGAACCGGCGACTCCCACGTCAAGGCTTGGTTCGTAATCTCCACGCGCCAGGGCTTACCGCTTTTCACAAGGGCAATGATCTCGCGGGTCACCTTAGTGAGGAAGAAAATAGCGAGAAGGACAGCGCCTGCGGAAAATATATCTATCATTACAGGACGGTCATCGACGAGAAAGAAGAGAGATGAAAAAGCACCGCCGACAAACAATACGATCAACAATAGTAAGATTTTCTCCACAACGGACGAGAAGACAGATCTCTCGAAAACGACTGCCATGGCGCTTTCCCGAATAAAATCTGGATAGTAGTTTACTTGTCTTAAATTTGTGTTACCGAAATTTCTTAAATCGGCATATTCATTACTGCAAATCACTCTAACGAGCGCGGATTTCGCGGCGTATCTTGAGACCTCGGCTATGCATCGTGATTAGAATCTCCAGGCGAGATTTGCGGGTTAGGGCTCGATGCCCGTGATCGCTAGCGTCGGGTAATGGGCTGGATCGGCTGCTTCGCCGGATATCCTGGCACGGTTACGTGTCAGGCAATTAACAGGAGCAGCAACTATGGCTATCAATGCGACGCCCCCATCGGAGATCTCCGTAAATGGTATCGATATCGGCGTATGCCCCATCAAGGCCACGGCCCACAAGCCGATCAAACAGGCCTGATACCAAGCACATTTCTGACGCTCGCACTAACTGTCCGTAGGGTATCGTACTGGGTCAGCGACCGGGACTTCATATCGCAAAGGGATGTCGACCCCCTCAATGCGCATAGTAATGATCATTTCCCACCACCCCTTAAGGTCGTCTTCGTGCCATGACGACTCTGGGCTGTGAGACGGGATGTCAACGACGATGCTACCAGTGCAATGCCCCGCGTCATCAAAGCTAGTCTCGACATGGCCTGAGATCTTGCTATCGACCGCCTTCTCGAAGCTGACCCCATCACTTTCTTCAACTCTAACGATTTCGGTGTGCTCCAACTGCGCCTCTAAATGCTCAGGCTGTGTTCCAGCGGGTATGACTAACCGTGCAGAAAATGCAGAGCCTATCCAGGCTGGGCGGGTTTCAAGGACAAGAGAAACACGCTTTTCATAGCGGAGCGTTCGCCAAGCTTGAATCATGTACTGGACGACAAAAAATAGGACGATGAGCGGTATCAAACCAAGAATCGTCCATAGATTTCCGCTGGGTAGCCCATCTAATGTCGCGGCCACGCCCGACAACGCGAACACCGACAGGATTATGGTAAATACCACCGCACCCCAGAAATCCCACCGACTACGTGAAGGGATCACGTCTGATCGCCACTTCGCATGCCACATCCAAGGCTGATCAGGATATTCTGCCTTCATCGAGTCACGGTAAGTATCCGCGCGATAAATTGAGAAACAGACGCTCAGGACACCTGCAAAAAGTGCACCGAATAAGGCGATAAAAGGGAATACCCACCAGCTGAATTCTTGATCAACAATCGCCAAGCACATAATCAACAACAAACAAAACGTTCCGACAAAGACGGCCATATTTTCTTTATTTTGCAATTAACGAACCTCCCCCTTTGCCGAATCGCTCTAGAAGAATTGATCTAGGGCCCGCTATTCTGCATGCACTGCCTAATTCCCAACCAAACGGCTGCACTTCTACTGGTCATGTTCGGGATCCCGCGCTCGTATGTCGCGATTAGCTGCAGAGTGAGTCAGCTCGTGCCACGCTTGGCAGATGAGATCGTCTGTTTCTGCTTCGATCGAAGGCCATTCGGCAAGGGCTTCATTTGCAGAAATATCGTCAGCATAGGATTCTCTGAAGATAGCTGATAGTGAGCCAAATGCGATCGTTATGAGATTGGCTGGACATGCGAGAGGCCTGTGATCTCAATGTTGAGCAACAGCTTAGTCGAGATCATAAGGTGATTGGGTTTCATCATTGTTAAGGCCTTCGTTCTAGAGGCTGGAACGGATCCGGAAGCTAACCGGCTTCAGCCAGCGCCGGCTTTCAGGCCCATTCCGGCCGCGCCAAACGCAATAGTCTCGCTTTCCCTACATGGCGTCGTCAACTTGAGTGCTGAAGATTTGGAGAGTTGAGTGCTACAGGAGCTGGATCAGGCTGGTTGGTTCAACTCGGCGATCTCCTGCCAGATCGAGAAAGCTTGGTCTCGATCAGCACGAAAGTCGGTGGCGGGCTTATGATGACGTTGAAGGTGGAAGAGATTGGCGATGGGTTCATGAACAGAGAGAAATTGCTGGGCGTGTCCGGGTGATTTGAATCTCTGCATAATCCACTCGCGCTTCCGGGTCGGGAGATGGGAGTTCTCGGCTCGGTTGTTCAGTCCCTTATGCTGACGGTGTTCGACCCCGGGCATGATCTCACGGACATTGTCAGACTAAATTTTAGAGGGCCGAAGCGGCGCACATTGATTGCTGTTAGGCTGAATAGAGGGTCTGCCACTCAGCAAGAGCGGCCTCTCGGTTCTGCTTGAAGATGTGTCTTGGATTGAGATGACGTTCGAGACTGAAATGGTTTGAGACCGAAGAGTGAACTGACACGAATTTCTGAAGTGTTTTCGGACATCGGAACCCCGCCATGGCTTGCTCTCGTCGTCGGAAGGGCTGATGGGAATTCTCAGCCCGATTGTTGAGGCGCTTCCCTGCTTCCTGGCGGTTTTGGTTGCCGATCTCCGTCATCGCAGCTCGATATGAGGGCAACCTATCGGTCACGATGGCGTCTGGTCGGCCATAGCGTTTCATCGCCTTCTTCAAGAAGCGGAGAGCAGCCTCTTTGTCTCTGGTCTTGGTGACAAAAGCTTCGAGCACTTCACCTTCATGATCCAC
>JBOEHJ010000141.1:0-9673 GCA_050633905.1 Geminicoccales bacterium
CCAGCGTGGTGTCCTTGAAGAGACCGATGAAGGTGTTGACGATGCCGGGAATCGAGATTTTGAGCGCCTGGGGGAGAATGATCAGGCGCATGGATTTCCAGTAGTCCAGGCCAAGCGCATGGGCGGCCTCGTATTGCCCCCGCGGAAGGGCTGCGAGCCCTCCGCGTACCACCTCGGCCATGTAGGCTGCAGCAAAGAGCGTCACCATGATCAGGACACGCAGCACTAGATCGAAATTCGTGCCCGGCGGCAGGAAGTAGTTGAGGACAGTGGAGGCGACGAACAGGAGGGTAATCAACGGGACGCCACGGATGAACTCGATGAACATCACCGAGACAGCTTTGATGAAGATCAGGTCCGATTGGCGGCCGAGCGCTAGCGCCACACCGAGCGGAAAGGAGGCGGCGATGCCGGTGACGCCGATGATGAAAGTGAGCAGAAAGCCTCCCAGGCGATCGGAAGCGACGGCGCGAAGGTCGATCGGGATGATCGCAGACAGGATGTCTTTAAAGACATCGACGCCGACCGCCCACCAGAGAATGGTGACCAGGAGGCCGATAATCATTGCTGGCAGCGTCCCGCCGATGCGCATGACCGCACTGAAGGCGAGCCAGCCGACGACAGGGCCTAGGATAATCCCGGCCACATACCAAAGGCTGCCGCCCCAGATCAGCCAATAAGCAATGAACGGGAAAAGTGCCGTAAAAATAAGCAGTTTCCGCGGAACCTTGTCGAACAAGACCGGAGCAAGGGCCGCACACATCAGGACGAAGGCAAGGATTGGGCGCCAGACCAGCTCAGGTGGATAGAAGCCAAAGAGATATTGTCCGAAACGTGCGTTGACCATCGCCCAGCAAGCACCCTCGGCGTTGATTTCGCGACATTCTTTTAGGCTGCCAGCACTCCAGACCGCATCAACAAAGGCCCATTTCAGAATCGGCGGCACCATCCAGGCGATGATGCCGATCGAGAGTAGGCTGAGCACAATATTGAGTGGCGAGGAGAACAGGCTTTCCTTGGCCCAGTGAAACAGCCCCGTGGTGCGCGCAGGCGGTTCCGATGGCGGTATTTGCTGGGTGGCAACGAACGCAAATTCACGGCCAGTCCGAGTCGCGTCGGTATCACTCATCTCAGCGCTCCACCAGCTTCACACGATTATTGTACCAGTTCATCCCAGCCGAAATTAGCAGCGAGACGATCAGGTAGAACGCCATCAGCAACATAAGGCATTCCATCTCACGGCCGGTCTGGTTGAGGGTAATGCCGCCGAGCGTGCCGGTCGCGTCCATATAGCCAACCGCGATCGCCAGCGAAGAATTCTTGGTGAGGTTCAGATATTGCGAGATCAGCGGCGGGATGATCACGCGAAGGGCCTGGGGGAGGACGATCAGGCTCATGATACGGTTCGGGCGAATGCCAAGGGCAGCGGCGGCCTCGGTTTGTCCATGGCTCACCGCCTGGATGCCAGAACGTACATTTTCCGCGATGAAGGCACCGGTATAGACGGAGAGCGCCAGCCAGAGCGCGATCAGGCTCTCGCGCGCGAAGATTCCACCTTTATAGTTGAAGCCCTTGAGCTCTGGATAACCGAAATGTAGGCCAAGCACGACCATCAGGATCGCAAACGGCACCAGAAGGATCGCTGTTTTAACCCAGAAGATCGGCTGAATCTCGCCGGTAGCGTCCTGCTTGGCATGGGCCCAGCGCGAATAGGCTCGTCCAGCCATGATGCTGAGCGCGAGCACGATGACGGCGGCGACAAAGTTGAGATTGAGCCAGAATAGCTCGCCGATATGGATCGAGCCGAGTGTGTTGGTAAACAGCGGCTGTGGGAAATAGAAGCCACGATTGGTCATCACCAAAGCGCCATCGAACCAGGGCTCGGCCTTTTTCGGTGAGGCGAAGGTCTCGTTGATAACAGCGCTAAACAGGATGATTTGCAGGAGAACCGGCACATTGCGCACAGTCTCGATATAGACGGTCATCAACTTGGCGACGAGCCAGTTCTTGGAAAGCCTTAGCACGCCGGCCACCACCCCGATCACAGTCGCCAAGATACAGCCGAGCACAGCGACCAGGAGCGTGTTCAAGATACCGACCACGGCGGCACGGGCATGGGTCGAGCGTGAGGTGTAGTCGATCAGGCGCTGATTGATGTCATAAGACGCGGTTTCGCCAAGGAAACCGAAACCAAACTCCTTACCGAGCGCTTCAAGGTTGTTGATCGTGTTGGTAACCAACCAGCCGAAGAACAGCATCAGCAGGATGAAGGCGATAATCTGGATCGTGTAGCCCCGATAACGTGTATCGGAGAGCAGCATGCCGATCCGAAAATTATCCGTAGGTGCGGCCGTCGCGACGGTCATGACGCCCCTTTCTAAGCCCTGATGTCGAGGGTGGAGCCCCCTCGTTTAATTGGTCGGCAAGATCCATGCCTCGATCAGACATGCTCGCTTATTTCTTCAATATAGAGGAAGTTGACACCCAGGAAAACGGTCTGAAAATATTGGGCGCGTCCCGAAAGACGCGCCCAATATTCATGCTAGCGGAAAGGTGGGGCGTAGAGGATGCCGCCATCAGTCCACTGAGCGTTCAAGCCACGCTCCAAACCGATCGGGGTGTCCGGACCAAGATGACGCTCGAAAATCTCGCCATAGTTACCGCCGGCGAGGATCGCTGAGACAGCCCAGCTGGATTCGAGACCGACCATGGCACCAAGCTCACCTTCACCGCCGAGCAAACGAAGGATCTCGGGGTCCTCGCTGCTAGCAGCCATCTCCTCAACGTTCTCGCCGGTGATGCCCTTCTCTTCAGCAATGACCAGCGCATTCAGCACCCAGCGGGCAATGTCGCCCCACTGATCGTCGCCATGGCGAACGAGAGGACCGAGCGGCTCCTTGGAGATGATTTCCGGAAGAAGGACATGGTCATCCGGGTTTTCGAAGGTGGCGCGGGTTGCCGCCAGACCCGAGGCGTCCGTGGTGTAGACGTCACAGGCATCGGAAAGATATTTCTGCTGCGCTTCCGCATTGGTCTCGATCGGCACCGGCTCGTAGCTCATGCCATTGGCGCGGAAATAGTCGGCGAGGTTGAGCTCGGTGGTGGTGCCAGTCTGGATGCAGACGGTGGCGCCGTCCAGCTCGGATGCCGAGGTCACGCCCAGCTCTTTCCTGGTCATGAAGCCCTGACCGTCATAGTAGTTGACGCCGATGAAGGTGAACTTCAGGTCGGTGTCACGGCTGAAGGTCCAAGTCGTGTTGCGCGCCAGCACGTCGATCTCGCCGGAGGCTAGCGCTGTAAAGCGGGTCTTACCGGTGGTTGGGGTGAACTTCACTGCCTCGCGGTCGCCGAAGACGGCGGCAGCCATTGCACGACAGAAGTCGACGTCGAAGCCGTCCCAGCCACCCGCATCATCGGTGAAGGAAAAACCGGCAAGGCCGCTGGACACACCGCATTGCAAATGGCCTTTGGCTTTTACGTCATCCAGGGTCGCCGCTTGGGTAGCGGTTGCCGTCAGCGCTGCCGTCAGCGCTACAGCGGTCAGGGTCATCGATTGGGTCACTTTCAGTATCTCCCAGTTTTCCGTCAAAGTTCGTGTTCATTGTTCCGATACGACAATCATCGATTGCCGGATCAATCGAAGAAACAGCAACACCAGCAGGCCGCTTCAGACGGTACTGAAGGCATCGCCTCCCAGCAGCATGGCAGGTTGAAATCACCTAAACCGATTGGGCTGCGCAAGCCATGCCACCATTTCTTGACACGAACACTATCCTGGTATGCTGTAAGTTCCAACCTTTCGATGAACTTAGCCTTTATTGAGTTGACCTTGTCCAAGAAGGTCTGTCTAGAAAATATGCCATCAGCCCATCAACTTGCTCATTCACTAACCAGCTTGACCGAGCTGCCGACTTCAGGGCGCTCACCATCGGCGAGCCCGTTCAAAACAGCGAATTGCTCTTCCAACAAATCATCAACGGCCATTTGCTGGGCCAATCCCGCCTTGGTGTCATTCGGTCCGACCCGCACCAACTTTAGGCGTTTCGGTTTGTAACTAGCGGCCTCCGTAGCGCTCAGAACCTTGAAGCTTTCCACCGTTGCCTTGGCACCTCTTGCACGCTTGGAATCGAGCCCGCCGGGGCTGACAAACATGAACCGATAAACCTTATCAGCCCCAACCTTAATCGCTGCAAGCCCGACATCGACCTGCTTGCCATCTTTGGCCTTAGCCGATGTTCCCGCACTGACGGCCGGCAATCCATCCAAATCGAAGCTATTGATCTTGCTTAGGTTTTTGATCTTAAGCTCTTTTGCCCATTCCCGCGCCAGATAATCGCGCATGTTACCGCTCGAGGTGATCTTGCCAGCATCAAACTTCATGCCATGACCGGATTTGTCGACGCCGATGACGGCTGTCGGTGAGTTTTGCAGCTGGAAGCCCTCAGGTGCTACGAAGCTGAAGCGCAATTCAGGGTGAATGAATTTACGCCCGCGAACAAAGCCCTGACTTGGATCGTCGCCATAGATCATGCCATCGATTTTATCGAGATAGGCATCGCGGCCGATCTTGCCCGACGCCGCCGCAGCAGCAGCTTCCTCCGCTGCCCGCTTGACTCGATCAGGGGTTCGCGGATGAGTTGCGAGCCAGCTGGTAGACGGGTCGGGCTCCCCTTCTTTGCCCGCAAGTTTGCGCGCAAGCTCGCTGTGGCGTCCAAGCTTTTCGAGGAAGGTTGCCATGGCCCGCGGGTCGTAACCCGCCTTGGTTAGATAGCGAACGCCGAGCTGGTCGGATTGGAACTCGTTCTCGCGCGAATAACCGGCGAGATAACCTTGGGCCAAGGGCCCTGCGATCTGCTGCGCCGCTTTCGCTCCTGCCTCGCCTGCGATGACCGCGCCGAGCACTGTGGTCACGAGAGCGCCGCCCTGGGCCCATTGCGCCTTAGTATAGCGCTGGGCTGAATGGCGTGCAGTCACATGCCCGATCTCGTGAGCGAGCACGCCGGCGACCTCCGCTTCGTTCTCTGCGAGCGCCAGCAACCCACGGGAAATATAGACGAAGCCGCCTGGGAGAGCGAAAGCGTTGACGACATTGCTGTTCAACAGAGTGAAGGTGAATTTCTGATCGGGAAGTTCCGAAACGGCCTGCAGTCGATTGCCGATCTCGGTGATGTAGGCCTGCAGTTCGGCATCGCTGTAATTACCGCCGAATTGCTGCAGAACACGGGGATGCTGCTCTTTACCGACCGCCAGTTCCTGTTGGGGGCTCATCGCGGTGAATTCCGACTGGCCAGTCGCCGGGTTAACGACTTGGGTGCAGGCGGTATGGAGGGCAAGGCTTGAGCTGAGCATCAAGCCGGCGGCAAGGCGTTTCCAAGGGGTCATGGGATGACCTCGATTTGTTGGAGGTTGGAGATGTTGATCAATGGTCTGTGCGACTCCTGGACAAAACCGCGTATTCTGAGGTTTTTGCCATCGAAGCCGTCTGGTTCGACGTTGCTTTTCGTCAACAGTTTCTGCCGCTGGCGAATGGTAAAGTCGGTTCGCCAATCCTGGCCAAAATTGAGGTAGACATAGCGATCATTGCTGGAGGTTCTGACGACCCGGCCTTCGTCCAGACTGATGCGCCCGACCTTCTCGACCATGCTTGAAGCTTTTTGCGGCTGCTGTTTTGGATCACGCCAGAGCCCAAGCTCGGATCGACGCGCCTCATCCTCCAGCGCCAACCATGTCGCACACTCGTCCGGCGACGCCAAACCGAAGGATGGCGTGACCACGGCCAGGCCTTGCTGCAGCAAAGCGTGTTGAATCGAGACGCCTTGGTCACTTTCCACATGCGCAACCATGCAGCCGTGGCGATCAAAGGATGGGGCGGTTTCTGGGGTAGGCCTCAACGGTCGGTCATTGGTCAAGCGATCTAGGGCTTGTTTGAGACCCGTGGTCAGTCGCCCTGACAATCTCTGTTCGGCATACCAAAGGCCGGCAAAAAATAGCTGCCGTCCATCGGTCAGCGTCAGAACACCACGATCCAAAATGTCCTGAACCTGCCAAAGCCGCTCCTCAGTCGAGCCAGCCCAACTCCTGCTGAACGCCATCAAGACGAGGCAGCATGTCAGGAGAAAAGGAACAAGGTGTCGTCGCATCACATTGAAGAGCAAACTAGTGTTATCGGAGCCGATAGCATCGTCCCAAAGGAGGACTGCCGAGCATTCTGTACAGTCTTAGCGGACGTCGATCAACTTGTCACCGAGGCTGTCCATGCGTTGGGATTGAGGCAAGCTCACTTAGCTGATGACGCTATCATCGCAACGCGTCAAAACCGCCAGCGATAGTGGATGCCAAAGCCGAGTTCCGGCGCCCTGTCGGCATCATGGCCAGGATTGAACCTAGCAAAACCACCAATGCCGATCTGCTGCGTCTCGCCACCGCCCCATGCGTGGCGATACACCGCTTCCGAGATAATCTCCCTGGCTGAGGGGGTCAGATCAACACGCTGCTGCTCGGTGACAACTGCGCCATCAGGAGTTCGGCCGACGGGGACCGTCAAGGTGGTCTTGGCGTCATCGCCTCTAAAAGGCTGACCAATCATGAGGCTTAGGCTGTCATTCTTGCTCGAGAGGTCCCGGACAACCAGTCCTGTGCCAAAGGCTTCAGACTTGGCTGATGACCAATCGCTAAAGAGGCTGCTCTGTTCATTCCTAATCCGAGAATGGCCGCGACTATAGGAACCGAACCAGTCGACCTGCTCGCTGATAGCAGCGATGATGGAGAGGTCAGCGAAGTGCGATCGGCTGTTGATGTCTTCGCCAAAAGCACCACTCGAACGCGCGCCGAGAAAGCCGCCCTGTTCTTGCAACATGCCCAAACCCAGCCTCAGGTCGATATGGCTGCCAAATGCCTTGGCGATCTCGAATTTTTGTATCGATGTATCGACGATCGAATCGCGAGCGGTGTTGGTGAAGGCCGAAAGCGCGACATCGAAGCCTTCTCCAGGCGTCAGGACAAGACCGCCGCCCGACACCGAGCCGGCAAGGCTGTCGAAGGGCGATAACATCATCGATGGCCCAAACGGCGTCAGTCGGTGATCAGCTAAGGTTTCTTGCAGTCCAAGGCCTGTGCTCGTCCCACCATTAAGCGACGCAAACAAAGTGATGTCTGCGCCAGGCTCCATGGCAAAAGCCAATTGCGGCTCGTCCGCCGGCGCTCTTCCACTCCATAATAAGGTGTCAGTCTCAACGCCGAAATTCGGATCGTCGGCGCCACCTTCACCCAAGGACACCGAGAGACTGCCATGGGGCAAGGCGGTGCTTGTGGATGCAGCACCTGACCGTCCGATAAAACTTCCAAGTCTGCGATCTTCAACGCGCGTGGCAATCTGTTCCCCAAGGTCGACCGGAAATGGAAAACCCATTTGATCGAAGCCAACGGCCTTTTCGAGAAGCCCTAAGCTGTCCTTCCCCATTCCGAAGGCGGTGCCGAGATTGAGGCTGGTGCTCTCGGCGATCGAAATAGGCGGATCTTTGACATCGCCACTAAGCACCAGTCCAACAGAACCGACGGGCGCCATCGCCGCTTCGAGATCCAAGAGACCACGGCCGAAAGTCGTATCGACGCCGGGATCACCGAGATCGGCAGCGGTAAGCAAAAGGCGGTTCACCACATCCTGGCTCGATACGCCTGGAAATGCCGCCTTAACGACTGCAGCAGCACCCGTGACATAGGGGGCCGCGAAAGACGTGCCGCTACCACTGCCGTAGCCGCCACCATTCAACGTCGAGCGAACATTCGAACCGGGTGCGAAAAGGCAAAAGTCTTTGGTGTCACCGCAAAGATTGCTGCTCACGGCCGCCGCATTCGTCGAGGTCAGATTGCCGACCACAATGGCAAAACCGGCAATGCCAGCATCGTCAGCATAGGCCGCTGGATAGATTGGTTGCTGTTTTCTGCTCTGATCTGCGTCCAGCCCCTCATTCCCAGCCGCGACGACCATGATCTTGTCTTCAGCTGCAGCAGCTTGCATGGCCGTTCGAAGAGCGCTGAAGGTACTATCACTGGCCGCAAAAGCGCCGAGACTGAGATTGAGGATATTGCTTTCGACACCCTCATTTCCACTCGATAGTCCGGATGCGGCACTAAACGCCTCCACCAGATCCGACGTGGCGAAGGTCGGGTTGCTATTGGGTGGTGTTTGCGAGGGTCGAGACGCCTGAAAATTAACCAGGGTCGCCCGATAGGCCATGCCATGCATGTCGTTGGGATCGGCGGTTTGGGTGCGACGAGCGCCTACGATCCCGGCGACGAAGGTACCATGGGCATCGCCGACCAGCCCTTCACCTCCGGCGGACCAGCTCTGCGTCCAAAGATTGCCGAGATCGGGATGGACAAGATCGATACCGCTATCGATGATGGCGATGCGAACGCCCTGCCCCCCAGGCAATCCACCTGTTCTTCTGGCATAACCTTCCGCCGCCTTGAGCTGATTAAGCCCCGTGCTGTTTTGATATTCCTGCGTTGAGGACCAATCGGTCGAGGCAAAAGGTGCTGATGGTTCGGCAACCTGCGCAAGAAACGTCGTGGAGGGATTGTCGGTCAGGCTATTACCACTACCGCTCCCTCCGCCCCCGCAGGAAGCCAGAACCGCCGCCATCAAACCTGCAGCGATCCATCTCGAGTGGGTAAAAACCACGTAGCGATTTCGCGGCATAGCTCTCGAGCATAGGGTCCTAATCATCATCCGCCCACGCAAATCCCAAAGATTCGACGTGGAAGGTTATTTACATCTTAGATTGAAAATCAAATATTTTTATTCTCGTATTAATTGATGAAAGATCGTATCGAAACAAGCGCAGTGCTGACGCAATGCATCTCACTGAGCCGCAGAGCCACAATTGTTTTACGACACCGAAGCAATCGACAGCAGACGAAAGCTATGACATGCAGCCGACTTGACGGCTAAATTCAGACGATCTGCTCCGGAAATGCCATAGCTTCGAGTAACCTAGCCTTGGTCACAGCTCCGACCGGTTTGATGAACCACGTAGCGTCCATCAGCATCCCGAAAATAGGTCACATCCGTGGTTGAGAGATCAGCATTGATTGGTTTGGCACGATACATCTCACAGCCGCTTGGATCGGTCCCGATTGCGACCATATCGACCCTACAGACAGCCGGGTCCTTAGCAATATCGAAACCGCCATCGGCCTGACGATACTGAATGGCCGTGACGCTTGGACCTGAGGTGGAATAGGCCCCAAACATCTCACATCCATCCTCGTCGATGCCTTTGGGCAGCATATACTTTCCCTCACCGACTTGGATGGCTTTGTCCAGGATGCTGTCAAGAGCACCGCTAGCGCGAGCATCTACTTTTCCTTTAAGGGGCACGGCAGATCCTTCCCTAGGGCTTTCCGCATACTGACCGGCACCTCCGGCAGTGTCATTGCAGCCCAACAAGAGCATCAGCCCGGCAGCACTGATCGCTAGTCGAGCAGTCAATAACGGGCGCCGATGATTGCCGTCCTTGTTCGACATAGTTTGTTTTCCAATTCAGAACAGATGAGGAATAAGGGACATTATCCCCAGCTTGCCTGGCGCGGCAAGCTGGGGATCATTGGATTAAGCCCTAAAACTTGAGCTTGTAGGTCAGCCCCAATCCGACATCGGGGTCGGCGTTTT
>JBOEHJ010000142.1:0-1228 GCA_050633905.1 Geminicoccales bacterium
CCGACATCGGGGTCGGCGTTTTCGTCGTGGTCGGGGTTGAGGCGGACGAAGCTGCCTGCGGTGAAGGACTGGTCGTCGCTGTCGAGGGCAAAATTGTAGACCGCCTCGATCGCGATTTCCCGGCCTTCTGGGGCGAGATCCAGCGTGCCGCTTTCCTGCTCGACCCGACCATCCTCGGTCCGACCGGTCGGCACCGTTACGTCGGCGGAACCGTCCGTCACCCGAAGCGGCTGGCCGACGATCAGGCTGAGGCCGTCACCCTTTTCCGCGATATCCGTCATCACCAAACCAGCGCCGAACGCCTCGGAGCGGAGCGTGGAGTAGTTGGACAAGAGGCTGTTGCCACCGCCGGATGCGTCCGTCTCGCCCCTTGTGTAAGCGCCGAACAGACTCACCTTGTCGCTCAACGGCGCCAGCACCGAGAGATCGATATATTGCGAATTGCCACCGCTATCCGCACCGAAAGCACCACTCGCCTCGCTGCCGAGGAAACCGCCATCCTCCTGCAGGAAGCCGTAGCCGAGGCGAAGCTCGATATCGCCCACCGTCTTGTGGACAAGCTCGATCTTCTGCGTCACCGATTGCCGTGCCGCATCATTGTCGGACGAGGTGAAGGCTGCGACCGAAAGGTCGGTGTTGTCGCCAAGCTCGACCTTGGTGCCGCCGCCAGTCTGCTCGCCTGAGAGCTGATCGAACGGAGCAAGAAAAGTGGTCGGCTGGAAGAAATCACCACTCGCTGGAAGCGATTGCACCAGGCCGGCATCGGTGTTGCTCGAACCGTTGAACCCGAAGAATGTCTCGACGCCGTCCGTCAGTTCGGACGTCAACTGCAAGCGCGGTAGATCAGCCTCTTCTCGAAGCGACACATCGCTCGCGGCGAATTCGGCGCGATACTCGTCATCGCGCTCGGCATCCCCGGCGACCGACAGGTTATACCCCCCCGTCGCGGTCGCAATCGAGGTGGTCGTGCGGTCCGAGCTGCCGATGAACGAGGCGAGACCCGTGGTCCTGGACTGCACCGCAGCGGACTGACCGAGGTCAACCCCGAACGGGAAGTTGTCGTCATCCAGCGACACCGCCTCACCCAAAATCGCCGCCCCATCACCACCAAGAGCCAGCGAACTGCCAAGCGACAACGTGCTCTCCGAGAACGCAACCTTCGGACCATCAACCGACGTCGATGTTGCCAGGGTCAGCGTGCCTTGGGGGGAAAGCGCGTTCTCGAGGT
>JBOEHJ010000143.1:0-1980 GCA_050633905.1 Geminicoccales bacterium
CCGCTTCTTGTCGCCACTAGACTGAAGTTCTTACTCGAAATAGGTACAAGGCATTGATCTGACGCACTTTTGCGTGTCAGTGATTGTCGTTTACTGGGTACGTTCTGGCTTGATGCCGAGCAGATTGAAGGCTTTGGCTTGGATTGGCGTTGGTCTTGCGAAGAGGGCGAGTTCGTAATTGTCGTTGAGCGGGGTGACGGTCTTGTTGAGGGTGAGGGTGGCAAGATCGGCGAGCAGACTTTGGAAACTGTGTACCGGCAAACCGTCCTCGGTCTGGCCTTTGATTTTCTTGGTTCGTGCAGTGGGAGAAATTCTGGCCTTGGCGACGACGCTATCGCGCAGCGCTTCGGCGGCCTCGCGATCGGTATCGTCATAAAGCATCGGCGCGAGTTCTTGGCGCATATGCCATTCGACATGATAGGCGAGCATGCAAAGGAACACATGAGCTCGAACCCTGGGGGCGAGCCGGTGGTGGAGCGGGCGGATCTGAAGATCGACGGTTTTGAGAGCACGAAAGGCCCGTTCGACTTGGGCCAGCGACTTGTAGGCGCGGACCGCGCCCTCATCACTCAGCGTTTCCTTGGGCAGGCTGGTGCGGATGACGTAGAGACCGTCGAGCGCCGCTTCGTTGGCGATCGCCTCACTCTTGCGAGCAAAGGCGAAATGATCGTCGGTGATGGTGAGGGTAAAGTGCTTGGCCATCTTGTGACGATCAAGCACGGCGCCGACCTTGAGCGCGATCTCAGCCTTGCCACGTAGGGTCCGCCGGCGGCGTTTGACAGCTGCCTCGATCTTGGCCAGGTCTCGTTCGGTGGCATCCAGCAGGTCTTCGCGCTTGCGTGCTCGTTCGCTGGCAAGCGCCGGGTTGCGGCAGACGATCAGCCGTTCATTCGGATAGTCGGGGGCGGTGATGCTGGCGAGGTCGCGCTCGTCGAAGAGCGACAATTGCAGAGCACCGCCTTCGACCAGACTACGGATGGCAGATGAGCGTAGGGCTGTAATCCAATCCAGCCCAGCCGGGGCCAGGTCTTCGTCGATGCGGGCTTGGGTGATCATGCCCCGATCGCCGACCAGGACGACATGGTCGAGACCGAAGCGCTTCTTGAGCTTGGTGATCTGGCTATTCAGGGTGTTGGGATCGGCCGTGTTGCCCTCGAACACTTCGATCGCCACTGGACAGCCATTGGCGGCGCAAAGCAGACCGTAGACGATCTGCTGCTTGCCCTTCTTGCGATCACGGTTGTAGCCATACTGTGCCAACTCACAATGCCGCCCTTCGACATAGCTCGAGGAGACGTCGTAGAGCACTAGGCAGCCGCCTTCGAGATGGCGCTTGGCCAAGGCCTTCTCCACGGCTTGTTGACGCCCATAAAGCCAGTCCAAAGCGTCATAGAGCGCGGTCTCGTCGACCGTGCTCAGGCCGAGGATCTCGCCTAAACTAGAGGTGGCGGTCAGCGGAGAGAGGGCTCTTGCAGTCGCGAGTTTCGACGTTGGTGCGGCAAGCCTGGCCACGATCATGGCGATGACCAGATCACGGTAGCGGTTGCCGGCGGGACCGAGCATGCGATCCAGGCCGATCTTTCGAAGGGTGCCAAGGATAGCAGCGATATGGCCATGGGGGAGCGAGCGCTTGATCGTGAACACGGGCTGTTTGGCCGGCAAGACGGTGCCGCCCTTGAGCAGTGCCTTGAAGCCCTCGATGAGTTCGGGTGGCCAATCGGAGAGATTGAGGACAGTGCGTTTTTTGACCTTGCCGTTATCGCGATAAGATTCACGTAGCAAGATGGCGGGCGGTGAGTTTCGATTGGGCACGGCTTCGATGTACATGGCCGTACTCTACCATAAACGACATCAACATCAATTATAAATATTGATATTTACATGGCTACAGTATCTGAATTCAAACGAGATATGGTGTGAAATCAACAACTTGGACAGGCTCGTAGTAAGAACTTCAGACTAGACATTGAAGTAGCGCGC
>JBOEHJ010000144.1:0-36604 GCA_050633905.1 Geminicoccales bacterium
TGATCGAATTTAAAGGATGCACAGGTCTCCAGACGACTCAGAATGCCAATGGCGGGCCAAAGAGATGGCTGTCGTGACTTAGTTGGATCGCGCTGGCCTGCCGTGCCATATGCGATGCCAAGATTCGGAACCTGGGAGCTATCGGTCTATGAGAACAGCCTCCAACTGCGCGACCAACTTCCCGCGGTCCTCGTCACTGAGTTTATCCAGGTTCTGCTGACGCCAGCGAACGGCGGGAAGATCGGGTACGAGATCGACGCCGAGGAGTGCCCAGTCCGGTTCCCCCTCTTCGAACGAAATAAGAAATTCGCGATGGTCTTCGGGCATGTTGCTGACGATCTGCGCGACGAGTTCTTCGCGCGCTTTGATCAGTTCTTCGAGGTCAACGGGGTCGGCGGTCATACCCACGAAGCCGCGGGCGAACTCCTGGGCAATGTCTTTCTGCGGTGAATTCAGAACTTCGGCCATCGGCCTGCCGTGGCTTAGGAGATAAACAATGAAAGCTTGGCGCAGACGATTGTCGATGGCCTTGTTCGCCAGCAGCTCGCGGACATCGAAGAGGTCGCGCGGATGCTGCCGGTCAAGCGCCGCGACGATCTTGCCCGCGTAGAGATCAGGAAGTGACACGATGCGCATTTCGGCGAACCCAAATATCCGCTCAGCGATTGGTGCGACTGACCGTATCTCGGGCTCGAAGACACAGCCGCGCAACACTGGCGTCACTTCCACCTTTATCTGCACACCCTGGTTTCGGACAATGAGTTTGGTAAGCAGGTTATCCGCGCGCGGCGCCTGTATGTGGGCACCCGGGAGAGAGCTGGAAAGCCGACCGGCGGTACGTGTCAGCGCTGCTTCGATCTCAACGAGGGAAACCTCGCGCGGCTGGATCGGCAAATAGGTGAGGTCAATATCGACCGACAGGCGTGGCAAGTCGCGGACGAAGAAGTTGATTGCCGTTCCGCCCTTCATCGCGAAGCAATCCTCCGCTGCAACATGGGGCAGGGTACGAATCAGGAGTTCTACCTGCGCCCGATAAGTTTGCGCAAAAGCCATTAGGTGCGTCCGACCAAATCTACAGGCACCGTGATCTGATAGGTCGGGTCGAGACGCCCGCCCTTCACAAGCATGCGCTTGCCGCCGCCGAGGTCGATGCGGTCCGGATCGATATGCTTGCGCCAGGCATGCCCGTGCCGATCTGCGAAAAACATGAACAGCCTCTTCACCTTTACGCTGCCGCATCGCGCAAGCAGCATCTGTATGCGCCGCGGACTGAGGTTACTCAGGCTCTCGAATAGCATGTCGGCCTGATGAAAGCTCTCGCGGTCTGGGAGTTCATCAAGCAACTCAAGGACGGCTCGTTCCGGAGTGGATGCAGTGAGTGGCCATGCCCATTGCCCCCATGGCATGACGCGTAGCCCTGCTTCCGACATTGCCACCGTCGCGTTCTCTGACGCTGAGACATCTTCCAGGCCGGGGAAATCGACGCGCGCAAGATCGTCACCGAAAAGCGGCACGCTGTTGTGGTAGACGAAGCTTGAAGAGAGCTTGAGGTCCCACAACCAGGAGGCGGGTTTCTCGGGTCCATAGAGATGGGTCTCAGTCTCCGTGTGTCGGAGGAAATGGGCGTATCCTTGCAACTCGAGCGCGGTTCGTCCGCCAACAACAAGCCTCTGATCGAGCAGTGTCTGAAGCGATATCACTATCTGCTGCCAAGACAGCTCGCCCCTTGGCCGACGATAGACACGACGTACGGGTTGCTCTAGCCACCCAGCCGAAACGTACTGGCTGCGTAGCGAGCTTGAGTAATCGTGAGAGCCCATCCAAGCAGCATCGACCAGCAACCCTTCGGGCAGCAAGTGATTGAGTTGGTTTAATTTTCCATCTTTTCGCGCAGCCATACTTTGCATTATAGACTATGATTAAACCGGATGCTAGTTTAACTTATGGCCATTTTGCTCAGTTCAGCGATGCATACGGACGAACAGTTAAACTCGATCTAGAGAAGAACCGACAACCCATTGGTGAAAGCAAATACTCACTGTTGTTCAAGCGATCCGGCCGTCTCTGAGTTTCGCATCGGTGGCCTAATCAGGGTCATTTCAAGGTCCTTTGTTACGACGCCCGTAAGGTGGTCAGCCCAAATCTGCAGAGCTTGGCGCTTGTCCGCTGAATAGGCTGCCCGGTTATAGATCCCTGCAACGCCCGCCTTGTGCCCACTTACATGGTTGACCACCGCCTCGATGACGTGCGGCTGAATTCCGAGTTCAGCCATTCCTGTGACTGCAGTTCTTCTCAAATCATGAAGACGCCAATTGGAAACGCCACTGCGCTGATCCAGACGACGTTTACATCGGGACCAACCGGAGAAAGCACCAGAGCCGGCCCCAAACAGCAGGTCGCGGTTTTCGCGTGGTCCGATTTCGCGCAGGAGTCCCAACATCTGACGGGAAAGAGGAATATCATGTGGCCGAGCATTCTTCGTTCGCTCGCCAGCTAATGACCAGATCGCCTTATCAAAGTCGAGCTCTGGCCACATCATGCCGCCGACTTCCTCTCGCCTTTGCCCGGTTAGCATCAGGATCCTAACGATCCGCCCATGATCATCGTCACGACATGCATGCCAGATTGCTCGTAGCTCATCATCTCTCAGCACTCGATCACGGGTCCGCTCCGTACCTGGCTTCGTCGTCTCCGCCACCGGATTATGAGATGTGATGCCTTGGCGTATCGCCCAAATAAAAAGGGCATGGAGAGCGCTTCTGGCTCGGTTGGCCGCCACTGGACCATTCTTTCCAGCAATTTCGGCCAATTCCGATGCTATTCTATGCCGCTCGATCCCATCAATCGGCTCGTCATGAAGTCCGCGCCACGTTACGCGAAGGTATCTCTCTTTCTCAGCTCTTGGACGAGGCCGTAAGGCGGTTTCAACATGCTGAGCCAGATAGTTATCGATTACCCCGTTCAGGGTAAAAGTTAAGCGAGTTCTCTCAGTTATCTTTTTTGCCTGTGAGTCTTCACCAAGATCAGCGCGTGCGAGGATCTCTTTAGCTCGCTTTCGAGCGTCCTCTGGCGTAACCGCTGATGCGTCGCCAACGACCACCCGGCGTACCTTGCGGCCAATTCGATAAACAGCGACCCAGCTCCTTTTGCCGCCTGAGCGTAGCCGCAAACCGAAGCCTCTGAGCTCACCATCATAGTAGGTGTGATCCGATTTACCTTGCGGAAGCTCGAGCTTACCTACCGATGTTTTTGTTAGTTTCATGAGATCAACATACGTTCTGGGCAACACATGGGCAACAATATCGGCGAAATCTGGCGATCTTCCATGATCACCGATGTTACGTTGAACAGCGGGTAATCTTCATAACTGCATGAAAATGCTTATCGAAATGATACCTCATGGCCTCGCATGAACTCATATGATCGTAGGCTAAAGCAGATAGACCTATGTTTTGGGAGCAGAGGGTCAGGCGTTCGAATCACCTCGCCCCGACCAATTAAACCAATGATTTAAAGTAGCCTATTTGACCCGTTGTTGCTTAGAAATGAGCGTTGGACAACTAGTGAATACAATCGATCGTCGTGATCGCAATCCGCCACTAATCTTTCATTCTTAACAATAATCCATGGTCGTCCCTAAGCTAAGCTTGGAGCAAGACCATCTTGAACCCGATTTACACTAACATCATGAGAGTTGGCCAACCGAGCTCGATATCATACCAAGCCCGTTACGCCATCTAGAGGTATCTGATGCACCTTTCCGGGCTGTCGATCTGCTCATCTCGCGTCGGCATCCCCCGCTGCCAAGCCATGATTCGATCGGCAGATTCAGCCTATGCCGCTTATTATCTGTTTCCCAATTCCTATATGACGTTCAATTGAAAGTCCGCTCTCGACATGGCGGCCAGCGACGCCAAATCTGAACTTTGCCCCTCCTTCGGGGCAGACTTGGTGGGCGTGCCGTTCCAGAGCATTGCTGACGGCATGGCCGACAGAAGGCGGGCCGATGAGGATTGCGGGTCCAACGCCGCGGGAGCAGGAACTGATGTCAATTGCCTCCATGGTACTCATTGCCTTGCCCGTGTTTCTGACGGCCTGCACGGGCACCATCTTCAAACCGGGAACATGGTATGATGGCCTGGAAAAGCCATCCTGGACACCGCCGGACTGGGCATTTCCTGTGGTCTGGTCGATTTTATACCTGTTCATCGCCATTGCGGGATGGCTAGTCTGGCGGCAGGCCGGCTGGTCCCTCGCCCTCGGGCTCTGGATTGCACAGCTGGTGCTGAACGGCGCCTGGTCCTGGTTGTTCTTCGGCCTTCGTCGCATGGATCTGGCCTTCCTCGATGTTTCGCTGCTCTGGCTGTGCATCGCCAGCTTCATCGTCATCGCTTGGCCGATCTCATCGACGGCGGCCTACCTGTTCATGCCCTATCTTCTTTGGGTGACGACCGCAGGAGCGCTCAATCGTGCTGTTTGGCGCATGAATCCAGCGGCGGCATGATCGGCATGCAACATCTTCGGCGTCCCCTTGCCCCTGCCCTGGCGATCGCCTTGATGGCGAGCGGACTCGCCGCTTGCATCGGTGCTGGATCGAACACGTCGGTGACACCACTTGCGCCCGAGCAGTTTCCACGCCTTCAGGGCATCAGCCTCCTGGGTGAAAAAGTACCTCTTCCCGATGGTTTCGAGGGTGACATCAATCTGGTGTCGATGGGCTTCGTCCGAGGCCATCAGGAGGATATCAACGGCTGGATCGACATCATTCCGGATCTCACCGAGAATTTTCCAAAGCTTCGCTTTTATGAACTCCCGGTGATCTACGAAGCCGGGCCCTTGTTTCGCTGGTGGCTCAATAACGGCATGCGCATAGGTGTGGTCGAAGAGAAGGCGCGCCGCCGCACGATCACAGTCTACACCGATCGGGACCAGTTCAGCCAAGCGATCGGCCTCTCTGATCTCGATAAGATCACGACTGTTCTCCTCGATCGCGAGGCGCGCATTATCTGGCAACAATCCGGGCCGATAACATCTGAGGCGAAGCAGGACCTGATGAAAACTATCCAGACGTATTATGAGGCATAATAGAATGTTGAGATTGATTATTCATGCTGTTCTCAGCCTTGTGATGGTTTTCTTCTGTCGATTGACGTTTATCCATCGCCAGCAAAATGACATTGTTTTCTTTTTGCTTCCTCTTCCCGCGCCATGCCGGATTGGCTGCGTCCGCTGATGGGTTGGCTGATGCCGGAGATCGGCCTGCGCGGCCTCGATTTCGCCCGCGCGCGCGGGCGAAATGAAAGCCGCCGAAACCGTGCTCCATCTACAGCGCGAAGAGCCAGCACGCATCCGCCATATGGTGCCCGATCACATCTGGAAGCTGGTCGAGCCCTACGGCCTAAAACCTAAAGCCGACCGGCAACAGTCATAGCGAACCAAGTGCGCTTTATTACGATAACAGTCGGACGCTCCTGGCGTACCTGGGTTCTCGTGGAGCCGGGCTTTCATCTTAGCTAATTGTCCGAATTTTCCAGACCAATTCAGCCTTGCCAGATCGGTAGCAGCTCGCCTTTTTGAGCGTGTTTCGCCTTGGCAGTCATTACTGTTGGTATTGGAAAGCTTTCAAGCGTCTTGACGACCTCGGTTAACATTCCTGGATCCGGCGTTGACTATTATAATGATATCGATATCATTGGATTACTGAGGGCGTGAAAACGACATGGTTTTGAGCCTTCAAACATGGCTAGAGACTTAAGTCCAACATAGCAAAATAAGCGTCTATCTGTCATAAGGCGCAGAGGGTCTGAGGAGGCTTGGGTTTGGTGGAAACAGCACCCATCGTCTTGATGCGTGAGATCACCAAGCGCTTTGGTGGCGTCACAGCGCTCGAGTCTGTTGATCTCGAGGCCTATGCCGGCGAAGTGCTGGCAATCGTCGGCGATAATGGTGCTGGCAAGTCAACGCTAATCAAGATCCTGACCGGCGTTTATCAGCCCACTGAAGGCCGTATCGAACTCGACGGCGAGCCGCTGGTCATGAACAGCCATTCCGATGCCATCGCCATGGGCATCGATGCGGTCTATCAAACCCTGGCGCTCGCCGATCATCTCGATCCAGCGGCCAATATGTTTCTGGGCTCGGAACTGACCAAGTCCCTACTCGGCTTTTCCATGCTTGATAATGCCAAGATGCGCCAAGAGACCGAGCGCGTCCTCGAAGAGCGCCTCGGCGTCACCCTGAAGAGCCTGGATGTGCCGACCGCGAGCCTCTCCGGGGGGCAGCGTCAGGCGGTGGCGATCGCGCGTGCTGTTTATCATGCTGACCTTCGCGTGTTGGTGATGGATGAGCCGACAGCTGCGCTGGGGCCGCAGGAGACGGCGCGCACGCTTGCCCTGATCGAAACGCTGAAGGCCCAGGATCTCGCGATCATTTTGATTTCTCACTCCCTGGATGATGTCTTCGCCGTCTCGGACCGCATCCAGGTGATGCGGCGCGGCCAGCGCGCCGGCCTGGTCAGGACGGCGGAGGCCACGCGCGAAGAGGTGCTTGGTATGATTGTTGGCGGCGCGAAAGCGGCCTGAAGCGGGATTGGAACACGAGATGTCGACGGCGGTTTCACTTCCCATCAAAGAACGTATCGATCCCTATCTGGCGATCCTCGGCCCCTTGGCGATGATCCTGATGATCCTGGTCTTCATGGGCATTGCCGAGCCTGCCCGCTATTTCCGTCTGTCCAACCTCAACATCATCCTACTGGAGGCCGCCCTCTATCTGCCGCTGGCCATGGCGATGACCTTCGTCATCACCCAGCGCGGCATCGACCTCTCCATCGGCTCGATCGCAGCGCTCACCGGCATCATCATGGCTTTCACCATCAAGAGCTACGGCTTTCCCGCCTGGATCGGCGTGCTGATCGCCATTTCGCTCGGCGCCGTGCTCGGGCTGATCAACGGCTTGGTGATCACCAAGTTCCGCGTCCCGGATCTGATCGGCACGCTGGCCATGGATCTGGTCTATCGTGGCTTTGCCCTGGTGCTCGCCAAAGGGTTGGTGCTGGCAAGGTTCCCAGATCTGATCACCGATATCGGCCGGGGCGAGCTCTCCTGGTTCCTCCCGATCCCCGTGACCATCGGCATCGTAGTCTTCCTCCTCGGATATTTTCTCCTACGGCGAACCCATTTTGGGCGCTATTCGATCGCGATTGGCTCCAACCCGGAGGCCGCTGAGATGACCGGTATCGCGGTCGATCGCTACAAGATCTATGCCTATGTCCTGATGGGTGCTGCGGCCGGCCTTGCAGGCGTGATGCTGACCGGCAAGCTGAATGCGATCCAGGCGACGTCTGCCCCCTATTTCAATCTCCATGTGATCGCAGCCGTGGTGGTCGGCGGCACGTCGCTGTTTGGTGGACGCGCCTCGATGCTTGGCTCCTTTGCCGGCGTTCTCCTTCTCTCGATGATGATCAACGCGCTGGTGACACTGCGCATCGAGTTCTTCTGGCAATCCGTCGCCTCGGGCGTCGTGATTATCGCCTCAGTCGCTTTCTACACCTGGCTCCAGAAGAAGGATCGGGATGGCGCCAAGGGCCTGTTGGCGGCGCTGTCGACGCCGGAGACCACCAGGTTGATGCGCCTTACCGGCTTGCTACTGGCGACGCTGCTATTGCTGTTTGCTTTCGGCTACGTTTTTTCCAGTGAAACCGCGCCCAGCGGCTGAGTGCTGGGCCTAACAGGTGACGAATGTCACCGGGATCAGGGAGTTCAAATCATGACGTCACGCCTTCGTACCAGCGCTCAATGGGGCACGCTTCTCTTGGCAAGCTCGGCCCTCATATCCTCAGCACTCGCTGCCGATCTGCCGCTAAAAACCCTGCCGGATGATGCCGATCGCGATCATTGGCTGCCGCAGCAGGTAAACGCCGACGGCGCGCTCGAAGCCCTTCAGGCGGCAACCGGCGAAGAGGCCGTGGCCTTCAGCGGCACCCAGGACGCCCCGGTCCAGATCGCGCTGATCTACCCGTCCGCCGACGTCTCCGATTTCTGGGCCAGAAACTATCTCGCCCTCACCAAGCGTCTGGAGCAGATCGGCATCGAATTCGAAACCACCGAGTTTGCCTCACGCCAGATCGAGCATGAGCTGCAGTCCACCTACGCCACCCAGGTGGAGCAGGACGCGGACCTTTATGACTACGTCATTTTCGGCCCGTCCGAACTCGCGACCCAGGCCGACAACATCGACAAGCTCGCCGGCAATGACGGTTTTTCGACCTATGTCTGGGCATTCCACACGCCGCTGAAAGATCTCGAAAACCAGCCCGATGCCTGGTTTGATTTTTCCTCCGCAGCAGGCGCCCTTGTGATGTGCGATTACCTGCTGGGACGCCTCGGCAACGACATCACCTACGCGATGAACCGCGGCATTCCAGGCGTCACCGACAATCAGCGCTCCGGTGACTTCAAGGATTGCGTTGCCGAGAAAGGTAATTGGAACGCCGTCTATGAGCATTACGGCGAGTATCAGCGCGAAGGCGGCTTCGACGGCACCAATTCGATCCTTCAAGCCTATCCGGAAGCGACCTTGATCCATAACGCCAACACGGCCATGGCCATGGGCTCAGTCGAAGCCCAGGTCGCCGCCGGCAAGGAAAAAGAAATCTTTTCCACCGGTTGGGGCGGAACAGGGCTTGAGCTCGATGCCATCCGCCGCGGCGAGCTGGATGCGACGCCGATGCGCATGGGTGACGATGTCGGTGCTGCGACTGCTGAGGCAATTAGAGCCGATATGGAAGGCCGCGCCGACGAGCTGCCGCTGGTCTTCCTCGGCCGGATCACGGTCGCCCATGACGAGCTGAGCGCTGAGGAAATCGACGCACTCGAACAAGAAGCCTTCCGCTTCTCAGGTGTCGGCGCCCTCGAACGCTAGGTGGTGGTGTGACCACATCATCTGGTTTCCGTCGCTTTCGAAGAAAGAGCCAGGTTATCGGAAGGTATGCGGCTCTTTGCCGGGATGGCGTTGGAACCGGTTCATACCGCATGCACCACTAGAGAAAAGGCGAAGCCCGCTCATCAGGTCACGATGAGCGGGCTTTCTTATGGTTGTTCGGCCGGCGCGGCGAGGTGCAGCCGACGTGCGATCAACTCCCGCCGTCCACTGACGGCCCGCGTCCGAAATCAAAAAGTTTCATATACGCGGCGCTGTCTTCGGGGCCTATCCCGGCCATCACCATCATGCGATGCAGTTCGGTGATCATGCCTGTCAGCGGCATTGGTGTGCGCATCGCGGTCGCATAGTTTTGGACCGCTTCCAGGTCTTTCAACATATTGTCGATCCTGCCGGTGGGCGTGTAGTCGTAGTTCGCCATCTTCGGCATGAATTCCTGCAGGATACGGCTGTCAGCTCGACCGCCTTCGAGCGCTGCTGGAATTTTCGCGGCGTCGACAGCACCATCCAGCGCCAGCCTGGTTGCCTCGGCAACAGAGAGAAAATTGGCGGCGCACAGCACCTGATTGATCAGCTTGGTAGTCTGGCCAGCACCGTTCCCACCCATATGGGTCATGTTCGCCGCGACATGGCTAAGGACGGCCTTCGCTCGGTCAACGGCATCCCCAGTACCGCCGATCATCAAGGTGAGCTTGCCAACGAGTGCCGCCGGAGCACCGCCGGACAAGGGCGCGTCGACCCAGGCCATGCCGGTTTCGCTCAAAAGCCGTTCCGCCATGATCGCGGTCGCCTTGGGATCGGTGCTGGACATGTCGATCAAGAGCTTTTTCGACGATGCCGCCTCGGCCACACCTTGCTTGCCGAAAACCACGGCTTCGACGATATCAGCGGTGTTCAAGCTGGTGATCACCACATCGACGCATTCGGTGAGATTGGCGGAACTCGTCGTCGCAATGGCGCCTTTGTCGGTAAGGTTCTGCATTTTCGCCGGATCCTGGTCACGCACAAAGACCTCGACCCGCTGTTCCAGGAGGCGCGCCGCGATGGCCGATCCCATAACGCCATTACCGATAACACCGACTTTGGAATTGTCAGCCATTGTCGTGATCCTTTGTTTTTTCAAGAAGAATCGATCAGTCGATGTCGTCGATGAAAAGCTAACGCGTCACGATCGTCTTGATGCTGTGCCCGTCGACCCGCGCTCGATCAGCTCGAAGCCAAGATCGATGATCTGATGCTCGCCACCGGCCTTTTCTGGTGATTGTGAAAGCAAATCAAGAAGGAGTTGTCCGGTACGTTCACCGATGCCGGTACAATCGATATGAACCGTGGTAAGCGTGGGGATGATCTGCGCACCGATTTCGAAGTTGCCAAAGCCGGCGATGGCCAGATCATTCGGAACTTTGATGCCCCGACGCTGGCATTCCATAACCGCACCCACGGCTGAGAGATCACTGACGGCGAAGACAGCATCGATGTCGCCCCGCTGCTCCAGGAGGGCCGCCATGCTCTCAGCACCATGGTTGAAGGAGACCGGTCCGGATCCATGCCGGATCACCAGATCGGTCGGCAGCCCCGCTTGTTCAAGGGCGCGCTTATAGCCTTCAAGGCGTTCGTCACCGCGAAAGTCGCGAAAGCCGGTCTCACTTTCAGGCGGGGCGAGAAAGGCGATCTTTTGATAACCGCGCTCGATCAATTTCGATGTCATGGCGATGCCGACACCGAGATTGGAGAAGCCCACGGCATGACCGACCGGCTGCTTCGGCAGATCCCAGATTTCGACCACAGGGATGTTGGCGGCAAGGAGCAGTTGGCGAGTCACGTTGGAATGATGGCTGCCGGTGAGGACGATCCCTTCGGGGCGCCTTGCCAGCATGGTGCGCACTAGCGCTTCTTCCTCATCCAGCTGGTAATTCGTGTAACCGATGAGGAGTTGGAAGCCTGCCATCCTAAGTGTATCGCTGAGGCCGCCTGCGGTTTCCGCAAAGTTAATGTTGTTTAGTGTCGGCACGATGGCGGCGATAAAACCGCTCTTCTGGCTCGAGAGGCTGCTGGCGATCATATCCGGGACGTAGCCAAGCTTGGCAATCGCCTCATGCACCCGATCACGCGTGGCTTCGGCAACGATATCCGGTTGGGCAAGGACCCGCGAGACCGTCATCGTGGACACGTTTGCGATCCTAGCAACATCGCGCATGGTGGGTTTGAGCGGCATAACCTCTTTTATGATCGCTTGTCGCTAAGCGTCTTTGGCTTCGAAGATGACGTGGTAAATGCGGCCGTCGAACATGGTCATCAGCTTTTCAGTTTCCGCTTTGGCTTCGGTTCGGATCGGCGATGCCAAGGCTTTGTCGATTGTGTCCATATCGGGATAATCGACCTCGAGCACCATGCGCAAGGGAGAAGCATGTGGATCGGCACTGATGTCACGCAACACGCGAACGTCGGTCGAGCCGGGGAACTGACGCCAAAGGGGCATCAAGCGTTCCTTGATGAAACGATCGAAGAGTTCGGCCTTGCCTTCGTGGATCTCACCTTCGAAATAGGCGCAGCGTGTCAGCATGAGCGTTTCCTTTTTGCTTGAATTTGCGGGGCCGGCACCGAGGAACGATCCCGGCCCCGCAGCTTGACGTGATTACTTGCCCCAGATCTTCTTGTACGCGTCGCGATAACTGTTCTCAGGATCGAAGACGTTGGTCGGACAGCCATCGAACTCGATATTATCAGCGGTGACCACATGCAGCGGGGAGGCATAGCCGGGGATGGCGGCGAGCATCTTGATCATGGTCGATTTGCCGGCACCGTTCTCGCCGAGCAATGCGACAATCTCGCCAGCCCCAAGGTCTAAAATCACATTGTCAACGGCGAGCATATCGCCGAAGCGCTTGCTTATCCGATCGAAGCGCAATAGCGAGATGTCGGTTTCGGTATCATCAGCCCTGCCCGGGTTGGACATCAATGATCGAACCTCAGCTGCACCTTGATGTTTCGGTCGCGATCGGCAGCGGCTACAAAGGCGGCATCCGCATCCTCCAAGCCATAGCTGCAGGTGATGAGCGGGCCGACGTCGATCCTGCCATTGGCGAGAAAATCGACGGCCATCTTGTATTCTTCGTGAAAACGGAACGAGCCGAGATAGTCGATCTCCTGGGCCATTAGCAGGTTGGCGGCAACCGGGACTTGGCCCGGCGGCAGCATGCCAATTTGGACCACTCGGCCGCCGGGTCGCGTCACACGAAGTAGGGATGCTAGCGCCGGCAAGGCGCCTGTGGCTTCGAAAGCGATATCGAACGTGCCTTTGTTCGCCTCGAACGGCTGCAGCGGATCGTCGTCGCCGCCGACTTGGTAAACGGCATCGACACCGATCTCCTCGGCCTTTCGAAGCGGTGGCTTGGCAAGGTCAAAAATGCTAATTTCGGCCGCGCCTGCTTGCCTCGCGGAAAGCGCTACAAGGAGCCCGATCGGTCCCGCACCGGCGATCATCACACGCCGGCCCAGCATGTCGCCCGCACGCTTAACCGCATGCAAGGCAACGGCAAGAGGCTCGGCCATGGCGGCTTGGGAAAACGACATGCTGCTCGGTATCAAATGGCACTGATCGACACGCGCAATGGCCAAGTCACTAAAGGCACCCTGCACATGGGGCATGCGCGCCGCACTGCCGTAAAAAAGCATCTCTCGGCAAAGATGGCCCCGACCGCTCAGGCAATCCGTGCAAGTCAGGCAGGGGCGGCTCGGATTGATCGCAACGGCATCGCCGATCGAGAAGCCCTTGACGTCATTGCCCGTCTCGGCGATTTCGCCCGCAACTTCGTGACCAAGGATCAGAGGCTCCCTCACGGCGAAGTCACCGACCCGACCTTTGAAATAGTAAGAAAGATCCGAGCCACAGATCCCACCAGCCTTGATGGCAACCCTGACCTCATCGGCCGCGAGCGACCTCGGCTCGATCTGGGCGAGACGCAGGTCTTTCGCCGCATGTATTTGAAGGGCTTGCATGAAGTCTCCCCAAACCATCACTTTCGAAGAAAGTCGATAGAATACTTGATTTGTTATCGATAACATGCATGCTGTCGAGATGTTTGGCAAGTGAGAAAAATGAACAAGAAAGGCAACGAGTATGTCAGCGAGGCTTTTTGATCTTAGCGGCAAGCGAGCATTGATTACCGGCTCATCACAAGGGATCGGCTTAAGCTTGGCTGAAGGACTCGCCGCTGCGGGCGCCGTTGTCGTGCTGAACGGCCGCGGCCGGGAAAAACTCGATGCCGCTGTCGCGACCATCGAGGGTGCAAGCGGCTATGCGTTCGACATCGCCGAGCAGGCAGAAGTGGTCGCGGCCGTCGATCGCATCGAGGCCGAACAGGGGCCCATCGACATTCTGGTCAACAATGCCGGCATACAGCGCCGCCAGCCGCTCGAGGAGTTTCCGCTGGAAACCTGGAAAGAACTGATGCGCATCAATCTCGACGGCGTGTTCATCACCGGTCAGGCAGTCGCCCAGAAAATGATCCCGCGCGGCCGCGGCAAGATCATCAACATTGCGAGCCTGCAAAGCGAGGCGGCGCGCTACTCGATCGCCCCCTACACGGCCTCTAAGGGTGCCGTGAAGAATTTGACCAAGGGCATGTGCACGGATTGGGCGCGGCACGGCCTGCAGGTCAATGCCATCGGCCCCGGCTATTTCGAAACGCCTTTGAACCAGGCGTTGATCGACAATCCGGAATTCGATGCCTGGCTGAAGAACCGCACACCTTCCGGGCGCTGGGGCAAGGTCAAGGAGCTACAAGGGGCTTGCATTTTCCTCGCCTCCGATGCTTCAAGCTTCGTGAACGGTCAGACCATTTATGTCGACGGCGGCGTGCTGGCGACGCTTTAAGACAAAACAATTAAGGGGGCCAGATCATGTCACTGCCGGTGTTATTGCGTTGCCCATTGATGCCTGAAATCCAAGACAAGCTCGAAGCAACATATGACGTCCATCCCGTCTTCGACATGAATGATCTCAAGCTCCCTGGGATCGCCAACGATATCAAGGCGGTCGTGACCGGCGGACATCTGGGGACACCCGCTGATGTGTTAGAGCGCCTGCCCAATCTCCAGATGGTGGCGATCAATGGCGTCGGCTACGACAAGGTCGATCTCGATCAGGCCAAGGCCCGCGGGATCAAGGTCAGCAACACGCCCGACGTGTTGACAGCAGATGTTGCCGATCTCGCCATCGGCCTCACCCTCGATCTCACCCGAAAAATCACCGATGGTGACCGTCATGTTCGGAGCGGCGCCTGGCTCGGCGGCAATATCGGACTTGGCAGGAAGTTCTCCGCACTACGCTTCGGTATTTTCGGGCTGGGCCGAATCGGCAAGGCCATCGCCAGACGCCTTGCCGGCTTCGATGTCGACATTGCCTATTGTGACATCGCCAAGTCCGAGGCGGATTTCCCGTACTTCAGCTCTGCAGCGGCACTTGCCGCGGAGGTCGACGTCCTGATCATCGCCGCCGCCGCCAGCAACTCGACCGACAGCATCATTGACAAGACCGTGCTAGACGCCCTCGGCAAGGACGGCCTCCTGGTCAATGTCGCGCGCGGCTCGATCGTCGATGAACCAGCACTGGTCCAGGCGATCACGGCAGGCGCTATTGGTGGCGCCGCCCTCGATGTCTTCGCAGATGAGCCTAGGGTGCCGGCTGAGCTGATCGCCAGCGACCGCGTCGTCCTCACCCCCCACATCGCCAGCGGCACGGTCGACACGCGCTTAGCTATGGGCAATCTTATGCTAGCCAATCTCGAAGCCTTCGCCAAAGGCAAGGACCTCCTCACTCCCGTCGTTTGATGTGTCGCACGGGGAGCGGAGGCCCGCCGAAGACCCACTGGTTGATCTTTCTGATCGCGCCGATGCTTGATGGTTGACGATATCGCCGCTATATTGGCCTGAATATCAGACCAATAGTCCAGTCTGGAGTGAGCAGGGTTGGCGCATTCATGACGGCATCTTTGCTGCGTCGGCTTCGGTTCGGCCATACCGTCTTGTCCGGCGCTTGCCTGTTGTTATCCCTTGGGGTTTTCGCCGCCCCGACGCTTGCTGATGCGGCCGATCAAGAGGGGGCCGATATCGTTGCCTGGCTGATGGCGCCGACCGATCCGGCGCGTGCGCATGACGTCGACTGGATCACCTCCTGGCATGGTCGGCTCATGGTTCTCATTTGGTGCGTGCTCTTTCCCGCAGGTATCATGACAGCACGATTTTTTAAGATCATGCCTGGCCAGGACTGGCCGAGCGAGCTCGACAATAAACGCTGGTGGCGCACCCATCTTTCCACACAGTATATCGGCGGTGGTCTTTTGCTACTTGCGCTGGGACTAGCCTTTTATGCATCGGGGACAGGCCTGAACGACGCCGTTGGCTGGCACCAGATTCTAGGCTGGACCGTGGCGGTTTTGGCGGCTTGGCAGTTCCTGGGCGGGTGGCTCAGAGGGTCAAAGGGCGGACCGACAGATCCAGCACCTGACGGCTCGCCGCGTGGTGATCATTACGACATGACCCGCCGCCGCCGCATCTTTGAGTATGCCCATAAGGCAGGCGGCTATCTTGCCTTGCTGACGGCTTGCATCGCCATCATCACCGGTCTCCATGCCGCAAACGCGCCGCGCTGGATGTGGCTCAGCATAGGCGGCTGGTGGGCCGTTATCATCGCCCTCGCGGTCTGGCTGCAAGCACGTGGGTTCGCGCGGGATACCTATGAAGCCATCTGGGGGCCTGGAGCCGAGCATCCGGGCAACAACCTTCCTCCCATCGGCCTCGGCGTACGACGATCGAGCGATGGCACGAGCGCAGATCATGGGGATTGAGGGTTTGAGCCACAAAAGGATACGCTGCCAATCATTCGTCGTTGACTCCGGGAGAATGCTCGACATAATGGTCTAAATGTCAAACCAATAGACCAGCAGGGATGGCTTCGTTGGCTGATTTACCGCCTGTGATCGATGGTAGCGTCATACCCGCTTTGCGGCGGGGCATTCAGCGTGCGCCGATCAGAGAGCAGATCGCGCGTAGCCTAACCGACCTGGTCGCAACGGGCCTCTTGAAAGAGGGGGACGAGCTGCCGCCTGAGCGCGAGTTGGCGGCGATGCTTGAGGTGAGCCGTGAAAGTCTGCGTGGCGGATTACAGCTTCTTGCGGATCGCGGCATTCTCGATATCGGGCAAGGCACACGGACCAGTGTCCGACTTGAGCCTAGCGCCAAGGAAGCAATATGGCATCGCGACCAGCAGGACGCGACTGACCTTAGGGATGAAGACGTGTTGGGCGCACGTCTGGTTCTTGAACCTGCGCTGGCCAGGCTCGCTGCCGAGCATATCGACGACGAGACACTTCAACGCCTGCAAAAATTGGTCGAAGCGCAACGCGGCTTTGATGATGATCCCGTGCGGTTCCAGATTTCGGATCGTGAGTTTCACCGCGCCATCTTCCATGCTTCGGACAACCCGGTGCTGGTGGGCTTCGCGACCCAGGCCTATGAGCATGCTTATGCCTATCGGCGGGATTTGATGAAGCATCACGATGGGATAGCACTTGCCGTGATCGCTCATGAACAGATCGTCGAGGCGCTCGCGGCGCGTAACCCGGATGCAGCCGAGATGGCGATGCGCGCCCATATGAAGACGATCGCCCAGCTGCTGGACAATCTGCCTGTGCCAAGGCGCGCAAAAGCGAGAGATTCCGCATGATCAGCATTCCTTCCGGCACGGTCCAGCGCATTTGTCAGTCGCTTGATGTTATCGATCCCATAAGCCAGCGGGAGCGCTGATCATGCCACGCATTATGCTCGAACAGATCGAGAAGAGTTTCGGCGCGCATCAGGTGCTGCCGCCTCTGGATCTCGAGCTCGAAGATGGAGAGTTTACCGTCCTGGTCGGGCCAAGCGGCTGCGGCAAGTCGACCACACTTCGGATCCTGGCCGGGCTGGAGACGCCATCTGCCGGTGAGATTTACTTCGATGATACGCCGATCAGCACGCTGGAGCCGAAAGATCGGGATATCGCGATGGTGTTCCAGGATTACGCGCTCTACCCGCATATGAATGTCGCGAAGAACATGTCCTTTGCCCTTCGTCTGGCGCGGGTGCCGAAGGCGGAGATCGAGACCAAGGTCAAGCGCGTTGCCGAAATGCTCAACATCCAGGACTATCTCCATCGCAAACCAGCCGAACTCTCCGGCGGCCAGCGTCAGCGGGTCGCGATGGGCCGGGTTTTGGTGCGCGATGCGGGGACGTTCTTGTTCGACGAGCCGCTTTCCAATCTCGATGCGCAGCTCCGGGCCAAGATGAGAACCGAGCTTGCCGAGATGCGCGACAAGATCGACAAGAACATGATCTATGTCACCCATGATCAGACTGAGGCCATGACCCTCGGCGATCGGATCGTGGTCATGAAGGGGGGCATCATTCAACAGCAGGGCTCGCCCGAGGACCTGTTCAAACACCCCGCCAACAAATTCGTCGCCGGCTTCATCGGCAGCCCGCCCATGAATTTTCTAAAGGCCGAACTGGCCTCGAAGGACGGTGGTCTGCATGTGGAAGGTGATGGGTTCGATCTGCCGCTTAGCAAGGCACAGCGCGCCAGGCTCAACACAGCTGCTCGGCAAATCGACATCGGCATTCGCCCATCCGCGTTCAGTGCTGATGCTACCACAGGCGCTGCGATCGACCTGCATCTCGTCGTCTCGGAATATCTCGGCGCTCACTCCGTCCTCGTCACACGATGCGGCGGTGAAGAGGTGCTGGTCGAATATGACAGCGCTTCGCCAATGAAAGCCGGCACAACCATGACCTTCGGCATCCGTGCCGACGACATCATGCTGTTCGACCCGGAAACCGGAGCAACCCTCTGATCAACGACTTAAACCAAAGACGACTAGAAAAAGGGAGACCAATGATGCGAAACCTTCTGAGAACCACGGCGATCGTCGCTGCGGGCCTTGCCATCAGTGCCGGCAGCGCCTTGGCCGATCCTTACGCCGACTATGAAGGCACCACCCTGGTGGTCAACTTCCCGGCTCATCCCCATTACGATGCGGTGATGGAGGTCATCCCGGCCTTCACCGAAGAGACCGGGATCGAGGTCGAGGTCGATCAGCTACAATATCTGAAGATGCGGGAAAAGCAGACCTTGGAGCTGACCAAGTCCGAGGGCGACTACGACCTCATCGCCTATGTGGTGTTCTCCAAGGCGGACTATGTCTACGCCGATCAGCTCGAGAACCTGGCGCGCTATTTCATGAACCCGAAGCTGGCAGATCCTGCCTATGACGCGGGTGACCTGATCGACGGCTATGTCCAGAACATCGGTGTTGCCGGTGGTTCCAAGGGTTACCTCCCTGGGCCAACCGGATCGCTCTATGGTATCCCCTTCGGTTCGGAGACCTCCATCCTCGGCTACCGAAAGGACATTTTCGAGAAGCATGGTCTGGACGTTCCAGCAACCTATGACGAGATGCTGGAACTCGCCTGCAAGATCCCGGAGCTTGAGCCTGGCATGGGCGGGCTTTCCTCGCGTGCCGCCTCCGGCCACCATGCAAGCCACGCTTTCCTCCTCCATCTTGCCCCGCTCGGCGGACGGATCTTTGATGATCAGTGGATTCCGATCGTCAACAACGAGGCCGGCGTGAAAGCGGCCGAAGCATTGAAGACCATCGTCGATTGTGGCCCCGAGGGTGCCCAGACCTTCGGTTTCGCCGAGGCAGGGGCTGCCTTCCTGAATGGCGATACCGCGATGTTCCTGGACAGCACGGTGTTTGCTGGCAAGGTCGACAATCCCGATGAGAGCCAGGTGGTCGGCAAGGTCGGCTGGGCGATGCACCCAGAAGGCGTGCGCCGTGGCTCGCAGACCGGTGGCTTCGGCATTGGCATTCCGAAGAATGCGGAGAATAAGGAAGCCGCGTTCCTCCTCATGCAGTGGCTGACCTCAAAGCGTGCGGACAAGATGATCGCGCTTGAGGGCGGCAATCCCTCCCGCTTCTCGACCCATGCGGATGATGAGGTGAACGCCAAATTCCCGCATATGGCGACCTTCGGCGAAGCGCTGCAGCATGCCGATCCCGACTGGCGTCCGATCATCCCAGTCTGGGGCAAAATCAATGCCGATCTCGGCACCACGCTCTCCAAGGTCCTGACTGAAGGTGCGGACATCCAAGAATCATTGGACGGTGTTGCCGAACGCACCAAAGCCGTGATGGACGAAGCCGGCTACTACGTCTGGAACAAGTAGTGGCGCGGCCTCTTTAATTGGTTTCCGCCGCTCTCGTCAGGGCCGAAGGTATACGGCCAGGTTTACTGACATGGGTACGGGAGCCTTATGTTGAGGACACCCGCTAGAAGAGGCCTCCCTGGCAAATACGGGTGGCGCTGACCGCGTCGCCCGGTTTTTCCCATACTTGTGGTCTCATTCAATCACACGGTTCCGAAGTGAGTAACCGAGGCAAAACTACCAGAAATACATTCACGTCGAAAAGGCCAGAGGCGCCCCCGACAAGAGACCGCATACCGTTGAATATCATGGCTCGTTGTTCGAAGGCGGTCCCAACCCAATGAGGTGATCACACCACAGGTGGTCACACCACAAAGAGCAGAGGTTCGGAAATGCCGACAATCGTAGCAGCATCGAACGGGCCGACCTCGACGACGCCTTCGGGCAGACGCTGGACGCGTCTTCTGAACACGGCCAACGGCCTCACGCCTTATATTTTTCTGGGTCCGGCCTTGATCGTTCTGGCGGTCGCTCTGCTCTACCCGATCGGCTACATGATCTATGCGAGCTTTCTTGATTGGAATCCGAGCCAGCGGATCGGTGAGGCAGACTGGGTCGGGCTTCGCAATTACATCTTCCTCTTGCACGATGAGGCGTTTCACGAGAGTCTCTGGGTCACCCTAAAATTCGCCGTCATCGTGGTGGTGCTGGAGATGGCGGTCGGCGTCGGTCTCGCCCTTTTTCTGGACCGTAACATCCGCGGCATGTCGTTGCTTCGCACGATCTTCATCCTGCCAATGATGATTGCGCCGATCGTCGTGGGGCTGATGTGGCGCTATATGTATCATCCCTCGGTCGGCATCTTTAATCAGACACTGAAGAGCTGGGGATTCGAAAGCATTCCTTGGCTGTCGGACAGCAACTGGGCGCTGGTCTCGATCATCATCGCCGATATCTGGCAGTGGACGCCGTTTATCTTCATCCTAGCGCTGGCGGCGCTGCAGTCTCTTCCGCGCTCAGCGCTGGAAGCCGCAAGGATTGATGGCGCCACCGGCTGGCAGCAGATCATCCATATCAAGCTCCCGCTGATGCTGCCGGTCCTGATCGTCACCTGCCTTCTTCGCCTGATCGACGCCTTCAAGGTTCTGGAGGTGATCCTGGTCATGACCAATGGCGGGCCTGGCCTGTCGACCGAGATTTTGTCCCTGCGCGTCGCGCGAACGGCACAAGAATTTCGCGAACTCGGGGTCGCCGCCGCTATGTCCAACTATCTTCTGATCATGCTCCTGGTGCTGACCGTGATCATGTTCGTCTACAACAAAGTGATCGAGAACCGGGCAGCCAAATTGCGCGCCGCAGCTGAGGGAGCGAACCCATGAGCGCGTCGACCAACGCTGCAACCGACCGCCAGAGCCCCGCCTTCTATGCGCTGATTTTCGTTCTGGTGATGATGGCGCTGGGTCCGATCTACATGATGCTGACCACATCGCTGAAGCTGAATGTCGACATCACCGGCGGTACGTCCAGCCTGTTCTTTTTGCCGACGCTGCAGAATTACGAGACCGTGCTCTGCGACTGGCTGCCCTATGAGGTCGAGCATGTCCGCCGCTGTGACAAGACCTTTTCGCGCGCCCTTGGCAATTCGATCTCGATCGCCCTGATCTCGACCGCGCTTACGCTGCTTTTGGGCTGCATGGCCGCTTATGCGCTGGTGCGCTTTCGCTTCATGGGTAGGGGGGCTGTCTCCCTGACCACGTTGATGATGCGCATGGTGCCGCCGGCCGTGCTGCTGGTGCCGACCTTCGGAATCTGGACATTCCAATACGGCCTTGATGGCACCTATGCCGGCATCATTCTGGTCTATGTCGCGATGAACCTGCCCTTTGTCATCTGGATCCTACAGAGCTTCATCGTACAGGTTCCGATCCAGCTCGAAGAAGCCGCAAGGATGGATGGCGCTAACCCGTTCCAGGTGTTTTTCCTGGTGGTTCTGCCGATCATCCAGCCGGGCCTTGCTGCCGCCTCGATCTTCACTTTTCGCATCGCCTGGAACGAGTTTCTCTTAGCGAATGCGCTCTTGGATCGCGGTACGCGCACCGTCCCGGTCACCATCGTCAATTCACTGACCGAGCATGGGATCGACTGGGGGGTGATCATGGCGACCGGCATGCTGCTCGCCATCCCACCGATCATCTTCACCTTCATCGCGTCCAAACAAATCATCGCCGGCATGACCGCAGGCGCCGTCAAAGGCTGAGGCGTGGCCTCGCATTGACTTTCACACTGCTGGAGCCGAGGTCGAGGGCTTGCGGCCTGGTTTGACGGGGTCGGAAGGGGTATTGAGTAGGAAAAGTGGGGCTGGGGATATGGGACAAGCCATCATCATCATGGGTGTTTGCGGCACGGGCAAGACGACCGTCGGTGAAGCGTTGGCCGAGCGTCTTGGCTGTTCCTTTCTCGAAGGCGACAGTTTTCATCCGCCTGAGAACGTTGCCAAAATGCGCGCCGGCAATCCCCTCAACGATGAGGACCGATGGCCTTGGCTAGACGATCTTGGGATGGCCATCGCCGTCGAGGCTGAGAAGACGGATCCCGTCATCGCTACATGTTCGGCGCTGAAGCGGAGCTATCGTGACTGCCTCCGTAACGCGATCGGAGGCGATGTTCTTTTTGTCCTGCTGCATGGCGAACGCGATCTTTTGCTGGAACGCTTGCTGGAACGCAGCCACCGCTACATGCCATCATCTCTTCTGGACAGTCAGTTGGAGACGTTGGAACTGCCCGAGACGGATGAAACCTCTCTCTCGATCAACGTCGAGGCAGCACTGCCTGATGTGGTTCAAACGATCGAACGCGACCTCCGGGCGCGGCCCGGGCGTTGACTTGCCTTTGCTTGTTTTAGGCTCGAGAACCCGTCTGATCGCATGACGTCTAAATAAGTTGGTTGGGGAAATGTTCTAGCTTCCCGTTTCCTCATCGTCGCAGCCAGGGCCCTCCCAACCACATTTGTTGCGCTCTATCTCTTCTGGGGTTTTCCGTCTTTTGCGGCGATCGTGATCATGGCGGTGACGACCGCGATCATAATGGTCGAAATCATCATAACGACCATCTGAACCATAGCTTGTATAGCCGCTGTCATAACGATCTCCACGGGAATCGTAATGGGGCTCACTGTGGGTATGGGATCGACGTCCCGAGTAGAATTGATAGCGGAGAGAAACACCGAAGATATGAGATTTCAGCGCCTCGCTCTGACCGCCGATATTGGTATCAGTCCATTGATAACGATAGGTGGGTGCCAGAGACAGTCGAGGATTGAGGCCAATATTCAGACCGGCCTCGCCATGCCAGGTGAAGGCGGTATCTTCGTCTTCGAAGTCATCACTCAGATCATCGCCTGTCCTGACATTGGCGACACCGATACCGCCGCCGATATAGGGACCGATATTAGGCGCGAGGGGCAAGTCGAGGTAGCCATTCAGGGTAAAGCGTGTAACGTCGAGCTCTGAGCTGACATCCGCATCACTCTCGCCATCAAAGAGCTGGTAACCAAATTCGCCAGCGAGCCGAAAAGCATCAAATTGGTAGCCGAACTGTCCAGCAAAGGCGAAACCGGTATCGAACTCGACATCGGTGCTACCTGCCTCAACATCCTCGGTGCTGACGCCGCCAACCAGCATCGAGAGAAAGGGACCGTCGGCAAAGCTGGCTGTCGGCCAAAGAGCAGCTGATGCCAGGAATACCACCGCCCCGGCGAGAAGAGCACCTCGGTCGGCCATCATAATCCTCCAAATTTCCTTGTTCTCGATGTTCTTTGTAACCTACCGAAGCTGAACACAACCTAACTGGCGGAATGTCCACCTTATATAAAACCAACTTCTTTGGAAGAAGGAGCCAGAAGGCCAGTGCCGGACCAGAAGCGCCGCGGTTCCGAAAACCAATATTGCCGCTGGCGTTACGCGCTTTGAGAGGCCACGCCCCGATCTAGCCCCCTACCCAGGATGCCTCATGATTGGCGTGATGTGATCACCAAGAGATCAAGCAAGCCTGTCTTCCAACCTCGGAAGTGGTCGCTCATTGATGGGTAAATGAATGAGCGCCGCCGCAAGGCCAAGCGCGATCCCCGCCCACCAGACCGGATCATAACTGCCAATACGGTCATAAAGAAAACCGCCCAGCCAGACACCAGCAAAGCTGCCGAGCTGATGGCTAAAGAACACGATGCCAAAGAGGGTGGCCATATAGCGGATGCCAAAGACCTGGGCCACGATGCCCGTTGTCAGTGGCACCGTGGAGAGCCAGAGAATGCCCATCGCGGAGGCAAAAAGGTAAATGGTGAGATCGGTTTTGGGCGCCATCAGGAGGCCAGCGATCACCAAGGCGCGGATGAAGTAAATCGCACTCAAACCGGCTTTCTTGCTGCGTCCCTGGCCGTAAACGCCCGAGAGAAAAGATCCCGCAATATTGAAGAGCCCGATGAGCGCGATCGCATAGGCGCCGGTTTCCGCCGAAAGCCCGAGATCTTTCACATAGGCCGGAAAATGAACGGTAATGAAGGCGACATGAAAGCCGCAAACGAAGAAGCCGATGGTGAGCAGAACATAGCCCCGGTGACCGATCGCCTCACGCAATGCGCTGCCCATGGTCTGGTCGCTGCCCCCTTCTCCTTTGACCGATTGGTCACTCGGTAAAAGGAATGCCAGCGGGATGATCACGAGTGCGGTCGAGGCCAGCAGCAGGAGAGCGAACTGCCAGCCATAGGCGCTGATCCAGCTCTGAGCAATCGGCGAGAACAGTACCTGGCCCAAGGAGCCGGCCGCCGTGCCGAGACCAAGGGCAAGCGAGCGCCTGCTTGGCCCAACGACCCGCGCCATCGACGCCATGGCGATGGAAAAAGCCGTGAACGCAACGCCAAGCCCGGTGACAATTCCGGCGAAGAGATGAAGGGTAAGGCCGCTATCGGCCTCGGCCATGCCCCAGACACCTGCGCCGTAGACGACAGCACCCAGCGCAAGAACGCGGGATGGCCCAAAGCGGTCAGCAAGGGCGCCGGCAACCGGCACACCTGCTCCCCAGAGCAGATTTTGTATGGCAAGTGCCAGCGCAAAGGTCTCGCGGCTCCAGCCCTGATCGATCGTCATCGGGTCCAAAAACAGACCAAAAACGGAACGCAAGCCGAAACCAACCGTCGAGATCATGCAACCCGCAACGATCACCAGGAGCGGGGTTTGCCAAGCCGGCGATAATGACGGGGCCGATGTCGTCGTCATAGACGGTGTCCAATAATAGGGGGAAACAAAGAGCGTCATTGTGGCAAGGAAAGACCTCGACAGTTCCCATAGTCTAAATTCAATCCACAGGACTTAAAAGCCACCGTCCAAAATGAGATTCTGATAATGGAGGATAGATCGGCCGGACTGGTTTCATCTGATCGTCAAGAAAACTTAGACTTCTCTCAAGAGCGACACATGAGCTGGGCAGGTCGCGACCGAGCAACCCACGATCGCGCCCTTCAAAACGGCATGAGCATGTTGGTAGGCCACGAGATCCTGATCGATGATCTCCGCTCCTTCCTGAAGGTTTTGCCGTTTTAGCAGCGATTCTTCCCTGATCCGATCTTCAACGTCGAAAAGGGTTTCATAAGCCTCCAAAGGCGGCGTTTCCGGCGGTGATGGTAGAGGTTCCGCGGCGACCTCCTCGGCAGCCTTATGCTGAACCCGAAGAAAGGCGGCAACGGCCGTCACGAGACTGGGGATCGCGGTAGGGGCCGCCGGATTGCGCAGCCAGGTCAGCATGTCCAACAAGATGGCCACCACGAGACCATGTTCGCTCAGAAGTTTGCGCCGCTCTCGATCAACGCGCCATCCTCTGCTCAGGAGCCCCGATGCCCAGGCCCCGAGAAGAACATGGCAAGGATAATGGCCCAGTTAAGGCCGGACATGACCCTCAAGCATTCGTAGCCTTCGCTTCGATCGCCAAGTAGCCGGTCGAACGGCCGATGGATTATTTCAGTCATGGATGATCGCTCCATTGACTGTCGGGAAGGAGGTATTGACGGAGAAGGAAAACCAGGAGGAAGCATCAATAGGTGAGCGTGGTTCCGGCCTCATGGGGTCGAAAAATGCTCTAGCAAGAATAAGAAAAAATACCTATTTAACCATAAAAGTCAAGAGAATTCTTGTCGATATGTCAGATAATGACGGTCGTTCTCCGCTCTGGTCGGGCCATTATCTTGTGTCGGGAACGACACCACCCACCTGTCCGCGGGTCGCCAAGGCCTTTTGGAGAATCCAGTGCACCGTTGGAAAAGCGAGATCGTCCCAGGGGATATCATCCCATGAGAAAAGATCGAGTTCCAGGGTTTCGATACCCGCAGCAAAATCCGGCGACAAAAGCCTGGCGGTATAAAAGATCTGCACCTGGCTCAAGCGGACAATGTTGTACATGCCGAGCAGGCCCTGGATCTCGATGCGCGCCGTGGCCTCTTCCCAGGTTTCGCGAACCGCTCCTTCCTCGGTACTTTCACCGATCTCCATAAAGCCTGCGGGAACCGTCCAATACCCTGTCCTAGGCTCGATCGCGCGCCGGCAGAGCAGGACCTTGTCGTCCCAATGACAAACGGCGCCAACGATGACCTTGGGATTGATATAGTGGATGGTCTCGCAGATCGTGCAGACATGCCGATCAGCAGTATCGCCTTCAGGGCGGGTGATCGCCACCTTGCCGCCGCATTCAGGACAAAAACGCATGAATTCCTTGTCCGCTCTTCAGCTCTTTTTCTTGAACAAGGCTTCGGCGGCATGTCGGATTGAATCCTTGGCCTCGATCTCGGCACGCGCCCGCGCCATCTCGAGCTCAAGACGAGCAATGTAGGCCTCGAGTTCGGCAACCGACCAGCCACTTAGATCCTGCGGCCCCACCTTCGACCGGGGCATCTCTTTTTCATCATCCATCATGGCAAATTCCGTCTTTAATTCAGGACTTAAGGAGCTTCAAAATCATGCTCCTCGGCAACATGGTCAACCATATCACCCAGCATCCGAAGCACATGTTCGTCGGTCACTTGATAAAAAACCTGGCGTCCCTGGCGTTCGGCCTGCAACAAACGGGCGGCGCGAAGTAGGCGCAAATGATGGCTCACCAGTGAAGGCGAGAGCTTCAATCGTTGTGCCATATCGCCGACCGAGACCTTCTCTGCCAAGCAGCTCAGGACAATTCTAAGGCGGCTCGGATCACTCATCAGCCGGAACATCTCGGACAACTCGTAGACCTGGTCTTCGCTAAGCCGCTCGGATCCCTTATTTCCCGAAGAGGCAGAGCTATGTCGTTTGAGCATCCTGGCTTCCAGCCCTTGAAGGCAATGTTTCACATACCGAGCGTAAGGCTCGACCAACCGGAAGCCTAGGGATGTTTGCTCGTGATGTACAGCAAATCAGCGCGGCTCGAAGACGATGTGATCTTGACAAAGAAGCCGGCAGCGAGGCCTTATCGGCGCTTGTTTGATCGACGAAGAGAGCTGCCCCATGAGCGATGACCCACGCCGCTATTTTCCGGTTTCATGGGAAGAAATGCATCGTGATGCTAGAGCGCTTTCATGGCGACTTGCGAATAAAGGACCTTGGCAAGGTATCGTCGCGATCGCGCGCGGCGGGCTGGTCCCGGCTCAGATTATCGCGCGAGAGCTCGAAGTCAGGCTGATCGATACGATCTGCATTTCAAGCTACGATGATCAGGTACAGCGCACGCCGGAAATCCTGAAGAGCGTGAACGGCGATGGCGATGGCTGGCTAATCGTTGACGATCTCGTGGATACCGGACGAACTGGACGGATCGTCCGCGACATGCTGCCAAAAGCTCATTTCGCGACGGTCTATGCCAAGCCGGCCGGCCGGGAGATCGTCGACAGCTTCATCACCACGGTCAGCCAGGACACCTGGATCCTGTTTCCCTGGGATCAGCAACCTCAATTCGCTGCCCCCATCGCAACGCAACCCCAAGCAGAGCCTGCGGAATGACCGCATCACAAGATGTGTCTTGGGAAGAACTGGCTCTAACGACGCCCTCTCGATAGAATTGATGAGACCAACAAATCGTTGAGCGCTCGCCGACGGAGCGGATTTGGCATATCAGGAGGCTTCCTTGACAGGTCAAGGTTACAAACCTCGGGACTGGTCATCACAACCGCCACTGATCCACCCGGCGTATAAATCCACTGGACTGCGCGGACCGACCAAATCTCTCATCCCTATCCCGACTTCTCTCTCCGAAATCACCGGGCCAATCTACGGGCATGACGCGATCGATCCCATCGATGCCGATCTCACCAGGAATGCCGTTAGGAATGGCGAGCCGATTGGCGAGCGAATTGTCGTTGAAGGGCGTGTCCTGGACGAAGACGGGCGAGCAGTTCCAGGTACGTTGATCGAAATCTGGCAGGCCAATGCGGCGGGGCGCTATATTCATAGAGCAGAGATCCATGATGCACCGCTTGATCCGAATTTCTTCGGCGCCGGGCGCACCGTCACCAACGATCACGGGCATTATCGTTTCGTCACGCTGAAGCCAGGCGCCTATCCCTGGGGCAATCATCATAATGCCTGGCGTCCAGCACATATCCATTTTTCTCTCTTCGGCCCCAGCATTGCGACGCGGCTGGTTACGCAAATGTACTTCGAGGGCGACCCGACCTTTCCCTTTGATCCGATCTTCAACGCCACGCCGGAGGTGGCAAGAGATCTCCTGATCGCCAAATTTTCACTCGATCGGACCGAGCCAGAATGGGCGCAAGCCTATGTTTTCGACATCGTGCTGCGCGGTCGCGATGCTACGCCAATGGAGGGCTGAGATGTCGGGTCCAAAACAGCGACAAAGTCCATCCCAGACCATCGGTCCCTATTTTGCCTACGGCCTGTCGGCCGCTCAATATGGCTATGACCATCGCTGTATCGCGACGCCCGACCTCGCGCATGAGGGAACGGAAGGGGAGCGGATCAGGCTTATCGGACAGGTCTTCGATGGTGAGGGCAAACCGATCGACGATGCCATGATCGAGATCTGGCAAGCCAATGCACATGGTCGCTACAACCACCCGGCCGATGATCGGCAGGACAACCGCCTCGATCCGGACTTCAAGGGCTTTGGCCGATCGGGAAGCGGGGCTGATGCACGGCAGCAGTTTGTCTTCGATACGGTCAAACCGGGCGCTCTCGGCGATGGCCAAGCTCCACATATGAACATGATCGTCATGATGCGCGGCCTCCTGGTGCATCTGTTTACCCGCGTTTATTTCGAGGATGAAGTTGAGTCGAATGCGGCCGACCCGGTGTTGGCGTCGGTCCCAAACGCGAGGCGCCACACATTGATCGCAAGGCGCCAGCCGCAAGCTGCCGGCACGGTCTATCGGTTCGATATCCACATGCAGGGCCCGGATGAGACCGTGTTTTTCGATCTCTAGAGGTGACGTGTCTTCTTCGCCTGCGTCGCATTTACGTGAAAATCATCGACGGCGCTGTTGCAAGTCACGCCATTGCCAACAGATAATCATAGAAAGCGTGAGGGATCGATGACCGCATGTTAGGGGCATGCGCAACATCGCCATTCGTTTGGGGGACGTGGAGATGGAGGATATCGCCGCTACGTTGTCGGCAGTCGACTTGTTTCAAGATCTGAACAAACAAGAACTGGCGGAAGTAGCATGTTTTTGCCGGCGAGCAGATTACCTGAGAGGTCAGGAAATCGTCTGCTATCAGGACACAACAACCGATGTCTACTTCATCAAATCCGGCAGAGTGGGCATCTCGATACTCTCTCACGGTGGTAAGGAAATCGGTTTTCGTCATCTCGCAGCCGGTGAGATGTTTGGTGATCTTGCAGCCATCGACAGCAGCAGCCGTTCAGCCTCCGCGGTAAGCTTGTCGACCGTCGAGCTGGTGCGTATATCGAGTGCCGAATTTCATCGCATTTTGATCAAGTATCCCGCGGTCAATCTTCGATTGTTGCAACGCCTGACCATGTTGATCCGTGCTCTTTCCGATCGCATCTATGAGTTCACCACGCTTGGCGTCAGCAATCGCATCCAGGCCGAGTTGCTGCGCCTGGCGAAAGCGCATATGACCGGCCCGAATATCGCCAATATCTACCCTGCACCGACCCATGCGGATATCGCCAATCAGGTGAGCACGCACCGCGAAGCCGTCTCCCGTGAGTTCAGCAGGCTGGCCGCTGACGGCATCATCGAAAGACGCGGCCGCAATCTGATCGTCCATGACGTGGCGCGGCTCGAACAGATGATCAATGACGTCGAAAGCTGATTTTTTGGAACCGTCAACTGCGTGATCGGCATCGTCGGATCGGCATCGCTATGCCAATCGCTGATACCATTCTATCAAGGCTCTGCCGATCTCATCCGGGCTGTCTTCCTGAACGAAATGGCTGCCGGCAACGGTGACCTCCGTCTGATTGAGCCAGGTTCGGCAGAAGTCACGCTGGGCACCCGTTAAAATCGCGCCGGGCTCCGCATTGATAAAGAGCTTGGGCAAATCAGCGCTGGTTTGCAGCCACTCAGCATAGCGTTGAACGATCGCCACGACATCGGCCGGCTCGTCACCTAAGGGAATCTGGCGAGGCCAGGTCAATGTCGGTCGGCGATCTTCGCCCGGTGTCTCGAAAGGACGTCGGTAGACGGCCATCTCAGCCTCGCTTAAGCCGCGCAGCACGGAGCCGGGCAAGACACGCTCAACAAAAACATTCTTGTCCAGAATCATCTGCTCGCCGGTTTCGGCACGAAAACCCTTGAAGAGTTTCTGTATGGCATCCGGCCATTCACTCCAGCTCATCGGGCGAACGATCGCCTCCATATAAGCGATCCCCTTCACGGCGGCGCGATGACGATTGGCCCAATCGAAACCAAGGGCCGAACCCCAGTCATGAATGACGAAGGTGACCCGGTCGGTGACATTAAGTGCCTCAAACAATCCATCCAGATAATACCGATGCTCGACGAAGCGATAGCTATCAACGCCGACATTTTCCAGCTTATCGCTATCCCCCATCCCAATCAGATCCGGCGCGATGCAACGTCCATGGGCGGCAAGATGCGGCATGATATTCCGCCAGAGATAGGACGATGTCGGGTTGCCATGGAGAAACAGAATGGGATCACCCTGCCCGCTCTCGACATAGGCCATCGACTTTCCGTGAACGGTGACACGCTTTTTTTCAGGCTCGGTTACATCAATCATCGAGGCCTCCCGTCATTTCGGCTGGAAAGAGAAGCTTAATCGCCGAATTTTAACGTGAACAGAGGCCTCGAAGGCCAGAGATGCCGATCATCAATCCACGGAGAAATGCTTTGACAGCCGAAGGCCTTGTCGCTGGTAGTTGGAGCCGATCTCCATCCCATAGAGCTGGTCCGGCCGCTCGATCAGGTGCTCATAGATGAGCTGGCCAACGCGCTGTCCGTCTTCGAGAACGAACGGCACCTCGTGGGAACGTACTTCCAACACCGCCCTGGTACCCTCGGCATCGGCTTCCGCATGACCGAAACCTGGATCGAAGAAGCCCGCATAATGGACCCTGAATTCGCCGATCGATGTGTCGTAAGCGAGCATCTCGGCTGCTTGGTCGGGTGGAATACGCACCGCCTCCTTGGAGGCCAGGATGTAGAATTCATCGGGATCCAAAACGAGTGTCTTATCGTCCCTCGCCCGCACCGTATGCCAAAATTCCCGCACATCGTAATGGGCAAGGTTTCGAAGATCGATCAGCCCTGCATGTTTCCTTGCGCGGTAGCCAATGACGCCACTGCCATCGATCCCCGCGAGATCGACGGTAACCGGAACGCCGTCTTGTCGGTTCCCGGTCTTGGGTCCGGCGAGAGCCTCGTCATCGCCGTCGGTCGAAACATAACGCTTGACCCGCAACTGGCTCAGGCGATCGCCTTGCCTTGCGAGAATGCTGAAGGTGCGCGGAGAAATCTCCGCATAGAGTGGGCCTCGATAGTGGGGCCGCACGCGGTCAAACTCGACCCCGTAATCGGTGATCAGCCTGGTGAAGACATCAATGCGGCCAATGGAACTCTTCGGGTTGGCAAGGGCCGCCGTTCGTTCGTCCAGCGCCAGACTTTCCATCAGCTCGACAATATAGACGCAGCCTTTTTCAAGAACGGCCCCCTGATCGCCGAGCTCAAAGGCATGCATCGCGAGTTGATCGATTTTTTCCTCGACGGTCGCTTGGCTTCCGGGCAGAAAGCTTGCCCTCACGCGGAACGCCCGCTTGCCCAGGCGGAGATCGAGGGAGGCGGGCTGCAACTGGCAGGCTTCGATCGGCGCCTTGGCTCGGATTTCTCCGGTCTGTTCGATCATTGTTTTCAGATCTTGAACCGGCAGGAGACCAGCGGCCATGGCAGGATCCTGCTGGTTCCATCCCGTCATCGGCGACGATCGTCCTTGGCCCGCGATGTTCATCAGATCGAAGCTCCCCACATGTCGGCAAACTCGTCTATTCTGCCCAGCAAGATGCGATATCAGCGCTTTTAGTCGACTTGCCCCTTAAATGCCAGAGAGCGCCTCCCTTCGCGTTCATGAGGGGAGGTGACAGTGTTCAACATCGACGGCATGATGTTTCTAACATGACGGAAATATCAATGATGGTTGCCTTGGCCATCGCTTAGAATAGACGGGTTCGCTCATGCCTAGCGTTCGATGATATGACGGCCAGTGAGATACCTCGCCTTGCACTGAAAGGGATCACCAAGCGTTTTCCCGGTTGCCTGGCCAATGATGCCGTCGATCTGGACGTGATGCCGGGTGAGATTCATGCGCTGCTAGGCGAAAATGGAGCCGGCAAGAGCACCTTGGTGAAGATCATCTACGGCATTCTCAAACCCGATCAGGGAAGTATGAACTGGGAAGGCAAAGCCTGTTCGGTCAAGGATCCGAACGCGGCCCGAAAGCTCGGGATCGGCATGGTCTTTCAGCATTTTTCGCTGTTCGAAGCCCTGACGGTTCTGGAAAACATCGCCCTCGGCATGCCGGGTGAGCGGGACATGACCGCCTTGGCCGATCGGATCAAAGCGATCTCCAAGACCTATGGCCTGCCGCTCGATCCGACCCGTTATGTGCATGAACTCTCCGTTGGCGAGCGGCAGCGCATCGAAATCGTACGCTGCCTGCTGCAGGACCCCAAACTCCTGATCATGGACGAGCCGACCTCGGTGCTAACTCCGCAAGAGGTCGACCAGCTTTTCAAGACCCTTCGCCGCCTCGCGAAAGAGGGCTGTTCTATTCTCTATATCAGCCACAAGCTGGACGAAATCAGAGCCCTTTGCCAGCGCGCCACCGTGCTGCGTCAAGGCAAGGTCGTCGCTGCCTGCGATCCGAGGGTGGAGACGGCATCCAGCCTGGCCGCCATGATGATCGGCACCGATCTCAAACCGCCGAGCCCGCGCGAGGGACATGCAGGCGGCGAGGTCCGTTTGCAGGTCAGCAATCTGTCGCTCATGTCGCCGGAACCGTTTGGCGTTGACCTTGATGGCGTGAACATCGAGGTGCAGGCTGGCGAGATCGTAGGCATCGCCGGCGTTGCGGGCAACGGACAGATCGAGCTTCTCGAAGCGCTTTCCGGCGAAGCTTTGGTCAACGACGCGGCCACGATCAGGATCGATGGCCGGCCGGTTGGCAACATGTCACCACAGGCCCGCCGCGCTCTTGGCCTTGGCTTTGTGCCAGAGGAGCGTCTGGGCCATGGGACGGTGCCGGAGATGTCCCTTGCCGAGAACGGCTTCCTCAGCGCCTTTGGCCAGATGACGTTGCTGACGGCAACCGGCGTGATTAGGGAGCAGGCGACAACAAACTTTGCCCAAGCCGTGATCGATCGGTTCGATGTACGGACATCCGGAGCAGAGGCAGCGGCGCGCTCTCTTTCCGGCGGCAATCTGCAAAAGTTCATCATTGGGCGTGAGATCGAGCAACGCCCGACGATCCTGATTGCCGCCCAGCCGACCTGGGGCGTGGATGCGGGTGCCGCGTCCGTTATCCATCAGGCGCTGTTCGATCTTGCCGAGGACGGGACGGCCGTCTTGGTGGTGTCGCAGGATCTGGATGAGCTGTTTGCGATCAGCGATCGCCTGACGGTCCTCCATCTGGGCCGATTGTCCGAGAGCTACCCGACAGCCGAGGTCGGCGCCGAGCAGATAGGCCTGCTCATGGGCGGCCTTCACGAAAGCGGGGATCTTAAGTCCGGCCCGATGGGGCTCACATGATCAGGCTGATACCCCGCGATGAACCCGCCAGACGTTGGGCCTATGTTACCCCGTTGATCGCGGTCGCCTTGACGGTTCTGGCCGGCTTCGTGCTCTTTGCGCTGATGGGCTACGACCCGTTTGAAACCCTCTACCATTTCTTCATCGCGCCAATCTCGACCCGCTACGGGCTGGCCGAATTGATGGTGAAAGCAACACCGCTGGTGCTGATCGGCGTCGGGTTATCGATCGGGTTTCGCGCCGGTGTCTGGAATATCGGCGCTGAGGGACAATTGACGCTTGGCGCCATTTTCGGCGGCGGCCTCGCGATCTGGTTCCATGACAGCGACAGCATGCTGCTGCTGCCGATGATGCTGGTGCTCGGTGCGATCGGCGGGGCGCTCTGGGCAGGCATTCCGGCCTTGCTGAAGACGCGGTTTAACGTCAATGAAATCCTGACCAGCCTAATGCTGACCTATGTTGCAACCTTGCTCCTGAGCGCTCTTGTGCATGGTCCCTGGCGCGATCCCGATGGTTTTAATTTCCCCGAATCCCGACTGTTTCCCGATGCCGGCATCATGCCCCTCATCCTTGAAGGCACGAGATTGCACCTCGGGGCCTTACTGGCGCTGGCGGCTGTTTTGGGAGCTTGGTTCATGCTAGCGCGCACGCTCATCGGCTTTCAGATCAAGGTGGTTGGCCAGGCGCCCCGCGCGGCGGGCTTTGCGGGCTTCAGCGGCAAGCGCATGATCTGGTTTTCCATGTTGTTGAGCGGCGGACTGGCTGGTCTTGCTGGCCTCGGTGAGGTGGCGGGTCCCATCGGGCAGCTGATCCCGACGATCTCCCCAGGCTACGGCTTCACGGCGATCATCGTCGCGTTTCTGGGCAGGCTTCATCCACTCGGCGTGCTCTTCGCCGGGCTCTTAATGGCGCTCTCCTATCTCGGCGGCGAAAATGCGCAAATCGCCGTCGGTCTGCCAACAGCCGCAACCGGCGTTTTCCAGGGTATGCTGCTGTTCTTCGTGCTCGCCTCGGATGTGCTCATCCGCTACCGCTTGGCCTGGACAAGCACGGGCGGTACCGTGACGAGTAAGGAGGGCGTTTGAGATGTCGATCGAGCCCTTCGTTCTTGTCCTGATCACGGTGATCGGTGCGGCAACGCCTCTCCTGCTAGCGGCCCTTGGCGAGCTCGTGGTCGAGAAAGCGGGCGTGCTCAACCTTGGCGTCGAAGGCATGATGCTAGTGGGTGCCGTCGCCGCTTTCGCCACGGCGGTTGGCACGGAAAGCGCCACGCTCGCGATCATCGCAGCAGCACTCGCGGGCGCCGCCATGGCCTTCCTTTTCGGCGTGATGACGCTCTCGCTCCTGGCCAATCAGGTAGCCACCGGCCTTGCTCTCACCATTTTCGGCATTGGTCTGAGCGCATTGCTCGGCGCCCCCTATGTGGGAACACCGCTCAAGCGTCTGCCTGAGCTTCAACTTCCCGTCCTGTCTGATCTACCAATCGTCGGGCCAATCCTGTTTTCCCATGATGCGCTGGTCTATTTCTCGGTTGCCATGGTGGCCGGCATCGCCTGGTTCTTGAACAGGAGCCGGGCTGGCCTGGTGCTACGCGCGGTCGGTGAATCTCATGATTCCGCCCATACGATTGGCTATTCCGTCATCAAAGTCCGCTATCTTGCTGTGATGTTCGGCGGCATGATGGCCGGCCTTGGCGGCGCTTATCTCTCCCTTGCCTATACACCGATGTGGATCGAACAGATGACCGCCGGGCGTGGCTGGATCGCTCTTGCGCTCGTGGTCTTCGCCGCCTGGCGGCCGCTGCGTGTTCTGATCGGCGCCTATCTCTTCGGCGGCGTCACCATCCTGCAGCTTCATGCCCAAGGAGGCTCGCTGATCGACATCCCCTCGCAGTTCCTCTCCATGCTGCCGTATATCGCCACAATCCTGGTGCTGACCATCATGTCCAGCGGCGGAATGCGCCAACGTCTGCAGGCACCGGCTTGCCTTGGCAAACCATTCCATCCTACAGCTTAGGTCCCACCAGGACTTGGTAGACTTTTTGCATGTCGTCAGCCCACGAAAAGACATATCAAAACAAGGGAGTTTCGTTGATGTCCATAAGCCATCTTCTACGCACCACGCTTGCCGCCGCGGCGGTCAGCATCCTGGCCGCTGCCAGCGCAGCCGCCCAGGAAGATCCGATCAAGGTTGGCTTCGTCTATGTCGGCCCGGTCGGTGATCATGGCTGGACCTATCGCCACGATATCGGCCGCCAGGCGATCGAGGCCGAATTCGGCGACAAGGTCGAAACCAGCTTCGTCGAAAGCGTGAGCGAAGGGCCGGATGCCGAGCGCGTCATCCGCCAGCTCGCCGCCGACGGTCACGATCTGATCTTCACAACCTCCTTCGGCTTCATGAACCCGACGGTGAAGGTCGCCAAGCAGTTCCCCGACGTGAANNGAGCACGCCACCGGCTACAAGCAAGCCGACAATGTCAGCACTTACGCCGCCCGCTTCTATGAGGGGCGCTCAATTATCGGCACGATCGCCGGGCATATGACCGAGAGCAACGTCATCGGCTATATCGCCTCCTTCCCGATCCCCGAAGTCATCCGCGGCATCAACGCCTTCACGCTCGCCATGCGCAAGGTCAATCCCGACGCCGAGGTCAAGGTGGTCTGGGTCAACACCTGGTACGATCCAGGCAAGGAAGCGGACGCCGCCAAGACGCTGATCGACCAGGGCGCGGATATCATCACCCAGCACACCGACAGCCCTGCACCGTTGCAGGTCGCCGAAGAGCGCGGCGCTTATGCTTTCGGTCAAGCTTCCGACATGGCGGGCTTCGCCCCCAAAGCGCAGCTGACCTCGATCATCGACAATTGGGATGCCTACTATGTCGAGCGCACCAAAGCGGCGATCGACGGCACATGGGAAAGCTCGGATGTCTGGCTTGGCATCAAAGACGGCATGGTCGAAATGGCCGATTATGGCGAAGCTGTGCCGGCCGATGTTGCGGCCGCGGCCGATGCGCTCGAAGCGGGCATCGTCGACGGCTCGCTCCATCCCTTCGCAGGGCCGATCAACAATCAGGCGGGCGAGCAGGTGGTCGCTGAGGGTGAAAACATCGGCGACGGCGATCTCCTGAAGATGGATTGGTATGTCGAGGGCGTACAGGG
>JBOEHJ010000145.1:0-6527 GCA_050633905.1 Geminicoccales bacterium
GACACCTCGCTTGGCTGCCAGCACGAACGCGGCATCGGCGTGGTGGTTCGGCTCGTAGATCTTGTGCACCAAAGGCGGCCCCTGGTCGGTGCCACCGGCGGTGTCGCCATGACAGGCCGCGCAATGCTCCGCAAAGGCTTTCTGCCCAGCTTGGGCAGGCCGCGAAAGCTCGGGCAGCGTCACGTCGACGGGGCCGCCACCCGACCGGTTTGGACCCAGCCACCAAAAACCGGCAACCAGCAGCAGCGCCACCGTCAATACCCAAAGCCTCGTCGAGTGTTTCCTGGTTCGAGCTGCCATAGCGCCACCTCCTCTCTGGATAACAGAGACAGGATACACCTGCTGGAAGGTCAAGAACGCCTGCGTGGAGGGGCCGGACGCTCGTCCGTTGACCTTCCAGCAGGTGGAAGAGCCATAAATCAGCGCCCATGCAAAAACAGCAATAAACAGCAGATACGCTTGCCGAAAACCCCATTGATCAATGGCTGGTCGTCATGAGCGTTGATGAGAACACGTCATATCGTTCTTCGAGCCTGGGCCGTTGGCTGGTGGTTGTTGCCATCGGCCTCGGCGTGCTGGCTGCCGCTGTCTGGCCGGCGTGGCGTCAGGCGATCAGCGACCAGCCGAGGGCCGATCCGGATAGCGCCGCACAGGTCGCGCTGGGTGAGACGGTTTACCAGGAGAATTGCGCCGCATGCCATGGCGCCGCTCTTGAAGGTCAGCCCAATTGGCAAAGCCGCCTGCCCGACGGAACCATGCCGGCGCCGCCGCACGACGACAGCGGGCATACCTGGCATCACCCGGATCAGCAGCTCTTCGACTACACCAAGCTCGGCGGCGCTGCCGTCGTGCCAGCACCCTTCAAAAGCGCCATGCCAGGCTTTGCCGAGAGCCTTTCCGATGAAGAAATCTGGGCCGTCCTGGCTTTCATCAAATCGCGCTGGTCACCCAGAGCCCGCGAAGTCCAAGAGCAACGAAGTCTTCAACAACAATGAAATGGAGCAAGCTATGAAAAGTGTTTCACCGAAGTTTATGGCCCTCGGCCTGTCCCTGGCTGTGGCCGTGGGCGGCACCACGTCGCTGGTCTATGCCCACAGCGGCGCTAAGGGGGTGATGAAAGAACGCATGGAGATAATGAAGGGCATGGGTGATGCCCTGAAGACCATGGGTGCGATGTTCAAGGGTCAGGCCGACTACGACCCGACCGTCATCGCTGAGAAGGCCGCCTACCTCGCCGAACACGCGAGGAACATTCCAGAGCTGACGCCCGAGAACAGCAACGATCATCCGAGCGAAGCCTTGCCGATCATCTGGCAGGAGTGGGACGGCTATGTCGAAAGCGCCGAGCTTCTGGCCGTCGAGGGCGGCAAGCTGGTGGAGATCGCCAATAACGGTGCCGAGGAACGGGCAGCAAAGATCCAGTTCGCCAAGGTCAGCAAGACCTGCGGCACCTGCCACGAAAAATACCGCAAACCAAAAGACGACAAGCAGAGCTGATCCCGTCTGCCCGTCCTTATAGAGGAGGCCCTCGATCATGAAGAATTCTTACCTTTGCCCCCCAACCGTTCTCTTGGTCGGCGGTCTCCTCGCTTTTCTGGCGCCGCAATCTGCTCGCTCGGACGAGCCGGTCTTCGATGATCGCGAACAGGAAGCGATCCAACAGATCATTGAGGATCATCTNNCGCCAAAGTCAAAGACGCCATAGCATCCAACTATTTTGCACTGGCCGAAGATGCCAATTCACCCTTTGCCGGCGATGAGACGGCCGACGTCGCCGTGGTCGAGTTTTTCGACTATCGCTGCCCCTATTGCAAAAAAGTTGCCGATGACGTCGACAAACTCGTCGAAGCCGATGATAGGCTCAAGGTCGTCTACAAGGAATGGCCAATCCTTGGTCCAGAATCGGTAGTGGCGGCGCGTGCAGCCTTAGCTGCAAGGAAGCAGAACGCCTATCTCCCACTCCACCGTAAAGTCATGGCCATGCGCGAGGTTACGGAGGCATCGGTGATGACTGCGGCTGAAGAGTTGGGCCTGGATCTGGATCAGCTGAGAGCCGACATGAACACACCTGAGGTCGAGGATCATCTCAAGGAGACGATGCGGCTCAGCCGCGAGCTCGGCATCGATGGCACGCCGGCGTTCGTTATAGGTGATGAGCTGGTGCCGGGTGCCGTATCGTTGGATCAACTCCAGGCGCTTGTTGCCAAGGCGCGCGACGAACAATGAGCATGCTTGCCTCTACCAAGGAACGGGCGTCCACAAAAAAATCTCGCGGATGGCGGATTGCCATCGCCGGACTGACCGTTCTTTTGATCCTTTTGGGTTTCTGGGTCATCGACCAGCGTTGGGACCGGGTTGTCCAGAGCGGTCCGCTTTATCCCGGCATCGCGGCGGATATCGAAGGCGGCCCCTTGGACAAAGGCGCCTACATCTATCGCGCCGCCGGTTGCGCGTCCTGTCACACCGCCAAAGGCGGAGCCGAGTTGGCTGGAGGATATGCCTTCGAGACGCCTTTCGGGACCTTTTACAGTTCGAACATTACGCCGGATCCGGCGACGGGCATTGGTGGATGGTCGGAGGAGGATCTGATCCGCGCACTGCGCGAAGGAAAGAGCCCCGATGGCCGTCACTATTTCCCCGCCTTCCCCTACACCTCCTACACCTTGATGGCTGACGACGACATTCGCGCTCTCAAAGCCTATCTCGACACGATCCCGCCCGTGTCGTCTGCCGTCGCCGATCACGAGATGATCTTTCCTCTCAACTTGTTTCCCGTCGACCTTGTGCGACTCGGCATGATTGGCTGGAAGTGGCTCTATTTCGACGCAGGGTCCTATCGCAGCGAGGCGGGACCGGAAGACGCGGTGGTGGCTCGCGGCGAGTATCTGGTCAAAGGTGTCAGCCACTGCGTCGCCTGCCATACCCCCCGCAATTTTCTCGGTGCGAGAAAGACGGACCAGCATCTCGAGGGCACGAAGACGGGTCCCGATGGCAAATCCGTGCCGGCGATCCATTATCATGAGCACGAGGGCATCGGTGATTGGGTGAAGGAAGATATCACCTTTGCGCTTGAGACGGGCATGAAGCCTGACGGTGACGTCATGGGCGGTTCGATGGCTAAGGTGGTCGAGCATGGTACCAGCCATATGAGACCCGACGATCTCGAGGCCATCGCCGCCTATTTGATGACGCTGACGCCGGAAGGCTCGGAATAAGGGAAAGGTTCTTTTCGACATGGTGCGATCGTCTATGGTTCGACCGACCCGGCGTGTCTTCCTGCAGGTAAGCGCCGCGGCCTCGGCACTGATGGCCGGATCGACTCTAAGCGGGCGATCCGGGCTCGCGGCGCCGCCTGTCGACCTCACGGCTGGTCTCGCTCGCGTCTCCCTGGTAGGCAAAGACTATCCCGAGACCCAGGTCTGGGCGTTCAGCGGTAGCGTGCCCGGCCCGGTGATCAGGGCAAGCCAGGGCGAACGCCTGAAAATCGCCGTCACCAACGAGCTCGCCGAACCGACCACCGTGCACTGGCACGGCCTGCGGGTGCCGGTCGGTATGGACGGGGTCCCCTATCTCAGCCAGCCGCCGATCGAGCCCGGCCGGACCTTCGAGTATGAATTCGATCTCCCGGACGCCGGAACCTACTGGTACCACCCGCATATCAACAGCAGCGAGCAGGTCGGCCGCGGCCTCTATGGCGCCTTGATCGTCGAGGAGACAGAACCGCCTGAGGCCGACCGCGAGCTGCTCTGGGTGCTGGATGACTGGCGCCTCGAGCAGGATGCCAGCATCGCGCCCTTCGGCAACATGCATGACGCCAGCCACAACGGCCGGATCGGCAACAGCGTCACCATCAATGGCGAAATTAAAGAGAAAGAGCCGGTCCGGTCCGGCGAGCGCATCAGGCTCCGGCTGATCAATGCCGCGAACGCTCGCGTGTTTGGCCTCCAGTTGCGCGATCTTGATCCATGGATCATCGCCCTCGACGGCCATCCGGTCGAACCTCATCGGCTCGGCGAACGTTCCCTGGCCCTGGGCCCCGGCATGCGTGCCGACCTGATCGTGGACATGAGCGGCAAGCCTGGAGATGAAAGCCTGGTGGTCGATGACCACTACGGGCCGAATTACGCTTATGAGCTGATCCGCTTCGTCTATGCCGGCAGTGGGCCGTTTCGCGAGCCAAATGATGCGGCGCCGGCAGCGCTGAGACCCAACCCGGTTGCCGAGCCCGATCTGCACGCCGCGGAAAGACATCGCCTGGTGTTCGAAGGCGGCGCCATGAGCGGCATGGCCGGGGCGATGATGAGCGGCCGGATGATGGGCATGCGCGAGCTTGCGGGGCAAGGCCGTCTCTGGGCGATCAATGGCGGCGTGCCGGACGATGTCTATACGGAACCACCGCTGCTAAACGCTGCCGCTGGCTCCAGCCACATCATCGAGCTGGTCAACCGCACCGCCTTCGAGCATCCCATGCACCTTCATGGTCACACGTTTCGTGTTCTCAGCCGAAATGGCCGGGAAGAGCCTGGGCAACCCTTTCGCGACACGGTCTTGCTCGGCGTGGATGAGACGATCGAGATCGCCTTCGTCGCCGACAATCCCGGTCAATGGATGTTCCATTGCCATATCCTCGAACATCAGGGGAGCGGGATGATGGGCGTCGTCGAGGTCGCGTAGCGCCCGGCTCAGGCGTGATGGCGAGCACCAGCAGAGGAGATGATGTGATCAGAGACTCAAGACGACCAACCTTCAACAGCCACCAGGAGACAACTTCATGATCCGACCATCCGCCATCGATCGACGCCAATGCCTGATGCTGGTCGCTGGATCTGCCCTTTTGGCGACGGCGCCTCGCGGCCTGTCAGCCGCTGCCGACACCGCCATCAAGGTCTACAAGACGCCGACCTGTGGTTGCTGCAGCTCGTGGGTCGATCATTTGCAGTCAAACGGGTTCGAGGTCTCGGCCGAAGATCTGGCAGATCTCGATACCGTCAAGCAAATGGCCGGCGTTCCCGACCACCTCCTCTCCTGCCATACGGGGCTGATCGGCAGCTACACGATCGAGGGACATGTTCCCGCTCCGGCCATCCGAAAGCTTCTCGCCGAGCGCCCGAAGATCCGCGGCCTGGCGGTGCCGGGCATGCCGGCTGGCTCGCCCGGCATGCCCTCGCCGAACCCGGAGCGCTATGACGTCGTTGCCTTTGGTGGCGAGCAAGATCGCGTCTTCATGAGCTTCGTGGAGACCGATCCTATCTGAGCTCCACCTTCCCTCGATCTCGACCCCGAACGATCCGTCCCTCGCGCTCCAAACGAGCGAGGGCGCGATAGAAGGCTTCATGGGTGAGGCCGACTTCGGTCGCGATAATTTTCCAGGGACGATCGATGATGACGGCCGATCCGTCCGTGCATTGGGATTGGAGAAAAGCGAGCACCCGCTCATGGGCTGACTTCAGACCTCTGAGCGCAAGCTGGGTTCGGTGCGTCTGCACCTGCCTGGACAAATGGGCGATCCAACGCCGTGCAACCTCCGGATCAGAAGCGAGCGCAGCCAGCATCCGCGCTTTGTCGACGAGCAGAGCGGTCGATGGCAGATCCGCCACCGCATCGCAGTGATAGCGTTCGGCGAACAGGGAGGCTTCGGCGAAGGTTTCGCCGGGCCGAGCGACATGAAGCGTGACTTCATGGCCGTCAGCCGAATGCCTCGTCAGGCGAATCAGACCCATCTCCAGTCGGAAAAATCCGCGGGTCGCTTCGTCCGTCGAAAAGAGCTGCCCGCCCTTCGCTACGGTGACGCTCGAGGTCATCTCCGGCTTGAGATGCTCGAACATGGCGCTCAGATCGTCAGGCATCAGGCCCGCCCTCATTTTGGAAACACATATGATTACGATCATATGCAAATTGCCCTTCTCCAGGCACCATCCAGTGTCGAGTATGGGAAGGAGAAGAGACGATGAGGGTTTTACACGGGTCTGCAGCCATCATGCTGCTTGCGGCCGTCGCATGGACGTCGGCGGGCATCGGTGCCGATCGTCACGGTGACCACATGGCGATGACAGCGCACGGCGGTCCGACCGAGGCTGGACAAGGCGCCTTTGCGGCGATTGCCGAAGTCGTGTCCATTCTTGAGTCGGATCTGGCGACAGATTGGACCAAGGTCGATCTGTCGGCGCTACGTCTGCATCTGGTCGACATGAACAGGCTGACGCTCGATGCCAACACCGACGAGGTGTCTCTGGAAGATGGTCTTTCGATCATGATCACCGGCGTTGATCGAACCCTTGAGGCCATTCACCGTATGGTCCCAGCTCATGCGAAGGAGTTGGATCTGATGCCAATTTGGTCGGCGTCCGCCGAGACCCATGCGGAAGGTGCCAAGCTCGTCGTGACGTCAGACGATCCAGAAATCCAAGCCAGGATCCGGGGGCTAGGCTTCTTCGGCCTCATGGCCACCGGCAGTCATCACCAGGACCATCATCTGGCGATCGCTCGAGGCGAGATGGTTCATCAGCACCACTAACGTCGCGCGCCGC
>JBOEHJ010000146.1:0-4205 GCA_050633905.1 Geminicoccales bacterium
AGAATCAATCGACAAGACTTTTCGGGACTCACAACCATCGAATGGATCGCAAGGAGTAGGCCACAGCCAAGACAGTTGATACGCATGAGATTGAAGCTTCAAAGAGGATCAGAAAAAACCAACAATTTCAATATGATCGAATTTAAAGGATCCACAATCAATTCAGATTGCAACCGGTGCTACTTAGTAGTACTATCGCTTGATGGAGGTGACGATGACCGCAAAACCCACCATTTCGCTGACCGACCAAGCTCATGACTTTGCCAGATCGCTTGTCGATAAGGGCAAGTTCGCTTCTTTGAGCGCCGTGGTGCAGCATGGCCTGCAATTGATCCAGCGCGAAGAGGCCGAGCACCAGGCCCGTTTGGCGGCAATCCGTGCCGATCTCGGTCGACGCGCCGAAACAAAGTCGATATCGACGGAGGAGATGGACGAAGAACTCGCTGCTTGGCGAACGAGACGTGGAGATGTCGGGCCAGCCGACGTCGCATGATCGATCAAGATTACCGCGTCGAAGAAAAACCTGATGTGTTGTTGGATTATATCATGATCACCGAGCACATCGAGCGATGGACGGAAGATCAAGATCTTGCCGACCGAACAGTCGACGCCATTCGAGACTTTATCAAAGAGTTTCCCGAGCGGCCCCATCGCGGCACCAAGCGCGATGATCTACGGCCAGGACTACGGATCGTTCCTTTCAAGAAAAGAACAGCAATTGCATTCGAGGTCGATGAGGAAAGGCGGATGGTGACCATACTGCGTGTCTTCTATGGTGGTCAGGACTATGAGGCCATTATGCGCAGTGACGTGTGAGTCCCGAATAATCATGCAGCTTCGCGAAGATAGTAGTGATGCAGCCCTTGGACTGCAGGGAACTGGGAACTCGATGATTTTGCCTTGCTCAGGTCCACAGATCGCCCGACCTCAGCCATTCAAGCAGCAAAGTCACCCACATAAACATTCTCAGAATGCTGATACCCACACCGCCAAAAAGTCAAGAAATTCAATACGATCGAATTAATGGAAGGGACAGGACGAAATACAGGGCGTTACGCCTGCCTTCCCAGAAATGGGCAAGAAGAGCCCACAGCCGACGATCACTCTGGTCAATGACCAACCGTCGACCTGGGCGCCGATAGACCGAAAGCTGATGCCGAAGGGCAGCGATCTCAAGATGAAGAGAAAGGCGGGAACGAAACGTGCACATCAGCAGCGTGACGGCAAAAGAGATGAGGTTTTTCATGGCAAAAACCATGAGACCCTCACCTTAATAATTCAATAGAATCAATCGACAAGACTTTTCGGGACTCACAGCGCTAAGCCTCGTCAAGAAAGCGGCACACCTAGCTGTTCCGCTTTATTCAGACGATCTGCGATTCTTCCTATAGGGTTGCAGCGTGTGATTGTGGGCTGATCAATCAGCGCGCAACATCGAAGGCCTGCAGGGTAGTGAAGATAGGCCACGGATCATCGTTGATCCGTCTACCAGACTTGAAGCGTTCGGCTTCAAGAAAAGCGAAATTGGCCCCGGCCAATTTTTTTAGATCACCCACGGGTGCGTCATGCACCCAAGGGGCATGCGCATCCAATCCTCGATAGGAGATGCCATGTCGCTAGGGCCTTAATCTGGTTCATTGCTTGAATGTCTGGTGACAGACATTCAACGAATTGACAGCCCATGCGCAACCCAGTCCAGGGTCAGCGTGATGGATTCAAGCAGCCGACCCGGGAGCAGGAACTCCCAGGCCAGCCTACCAAACTCGACTAAACAGGAGTCGAATAATGGCTAGAAAGCCTAACACAACACACGTCATCAGTCCCACCTCATTGGAGTTCTTTTGTAGAAACTCTATCTTTCTTAAGGACAAGGATCGTAGGTTTATTCATGGGCAGATCACTGCAACAGCTGAGTTCATTTATCGTTTTTGTCACCCATTTCCGGTGGGGGTTTTCCTTTATGGCTCGCTTGCCAGAGGCGAACCCGCGTGTGGCCGTGAGACGGGCGGCAAACGATTTATGGGGTCGGATCTAGATCTGATCATGGTGTGCAAACCCGAAGATCGAATTCTTGCCGATGAGTTGGCTGGCTACATCAACAAGCAGCTACCTGAATTGGGCTTGGCAGCACGCAAAGATCCAAACCCTGGCGCGAAGTTCGTTAAGGTCGAGAGCCTTGACGAGGTCAAAGCCATGCACGGATTTGCAGCGACCACAATGGCCATGGCTATCAAGCACCCTCTCTATGGAGGGCTTGAGGTTGTGCCACCAGCACGAGGTATGATCGACGGCTTCATGCTACTCGATCAACTCGCGTCTCGTGTGGTGCAGGTTACCAAGGCCGCTGCAACCCAAAACTTGCCTAGATACCACGGCAATCATGAGCCGGGCATGAATAGACACTACCACGACCTGTATCACAAACTACGCTTTGGCTTAGACTGCTGCAGGGTCGCGTTAGGTCCCGACGTTGAAAACCACTCCTATCGGGAGGTTTTTCAAAATCGAGAGCTATCTAAGATCAGACGGCTATTTTCGCCAGAAGAAGTAGTCCGCCTCATCGAAGCGCGTGAGCGTTTTGGCGAGGTCGAACCGCCGGCGTTTGATCTTCCAACAATCATCGGAAAGACGCTGGACATCTTCATAGATAGAGACCAGCCGGGAGCGCTTCAAACTTTTCTTCAGCGTTTACACTGGCCTCAATATCTTTACCAAATGGGAGTTCTGCTTTCATTCGCGGGACACAAGACGACGTTCGCAGGAGCAGAGTGCGATGTAGCACTTGATTCCTTGATGGATCGTTTGACTGAGCTCTTTGATTTAGAACTTCCAGCCGATCGGTCAAATCTATTGACCGTTCTGGTTGAAGGTTCTGGTCGTTATACGGAGCTTCGCGAAACCTATAATCACGGCAGGATGACTAAACACCTCAGGGCGTTTATTTCAGCTTGCTGACAAAACCCCTAATTAACTGAGTCTTGGAGATCCCGGCGTTTGCCGGGATCTCCTTCTTTCTCCGATGGGAACGATGAACCGTCTTCGCTACCCAATCCCAAGATCAGTCAGCTAGCGCAGTTCGATCCAGACAGGATAGTGATCCGAGCCGATGGATTGTTGGTCAATCCAACCATTCTCAACGCGTTTAGCAACGTTGGGGGAAACGAAGATATGATCGATCCGCAGTGTCCGTTGATCATGAACTGAAAGGCAAGAATATTCGGCTGGCGCATCGGGGTCTCGACCAAGCAGAGTCCAGCTATCCGTGAGGTCGGCCTTGCTGCTTAGCCTTCCATATTCGTCGGATGTTGGCGTGAAATTCATATCGCCCAAGAACACGACATCATCGGGATAAGGCGGCGGTACTTCGCCTTCAGTCCATGAAGGTTTGTCCGGCGAGACAACCGACCATGTAGCCCCCTCATCAGGAAGCGTTTCAAGATATGTAAGCAGCTGCTCGACTTGCGGCAGACGGGTTGCTGCCGAGATATGGCAAAGGTGCATACAGTAGACCCGGAGCGCACCGCCGGGTGCGTCTATCACTGTTTCAATGACCACCCTCAGCTGACAGAACTCTTTGCGCTTGGCCTTCGGTAGAGGCAGTACCCGGGACGATAGGATTGGCCATCGGGATAGAATCATATTGCCGTGCTGGCGTCGGCGTCCACGCTCCTCTGCAGTGGCTGAGGTGGGCTGTTCAAGACGAACTGGCGCATCATAACCAGCTCCATAGATCCAGCTGTAGCCGGGAAGCTGTTCGGCTAAAGAGATGGCTTGGTCGCAACGCCCACTACGTTGCCAATATCGATCAACCTCTTGGAGGCCGATGATGTCGGCATCTCTCACAGTATCGGCAATTCGAACAAGATCGTTTCGGTCATCCTGACCAGTAGCAAAGTGAATGTTGTAGGTAGCTAGTTTCATCATGCTTCTCCCGTTACCCAACCCTTCAGCACATCGACAGTTTGCAGGAGCCTCCGCTGGGCATTGTCAGACAAAACCTTGAGGATCGATCGCCCGTCACCTAGCGTCCTTGCATGAAGAACCCATTTCGATATTTCAAGACGTCACCAGAGGTCATTCGGCTTGCCGTTTTGATGTATGTCCGGTTTCCGCTGTCCCTTCGCAACGTCGAAGACCTGCTGCACGAGCGGGGCATCGATATCTGCCATGAAACCATACGATGTTGGTGGAGCCGGTTCGGTCCC
>JBOEHJ010000147.1:0-47137 GCA_050633905.1 Geminicoccales bacterium
GCGGAAGCGACGGGGCGGCCTGGCTATCATCCTTCGTTGCTGCTGAAGCTGTATGTTTACGGTTACCTCAATCGTGTGCAGTCGAGCCGTCGGCTGGAGCGCGAGACGCTGCGCAATGTCGAGGTGATGTGGCTGCTGGGGCGGCTTTCGCCGGATCACAAGACGATCGCCGATTTCAGGAAGGACAATGGCGAAGCGATCCGCAAGGTCTGCGCACAGTTCGTCGAGCTCTGCCGCAAGATTGGCCTTCTTGCCGTGGCCAGTGTTGCGATCGACGGGTCGAAGTTTAAAGCGGTCAACAACCGCGATCGGAATTTTACCAAGGCCAAGATGGAGCGGCGGAAGAAGCAGATCGAGGAGAGCATATCGCGCTATCTAAACCAGCTCGACAGCGCAGATCGTCAGGAACCGAGCGAAGCCATCACGTCGAGGGTCACGCGGCTCAACGAGAAGATCGACAAGCTCAAGGAAGAGATGGCGCGCCTGAAGGTTCTGGAAACTCAGATGCTGGCGGCGGCTGACGATCAGGTTTCGCTGACCGATCCGGATGCCCGCTCGATGGCGACCAGCGGCCGCGGCTCAGGCGTGGTCGGCTACAATGTTCAGACAGCCGTCGAGACGGAGCACCATCTGATCATCGCTCACGACGTGATCCAGAGTGGCAGTGATCGGGCATCCTTGGCGCCGATGGCAAAAAAGGCCAAGGAAGCCTTGGGTGTCGACGAACTCGATGTGGTCGCCGATCGAGGGTATTTCAACGCCGAGCAAATCCTTGAATGCAGCCAGGCCGACGTCACTGTCACGCTGCCCAAGCCGGAGACAAAGGGCTTGAACGCCAACGGGCAGTTCGGCAAGCCAGACTTTCGCTATGTCAGCGATGATGACATCTATATCTGCCCGGCTGGCCAAACGCTGTCGTTCGTCTCTCATAAGAGGCAAGCCGATGGTCCCAATCTTCGGCGATATGCGACGGAGGCCTGCCTCCATTGTGCCCTGAAGACAGCTTGCACCTCCAGCAAGCAACGCGTGATTACCCGATGGGAGCATGAACATCTTTTGGAGGATGTACAGCGGCGGCTCGACGAGAACCCGCAGGCGATGCGTCAGCGTCGCGAGACGGTCGAGCATCCCTTCGGCACGATCAAGATGCGCATGGGCGCGACCCACTTTCTGATGAAGCGNNCGTCCGCACCGAAATGGCGCTGTCCGTGCTCGCCTATAATCTCACCCGGGTCATCAACATCCTCGGCATCACGCCGCTGATCCAGGCAATCCGGGCTTAGATCGGCCTTTTCCAGCCTTAAAAGATCGTTCGTTCGACCCAGATCCCCGATCTGGCGGCCTCAGAAGCCACGCATCGCCATGAACAGCGAAAAATCGGCGTCACGGGCGAAAAAGCTGATCATCACGGCAGCGGCGCCCAAATCCTAAACTCACCAAACCGTTTCCGCACAACCAAGACCCAAGGCGGACTAAGAAAGATCGATCCGAATTCCTGCCGGTTTTAACATCAATACCCTGTTCGCTCCGCGAGCGACTGAGCAAGCAGCTTTATTCCGGATACACGTCAAACGCTTCGGTCGCGTCTAATTGAGGGCACCACGTTGGCCGATATTGATTTTGCACCGTCCTTGCAAGTTTGAAGGCCGATGGATCGTCGAGGCATCCGAGAGACACTAATCGCATCTCGGGAAACGCTTTCGGGTTCACCCAATGCACGTTCGAATAGCACTTGGGGCAAAGATATCTTCTCAGCCCCGGCCACTTAGCCATCTGGGGATCGAGTTCGAGAACATCACCTGACATTGCCACAACGTCCGTTTCCCAGAAAACCGCAACAGCGTTTCCCACGGAACCTGTCATGCGCTGGCAATAGTCGCAGTGGCAAACGAAACACCGAAGCGGATCACTAGCCAATTCTATTGACACGGTTTTGCATGCGCATTGCGCTCTGAACGACATTTCACCTCCGACGTTGATCACGGATAAAACAATGCATCAAACTAGATACTACCACCGGGATCGATTTGGCTAACGGCTCATTGCTGAGGGCCGCTATTGATGCTGTGGACAGCTCCTCCACCGGCATCGCGATGTGCCAAAGTGCGGGTCCAAGAGAAACGCAAATGAGGAGCCATCCATGGATCATGATCAGGCCGATCGAGGCGATGTATTCCCGCAGTCATCTCGGCTTATCGTGGGATGACGATGCATGAAACCGCCTATGCTCAGCCCGATTTGGGCGGATAGTAGGCCCAGAGAAGGCCGTCAGGCGACGATGTGGGATAGGAGGTGGCAGCTACGCGTCGCATTGCTTCCACCGGGCTCGCGTAAGAGACATGCTATGACTAGTCATTGACCACTGAGCGCAACTTCATCACGGATTTTATAAGAGCAGGCGCCAACCTGGCCCGGTAGCGCACGTTGGCGACATGCCCCGAAATCGTGTTATTCTGTGAGCAGACGTCCCCGCAGCAATCCCTATGATGGATGCAGAAACGTTTGGGGCAGTCATCCATGATGAACCGAAGGCACATGGGCAGATTGATAAAGTCGAAGACCATTCAGCGTGTTGCGAAGATGGCATTCGTAGTTGCGTTTCTTGCTGGCTGTACAATGCCAACTCTCAAAAGCACCTTCTTTGGTGAACCAACGCTGTTCGAAAGCAAGATCATGCGATTTTATGCCCGATATGCCCGCGAGGAGGGAGGTAGCTGCAACCGGCCTTATATCGATGCAATCACAAAAGTCGACGTTCTGGAGGATACAGCTGAACGATGGGTCGCCAAAGTCCGTTATCGATATCTTGACCGCGTACGCGACGAGGATCCGGGCACCGACCGCAAGGTTTGCTTTGGTTTTGCCTCGCGAACCTTTTCCTTGGCCCCTATCGACGGCAACGTCGCTGTCACCGAAATGAGCGGCACGAATTGCGCTGGTTCTCTCTTCTCCTTGAACCAAGCTCTTGGGCTGGAGCGGCGCACGCGCACTTGCCCATGACGCGCCTTGCCATAATTTTCAGTAAAGATTTTCAGATTTAGATACCGACGCTCGCTGACGCTGATTTCGAGACTTCATTCACCTGTCTGCCAGACGGGCGGGGCGGGTACCTGCACATGGGTCTATCTCGAGTGAGCCATCGTCGACCCCGCGCTTTGAACCGGTAAGCGGTCGGAAGGCTTTCTTCAGGATCGTGTCAGTATTGGGAGTTTTCAATCATCGATTCCTCCCCAGGAAGTCAGAAAGCGTCGTGAAGTAGGGCTCCGGCTCCTCGTAGAAGGGCATGTGCGAGCTGTTCTGAAAGACCTTGATCTCAGCATTCGGCAGAACCTGATGCATGCGCATGGCACAAGGCGGGCCAATCTCGTCATGCAGCCCGGTCGTGATTAAAACGGGACAAGCGATGGCGTGCATCTGATCAAGTCGCTGCCAGTCTTTGAGATTGCCGACATAGAGAAATTCATTCGGTCCTTGCATGGCGCCATAGACATCCATGTTCCAATCGTCGAGCGAACGGTGGATTGAGTCTGGCCAGTGGTCGAGACGGCAGACATGGCGATAATTTAAGATGGTGATTGCCGCTTCATATGCCGGGTGATCGAGCATGCCTTCGGCCTCGTGGCGCTGCATCATCGCTACCGTCTCCGGGCCGAGTGCTTCCCGCATACGGTTCAGTTCGGTGATCAGATGAGGCATGTCCCCGCAGGTGTTTTCAAGAATGACGGTTTTCAGATTTTCAGGATAAGTGATGCCGTACTCGATGCTCAGCCAACCACCCCATGAATGGCCAAGCAGATGGATCTTGCCAAGGCCGAGTGCCTTGCGGACGGTCTCGACCTCCTCGACATAACGGCCTATCCGCCAAAGCTCCTTGTCACTCGGCTTGTCCGAGGCGCCACAGCCAAGCTGGTCATAAGTGACGACACGATAGCCCTCGTCCGTGAGACGAAGATGCGGATCACGCAGATAGTCGCAAGGCAACCCCGGCCCGCCGTTCAGGAGAAAAACGACGTCATCACCGACGCCATAGCTGTAGGTGACGACCTTGTGGCCATTGATAGTGACATTGCTTTGTTCGTCAGGCAGACGTTGTCTGATCAACTCAGCCTCCAATTGATTGGCCTTTGGTTGTTAACTTTCCCATCGCCTAAACCCCCGTGATAAGCCGACGCAGCCCTTCACCTTGATGGCGTGACAGGCGTGGGCTGAAGCAGGAACCATGAGACCATCTTTCATATTATCATTGCCTCATCAAAGTCGGCCAGTGGCAAGGTTCGGATCAGACATTGCATGTAGTAGACCGGCCAAAGCGACGGCAATCGCCTCGGAACTTACCCGCAGACAGGCAGATGAGCAGTTATCGGCTCCATGACGGTTATCATCGATTAGAATGAAAATCCGTGGTGCGAACAACTACCGGAAGCTGATTGCCTTGGCCAATCATTCCCTTATGTGGTATCGGACCGCCTCATCACACACAACACGGATCCCGAAACATGAGCTTTGAAGACCTCAAATCCGCTGTCGCTGCGAGATCCGGGCTGTCCAAAGCCCAAGCTGACCAGGCACTCTGTGCTTTTATTGAGCACCTGCAGGCCTCGCTCGGTCAGGGTGAGAAGGTGAGCTTGCCAGGCGTTGGCCAATTCGAGATCGCCGATCGCGTCGCCCGCCAATGGCGCCATCCTCAGACCGGCGAGGCAATTTCCATCGCAGCCAGCAAGGCGGTCAAGTTTAAAGCCGGCAAGGCCCTGAAAGACGCGGTCAATGGCTGAGTTGGAGCAAGATCAGCTCGACCAGAATGAAATCACTGCTCTAACTGCCGAGATTGTCGGCGCTTACGTCGGCCATCACATCGTAGCGGTCACCGATCTCCCGGCGCTCATCACGACCGTCGGTCAACAATTAGCCGGGCTCGGGACAGAAGCACCGCCGGAAGAGGAAAGACCCAAGCCGGTTGTCCCGATTAAGCGCTCGGTTCAAGAGGATGGCATCGTCTGCTTGATCTGCGGCAAGGCACAGAAGATGCTAAAGCGTCATCTGGCAACCCGACACGAGCTCGCGCCGGATGAGTATCGGGTCATGTTCGGCCTGAAGGACGACTACCCGCTTGTGGCGCCGTCCTACGCGGCAACCCGCTCGGCGCTCGCGAAAAAGATCGGCCTTGGCCGAAGGCCCGAGCCTGAGAAGCCAGTGAAAGCGCCGCGCAAGAAGGCCACGAAAAGGCCCGCCCCCAGGAAGAAGTGACCGTCAGCCGGGCGGGGTAAGAGCTCTGCCCGGTATTTCTGGAGGGTTGTGAGCAATTTTGGTCGGCAAGAGTCCGCTGAGCGATGCCGTTTTCTGTCACTGGCCATGGCGATGGTTTTCGTCTCAAGTGTGCCATTAGGAGCCGCTTCTGTTTAAGCGTACTGCGTATCATAGCGCAATTACGCTCAGACATTTATCGGTGCTTTGGTTTCAAGGACCAATCAGCCGGTGAAAGAGTCAATGGCCAACGAAATTAGTCGACGATTGACCAATCGTTCCAAACCAATATACTTTGCATAATTCTGCTCTATTTGATGAATACGACCAGGTGTTCGGCATGATTACACGAGTGCCCCGATCAGCTGGATACCATCATTTCATTCAACGTCGATCGATGTCAACGGATGTGGTGCGAAGGGTATGTGACATTGAATGAGACAATTTAGTCCAAATTTCATGGCCACGAAAAATGAGTGAAAATGGGAGGCTACCAAAGACACATGCGACCGTAGAAAGTTACGGCCAGCAAGCCCGTAATAGTGCCCGTCGCGGGTGGAGAGTTAAACGAAAGAAGACTGAGTGCCCATTCGAGCTAAATAGACACGCCGCTGCAGCGAATCCGGTATCTGGACAGATCGACGCAGATAAGCCCCACTGGCAATCCGGGTCGACAGCGGAATCCGCAGCACGCTACCAAGAAGTGAGATCGTCGTCCGAGCCAATTGTTACTGCAACTCGACCAAATAGTTCATTGCAAAGTCGATCTAGCAAAGGTCGCACAATTTGGCGGTTTGCTATTATGAGTGCTACGATTGCTGTCGTACTGTTGGTTCCGAGCAGTCTGCGACAAGGGCCTGATATTGAAGAATTAGCTGGTTTAATAGGCCGGCATCCGATGCAGTTAGCAAGGAGTTTACTCGAATCGAAACCGCCTTTTTCTGATGCTGAATCTGAGCACAATCAGCGCTCCCAAGATCGTCGCGCTGCACAGTTGACGGGTAGTAGCCGAACTGACGCCTCAGAAGATGTGGCAAGCTTTGACGTCACGATCAGCCCCACAATCACACCAACGTATGAAAACCAACACAAATTGACCATTGACATCAATCTGTCCAGATTAGCTGAGCAGCCTCTCAAATTGATTTATAAGACCCTGGATCAAACGGCCAAAGCTGACCAGGACTATGTGGCTAGTAGTGGCATGTTGACGATCCAGCCAGGCGAAGCAGCCGCTCAATTGGATATACCTTTGATCGATGATGGTGAGATCGAGCCAAAAGAGACGTTCCAGCTGATGCTGTCTCTCGATTCAGGACAGACTACGCCGAGTAACGAGTTTCTGGTGGCCACGATTCTCGACGATGATGTGACGACCGAACATGAGGCATTCGAGAGGCCGCTTCGGTTGGATCGAAGGTTCCCCGATACCTTCGACGTCAATGAAACGCAAAGTGTATCGGTCGATCAAACGCAGAGCATCACCAAAGCGCTCATTTCGTCCGAGCAAACTCCAAGGCTGCCAGCAGCTGAAGCGTCTCCATCTCCCATCCCATCATTGAGTGAGGCGATGGAACAGGTTGAAGCAAGGCTACAAGCTCTTAGAGAACGCTCTTTGAGTACGGCGCAGCCTCTTCACTCGTCCAGATCGAGCGGTGTGCACGGAGAATCGTGGGCAATCAGATCTGGTAGCTCAACGCCGGAAGGACTGAGACAAGGTGATACCATGCTAAGTACTCGGGCATCGATGATCGATCAGTCGGATCTGACGATTAAGGCAAGATCGTCAATGCCCAATCACCAATTTAGGGTTCAAATAGCAGCGATGCGGAACAAGGCTGGCGCTCAAAGCACCTGGATTAGGCTTCAGTCGAGCTTCGGCCCGATAATGGCTAATATGAATGCACATTTTGAGCGTGCCGAGACAACCAATGGGATTTTTTATCGGATTCAGATAGGGCAGTTTCAAACCCGCGATCAAGCTCGAGATCTGTGTGCGCAGCTAAAGAAACGCGATGTGTCCTGCTTCGTCATCGATCGGTAAGTAAGGAAACGATGAAATGCCAATGGCCGATCTGGACCCGCCTGAAAGCTACTTCGGGTTTTGACATTGCACTTCCGGACAACATCACGATCTTCATTTTTTTATGAAGCTCTCCGGTGTTCATATCTTCAGCGGATAAGTTGTCTCATTCCACCGTACGATCGTAATCTCGACCTTCCGCTTTAGGTTCAACAGCGCCATCCCCGACGATCTGGCCGGAACGACAGCTTTTTCCAGATAATCTGGTCGCTGGCGGCGATTGAGCCTAGCTGGCGCTTCGTGCCAATGCACGAACATTGGGGCGTTCTCTTCACATTCGTGATTTCCGCTGAAAAAGGCCTATCTGATTGCTCTGATGTTCGTCCGACAAATGTCGGATCGACAAGAACATCGTCTCGGCCAAGGATTGAATTGAGACAACGTTCTTTTGATGCACTGGTGGAGAGTGGGGCATGCGACTCGGCAGGACTAGGACGGTATCGATCGTTGGACTCTCTCTTGGCACCAGCCTCGCTCTATCCGGCTGTAGCACAGTCGGCGGGGCGGTTGACGACCTCGGCCGCCGAGTAAGCGTGATCATGGGTTTGGTGAATCCCGCTCAGCCAGAGCTGGAGGCTAATGAAGTCGATAGAAAGGGTGAGGTCAGTAAACCGCTCGCCAGACGAGCCGGAACCATAATTGCTTCCCAACAGACCAAGCGTCTCTCGCGGAGGGCCAGCGAGCCAGCTCCATCGTCCACCTCATCATCTAGCCAGGAACTTAACCGAATCGACACATCGCCTCAGGACTTGGCGACGACAACCACTGGCCAGGGCGGGCCGAAGATCGAGTTAGCTGCGGTGCCATCAATTACACCGGCGAGAGAGGAACCCGTCCAAGGTTTCAGGGTCCAAGTCGCGGCGGTACGCGACGAAGCCGACGCCCACCTCGCCTGGGACAAGGCGCAGACCAACTATCGTGCCATCTTGGCCGGCAGGGAGCCTCTTGTTGTGCGCGCCGAAACATCGAAGGGCATCATCTATCGCATTCAGACAGGGCCTTTCCAGACTCGCGGTGAAGCCGATCAATTCTGTACTCGACTAAAGGAACGGGGCGCCATCTGCTTTGTTGTTGCTGATTGACCTCATTAACCTGCCACACTCTTCTCTAAATCGCTAATGCAGCCGCTGCTGATCGTTGTTGAGGGTCCGGAGGTCATGCTCTGCAACCTCGGCGACATTGGCGCTCAGCAATTCGAGGGGATGCACGCCAAGGCCGCGTCCAGCCGCTCGATTCAATCTACAGCCAGCCACCATATTTCCGTTTCCAGGTGGCTGAGATGCTAGTTGCTCGCATTCATGCGGTCGGCCAGAGCTTGCAACGCTAGTCCTCTGGCGCCGCCTGCTGAGATTTGGGAGTTGCAGCTTTTCGTGTGCGGCGCGGACGCGGTTTCTTTTTGGGCTTCACCTCGGACACAGCGTCTGTTTGAACCCTTGTCTCATCGGCTTTAGCATCTTGCTCTTGCGATTTCGGCGGAGGTGGAGATGCTACTATTGGATTCTCGCCTGCAGACGATGGCCAGGCCACGAACGGAAAGGCCAAGTCTTCGGTCACGAAGGTCTCAAATCGTACAATTTGCGCCATGTAGTCGGCCAAGCTCCTTCCAAAATCAGTAAGGTGTCTGAGGGGGCGGCCAGTGAATAGTTTCGCCAGAAATTGCAAGACGACGACTGCTATAAAGATCACTTCCGTCACCACCCAGGCGACGGCCAGAATGAGCATATAAACAAGTCGAAGCCATGTGCTTCGTTGGCTCATGTTACCTCTAACGCTTGTACTTTGATCGTCATCAGCCATAGTCCGCGACCTTCCGAAAATTTGTTCTTCGATTGGCATGATCACCATGCGCGACAATCGCGTGTACTATAGCGTCGACAATTGTGTTGTCTAATGCCTGGTTCTGAATTGGAGATCCGAGTTCCGCAACAAATATGCTAGATGGCGCTGTTCAAGCGGTTGCAGGCTCTGTTCATTGGCTCAACCTCAAATGCTACGATGTACACTCGGTCCGGTTCGTTGTTGTGGTGAAGTGGATTGCGACAGCGCCCCCCTGAAGTCAGGCCTCGATGGCGAATGCGGTTGAGTCCGGATACCTGAGACATGTCGATCGGATGACCGGCCCGGTCAAATTCATCATTAGGGAAGATGTCGGACAGGTTGATGAACCGATTTGAAGAAGACTTCCGGATGAAAGGCCTCTAGGGATAATAAACGAGTCCGGCAGTTTCTCGTCAGGTTGACGTTGTCGCAATGAGAGGTCATTTCTTAGAATGTTTTCTCGCCGAATAATTGTGCCACTGTTCGTTTTTGTTGCGGCCATAGCGTTGACGATGTCATGGGAGTCGGTCGTCGTGGCGCTAGGGATTTCTGACTACCCGTCCATCGTCGGCTATGGGTTGATGGCATTGCAAGTCGTCGCATGGTTCACGGCTGCGCTTCTCATCATTCGCATTCTCGACGGTGCCATTTGGCAAAGGCTTGTCCAGCGTCGTTCTGGCGCGCCTGTACCGAGACTTCTCATCGATTTGGTCGCTGGGGTCGTCTGGTTGGTGGCCGGAATTGCCGTCGTTGCCCAGGTCTTTGCTCTTCCGATGACCGGTATCGCAACGACGTCGAGCGTGGCTATTGCGATCATTGGATTCGCTGCGCGGGATATGATCGCCAGCCTGTTCTCTGGCATTGCGATCAACTTTGAGCACCCTTACCAAATTGGCGACTGGATCGAGGTCGAACCCGGTGTGGTCGGTAAGGTTCTCGAGATAAGCTGGCTCACGACGAGGACGGTCACGCGGGACGGGATCGGCATCATCGTTCCCAATGCCCGGCTCGCGACTGCGCCATTTCGCAACTACGATCACCCCAAAGCATCATGGCGAGATAGCGTAACTATAATGCTGGATCCGATGATACCAGCAGAACGTGTTGAGCGAATTCTTCTGGCCGCCATGAACACGGTACCCGAGGTTGCCGCCCTGCCAGACAAGCCGGACGTTAAGATCGAGTCGATCGATGAACGGGGTGTATCTTGGCTGGCACGGTTCTGGGTGGGTGACTACGGGGCCATGCCAGAAACACGCTATGCGGTCCAAAAGTCGATTTTGAAGCATATACATCATGCCGGCATAGCCTTTGCGTATCCGAAACGCGACCTGTTTATCTCAAGGATGCCCGACCGGGTACCCGATCAGCGTGGTCGACTTAAGCTTATCCTGAAGCGTAACGAGCTGTTCGTTGATCTCACGGACAGTGAATTGGAGCAGGTCGCTCAGAAGGCACAGGTCGTTCTCTGCAGTTCAGGAAGCGCTATTGTTCACGAAGGTGATGCTGGAGCATCATTGTTTGTTTTGGTTGAAGGCCTCCTGCATGTTTCTATCTCTACGAGTAGCGGAGATCGTCAAATTGACGAATTAGCGCCAGGTACAGTCTTTGGAGAGTTCTCACTTCTGACGGGCGAACCTCGTTCTGCTACAGTCGTGCCACATGGTGATGCGCTTGTCTTTGAGATCGACAAATCCGTTATTGCTCCGATTCTGAAGGAACGCGTCGAGATAGCAAGAAGACTGAGTTGTATTCTGGCCGATCGCCAGGCGCAGCACCGAATGGTAGAACGGGAGCTTCAACAAAACACTGATACAGACAGCAAACCCGTGCATTCAAGGATTTGGTTCGAGCGCTTGCAATCATTCTTTAGCCTTAGCTAAATTCGCGACGAGTAGCTCTGAGTTTACTCATTTTTCAAGCTCGTCTCCGTTAACTGGCACATTCTTTCCGTTGGCCTTGCTACAGCAATGCGTGGCATAGCTGCCGATCCTGATTCTTGACCCATCCTTGATCTCATCATGATGAAAAATAGGTAAAACACTTGACCTGTTTTGCTGATGCTCCTAGATGGATCCACGGCCGCGGTGATCGCGCCCTGGTGACACTCATGGAATCGATCGATGGCCCCGAAGAAAGCCATCAACAGGCCAATCTACAAAAACGCCGTCGAGTTTCGCGCTGCGTGCGAGACCTATTTCCAGGGCCTTAGTGATGATGAGCCACCGACCACCAGTGGCTTGACCCTTGCCCTTGGCTTTTCCAGTCACCGCAGATTTTACGAGCAAACCGAACGTAAGGGCGGCGATGCTTTCGCCGAAGTGCTGGACTGGTGCAAGGAGAAGATCGCCCATTGGCACGAGAAGCAAATAGCCGGAACGGCGTCCTATTCTCTTGGGTGGCTCAGGAAGAACCGGCCGGACGAATGGGGTGATCAGCCGGATGTCTCGGTTGAAGGTGGCCAGGTCTCCATCACGATCAACAAGGTGTATGGATGATCGAGCTGGTCGCAGAAACCTATGTGCCGAAGCCGCTGGATCGGTTTTTCGATCAGGGCAAGCGCTTTTACATCCTGTATGGCGGTCGGGGATCCGGCAAGTCCTGGGCGGTGGCTGCCGAGTTGATCGAGATGTCCTTACTGGCCAAGCACCGAATTCTGTGCTGCCGCGAGATCCAGAATTCGATCAAGCACTCGGTGAAGAAGCTTTTGGAAGACACGATCGGGCGTCTTGGTCTCGTGCCCTTCTTTGAGGTCCGCGACACCATGATCCTTTGTCGTCCAACCGGCTCGGAGTTCCTGTTTGCCGGACTTCGCCATAATTCAACGGCGATCAAATCCATGGAAGGGCTGACTGCCGCCTGGATTGAGGAGGGGCAAAGCGTCAGCGAACAGAGTTTCACCGACCTGACCCCAACGATCCGCCAATCGGGCGGTTACATCGTGATCACCATGAACCCGCGGCTCTCGACGGACTACTTGTACGAGACGTTCGTAGCACCCGATTTGCTTCGTCCGGACGCTGCACGCGTGCGCATGAATTGGGATGCTAACCAGGAATTTCCCGAGACACTTCGCGGCGAGATGGAATGGGATCGCGACAACCACCCGGCCAAATATCGCCATGTCTGGGAAGGTGAGCTCTTGGTCGACGATGAGGCGCTCGTCTTCCGTAACAACGTGACCTCCGAATGGTTCGACACACCCGGTGATGCCGAGTTCATGTTCGGCGCCGACTTCGGCTTTGCGCACGACCCTTCGACCCTCATCCGCACCTTTATGAGCGAGGATGAGTCCATAGTCTTCGTGGATTACGAGGCTGGCGGCATCGGCATCGAATTAGATAGGCACCCAGATCTTTATGATGAGATACCGCGGTCAGGCTGGTGAGCTTGGCCAGGGCCTTGGCGCCGGCAGCGCCGATCCTCTCGGTCGCCTGGAAGACCCGGGGCGCTTGCCGACAGGGCTCAGGCCATTCCTCTCGTTCGCCCTCCAACCGGTAGCCTGGACCGAGCAGGATCAGTTCTGTCCAGCGCTCCTCCTTGGCTTGCGCAATCAGCGCGCCGAGTTCGCTTAAGGAAACTTTTTGAAGTGGCTGGAGCGAAATGTCGTCCATGATCGGCTCGATCGTCAATGAATTGGGTCACATCAAAGCAAATGATGATGTGCTTCTACCGACAACTGAACGACCGTGCAAATGGGATCGTACCTCTGTCTAGAATCGACCCGACGCAAAAGCTCTGGCTGCATTCCCTCAAGTATATTCATCCACACATGGCGCGATGGGTGAGCGCAGCCAAGCCATAGCTATGACCGCTTTCGGCTAAGATTGCCGAGGCTACCCCTTCGGAGCTCACTGGCTGTTGCGCTGTTTAGAAATGCAATAGAGCGTATTGTCGATGAAGATGGTGCCAATGGCAGGGTGTGAGTGTACCGACTTTGTGCAAACTATGCGGCAAAGGGTAGGGCATTTCGCTCATAAGTCATTGATTTCTCAGACCGTGAACGGATGAGAAACAGTGCCCTACCTGTTTGTAATACCATGAAATCCTCTTAACCGTATTTTAAGAGGCGGTGTTCATGATCCGAGCTATGAATATGCCGTCGAACAATTTTTGCAGCTGTGCTGTCGACGCCGAGCTTTTCGACAGCCTTGAGGATGCAATCGCCTTCGTTGCCGAACGCGGCGGCGGTAAGGTGTACACGGAGCTTGTCGGCAGCCTTCTGGCCGAAATCATCGCAGTGCCTAACAATGTCGAACTCGTTCCACCACGTGGTATGGTTATGAAGAAGGACTTGCCGCCGGAGACCTAGTGGAGTGTCAACATCATAGACTTCTCTATGCCAGCGCTTGGGAGCGCCACGTAACTGTCCCTTTGTTCAATGATCCAGCCAAGCGTCAAGGGCATCACTCTATTTGTTCTGCTAAAGCAGATGCGTTCCATCCTTTGGAGGCTTCTCAGACATGCCTCAGCTGGTTGGTTCGGTGGCGAGCGTATTGAAGATGATCACGGCGAAAGGTGACCAAAAATCCCGCTGATCTGAGGGATAAGTCAGGCGGGCACGGACCAGCTTTCCCCCAGCTTTTCGAGCGGTATCGTAGATGATGCGATCCTCCTCGACCAAGCCTGCAACGACAAACCAGTCGTCGCGCTTGCGCCGATATTGTATTTCGTAGGCAGTGGCCGCTTCTTGATAGAGACCATCGAGGATCTCAGCATCGTCAACGATGTTGATGACCAGCTCGCCCTTGCCATCCTTGGTGGCCATGCGCCGCTCTGTGTCGCTTACCTGTTCGACTTCCGAAAGGAGCAAGGTGGGGTAGGAGACCTGATAGCCTACGGTGTCATCTCGAAGCGCTTCGACGCCATAAAGAATGCGCGTATCCCGGGCTTCGTTCAGCAAGGCCTTCTCCTGCTGAAAGGTCAGCGTGCCAGTTTCTTCGAGTGATTGACGCTTCTGATAAACCTTGATGGCCTGTGCCGTCCTTGGTCCGAAATCACCATCGATCAGAGCATTATAACCACCAAGATATACCAGGGCTTCCTGGACTTGACGTTTGCCATCGAGCCAAGCGCTAGCACTTGTCGTTTCTGATCCATTGATACCGTTTTTCTCGACGATATCCGTGGTATCATCCGCCGGCTCATCGTCTCGAACGACACCATTGGCCTCATCGACACGGCGCTGAATCGCGTTCAGTTCATCATTGATCTCGGGCAGTCTGCGATCGATCGCCGCCATCTCGCTGTCAATGGTTTCAAGCCGAATGGTGATTTGCTCAAGTCTGACATTGTCGGCCGGACGACGCTGATCACCGACAGCGGACAACTCGGCGCGCTCGCGTTTGAGATTAACCTGCTCCGACGTCAGTTGATCCTTATTTAGCGTCGCGGCACGCAGCTCGTTCTTGACCAGGGAAAGGAGGAGTTCGAGACGCAATTTGCCGCGATCGACGGGCTGAGCCTCTTGTTGATCAGCATTGGCCTCGGCCGCATCATCGGATTGCGCCTGCGCACCATCAATGCCCAATGGTATAGCATTGACTATAATGGCTAAAAGGCCGTAGCGGAAAAGAACCGTTGCCGATGTCATGTTGAAATCCCCGACCACATCTTCAACGAGATGCAAAGGTTGATCACAGCCTCAAAGCCTATTCTCGGTCCGAATGCTGATCTCCCCGGCCAAGGCCTCTCTGGCAAGCTTGAGCTTTTAGCCTGTTTGGCGCCTTTGGAACAAGACATTAGCAACAAAAGTCAAAACATCGGTGCCTGCTTGGTTCATCATTACACAGCGAAGTTTCGCGATGCCACGATCGGGTTTGGATCGGCTCGGCCTGGCGTCGATCACTTGAACGCTTGCCTGAAGTCGATCTCCGGGACGAACCGGTTGAAGCCAGCGGAGTTCATCAAGCCCTGGTGATCCCATCGCCGCGGCATGGCTAAGAAACCCATCAACGAACAGCCGCATGAACACGCAGACGGTTTGCCAGCCGCTCGCGATCACACCGCCGTAGATGGATGTCGAGGCGGCTTCGATGTCGATATGAAAGGGCTGAGGATCGTAAAGCTCGGCAAAAGCAACAATCTCCTGCTCGGAGAGCGTCGTGGTGCCGAGTTCATGGGTCGCGCCCGTTTCCAGATCATCGAGATAAATCTTGTTCATCGCCGTTCCCAATTGCGGCTGGCACGATAGTCGATGCTGTTGCGAGCACCTTGATGGCTCCATCGCTTAGCAGAAGGCGGTAGAGACATACCACAATAAGTGTCGATGGCGGTTACAAAAAAACGCCTTCATCCGCTGATAGTGTAAAGGAGTAAGCTAGATGAGCCCGTCCAGATCAGCACTTTCTCGCGACGTGGCTTTACGCTCGGCAGTTTTCCGTCAGACTATGGAATAATCCGGGATTATTGGAGCTCATTATGGCCGTTTCATCGATCAAAGCGCTGACTTTCGACGTCTTCGGCACGGTTGTCGATTGGCGCAACAGCGTTGCGCGAGAGGCCGAGGCCATCCTCGGCGATGAGGGGATCTCCGTTGATGGTCAGGCTTTCGCCCTCGCTTGGCGGGCGCAGTACCAGCCGTCAATGGAGGAGATTCGCGCCGGTCGGCGGGCTTTTGCCAAGCTGGATATCCTTCATCGAGAAAATCTGCTCACCGTGCTGGACAGCATCGGCATCAAGGGTGTGAAGGATGAGGTAATTGTCCACCTCAACAAAGCGTGGCACCGGCTTGATCCCTGGCCCGATGTTTTGGATGGGCTTCACCGGTTGAAGAAGAATTTCATTTTGGCGACTTTGTCCAACGGCAACGTCGCGTTGATGGTCAATATGGCGAAGAAGGCCGGTCTTCCTTGGGATGTCGTCCTCGGTGCGGAGGTGGCAGGCGCTTATAAGCCTGATCCGAACGCTTATCGAAACGCCATCACCCTCCTTGATCTCCAACCCAGCGCGTGCCTCATGGTCGCTGCACATAATGATGATCTCGTCGCTGCATCTGAAGCCGGTATGAAAACCGCCTTCGTCTGCCGACCGAACGAATACGGCCCCGATCAGACCAAAGATCAAAAGGCAGATCATGCCTTTGATTTTGTCGCGAGTGATTTTGAGGATCTAGCTGATCAGCTTGGCGTCTGATCATGAGTTGACCCGTGTCTAGAAGGTGATCACCGGGCATCGAAGCATAGCCGCCTTGCGCTTACCCCTGGTGAAGGTTCTCATGGCACCACCTTGTCTCGTGCACGACTTGACGCTCGGCGTGATTAAGAGATCAATAGATTGACCTGCTGCAGACTGATTGAGGATGAATGAGCATGATGGCAAGGCTTGCCGTCGATATTGGCGGAACATTTACCGATGTGGCACTGGAGAAGGGGGATAAGCGTTGGACGTTGAAAACGCTGACGACTCCCAAAGCGCCGGCTGAAGGGGTAATCCACGGTATCCGCCAAACCTTGGCGGAAGCCTCGATTGATGCCGGCGACATCGGCCTTGTCATTCATGGAACGACGCTTGCCACCAACGCTATCATTGAGCGCAAAGGTGCTGTCACGGCTCTCATCACGACAGAGGGCTTTCGCGACGTCCTCGATATCGGCTATGAGACCCGCTTTGATCAATATGACCTCATGTTGGAAAAGCCGAAGCCGCTCATTCCTCGCGAGCGCCGTTTCGTGGTCAAGGAGCGGGTCGATGTCGGTGGCAAGGTGCTGACACCACTCGATGAGGCGTCGCTTCTCGCCCTTTTGCCGGCGTTGGATGAGGCTGATGTCAAAAGTGTCGCGATAGGTTTTTTGCATGCTTATGCCAATCCGGCGCATGAACGTCGCGTTGCCGCCGTTTTGAAGGAGGCGCGCCCGGATCTCTGGATCACTTTGTCATCCGAGGTTTGCCCGGAAATACGGGAATATGAGCGCTTTACCACGACTTCGGCAAATGCCTATGTCCAGCCGCTTATGTCGGCCTATCTTGGTGAACTCGCCGAAAAGCTTGAAGGAGAGGGGATCGCCGCACCGGTCCTAATGATGACATCGGGCGGCGGGCTGACCACGCTGAAGACGGCGAGACGATTTCCGATACGCCTGGTGGAATCGGGGCCGGCTGGGGGGGCTATCCTGGCAAGCGGTGTTGCGGCGGCGTTGGGTTTGGAAAAGGCGCTTTCGTTCGATATGGGCGGCACGACCGCCAAGATTTGTCTGATCGAAAACTTTGAGCCGGAAAGTGCGCGGGAATTCGAGGTCGATCGATCGGCGCGGTTCATGAAGGGAAGCGGGCTGCCATTGCGCATCCCGGTTATCGAGATGGTCGAGATCGGTGCGGGTGGCGGCTCGATTGCGAGATTGGATACCCTTGGACGGCTTGCCGTCGGACCCGATAGCGCGGGCGCCGATCCAGGCCCAGCTGCCTATGATCAAGGTGGCAAGCAACCAACGGTGACCGATGCCGATATCGTTCTCGGCAAGATCGATCCGGTCACCTTCGCCGGCGGCAAGGTTGCGTTGCAGCCTTCCTTGGCGATGGCGGCGCTGGATCAAACGATCGGGCAGCCCATGGGCCTCTCATCAGAGCTTAGTGCCTTCGGCGTACAGGAAATGGTCGATGAGACCATGGCGAGCGCTGCGCGGGTCCATACCGTGGAGCGCGGCAAGATCGTTAGCGACCAGAGCTTGATCGCTTTCGGAGGGGCTGCCCCCCTTCATGCGGCGAGGCTGGCGGAGAAGTTGGGCATTGAGCGGATCGTCATCCCCACCGATGCTGGTGTTGGCTCCGCTATCGGTTTCTTGCGCGCACCGATCGCCTATGAGGTCGTGAGAAGCCGTCATCAACGGTTGCAGCAGCTCGATATCGATGCTGTGAACGACCTGTACGATGATATGTATGCTGAAGCTGAAGAGGTCGTCCGCACCGGTGCATCGGAGGAACAGCTTCGGGAAACACGGCTTGCCTATATGCGCTATTATGGTCAGGGGCATGAGGTGGTGGTGACCTTACCGAACCGTCCGCTGAAGCCCGCCGACATCGGGCAGCTCCAGGCTGATTTCGATCGAACCTATGAGCGCATCTATCGCCGTATCATCCCCAATGCCGAGGTCGAGATCCTCTCATTCGGCCTGACCCTTTTGACGGGCGGAGAGCCGCCGCGGGCTTTGATTGACAACGAAGTGACAGTCACATGTCCTGAGAAAGCTGATATGCGAATGTTGTTTGACCGCGAAGGCGAGACATTCGTGGACGCGCCTGTTTACGCGCGTCCCGAGCTAGAACCTGGCGCCTGCTTCGATGGGCCAGCCCTCATCCAGGAGGCGCAGACCACGACGCTCGTCACGGCCTCATTCAGCGCACGAATTGCGGCGAACGGCTATATCGTGATGGACAAGCGCCGAGGAGAAGAACGGTGACCATCCAAGGCCAGGCGAAAAAACTTGATGCGATCCGCCTTCAGATCATGTGGCTTCGTCTGACGGCTGTGGTCGAGGAACAGGCGATGGCGCTGCTCAGAACCGCGTTTAGCCCCATTGTGCGCGAATGCGGCGATCTTTCGGCAGGGGTTTTCGATCCTAGTGGCAGGATGCTGGCCCAAGCCGTTACCGGAACCCCTGGGCATATCAATTCCATGGCGGCGGCTGTCGGTCATTTTATCAATTTTTTCCCGCTGTCCACGATGCAGGCGGGCGATATCTACATTACCAACGATCCCTGGATGGGAACTGGCCATCTCAATGACTTCACGCTGACAACACCTTGCTTTCGGAATGGCAAGCTGGTCGCTCTTTTCTCCTGCACCTCGCATCTGACCGATATCGGCGGTGTTGGGATGGGGCCGGATGGCACGGATGTCCATATGGAAGGGCTCTATATACCGATGCTGAAGCTTGCCGATCGCGGCAAGATGGACGAGACCCTGATGGCGATGATCCGCGCGAATACGCGGCAGCCAGTGGAAACCGAAGGGGATGTTTACTCGCTCGCGGCCTGCAACGATATCGGGTGCACCCGGCTGGTCGAGATGATGAGCGAGTTCGGGATCGATGAGCTCGATGAGCTTGCAGACTATATCTGCGAAAGCTCGGAAAAGGCGGTGCGTGCGGAAATTGGCAAGCTCGCCGATGGCGTCTATCAAAACGTGATGCGCGTGGATGGGTTCGATGCGCCTGTCGACTTGGTCGCCAAGCTGACGATTAAGGGCGATCACCTCAACGTCGATTATGACGGCACATCGCCCATGCAGCGTCATGGGGTCAACGTGCCGGGAATTTACACCACAGCCTATACCTCATTTGGTCTCGCAACGGCTATTGCGCCGGATGTGCCGAACAATGCCGGCTCCCTTCTGCCCTATGAGGTGATCGCGCCCGAAGGTTCGATCCTGAACGCGCCCTATCCGGCTGCGGTGAATGCGCGCCATATTACGGGCCAGATGTTGCCGGATGTCGTGTTTGGTTGCCTCGCTCAGATCGTTCCGGAACGGGTGCCGGCGGAGGGAGCGTCATGCCTTTGGAACATGACCTTTCGCGGCCGTACCGATCGGGCTGCTAACGATGCGAAATTGTTCACCGTCACGGCGGTGACCAATGGCGGCACCGGGGCGAGGCCATCCAAGGACGGTCTCTCAGCGACCGCGTTCCCGAGCGGGGTCAAGGGAACACCCGTTGAAATTAACGAAACCCTTTGCCCCCTCATCTTTCACACGAAGGAATTGAGGACCGATTCCGGCGGGGCAGGGTGCTTTCGTGGCGGTCTTGGGCAACATCTAGAGATCAGCTCGGCGATCGAGGAGGATTTTGAGTTACTCGCGGCCTTTGATCGGATCGAGCATCCGGCGCGCGGACGAGAAGGCGGCTCTCCTGGGGACTGCGGCTATGTGGGTCTGGCCTCGGGTAAGACGATGGCTGGGAAGGGAGTGCAGATCGTGCCGGCTGGCGAAAGGTTGGTGATCAAAACGCCGGGCGGCGGCGGCCACGGTGATCCGAACAGCCGAGATAACACGGCACTGAAGGATGATATCGCCAAAGGGCTCGTTTCCTGATCGAGGAAAACACCGAGGCCGGTTCTGCACAAACGTCGCTTCGCATTGTCCCAAGTCGGCTTTTCGCAAGAGAATTCCAGATTTAGGCGGATCCTCCATAGGCTAGGCTCGCCGAAACAGCGCTGCTGCGTTGTCGAAAACATGGTCGTTCAAAGAGCACAACCCTACATCAAAGGATGAGCTCGGTGCTGATGAGGTCGTTTTTGTCGTCAGGGGGAACCGATAAGGATGCAGCAGACGTCGATGAAAGCCGGGAACGACTTGGCTGATCCAAGGCTTCCCCCATTTGTTATCCGCGCTGCAGAAACCACCGATCTCTCCGACTTCTTTGACCTCGCTTTGGTCGCCGGCGCCGGCTTTACTAGCCTGCCGGCGAATGAAGCCTTGCTCGCCCAGCGTCTTCATCACTCAAACACAGTTTTCAACGGTGAGCACGGCGCGCTTTTTCTAGCGCTGGAAGATGAGCGGACCGGCCGGGTCGTCGGTTGTGCTGCGATCAAAACAGGCAACACACCGCGTCCGGATTTCTTGAATTTCGCAGTCTCCGATGATCAAGAATGCCTTTCGCCGAGCACGATCTATGGCGGTTTCACCGAAGTAGGCTCGCTGATGGTTCACCCTGATTATCGCCAATTCGGCGTTGGTCGTTGGCTTGCGCAGAGCCGGTATCTGTTGATTGCCGGCGATCTTGATCGCTTTGGTGATCACGTTTTTTCTGAGCTGCGTGGCATCATCGATGAAGAGAAGAATTCTCCATTTTACGACGGTGTGTTGGCAGATTATCTCAATCTCACTTATGAGGAAGCTGACTATTTGAGCTCCCATGGCCGTCAAGCCGAGTTGAACGCCATGTTGCCGACTGACCCGATCCGACTGGATGGCGTCAGCAAGGCGGCAAGAACGGCAATCGGCTCCCCTCACCAAGATGGGCAAAGAGCGCTTCAATTCCTGGAGGACGAAGGGTTCGTCTTTGAAGGGGCCATCGATCTCCTCGATGGTGGTCCCTTGGTGGTGGCAAAAAGCCGACAAATCAGGACGATCCAGTCATCCTTCGAAGCATGCATCAGACCCGGCGACGTTAATCAAAGCGAGGCCGAAGCCATCATCATGTCAGCTGGCCGGGGAAAGTCGTTCCGATCGGTGAGAGGGTTGGCCGTCGTTCGGGATCAATCGATCATCTGCTCGCCTGACGTGATGGAACACCTTCACGTCAAGGAAGGTGATTGGGCACGCTTTTGTCCTGACCGAAGACGAAGACCATTGGCGCCAATCACCCGTCAACGCGCTCAAGCCGAGCTTGCAGGTGTTGATTCCTGAAGACAAGGTGATGATCAGTCATTGACGTTTGGTCCCTGTTTTTCCCATGCTTTGCCAGAATTGTGATCGATTGGTGACAATAGAGTGCTTCCTCACGACGATATGACAGGAAAAGTCTCGACAGTCACAATTCTCCCACGTTAAAGAAGCGTCATGAAAGCTCTCGTTCTGAGTGCTGGACAGGGGTCGCGTTTGTTGCCCCTTACAGCGGAAAAACCTAAATGCCTTTTGTCGATCGGACCCCATAGTCTGATCGAATGGCAACTTCTCGAACTGGCGGCAGCTGGCGTCAACGAGATCGTCGTGGTTTTGGGTTATGCTGCCGATCAAGTCGAAAAGGTGCTTGATCAATGGCGCGGTCCAAATCTGACGATCCGGACGATTTTCAATCCGTTTTTCAATGTTGCGGACAATCTCGCGAGCTGCTGGCTCGCACGGCATGAGATGGAGGAGGACTTTCTTGTCCTGAACGGCGACACGCTGTTCGAAGCCGATATTCTGCGATCAGTCCTGGCGAGTCCGGACGCACCCATCACCATCACCATTGATCGAAAATCTCACTATGATGCCGATGACATGAAGGTTCGTGTCGACGGTGATCAGCTGGTATCGGTGGGCAAGACGCTGTCGGCGGAAGAAACGAATGGCGAATCGATCGGTATGCTACTCTTCCGTGGAACAGGCCCGGCCTTGTTCTCGGACATGCTGGATCAGTTCATGCATACACCAGAAGGTCTAAAAACCTGGTATTTGCGTGTGATCGACCGCTTGGCCAAGACCGGTGCCGTCAGGGCATCCTCGATCGAAGGAAAAGCCTGGGGTGAGGTGGATTTTCTCGAAGATCTGGAACGCGCTCGTCAGATGGTGACAGGCTGGAGAAACGAGCCTTCGAGAGCGCTCGCCACGCCTTGATCGAAGGGCAAATGTCAGGCCATTACATAGCGTTCCGTGGGCCTTGCACAGGCAAGTCTATGATGTGGTCACACCACTAGCTTAAGATCGCGTTTTCAAGATCGCCTCTGCAAGTGTCAGATCGCTCGGTTTATCGACATCGATCGCTGCCTCGGCAAAGGGTATGATCACAGCCTTGGCCCGGGCGCCGATCCGCGTCGATAGATGATTGAGCGCTGCCTCGATTGTAAGCCTTCGTAGCAGGAAACGGATCAGGAAAAGAGGGCCGATTGAGGCAACCAAGCGCCATGGCCGCTTTCGGTGCCGTTCCATCTTCTGCCAGAAGACGATGAACGCGCGCGCTTCGGGACGGCAAAGCATGAAGAGATTGCAGCCGCTATAGCCTTCACCTGAGAATCGATAGAAGGTTCGGATCGCATCGGGGTAATCGCGTTTGATCGTCGATGCGGTTGCCAGGGCCAGGGCGAAGTCAGTGTCGGCCGGGGTTTCATGGGTGAAATGTTCGATCATCGCAGGTGTCAGGAGTGGGTGGTCAGCTGTTGTGATCAGCAGCGGCCAAATGTCAGGGCGTGCCTGCCATCGATCAACCAGATGAGCCACGCTCGCACTTGGCGAGGCTTGTGGCTCGGCGATCTCGACGGAACCATCGGCGATCAATGCATTGAGCTCAGCTCCGAGCCCATGATCGTTGAGCGCTTGATCCAGACAAAGGGTGATATGCTGAATCTGCCCCCCTGCAAGGAGATTTCGAACCACGCGTAGTAACATGGGTACGCCAAGCACTGGCACCAATGCTTTGTGAGGCAAGCCCATGGCTTTGGCGACCGGGTCGGTTGGACCACGGCTGCCGGCAAGCACCAGGGCGTGGGATGGCGAATGGCTCAATTGAGTGGTTTTTCGACGATGCGATAGGTGCGATAGGGCTCGCCGCCGAGATCCTCGAGAAGGCGGCGCATCGGCATGTTGTCCTCAAGAATCCAAGACATTTCGAGCCGCTCGAAGCCTTGCTCAATCAACCCGCCATGCAGGGATTTGAAGAGAAGTTGGACCAGCGCCGATCCTACGATCGTGCCATGATGCTTCTTTCGAACGCCCATCAGGGGAACACGGCCGCTCTTGAAGGGAAGGGTTCTTAATCGCCAGAGCAACTTTGCCCAGCCAAACGGCAGCAGACGGCCATTGAGATCATCGATCGCCTCATAGAGGTTAGGCAGGCAAACGATCATTGCCGCCGGCTCATCGTCAATTTCCGCAATGAGGTTTAGGGCTGGACGCACCAAAGGGCGCATGCCCTTGGCGATCTGCTGCATCTCGGCCTCCGTGAAGGGAACGAACCCCCAGTTGTCTGACCAGGCCTCGTTGAAGATATCAAGAACGACCCCCAGCTCAGCCTTGTAGCGGCTCATGTCGATTGGGCGGATCTTGATCCGCCCCTCCTTGGCGATGCGCTTGAGTAACCTTTCGCCACGAAGGTTCATATCGGGATGAAGATCAAGCGAGTAGGCGAGTAGATCGGTGGCTTTTCGGTAGTTTCTGGCGAGCAGATGCTTCTCAGCATAGGCTGGCGCAAAAGGCATCATCAACATGGCCGGATGCTCGAAACCATCGACTAGGAGGCCGCATTCCTCGTTGATCGACAGGTTAAAGGGGCCTCGGATTGTCGTCATTCCACGAGCGCGCAGCCATTGTTCCGCCGCTTCGAGCAAGGCGTCAAACACATCAGCGTCATCGATAGCATCTAGAAGGCCGAAATGCCCGGTTTTCTCGCCATGTCGTTGTAGATGGAGCTGATCGATCTGGGCACTTACGCGGCCGACTGGGCGTCCACCTCGCATTGCCAACCAATATTGCCCCTCTGCATGTTGATAATACGCATTCTTCTTCGGACTTAGCGTCTCATGTCGTTCCAGATTGAGTGGTGGAATGTAACCGGGCTTGCCTCGATAGATCTCATTGGGCAAATCGATAAATGCCGCAAGATCGCCCCCTTGGTCGATAGGTCTTAGCTCAACGGGATTTGGAGCTAATTGGGTTGCCATGTTTCGCGATGCATCCGTAAAATTGTCGAAGTCAAATCGAAGGCGGAATCAGGACGTCGTCTCAAGACGATCCCGGTTCGAATGACGCGCCAATCTAGAGAGCGTGTTGAGGGCCTGCAAGGCTGGATCGAAGATCGTGCACATCGCCTTTCATTCACTGCGATCGATAGCCGATCTCCATGACCTCAAAACTCAGACCCATCACGAAGTCATTCTTGGTCTGGATATGAGAGCGGTTTAGATCGAGCTCAGCCCAAGTGGGGTCCAAACCAATCCAGGCGCCATCGATCATGGCCTCGATCCAGGCATGTCCTCCCAGACTGGGCGCCTGATCGTCGCCGCTATATACATAGCCCGTGGCGTCACGCGCGGGCAGGCCCAAGGCGCGCGCAAGCGTGATGAAAAGCTGGCTATGCTCGGTGCAGTCGCCGGTTCGATTATCCAGAATGTCGAACACCGAAGTGGTATTGTAGGCGTAGGGACTTTCAGGAACATTCTCGATGTAGTCGGCGACAAAGTAGAGCAGAGCTTCGGCGAGGGCGCGATCATCATTTGGATCCGACGCCATGGCACGTACTTCCTCAGCAAGCGCCACCAATCTCGGATGATCCGAGGGATGAGCGGAGGTTGGCTTCAGGAAGCTTTCGATGTTCTCGTCGCCAAGTGGTGCCTCAAAATCACCGATGGTGACGATCGCCGTCCGATCATCAAGATAATCGACCCGTTGCAAGAAGTCGTCGCCGACGACCTCGTCAATCTTAACTGCTGGATCGTCCACACGGACTTTGAACGCCAGATGGTCGATCGAGGATAGCTCCTTGAGCGGCCGGTTGAGGGGTTTTTCAAACTCTGCAAACAGATCCACACCCGCATTTGGTTGTCTTGCGATTGCCTCGGTCTCGACGCGCAGCTCGATCGGCCCGAGGAAGAAATTGATGCCTTCGCCGTTGCGGTACCGTGATGTTGCCGTATAGGAAAAGACATCGTTCACGGAGCTGGTCTTCAGGGTATGGAAGAGGTGATCAGCGCCCATAATCTTCCGCGTGCTAATTGCCTCCAAGCTATGGGTCGCTTGGAGCAGGGCTTGATGCTCGACATCGAAATCCACAGTCATCATCTCGTCGCCGATCGCTGGCGAACTGTCGAGAAATTGGTGCAGCGCGATGTCTTCCTCATCGCAAAGGGTGCGCTCGACATTTGGCCATAGGCGGCTGCTACCGTTCTCGATGAGCTTCAAAGCAGATCCATTGGCTTGATAGTCGATCGTCCGATCGGCGGTTTGATAACGTCCATCGACTAGACGATGCGGCGGTCCGGCTTCAAAATTCCTGATCTGAGCGATCGTTTCTTCGGTCTGCTCCAGCTTGAAAGTCATCTCAAATCGATGGGAAATCAAGCCATTAGCCTGGTTCCGCTCCATCATGGTCATGGCATGGCCGATTTTGGTATCCTCATAGTACAGGCCATACCAATGAGCGACGTTGATGAGCGGATGGTCTGCCGAGATCCGGCAGGCGGTTTCCTCCGCATCGGCAGCGGTGGCTCCGATCACGAAGAAGAGCAGGGCTAGGCGTCTCATGATGACTTCCAAAGAGATGTTCGTATCGAGGGCCAGGCTGACAGTGGGATCCTAGCGCCGGTAATCTGCCGCCATGGAATGATGGATCAGCCTCGAACAGGACCATGCAACGAATAGGGATACTTTGTCTATTCGGGCAAGGGCGACATCAAACAGTTTGTTGAGGGAAACTTCTAGGCGAGCCGTCGTCCCCGGTCGAGCCGGGCTTTGTTCGCCGGAATTGGGGGCATGTGCGGATCAGGCCGCGGTTGCCGAGATCGTTGTACCCGGCTCGTTGACGGGTAAACGAACACTGAACGTCGTGCCGACATTCAGCATGCTCTCCACCTCGATGCGGCCCTCATGCAGGTCGATGAAATGTTGGACCAAATGAAGACCGATGCCGCTTCCTGCGATGCCGGTTGACGTGCTGGCGCGAAAGAAGCGCCCGAAAAGCTTTTGTAGTTCATTCTCTGGGATGCCCAGGCCTTCATCGCGCACGGCGACTACCAGTTCATGATGCTCCTGCCATGTCCCGGTCACCCAGATGTTCTTGCCGTCAGGGGAGTATTTGATGGCATTGGAAAGGAGATTAGAGAAAACTTGGCGCAGAAGTTTTTGATCTGCGGTGATGGTCTTCGGCAGAGCATCAATATCGACATGAATTTTGCGATCCGGATTGAGGTCGCTGTAACTGCCACAAAGCTCCAACAGCATGTCGACGAGGCTACATAGGCCAGGGTCGAAGGCGACCTTGCCTTCTTCGAGACGTGATGCATTCAGCACGCTCTCCATCAGCTCTGTCAGGCGTACGACAGAGATGCGTACCTTTTCAAGGTTCGGTCGTAAACGAGCAGGCTCTACGCGCTCGAGACGGCGCAGCATCTGCTGCGCATTGCCGTCGATCACCGCAAGTGGCGTGCGAAATTCGTGAGACACCATGGAAACAAACTGCCGTTGCAGACCGTTAAGTTCTCGCTCTTTTTCTAACGCAATCTGCAATTGCACGGCATTCCCCTTAAAGACCTCAAGGGCCTTTGCCATCTTGCCGATTTCATCGCGCTGATCTGTCGCCGGTATGGCAATTTCGATATCTCCATCAGCCACCTTACCCATGGTTTCGGTGATCTGCAGGACCGGACGGATCAAACTGGTGACCGCAATGGCGATGGTGGCGGCAATCACCAAGGTGATGATCAGGAATTCTTTGAGATGTGCGTTGATGAGTTCCAGGCGCAAATCATGGATGCGCGCATGGCTCAACTCGATGACCAATCGACCGATCGGTTCACCAAGATCGTCCGTGATTTCCCGCTCAATATGGCGGTCTATTTTCGACCTCGCACCGGAACCCTGCTCGTCTCGAAGGATATCGTCATGATGCCTACTGGACACCGATGGCGCTCCAGCTATGGCAAAGACTGATCCTCCAAGCTCGATGACAGATGCAGCAACGATATCGACATGAGACACAAGGACACCCAGCTGCCTCTCGACATCCGCGTGATCAAAATTCCAAAGTGGGATGGTCAGCGCGTCAACCTGGACACGCGCCAGATCGGTCATTTGCCGGTGCAGTTCACTATCGAGCCGTTCAGACTTTTCACCGACATTGATATAGGCGGAAACACCATAGACGATTGTGACCACGAGGGTGAGCAAGATGGTAAGCTTCGTGCGGATGGAATATAGGTGATTCATGAATTCAGATTTCACCGCTTGCGCGGTAGCAAGGCGTGCCATGAAGCGCTGTAAGGACACCATTCCAACATGAAGATAGTGAAGCCTTAGCGCGGGCTGGCAACGGGCTGACAAGCATGATCAAAAACGGTTGGGGAATGGATGCGCAAAGACGATATCATCGACTACCTAAATGGCTGTGAGGCGATAATCGTAGCCGCGTCCTCTTAAATTACAGTTAACCGCTATAAACCATTTGATGAGTGCTGGTCGCTTTTCGATGATCGAAGACCGGATCCCGGTGTGATGGAAGAAGTTGCTGTGTCCTTTGAACGTAGAAACTCAATGGCGTGGCTATCGCAACGGATCAACATGATCTGAGGTGGTTCCAACTAATGCGTATACGCTCCAGTCAAGCGTTCGCCAGCAGACATCTAAAATCCCTTTTGCGCTTCGCATCACGTTTGAGAACTGGCGCGGATTGCCAATCCCAGCCAGGCAAAAAAGATGAAATTGCTAGTCAGTGGCTGGTGGCCTGGCGCAGACTTGGTCGTAGCGATAGCGTGTCGTCAACCCACCCGCATGCTGGAATACATCGAGCGTAACCTCGAAGGCCTCAGGGGTAATCTCGGCATGTGTCGTCCAGCAACCAAGCTTCTGATAGGTGGCAAGGCATTTCGCCAGAACATCTTCATCGATTTTCGGGAAATAGCTCCGCTGCGATTTGGCAATGTCGCTGGCCGGCATTTCGTTCATGTAGAGACGAGCCTTTTTATAGGCACGCATGAATGCCTTGGCCTGATCGGTTGTAAGCCACTCGCGACGGGCTGCCAGGCTCGAAAATGCACAAGGACCGATTTGCCTACCGACCTCGGCGACGATATGGCCATGACTGTCCGCTTCGAGCTGCTGCGGGAAAGGACCTTGCTGTTGAACATAAGCAGCTTTGCCTTCGCGAAACGCCTTGTCCATCTCGACCGCACCACCTGCATGAACGACCTTCAACCGCTCGAAGTCGATCCCTGCCTTGTGGCAAGCGTATTTGAACATGGCGAGCGGCTGGCCGCCGCCGAATAGAAGGACTTCTGCACCTTCTAACTTGTTCCAGCTGAAATCGGGATCGGGCTCCCGCCCCGTGATGAAAAAACCGTCCATTTCGTTGATTTGCGCAAAATGAACGGCAAGAGGCGTTTCGCCTTTGCTAAGTGAGCTGAAGCCCTGGCTCGGCGCTGTCTGGATCACATCAGCTTTTCCCGCTTCCAGCGTCTTGACCGCTGAAACGCCAACAGGTGCAACCGACCATGACGCCTCCAGCCTCTCTTCCTTCAAAAAACCGCCAGCGATGGCAGCAATCAATGGTGAATAGAAGGCTGAAAACAGCGTGAACTGGATCTCGATCTTCTCCAACGTCATCTCCCTGATCTTTGCTAAGCAATCCTGGCACGGGCTGGGATGGTGGCGCAACCGAAGCGCCAAGCTTGTCACATCACCTTAAAAACCGTCATTTTTCCCGGGCGATCATGTTCCGCTGGTGGACTATCCACAACAATTATTTACCTTGACGTTGGATTCGACGATCAAGCCTTGGCAGGTGGTTCCATGGCGTTCCAAAGACCTCGTACAAGGACCTCTACGGTGTGGACATTCCACTGGGAAGCTGGTCGTTTAGCTTATGGACAGTCTCTTAAGGAGCGAAGCTCTGAGAGCATGATACCCCAGGGAAGCTTGATTTGACGCTGAAACGTAGAGGATTTCTGACCGCCGGAACCTGGTGTGTCGATCGGAACAAGCTGATCACCCATTGGCCGGATGAAGACGGGCTGGCCGAAACCCTGGAGGAGAGCAGCAGCGGCGGCGGATCGGCCTGTAATCTCGCCATCGACGTCAAGAAGCTCGATCCAGACCTGCCTGTCGCGACCATGGGGCTGATCGGCGATGACGCCGACGGCAGGCTGCTTCTGGCCGAAGCGGATCGGTACCGCATCGGGCGCGCCCAGATGACCATCAGCGACCAGGCGCCAACCCATTACACCGACGCTTTCGCCTCAAAAAGAACTGGTCGGCGCACGCATATCACCAATCTCGGCGTCAGCGTTTACCTGACACCGGATCACCTCGACGTTGCCACCAGCCCTCATCGTTTCCTGCATCTCGGGATCGTTGGTGTGCACCAGGCGATGGATGAACCTTGGGGCGAGGAGCCCAATGGCTGGACGGCCGTGCTGAAGGCTGCTCGTGCTACCGGTCTGGAAACCAGCCTTGAGCTGGCTGGGAGCGAGCCTGCCAAGCTTGCTGCCATTACCCGGCCTTGTCTTCCTCATCTCGATCTGCTCATCGTCAACGATCATGAGATCGGTGCGATTACCGACACCGCGACGATCAAAGAGGGGCGGAGCGATCCTAAGGCCTGCATCGAGGCGGCAGAAAAGGCGCTGGCACTCGGCTCGTCACGTCTGGTGGCCGTTCATTTCCCCAATGGCGCCATCGTCTGCACCCGTGAAGGCCAGGTTATTCAACGTCCCTCGCTCCAGATTCCAGAAGATATCATTGTAGGTGCTAATGGTGCTGGCGATGCGTTTGCCGCGGGCTTTCTCTATGGGCTTCATGAGGCGTGGCCGATCGACGATGCTCTCGCTCTTGCTCATGCTGCTGCAGCCACCTCGCTCCGCCATGTGTCGACCAGCGAAGCCTTGGAGCCCTGGCAAACTTGCCTCGACTTGGCTGGTAGCTGGGGGTGGCGTTCCGCCTTCTCATGACAGAACACGAACAACGAAGGCCAGCTATGCCGAACTCTTTCTTATCAAGATCAACGACGTATGACCTGGGAGACAAGACGTGAAGATTCTCGATGAAAAGCTCGCCCGTATCAAATCCGGCGATTACAGCCCGACCGATTTCATTATCGCGGATGCCAAGGATGGAGACATCGGTTTTGGTGCCGCTGCGCCGGGCCGAGACCCAAACCGCCCAGGCCGGTACCTGCCGCGCAGCGCCCATCTCGATGCGATCAGGGAGATGAACGGCTCGGGTCTGGTCGATATCATGCTGATGTCTGCCTCGGCCGGTGAGCGTCTTTGCCAAGAAGGCTTGTTCGAGACCAGCCCGGTGACGCCGGCTATTCGCTTGAACGACACCACCGATATCTGGTCCGCTCGAGGCGGTCGCTACAAGGAAACGCCCTCATTGCACCATCGGACCGCCCGCGTCGATCAGGCGAAGCGTCACGTTGATCTCGGGCTCTACTCGATCACGTTCTCCAACGACTGTGAGATCGATGCTGAGAATGCAGAGGCTTATACAACCTTTCGCGCCGAGGCGAACGAGCATGAAATGCGCCATTTCCTTGAGGTCTTCAATCCGGCCTTCGATATTAATCTGGCTGACCGGGCCGATATCGGGAGTTTTATCAACGACAATATCGTGCGCACGCTGGCTGGCGTCATGGCGGAAGATTATCCGCATTTCCTGAAGCTCCAGTATAACGGCCCCAGGGCAATGGAAGAGCTGGCAAGCTTTGATCCGGGTCATCTGATCGTCGGCATCCTTGGCGGTGCCAAGGGAACCACGCGTGATACCTTCGAGCTGATCGGCCAGGCTGAAAAATACGGCGCTCGTGTAGCATTGTTCGGGCGAAAAATCCTTCAAGCAGAAAGCCCGATCAGCCTGGTGCGCATGATGCGCCGCGTGGTCGAGCGGGACATCGGGTCCGACGAGGCGGTCAAAGCCTATCATGGCGAGCTCGAAGCGAGCGGGCTGAGACCGGCGAGGGCGCTCTCAGAAGACCTGGAAATTACGGAAGAGGCGCTGAAGTCAGCGGCAAGTTGAGCTCAAGGCAGAGTTCCAGAGAACATCATGCAGATCCAGCAAGGAGAATGAGCGTGTCAGAGAGTTCGAAAAAAGTCGGCTTTATCGGAACTGGCGTCATGGGTTTGCCCATGGCGCGCAATCTGATCAAAGGTGGTTTCGATGTAACGGCTTTCGACCTCAATTCCGATGCGTTGAAGACGATTAGACAGGATGGCGGTGCTGTCGCCGACAGCGCAACGGAGGCGGCGCGAGGGGCAAAAACCGTCATCACCATGCTGCCGAACGGCGATCATGTGATGGAAGCGGTCTTCGGTGAGAAGGGCGTCATTCATGCCATGGCGGAGGGCTCGGCCCTGATCGATATGAGCACGATCCTGCCAACGGTCACCGACGAGATAGCGGCCAGGCTCGAGGCTAAAGGGCGCCGATTGGTTGATGCACCGGTCGGACGCACCTCGCAGCACGCGATCGACGGCAAGCTCCTGATCATGGCCGGCGGTGCCGAAGATGATGTCGAGGCGGCACGCCCAATGCTCTCCAAGATGGGCGATACCATCATCTATTGCGGCCCCTCAGGCTCCGGGACACGGATGAAGCTGATCAACAACTACATGTCGATCGCCAGCAATGTGGTCGCGGCTGAAGCGCTGACGCTTGCCGAGCGAAGCGGTGTTGATCGGGATCTAGCCATCAAGGTGATGATGGGGACGACGGCGGGCCAAGGTCATCTCTCGACCACCTATCCCGCTAAGGTGCTTAAGGGCGATGTCAATCCAGGTTTCATGATCGATCTTGCCCATAAAGATATGGGATTAGCGCTTGATTTCGCCTCGCACCTGAAGGTTCCGCTTCCCATGGGAGCCGCGGCTCGGCAAGGCTATACCAGTGCTCAGGTCCAAGGCCGCGGGCGTGACGACTGGACGGCAATGCTGGAAACCGTGCGTAAGCTGGCGGGTCTGGACTAACCTGGGCATTGGCATCTTGACGACCTATGCGGTCTAATCATCGGGTTGAAGGGTCGTCATCGCCGTTTCGTCGATCATGAGCATCGAAAGCTTATGGTCGATCAAGCCAATATAGGCAGGGCATAGCAATTCATGCTGGGATCCGGCTCGACCCCGAGTCCAGGTTCATCGGTAAGGGTAAACTTGCCGTCGATCAGGGCTGGGAAGGGCCGGGCTAGACCTTCGCGCAGCGGGTTGTGGTTGCTGTCGATTTCCAAGAGGCCGTCGCCGCCAACGGCCGCAAGTAGATGCGCAGATGCCAAAAGACCAATGCCACCGCCTAGATAGTGGGGGCAATAGCAGGCACCGCCTTCCCGAATGCGTCTGGCCAGGGGAACTCCTTTCGACAGCCCGCCCCATTTAGCAAGATCCGGTTGGATGAAGTCGAAAATCTCGGCATCGATCACCTCATCAAAGGCCTTCTCGCCACGAAGATTTTCGCCGCCAGCGAGAGGAATAGGGGAGGTATCGCGCAATCGTTGCCAATCATCGAGCGCGTTATCCGCTGGCAGCGGTTCCTCCAGCCAAGTCGGGCGATAGGCTGCCAAAAGCCTGCTCATCGTCACGGCTTCATCCAGATCCCAGGCCTGGTTGGCATCCACCATGATCGGCGTCTTATCACCGAGATTGTCGCGCAGCCTCTTCAAATTGGCGAGATCACGGTCCCGGCCAAAGCCGATCTTGAGCTTAAAAGCGCGGAAGCCTTCCGCTTCAGCCTCCTTCGCCTGGTCCAAAGTTCCATCGGGATTGATGCCACTTGCATAGGCGGGCATTTGGCTGTTGCCAATCCCGCCGAGCAGGCGCCAAAGCGGCTTGCCCTCACGCTTGGCGGCAAGGTCCCAAAGGGCAGTGTCGATACCGGCGATGGCCTGGGCGATTGGTCCGGGTTCGCCCGTCTGTATTGCTAAGGTGCGAAGCCGGCTGCTCAAATGGTCAAAAGCATCCGCAGGCGATGTCCACTCCTGTTCCATCAACAGCGGCACGCAAGCGCTCAACGCCAAACGGGCGCGATGCTCGGCACCGCATTGCGGGAAATTGGACCAGATTTCGCCAAAGCCGATCGTGCCGTCTTTCTCGACGACCTTGACGATCACCGCTGGCCGATCGGTCATGAGACCAAAGGCGGTGCGGACGGGTTGCTCGATGGGGGCCCGATATACCGTGACGTCAACCCTGCTAAGCGTGATCGGTCCCAGCTGCTTTCTCCACTTTATCGAGCCTAAACTCGGCTGTCTTCAACCAAACCTCCAATAGTATTGCGCGGAAAAGGGGAGGAGATGCAAGACTTTGATCCGGAGGCCAGCGATCCATTCAAGACGAAGGAGTTATCAGACCCAAGTCTAAATCATCAACATGCGGCGATCATGCCAAGGGTGGAAGAGCACAAGCGATTGGGACATTCCACTGGCGCGACAATCGTCTAAGGTGCTATCGCTTAGCGTCAATCTGGCTCCAGGAATCTTTTGTGTTACGCCCCTTATCCTTTATCACCGATAACGCTTATGTTCTGCTTGTAATCACCATGATTTTTTGGGGGGGCAATGCCGTTGCCGGTCGTTTAGCGGTCGGTGAGATCTCACCCTTCATGCTTACCTGTTGCCGTTGGACCTTCGGCGCCGCCATTCTGCTCATCATCGCGCGGCATCGGATTAGGGAGGACTGGCCGGTTATTCGTCGCCATCTCCCTTATCTCATCTTCATGGGCGCGACCGGCTTTGCCCTCTTCAACGCCTTGCTTTACACCGCCCTCGTCGACACCACCGCCATCAACGCTACCATCATTCAAGCGGGGATGCCGATGGTCATCTTCGCGCTCAACTTTCTGATTTTTCGAACGCGGGTCCGCTGGGTACAAATTCTTGGCTATTCCATCACCTTGATTGGGGTCATGGTCGCGGCCGCTCGTGGTGATTTCGCTGAACTTGCCGGCTTGAACATTAATCGCGGCGACTTGATCATGGTGCTGGCGGTCCTGGTTTATTCGACCTACTCATCGATGCTTCATGCGAAACCGCCCCTGCATTGGTTGAGCTTCTTGACCATGCTGTTTGTCGTGGCGGCGATCACGTCCATCCCCCTTGCTCTCTATGAGGCGACAACACCGAGTTTCATCTGGCCAACCAGCCTCGCTGGATTTGGCGTGATCTTTTACACCGCCATCTTTCCATCAATCATCGGGCAGGCCCTGTTCATTCGTGGGATCGAGCTGATCGGCGGAAATGCCGCCGGCTTGTTCGTCAATCTTGTTCCGATCTTCGGTGCCATTCTCGCAGTGCTGCTCTTGGGCGAGATCTTTCAAAGCTACCATGGCATCGCGCTCATTCTAGTTCTCGGCGGGATCATGTTTGCGCAACGCTCGAGTGGCATGCCCACGTCATTGACTTTCCGCCGTAATGGCTCGGATTGACGGTATGCGGCCAAGTTTTTGAGGACGGTAGAAGATAGCTTTCGTTGATCACTCGATATGCATGGTGCTCTAAGATCTTATCGACATGGGTTGGCTTGTCCTGGGATTGCCTGGTTTCTTCTTCGAAAGCAGTGGGAATTAAATGATGTGGTCATACCACTACGTGATAGTAACGAGACCTGCCTCAACGACGTCCTCGCTAACGCCCACACCCCTTGCAGCGCCGCGTATCTGATCGAGGGTGTTGTCATCGAGGGGAATACCCTCCGCTTCGCGTTTAGCCCTCATCCGTCTCTCCGGCTCGCCCGGCATGAGAATGTCGCCATTCGGATCGAGGGGCTTCGAGGCGCGCAGCCAGGCCGTCAGGCGGTCGAGATCCTGGGCAATCACGTCACGACCGGCAAGGCGATCAGGATCGATAAGAATTGAGAGCATGTTGTTGACCAGGCGATCGGTGTCCGGATTGTCGGGATGGCTGCTACCACCACCGGTGAGAGCGCCGGCCAGCACTTCGCAGAAGATCGCGAGGCCATAGCCTTTATGACCGCCAACATCGCCACCGAGCGGCAAAAGTGCTCCCGGCGGGTCCCCGAACAGATCGGCAGGCTCGACGCTTGGGCGACCATGGCCATCAATGATGCAGCCTTCCGGCAATTGAGCACCTTTATTGGCAGCGACCCGAACCTTGCCGGCGGCGATCACGCCGGTGGACATGTCATGGATGATCGGGTCCGTGCCCGGCCTCGGTACGCCCATGGCAATGGGGTTGACGGAAAGTCTGGCATCGCTGCCGCCAAAGGGTGCTACCCGGATACCAGCACCTGTAGTGTTGACGAAGTGCAAAGAGATCAAACCAGCGGCCGCCGCCTGCTCCGCCCAAGCACCGATCCGCCCGAGATGAGCGGTGTTGCGTATGCCGATCACAGCGACACCGTGCTGAATAGCCCGTTCAATGCCAACATCGATCGCTTGCCGGGCAACCGGCTGCCCATAACCTTTCATACCGTCCACAACGACCAGCGCACCTGCATCAACCGAAAGATCAATCCGCCGATCAGGGAGAATTTTGCCGGCGTTCTTGAGCTCGAGATAAGGCGCTATTCTGATGACGCCATGACTGTCGTGACCGGTGAGATTCGCCTCGACGAGATGAGACGCGATATCGTCGCTTTCCTCATTCGCCGAGCCTGCCGCTGCAAAAATCGAACGCGTAAGATCTCGGAGAGGCGTCGGGTCGATCGTCATGACTCTTTTTTCTTTCTGATCTGAATTGGCGCAACGTCGAGAGAGTGAGGCACTCGTCCCAACATTCGGCAAAGTCTGCTCCATGTTCCGATATTCTTCTTGGATAGGCTAGTGGTGTGACCACCTCTATTGGTTCCTGGCGCCGTCGAAGAAAGGGCTCAGACTTCCAAGGGTATGCGGTCCTTTGTCGGGACATCTTCGTTTCAATCATCAGACTCATTCGGACGCCTTGGACCGTCGCTGTGTTACCACACCCGGATGGCGTTAATTCTTAAACCATCAACGAGGAGGAAGAGTTGTGCAGTCTGAGCTGTTAGATAATCGTCGGTAACAAGATCGGCTTGATATGAAAGGATTTGTTCATGCGACGCGTTGTTTCGATGTTTCCACTATCAATTTGCCTGCTGGTCGCCGCCTTGCTGTCGTCGCCGGCGCTTGCCGAAGTCCGACTTGGTGGTGGTGTCCATTATTGGACGGCACTCGACGATATCGAAGTCGATGATGTGAATATCGATGAGAGCGGGTCGTCCTTCATCGCCTCTCTTCAATGGTTACCCGGCGGATTGTTTTATCTCGAAGCAGATCTCGAATATTTCGATGAGGGCTTTGGCGGCGGCAATGCCGGCGCGCTGGCACCCCAGGCTTTCGCTCTTGCCGGGATCGGCGCGATCTATGGCGGGCTTGGCATTGGCGTGACCTATAACGACGAGTTGGAAGGCAACGACTTCTCCGATCCGTTCTACACACTTCGTGCCGGTCTCGACTTCGAGCTGCTGCCAAGGATTCATCTGGATATCCACGGCAACTACATCTTCAACGCGTTCAGCGATATCGATGGTGCCAGCGAGGAAGCCATCACGCTCGGCGCCATCGCCCGCATTGCACTTTGGTAAAATTGTTGGAGAAGAGGGCGGGTTCGACCTGATCCACAAAGGTGATAGTGGGTATGACGGTACTTAGGTGCCCGTGGCCGTTCCCGTCTACTCTAACAAGGAACCGCATACCCTCGATTACCTTACTCATTTTTCGAAGGCAGTAACAACAACTGAAGTGGTGACACCACTAACGACGTGCTGCGAACATGAAGTTTTGGGCAATCGGGCGGATGCATTGTGCAAGAGTGCGGTCGATGGCGTTGAAAGAGCGGTTCACCACTGCCCTGTCACCGATCGTCTTTAGGCGCGGATGGTTCCAGCTGTTACGCGGCAGGAAGCCATGCGTCATGGCTTTGACAAGCTCAAGACCCACCGTTTGCATCATTTTGGCGATATCGTTTTTGGTGTAACGGTAAAGGTGGATATGCTTATCCGGGCGCGTTGATCTGACGAGAAATTCAATCCAGCTATATTTCTTCGGTAGCATGCCGCAGACGAAGTGCCCGCCTGGGCGAAGAACGCGAACGATCTCTTGCAGGCTGGCATGTTCCGTGCCGCCCGTCTCGCGGACATGCTCCAGCACGCCAATCGAGAAGACCAGATCGAAGCTCTGATCGGGGAAGGGTAGATGCACCGGGTTGTCGAGATCGCCGGTCACCATGCTGTAGGCATCGGGAAATTTTTTGCATAGGTAAGGGGCAAGGGCATTGCTGTCGGCTTCCAGGCTGAAACCGTCGACCTTAAGGCCCTGGCGGAGAAGAAAATAAGAAAAATGCCCATTGCCGCATCCCCAATCCAAAGCTTTGAGGCCGGGCTTAGCATATTGTTTGGCAAGACGATAAATCGGCAGATATTGCGATCCCGTCACATGATTACCGAACTGCAGCGGACGAATGGATGCTGGCAGGGATGCGAGTTCGCGGACGATGTCGCCATTGGCACTCATAGATGGGACCCATTTTTTTCGGCTTGGCGATCGATGTCTTGCGACACTGATTGATAGTCTCGATTGAACCAGCTTCGCAACAGATGATAGAGCGCCGATGGCACACAACGAGATAACACTCGCTGGGCCATGCCTTTGATGATGCGGTAGGTGAAGAGTGGCCAGGCGGCGATCGATGATTGGCCGTGACGGATTGCGATATCACGAACCTCGCCTAGCCCGCGGATGAAGTGCCTATCGGATGTGCCGCTCAGAGTCATATGACCGGCTATTTCCTTGGAATAAGCACCTCGATGGCCAGAGAGATGGGCGCGCAGAACCCAGTCATAGTCCATGGCGATGCGATATTCCTCATCAAAGCCGCCGACCCCCTCAAAAACTTCCCGTTTGACCAACATAGTCGGGTGATTGAGTGCAGGCATCCGACGTCTGATCTTTTTGGCGTATTCTGGATCGCCTTGGATCAGATGCAATGACTGGCCATCGGGCGCATGATAAAGTAGGTCGCCGAACGCAAAGCTGGCATCGCTCAACTCAAGCAAACGAACGGCCTCTTCGATCTGGCCAGGAGAAAGCCAATCATCCGCGTTCAACAGACCGATATACCTGCCTTTCGCAGCAGCGATACCTTTGTTGAACGCATCGCTGATACCGTTGTCGGGCTCGCTCACCCAATAGGCAAGCTGATCTTGATGTCGCTTGATCAGATCGATGCTGCCGTCGACGGACCCGCCATCGATCACGATATAATCGATAGGCCGGTAGGTTTGGGAAAAAACACTTCTAAAGGCGCGCGATAAGGCTTCGCCGCCGTTCAGGACGACGGTGATCAGGCTGACGGTGGGGTCTTGCTGCTCGGTCACTGGACACCCAGAAAAGGGCTTCTCCGCTAACTGCCAACGCGGCGATGGCTTAGCATGGTCCGGCATCGACGTCGACTGGCAGCAGGTTTGAACACTGCCGCCAGTCGCCCATCAATCTAGTTGTCGTTGTCGCGATCCTCATGATCGTCGTCGTGACCATGGTGGCCGCGCTTCCAACCACGGTGGCGTTTCCTCATCTCATCGCTCGTGAGCTCGCCATCGTCATTGCGATCCAAACGGCTGACGATGCGATTGACCGGGCGTTGGATCTCCTCCGACGTGATCATGCCATCACCGTCCGCATCCAAGAACTGGAAACCATCGACGATTTTAGGCTTCATGAGTTCAACCAGGAGCGGTTGAAATTCTTCGAGGCTGAGATTGCCGTCGCCATTAGAATCAGCCTTGGCTACACGGCTTTGAATGCCACCATCAATCTCATCTGCGGTGAGTCGTTGATCGGCATTGCTGTCAAGCTGCTCGACTATCATGGAAGCACCACCGCCGAAGTGACCGCCTCCATGGTGGAAGCCGCCGCGCGCCATGCTGGTGCCGACAAGGGCAACACCACCGATCGCGGCAACAGCTGTGGCGATAGCAAGCTTGGTACGGGTTTTCATGATCTATCCTTACTGATCGTTGATCGATGTCGTGATAAGACCAGCAAATTGTCGCCTAATTATATCACCAAACAGCCGAACTTGTGTCGACCTGTCGCAAAAATCAGGCGTGATACATTTGGTTACATTTATGTTCGTGCTTCCCGTGGTCTCGCATCCACAAACTGATCTGTTTTGCGCTGTCTGATCCTCTTTGTGGTGTCGATAAGGGGGGCGGCAAGCCAACGACATGACGCCCGATCGTCTCCTCAGCGCTCCGACCCTTGACGTCGATCACGCGATTATTCGCATAAAGATATCGATAATCCGTGCCAACAAGATAGATGCGCTCTTGAACTTGATCGAAAACGGATTCGTAAAGGCGCAACTTTTCGATGAACTCGGGATTGGCCGTCCTGGTCTCAGAAGCTTTATTGCCGACTGGCGTACCACTCAGCTGCCGATCATCAGTTGTTTTAAATCAAAGCGTCGCATGAAGCCTGCTCTACAGATTATCTGTTTACTTTTTCTACTAAAAAATTGCAGTACAATGACAATCTCTATAAGTAAAATTGAATCATGCACCTTTTTGTCAACCAAAGAGTGTGATTTCATGGCGCTATCATGGACACTTGTTGATCAGGCCTGCTGAGGTGCTTGATCGACGATGCCATGGTCGACACTGGCCCTGGTTGATGACCATCAATCCTCTTGCCGCAGCTAGCTTGAGAACAGTCGGCGCCGAGGTGACTACTCCAGGCATGGAGAAAAAGGATGATCTGTCTTTGACTTTTCCCTGGTTGCCGCTATGTCCGCTTAGACCTTGTTGAGATTTGGTTTGATCAGCATCTAGATAAGGACGGCTTGAGATAGGCCGTTCAGAATCGGATGTTGGCGCGGTGGAGGCTGTAGCAGTCTTTTTCGAACGTCACTTCGTCACGAGCTCCAGAAGGCGTAGCATCGAGAAACCATGACAACATCTAACCAAGCTGCACCTCACATCCTGGTTGTCGATGATCACCGCGACATCCGAGATCTCCTGGCAAAATATCTAACCAAGCACGGCTATCGCGTCAGTGTTGCGGATGGTGGTCAGGCGATGAAGAAGACGATTGCCTCGAGTGCCATCGACCTCGTCGTCCTCGATCTTATGATGCCAGGTGAAGATGGCTTGGCGCTCTGCCGAGATCTCCGTGCCAATACGGATCTACCGGTGATCATGCTGACCGCAATGGCTGAGGAAACCGACCGGGTCATCGGGCTTGAGATGGGCGCCGATGACTATGTCACGAAACCTTTTAATCCAAGGGAGCTTTTGGCGCGCATCAAAGCGGTGCTCCGTCGAACCCATAGCCTGCCCCAATCAAGGAGCGAACTCTCGAGCGACCGGCTGCGCTTCGACCGCTGGATACTTGATACAGCTCAGCGCGAGCTTGTGGGCGAAGATGGGGTTGCCTTGCCCTTGAGCACGGCCGAGTTCTTGCTGCTTTCGGCCTTCGTTCAGCATCCCAAAATGGTGCTGAGCCGCGATCAACTGCTTGATCTAACACGGGGAAGGGCAGCCCATGCGTTTGATCGTAGCATCGACAATCAGGTAAGTCGTCTTCGCCGAAAAATAGAGACAGACCCCAAGAATCCGGAACTGATCAAGACGGTTTGGGGCGGTGGCTACAGCTTCACAGCTGAGATTCAACCAGCGTGATGGCTTGGTTGAAACGTCTTTGGCCAAAGCGCCTGGCTGGGCAGATGATTGCCCTTTTGCTTATTGCCTTGGTTTTGGCGCAGATCGTGACGCTGGCGATTTTTGCAGATGAGCGCCGATTGGCCATCCGCGCTGCCGATCGAGCCCAGCTTTTGGGTCGCACCGTGTCGATCGTCCGTCTTTTGGAAAGTTCGCCACCATCGTTGCATCGCCAAATCCTGGAAACGGCGAGCAGCCCAAGACTTCGCTACTGGATCTCGGACGAAAGCGTGATTGCCTCGGACGAGAGCCACGACCTTAACGGACCGGCAAGAACACGGATCGCCGAGCTACTTGGTGAGACCATCGATCGTGATGTGCGTGTGGCATTGAGTGATGATGACAGTTGGCATGCATGGTGGCGCGGTTCCCGGTTCAACGGACAGCGCCGGGCTATCGATCGCGATGACGACGGTGATGATGACGATGAAGACTGGCGCCAGGAGCGGCGACACCGCCATCGCCCGTTCAGTGTTCTCATGTCGACCAAGTTACAGAATAGCGGCTGGCTCAATCTTCAAACAAGGCTGCCGCCGCCACGCTTCAGCTGGGGATTGCCGGCGCTCACCTGGTTGGGACTGATGGCATTTGCGATCTTCGCCGTGGTTGTTGTCATGGTGCGTCGCATCACGCGCCCCATGGCATCCTTGGCCGAAGCGGCAGAGCGGGCAGGGCGCGGTGCGGTAATTGAGCCGTTGCCCGAGATCGGACCTCTGGATGTTCGTCAAACCACAGCCGCGTTCAACCGAATGCAGGATCGCCAGCAGCGCTTTGTTCAAGATCGAACACGCATGTTGGCGGCTATGTCCCATGATCTGCGCACGCCGATCACCACGCTTCGTCTCCGTGCCGAATTCATCGAGGATGATGAGACCCGGGATAAGATTTTGCAAACTCTCGAAGAGATGCAGCGCATGACGGAAGCGACGCTGGCATTCGTGCGCGAGGAGGCCAAGGCCGAACGGACGCGCAGAGTCGATCTCAACGCGCTGATCGAAAGTGTGGCCGGCGATCTCGCCGATCTCGGCCATGATGTTCGTGTTGCCGACATGCCACGGGTGACCTATGCCTGTCGCCCTCAGGGAGTGAAGCGGGCCCTTCGCAATCTTATTGAGAATGCCATTCGCTATGGCGAGGTTGCCGAGGTCGTGCTGATCGATCGAGATGAACAGCTCCAGATCACGATCGACGATCAAGGCCCGGGTATTCCCGAGAATGATCTTGACCGCATGTTTCAGCCTTTTGTTCGCTTGGACGAGTCGCGTAGCGACGAGACCGGCGGCATCGGTCTTGGCCTAGCCATCGCCCGCTCGATAGTCCGCGGTCATGGCGGCGACATCAAGCTCACGAACCGTGGAGAAGGCGGTCTTCGCGCGAAGATGATCTTGCCCAAGACACCGGTCACATCAGATCAGAAGGCCGAGACGTTGCTTGGCTGAAACGTTACATCCAGAACACCGTCGTCATAGCCTGATTGGATAGAGTTGTCGCGGCGCCAGCCCACGCCCCGTTTATGTGCTGACCAACTTCTGTTGTTGGGCCGAGGGCGCGGGCAGGTGCCAGCTTCAATTGGTCCAAAAGTGCACTTGAAAAGCCAGTAAGCCATTTGAATCAACGATTGTCTGTCATTTTTATTCTCTTTCTAGTTTTATTTCAGCCATTTGGTGCTTTTTTTGCCATCTTGTATTGAATTGATTACTTTGGATATTGTTTACTACGGTGAACAGACGTTGATCATTGTTTGGGACAGATATGCCACCTGTCCATTCATGAGCGGAGCTCTTCTTCTTGTCGATTCAGTCACCAAAAGCTTGTTCTACCGGTTCGACAGCCGGATTGGAGAGGTCGTCCGGCAAGGGGGACAAGGGGGGCACGACCCAGACGTTCGACATGGGCGCTGAAAAGTCAAACGGTAAGGAGACGCACAAGAGAGGACAGCAAGCTGATCGAACAGCTGGTGATCGCACCGGAGCACCGGCGAAAGGTGATCGAACGGCTGGCGATTATAACGGTGCGCCGACGAAGGGCGATCGCAGCGGTGCTCGTACCGATAGCAAGCTTGACTTGCCAGTGCTGCGACATGGAGCAGAGGGAAAGCAGGTTGGCCTATTGCAGAAATCGTTGAGCACGTTGGGTTATGAAGGCTGCCGTCCGGATGGCAATTTTGGTCGAAAAACGGCCGAGGCCACGCTCAAATTTCAGATTGACCAAGGGCTGAAACGTGATGGCATTGTCGGCCATCGCGAGACATGGCCCGCAATTAATCAGGCGCTGACATCACGGCATGATGGGCTGACACGGTTGAGCGATGCCATGGGGACGACAAAATCTTTCAATGGAACAATGGGAACCGAACTCAAGCAGCTTGGCACGGTTATCGCCGAGTTCAGCGATCGAACCAATGTTCGAGGGCGTGACGAGGCGCAACTTCCGACATTGATGACCCGGCCGTCAGGCGAGATAGTCCATATCAATCGAACGAGCGAGAGCCTGATCGATGTCAGCCGTCTGTTCGGCGTGCCTGTGGCGTTGCTGCTTGCAAACAATCCTGATATCGAGAAACCTTATCTGATCCTGCCGGGACAGGAGGTCATCATCCCAAGGATGGTGAAGGACCGGGATCACAGAAAGCCGCCACGTCAACTTCATCCTGCCGATCCGGAGGGGCATCTTGCCCATTCGAATATGAACCCTGATTTTGTCAAACGGGTCAACGCGATGATCGGTCAGCTTCGTGGTGAAGGGTTCGATATTCGGTTGATGGCCGGCTTTCGCACCTTTAGCGAGCAACAGATACGTTTCGAGCAGGGACGAACCACATCGGGTCTGACGATGACCGATCGTGCTGCCGGGCACTCCTGGCATAATTACGGCCTTGCCATTGATGCCGCGCTCAATGATGACGAGGGGAACCCAGCTTGGCCTGAGGATTCTTCGGCCTTTTGGCAAAGGCTCGGTGATGTTGCCCTCGCTCACGGCTGCCTATGGGGTGGCACCTTCGGTTATCCCTCCCATGTCGAATATCACCCCCAATGTGGCAAAGACGATGCCGGCGATTTCATAGATGACTTCGAAAGTCATGGCCTCGACGCTATTTGGCAGCAAATTGTACCAAGTGGTGTGACCACATCATTGGATTCTTGTTGATATCGCCAAGATCAATGTTATTCGGCCAAGTTTTCAAGGGCCGTGGCTCATATCGCTTGTTGAAGACGCCTTGCTAAAGCCTTTTTCGATCGCTCGGAACCGGTCCGCTCACGGCGTCATTTGGTCGAAAAATACTCAACCTCGCTGTTCCGCCGCGCGACGCCAGAGATGGGCTTGGGTATCGACATAGCCTTGCCGCACCTCTTCGATATGCGAACCTAGATGGTCATGTAGCTTCGGCAAGGCATGGAAAGGAATAGCCGGCATGGCGTGATGCTCGGCATGATGCGCATTGTTCCAATTCAGCCACCGAAGGGGTCTCCAGGTCAACACAGTGCGCGTATTTCGCAGCATGTCGGGCACCAATGGGCAGGCACCATGTTCGGACATGCGAATGACCCGCATAACAGGTTCACCGATGACCCGTGGCAGGAGCCAGTAGACGACGGCAAACCAGCTTTGCAGAGCAAGGGAGAGGAATAGAATCACCCCATAGGTCGACCAGATGATCCAGGCTTCGTGCTGCACCTTCTTGAAGCTGTTGGGTGGGATGAACGTCTCTTCCATAGGTGAGAACCGGCCGCACGCATGATTGAAGAGGTTAGCGATATTGCCGCGAAAGTAAGGGATTGCCGTCGCAAAAATCAAATAGCCTTTGATGCTGTTGGCCTCGGGAACACGTTCTGGGTCACGAACCGGGTCTTGAGTGTATTTATGATGAGCGGCATGTTCCAGGGTGAAATGGGTTGGTGGCAATTGCAGCGCCAGACCGGTGATCCAGGCAACCATGCGGTTCAGCCAGCGCGTGCGAAATGCGGTGCCATGGGTGGCCTCATGGAACGGCGCAAACAGATGAACGATCACCACCCCATGAACGAACATAGCCGGGATCAGCCAGGGACTTCCATGGGATCCTATCAGGAGAAAACTGGTCACCAACAAGGTCAAGACATGGCCGCCAAGAAACATGAGGCCGGCACGATCCTGGCGCCGGCGTAGAGCTTTCAGCTCGCTGGAAGGCACGAGTTTTTGAAGATCGCCGGCAGTTCGATGCTCATCGCCCATCAGTCAATCGCTCCTCATTTCACAAATTTGAACGGTTCAGACGCGCCTGTGCTGCCAACGTCAAACATGCTATTGCCAAGATGATGTCGAACCACTTGCCAGGCAATGCCGAGAGCCCGCTTGGTGTTATCGACCTAGGAGCTTTCAGGCATGCACACACCAAACCCGACTCAGCATAATCAGTGGTATCCCTTCCAAAACCGGCCTGAACCGGGTTCGGTTTCCAAAGCGGGCGCCATCGCCAATCCTGCTGTTGTGCCATTGTTCGATGTCGCCGCTCTGCCGTCATCTGCCCGCTTCGTGGTTGTTGGGGCAGGGGTGCATGGCATGTCCACGGCCTGGCATCTGGCCATGTCCCTTGAGCGTTCGGGCAAGGGCAGGGGAAGTGATGTTGTCTTGATCGACAAGCAGGGCCCCGGTGCCGGGGCGACTGGCCTTGCCTGCGGCTGTGTGCGCAACCTCTACATGACCGGGCCATTGCATGCAATCTTGCGAGAAAGCGTGGCCGTATGGGAAAACGATCCCGTTAATTTCGGTTTTCAGCAGGTCGGCTACGTCTCGGTTGGCGAGGCCAACCAGGAAGCTGACTATATCAAGCTTCACCAGAGTCAAAATGATCAGGGCTATCCATCAGATCTATATCTGGGCAAGGATGCTCATCGCTTCCTGACCTCAATATGGCCCGATTTCAAGGTGCAGCATTGCGATGTGGTTCTGCACGAAAAGCCCAGCGGTTACGCTGGCACGCATATGGCCTGCTGGGGCCTTGATCAAAAATGCCGCCAATGGGGTGTTCAGCGTGCCTATGGTGTCGAGGTCAAGGGGTATGATCAGGAAGGCGGCAACGTCACCGCTGTCGAAACCGACCAGGGCAAAATCCTGGTGGATGAAGCCCTCGTGTTATCGGCAGGTGCGTGGATGCCAGAGCACTGGTCCTGGCTTGGCCACGCCGCATCGCTTGACGTCAACTTTCCCGATGGCCATCTCGAGAAAGCTATGGATATGTGGACCTTTTGGCGGCTCTTGGAAGGGGAGGTTTATCTTCCAGACGGCGTCGACTTTCGAACCGCGGATCGAAAGGACAGCCCTGTTCTTCATGTCGAGCTGATGGGCACGCCGGTTCTGGACGATGCCGGACATGAGCTACAAGACCACCTCTATTTCTATACTCGCTATGCGGCCGAGCGCACCGGACTACCAGGCCTTCAAGGAGGCACGATCCCAATCAAGCTCGGGCCGAAAGCCGTGATTGAGCCTTACGGACATTTGAATGATCTCTATCAGGCCGACGACTGGTTTGCCGATTATTACTGCGCGGCGGCAGCACAGTTGTTTCAGCGCTTTGAAGGGCTGAGGCCCCATTTCAAGGAACGGCGAAATGGTGGGATCGGAGCCTTCACACCCGACAATGTACCTGTGTTCGACTGGGTCGCCGACAATGCCTTCATGACCGCTGACAGCAATCATGGTTTCAAGATGATCGGTGTAGGCAAGCTGGTGGCCGATCTATTGACCTCGGGCTATATGCCGTCAGAACTTCGCCCCTTTGCCCTTCGCCGCTTTACAGAGGGATGGACCTATGGAGATCGAAATTCGAACTGCCCCTGGGTGTAGTGGGTCGTATGACCATGTCATTAAACCGGACCGACATAACCAAGATCAACAATATGCGGCCAAGTTTTCAAGGCTAGCGGCTGGTATTGTTTGTTGATGGCAACCTATGGATTCCCATGTGAGAGCTGTGAGTCCCGAAAAGTCTTGTCGTTT
>JBOEHJ010000148.1:0-34958 GCA_050633905.1 Geminicoccales bacterium
TTCGTTCATCATGCCGGCGCGTTCGCCGATGAAGGCCGCGCGCATCTCGCCCGAGTCCCAGGAAAGCGTATCCGGATTGGCCATGCCTTCGCGGATCAGGGTCTGATAGAAGCTGATCCAAGCATGACCGGGCTCGGAATCGATTTGCGGAACGCCATCGACATACTCACCGCCCATGCTGCGGAACAGCGGCATCTCCCAGACCGGCGAATGACAGCAGCCGATGAGACTGAAACCATAGCGATCGTCGCCAAGTGCTGCCACGGCGCGCGCAGCATCGAGGACAGCATCGACGGTTTCCAGCGGCAGCTGCACACCGGCTTCCTCGAGCCAGTCCGTGCGGTAGGTGAGATAGATGCCCTGATTATGCAGTGACGCACCGTAGATCTTGCCTTCGTGGGTCGCGGCCGACCAGGTTATCGGCGCAAGTTGGCTATAGGTTTCGGGAAAATCTTTCTCGATGCCCTCGATCAACNNCCGTGGCGTCATGAAGGACGCCACCATTCGCAAGCTGGGGCACGGTTGCGGCATGGATCTGCACGATGTCGGGGGCAGTGTTGGAGCGCATGGCGAGAAGGAGCTGCGCTGCAACGTCTTCCAGACGGACAACCTCGAAGCTGACATCGATGTCCGGATTCTCAGCCATGAAGGTCTTGAACTGATCGTCCGGAACAAAATTCTCGCGACCAAACCAGACCTTGAGGCTGCGGTCCTGGGCCATCACAGCATCGGCGCTGACCATGCCGATGAGGGCAAACGTGAAAATTACCATACGCGCGAATAGTGCTCGTGACATCGCCCGACCTCCCTGATTTGCCGCGCCGGGCATCGCGATCCATATTTAATGGATTCGGCGCGGCGTTACTTATTCATCTATTAAGATGAGTTTCTTGCCGAATTCGTCAAGGAACCCAACAACTTGGAAATCCCGACCAATTCTTCCGAAAGAGCGCTTGATCGGGATCTGATTGACCGACAAGCACGAAGTGTCTGGAGCGTCCGGATTTGATGAGCCAACTGATACCGTCATTTCTGAACAAAACATCGGCTGAACGAGACACCGAGAGCCAGCTTTCCAAGGTTGCGTGGGTACTGGAACGGGTACTGATTAGGATGCAGTAGGTTTCCTCCCCTAACCATCTGAAGTTCCTGCAGGTTCTTCTCCCACCGCCTCCTGACCCCGCACCCTCAACGTGGAGGTTACGGGGTCAGTAAACCCCTTTGAAACTCTGGGATTCTGGCCAGCTAACCCTCAAGCGCACGGTGCTCATACTGGCGTTTTGCGACCGGGTCGCCTACTGCCGAAAGGAAGGACTTCGAACCCCGATAATGGCTGTGCCATTCAAGCTGTTAACGGGATTAGAGATGGGTGATTTGGAGATGGCGCGCCTCGAAGGAGAAAGTTCGAACTCTCTGTTCGAGACACTTGGAAGGCTGGAATACACATCTTAAGGCCGTCCAGAACGATCTGCAGGAGCCTACACCAAGAGGAATATGACCCTGCAGTTGACCCGACCAGCGGAAGGAACGCAGTCGCTCTCAAAGTCTCAAACAGAGGTCCGAGTGATCACCAGATCTGTGTAACGCTCTTCTATCCAAGCCTGCGTTCGAAACCTGCTCTATGCTACCCTCCTCTCTGGTCGCCCAAATCCTCAGCAACATCAGCTTTCGATGAAGGTCTTAGCGAGACGGTCGGTCAGCGGCTTTACGAAGTAGCTGATGGCGGTGCGATCGCCGGTTTCGATGAAGACTTCTGCAGGCATGCCGGGCACGAGTTCGATGCCGCCTGACGATAGCTGCTGGCCGGCGATGTCGATGCGGGCCACGTAGTAAGGCTGGCCGGTGACCTCGTCGATCAGCCGGTCGGCAGAGACCGAGCGCACGGTTCCTTCGATCTCCGGAGTCTCGTCCTGGCTGAATGCGGAGAGACGCACGACCGAGGCCTGGCCGAGCGAGACCTTGTCGATGTCGCTGGTGGCGATCTGCGCCTCGACGAGAAGCTCGTCGGTGTCCGGTACGATGTCGAGGATCGGCTGCCCCGGTGTAATCACGCCCCCGACCGTGTGCACAGCGAGATCCAGCACTACGCCGGCATGGGAGGCGATGATGCCGGCGCGCTTAAGGCGCTCCTCGGCAGCGATGCGCCTTTCCTGAAGGCCGAAGATCTCGGCCTCGACCGTGCGCAGTTCGGCCGTCACGATCTCCTGGAAGTCGTGTTTGATTTGGCCGAGCTCGAGTTCGGTTTCAGCGATGCTGTTCTTGACGGTGGCGATGTCGGAGCCATGCGCCGCGCGCTCGCCTTCGAGTTGCTCGGCCTGACGCTGCAGGGCAAGGAGACGGGTCAGGGTCGCATAACCCTTGTCATAGAGAACTTTCAGGCTCTTATGCTCCTCCATGACCAGTTCGACCTGGCGGCCCTTTGAGGCGATCTGGCCTTCCAGGCCGACGATCTGCTGATCGAAGCCGTTGACCCGCTGCTGCAGCAGCCGCTCAGTGCCGGCCGCGGACGATCGCCTCGCTTCGAACAGATCACGTTCGCCTTGCATGACCTTGACGACCGAAGGTTCGTGCGCGCGAGCAACCATCTCCTCCGGAAAGTCGATCGATGGCATGCCGTCGCGCTCGGCGATCAGCCTTGCCGCGCGAGCACCGAGTTCGTCGAGCTTGACGACGGTGGCATCGAACGTCGCCTGATCGATGGTGCTGTCCAGGCTGACCAGGAGCTGACCCGGCGCCACGACGTCGCCGTCCTTGACCAGGATTTTTCTAACGATGCCGCCGTCCAGATGCTGCACAGTCTTGCGATTGGATTCGACCGTCAGCCGGCCGGAGGCGACGATCGCGCCGTTGAGCTGCGCCATCAACGCCCAGGCGCCGAGCCCGCCGAGGAGCACGACGATGATCGAAAGGCCGAGGACGATATAGCCAAGGGAACTTTCGCGTACCGGCACGTCGGTGACCTGGGTCGCATCGATCATGGTGATGCGTTCAGCCATGGGTTCTCCGTCCCTTGGCGACATGCCATTCGTCATTGCAGATTGTCCGCTCATGACACTCTCCTTGCCGGCATATTGGTGACATTTTGGCCGGCGAGCGCAGCATTCTGCGTCGTCGCGGCCAGGACTTCTCGTTTTTCGCCGAAGGCTTTTTGTCGGCCACCGTTAAGCACCAAGAGCTTGTCGCAAGCTTCGATGGCGCTCGGTCGATGAGCCATGATGATGACGATCCTTCCTTCAGCCTTCATCTGAGCGATCGCATCAGTCAATGCGCTGTCGCCGCTGGCATCGAGGCTGGCGTTGGGCTCGTCCAACACCACGAGGAAGGGGGCGCCGAACAGGGCACGGGCCAGGCCGATCCGCTGGCGCTGGCCGCCGGAGAGCTTCGAGCCGCCATCGCCGATCTTGGTGTTATAGCCCTCCGCCAGGCGAAGGATCATGTCATGGACGCCTGCTGCCTTTGCCGCTTTGACGATGGCATTGGGATCGGCATCCACAGCGAATCGCGCGATATTCTCGCTGACCATGCCATCGAACAGCTCGACATCCTGCGGTAGATAGCCGATCTGGCGGCTGAGATCGTCGGGGTGCCAGTGATCGAGGGCGGTACCATCCAGGCGAACGGCACCGTGCCGCGCTTCCCAGACACCGACGAGAAGACGTGCAAGCGTGGATTTGCCGGACGCACTCGGTCCGATCACACCCAGGGCCTCACCGGCTTCGAGATCGAAGTCGAGACCAGCGATCGCTGGCATCTGGCTGCCAGGTGCTGCACCGACCAGATGCTCGACATGCAGCCGTGTATCCGCAGCCGGCAGGCGCATCGGTTCGGGACGGATTGGGAAGTCGGCCAGAAGGTCGGAGAGCCTGCGATAGGCGGCGCGCGCGCCGACGAAGCTTCGCCAGTTGCCGATCGCCTGATCGACGGGAGCGAGTGCCCGACCCATGATGATCGACGCCGCGATCATGCTGCCGGGACTGATCACCTGCTCGATTGCAAGGGCGGCACCGGTGCCGAGGATCGCTGATTGCAGGATCAACCGGATGGTCTTGCTGGTTGCGGTGATGGTGCCCGCGCGATCGCTGGCAACGCTCTGCTCATGAAGGCCACGGCGATGGGCTGCCTGCCAGCGGCGGCGAAGGCCGCTCTGCATGCCCATGGCGGTCACCACCTCGGCGTTGCGTTGGCTGGCATTTGCGAGACTATCGCTCAAACGGCCCTCCGTGGTCGCTGCCATCAGACGGCGGCGGGTCCAGAGTTCGTTGGTGAGGCCAAGCGCGAAGAGAAGAACGGCACCGCCGAGGGCAACATAGCCGAGAAGCGGATGAAGGATGAAAATCACGGTAAGATAGATCGGAACCCAGGGTGTGTCGAACAGCGCAAATGGTCCCTGGCCCGAGAGGAACTCGCGCACGGTGCGTAGATCACGCAACGGGCCGTCGTTGGCGCTATCGCCGGAGCGCAAGGATCGCTGGACCATCACCTGATAGACGCGCTCATGCAGGGCACCATCAAAACGGGTGCCGACGCGAACCAAAATGCGCGAGCGGATCATCTCGAGGAGACCCATGATGATGAGAAGGCCGCCGACCAGGATAGTGAGCGCAATCAAGGTGGAGACACTGCGACCGGTCAGCACCCGGTCGTAGATCTGCATCATGTAAAGGGGGCTCGCCAGGACGAGCAGGTTGATGACCAGGCTGAACAGCCCGGTCATGGCGAAGCTGCCGCGGCTTTGGCTGAGTACAGCGCGGACTTCGTTTTTTTTATTGGACATCAGATGAACCTCCCGAACGAGCTTGGGAGCCCGGCGATGCCGGACTCCCGCTGCTCATGGCTACCTCAGACGATGAAGTCGCTCTGACGAAGTTCGTCCAGATTGACGCCAACCAGGGTGATCTGGTCGCCGCTCTCTGAGCCGAGATCGATCACCACGTCGTCGCCGTCCTGGCTTGCCTGATCGAGCACCGCATCGGCATTCTCGAAGTCGAAAGCGCTGACATCGAGCCGATCGCGACCATCGCCGAAGTCGATGATGATGTCGCTGCCGCTACCGAAGGCGAAGACGAAGCTATCACGCCCATCGCCGCCTTCGAGCGTGTCGTCACCAGCGCCACCTTCGATCGTGTCGCGACCATTGCCACCGCTGATGATGTCGTTGCCTTCACCACCATCGATCGTGTCGCGACCATTGCCACCGTCGATGGTGTCATTGCCGATGCCGCCATCGATCGTGTCGCGACCATTGCCGCCGTCGATGGTGTCGTTGCCGCCACCGCCTTCGATGGTGTCGTTGCCGTTGCCGCCTTCGAGGACGTCATCCCCGCCCTCGACCGTCAGTTGATCGATGGTGATGCGGAAGAACGGCTCATCGGGATTGAGGGTGCGGTCAGCCACAGCAGGATCGATCGTCGTGCCAGCGGCCGTCACGGCATCACCGCTCAGGATGTTGACTGGCGCGCCATCAGGGTTGCCCGCCGAGCCGTTGAAGCCCGGGAATGAGCTGACCACGCCACCTTCCGTCAAGCCTTGGTTGGGGGCCGTCTGGTTCAAGAAAGCGGCACCCTCCTCGTTGTTGACCTCGGTGCCGGCATCAAGGATGTCACTGCCGCTACGTTCGATCACCAGCGGGCCAAGGAAGTTGCCGTCGGCATCGAAGATCGGATCGGCGAGCGCATCGTCAGGCACCGCGATGAAGGCGTCGTTCGACGGGATGACCATAGTCGCCCAAGTGAAGAAGCCCTGACCCTGCGCGTCGGTGACGTTGATGGTCTGACGCGCACGTTCGCCGGGTGCGATCGCGCCGCCAGCACCGAAGACGGTCGAATCGACGCCGCCTACACCGGCCTGAGCGATGAACTCTGCCGAAATCGGTGCGACCGTGCCATCTTCGGCGAGACGCTCCAGACCCTGGCTCGACGCCTCGCCAGTATTGAACAGGTCGAAGTTCTGACCGTCATGGAAGCCGAACCAGACCGGGGTCTGGAAGGTGCCGCCTTCGCCGAGCAGGTTTTCAACCGTGACCGTGATCGCCGTGCCGTTGCCGATCTCGTCACCACGGATAACATCGTTGCCGTTGCCGCCGCGGATCGTGTCGTTGCCGGCATTGCCAGCTAGCAGGTTGGCGCCGTTATCACCAATCAAGGTATCGTCACCGGTGGTGCCGGTCAGATTCTCGATGTTCTCGAGCCGATCCTTGACCTCGTTGTCGGCGCCGACCGGCGTGTAGGTAGCATCTCCGCCGCCGAGATCGGCGAAAACGGGCACGCCGATGTCGCTGAAGTCAGCGGTATCGACACCATGCCCCCCATCGAGGCTGTCATTGCCGCCGCCGCCTTGCAGCGTGTCGTTGCCACTGCCACCCAACAGCTCGTCGTCACCGCCGCCGCCAGAGAGCAGATCGTCGCCGTCATTGCCATCGAGAACATTGGCATTGCCATCGCCGAAGAGCTGATCGCCCTGAACCGTGCCGGTCAGGTTTTCGAAGTTGATCACCTGCTCGACGATGGTCGCACCGGCACCGGTCTGGTAGCTGGCGACACCAGCACCGAGCGAAGCGACCACGGGGGCGCCGATATCGCTGAAGTCATTGGTGTCGATGCCCTCGCCACCATCGGTGATGTCGTTGCCACCGCCGGCGCGAACCGTGTCGTTGCCGGACCCGCCGAACACGTTGTCGGCACCGGCGCCGCCGATCAGAAGGTCGTCACCGCCTCCCCCGGAAAGCGTATCGTTGCCGGCGCCGCCGTCGAGAGTGTCGTCGTCGTCACCGCCGATCAGAACGTTGTCGCCGTCGTCGCCGACCAGATTTTGCTCACCTTCAGGAAGCGGCTGGGCGCTGTCGGCGCTGTCGATGCCAGAATTCAAGGCGATCGGACCGTTGACGCCAGCGGCGCCGAGATGGACGTGGACGGGGCTGCCGCCGACGTCGAGCAAGGTGCTAGGATCGAGGTCTTCCGCCGTCAGCGTGAGATCATAGGTGTTGTTGGTGATGTCGACGGTCAGGACGGCGATGCCGGTGGCCTCGGTGTCGACACCAGGCTCACCTTCCGGCACCACCTCCTGCGCACCGTCGGCGCGAGCGACGAAACGCTGCACCGGCAGATCCGCGGTGGCGGGGTCGAGAACGAACTGGCCGCGGATCTCGCCGCCGGGAAAGTTCGTGGAATGGACATTCAGGTAAGCACCCTCATCACGCAGAACATCCAGGAGTGCTTCCGGCGAAAGGTTTTGATCGCTGAGATCGGCGAATGGGCCATCGTCAACGAGAAGTGAAAATCCATTGGCGGTCATCGGTTCTTCTCTCCGTTGCTGAAGGGGTGGCCAGCCATCGGCTCGACCACTTTTTTTCTTTCAGCCAGGGCCGGCTTACGGCGAAGGGAGCGGGGGGTACCGTTGGACCGACCCTGACCGGTCAGTGACATGTCGGATACCAGCCCAAATCAGGGCGATAGTCGATCCAACAAATCTGTAGGCTTGCTATTCAGGATTATTGTGACCGATGTCACAAAGAGCTTGGATTTTGTCGATCCATGATGATGAATATTATCGATCTATAATGACTGGTCAGTAATGAACTCACGGGTGGAGTGCAAAATCGTGAACCGGCGCGATCAATTGCTGAAAACGGCCGTGAACCTGTTTCGGCGTCATGGCTATCAGGCGACCGCCATCGATCGGATTCTTTCCGAAAGTGGCGTGTCGAAACCGACCCTCTATCGGCATTTCGACTCCAAGGACGCGCTGATCATGGCGGCACTCGAAGTGTGGGACGTCGAATGGCGGGGCCTGCTGATCGACGCGATGTCCGAACCTGGGGTGCCGCCGCGCGAACGGCTACTCGCTTTATACGACGTTCTCGAGGCCTGGTTCGAAGATGATATGTTTCGCGGCTGCATGTTCATCAATGCGACGGTCGAGTTCAGTGAGGAGAGCCATCCAGCCCACAAAGTCACCGCCGATCACAAACGGGTGTTGGCGGCCCAGATCCGCGATATCGTCGCGCGGGGCGGCGCCGACGATCCTGAAGAGACCGCGGCGGCGTTGATGCTGCTGATGGAAGGTGCCGTCGTCACCGCGCATCTCTTCGGCGATACTCGATCGGCGAGGCTGGCTAGGATTATGGCCGAGGGCATTCTCGATCAGCCCGGCATTGCCTGAACCGTCCCGGTCAGATGGCCTTCGTCCAGCTTCACCTCTTCCGCCAGAAAATCGAGCATCATCCGGATACGGGTCACGGCACGAAGATCCCGATGGGTCAGGAGCCAGAGGTCGAGGGCGATATCGAAATCCTCAGGGAAGATACGGCGAAGCTCCGGCACGGTTGCTCCGACATAGCAGGGCAGCGCAAGGAGGCCCACGCCGGCGCTTGCTGCCGCGATCTGCGTCGGCAGATGGTTGCACTGAAGGCAGTACTTGGCTCCTTCCGAGATTTCGCGCAGCCGGCTTGCCTGGACAAGATTGGCGATGCTGCCGACCGATTCGATGATCGAATGCTCTCGAAGGCTGATGATGTCGTGGGGCTCACCCCGTTGCTCGAAGTAGGACAGAGAACCGTAGAGCCCGAAAGAGACATGGCCAACTTTTCGGCCGACCAGGTCTTCGGAGCCGGGATCGCCGATGCGAAAGGCGATGTCGGCTTCTCGCCGCATCAGGTCCAGGCTGGAAGTGCCGACTAGCAGCTCGATCTCGATCTTGGGATGACGCTCATGCCAGCGCGGTAATCTCGGCGCCAGCCAGTAGGCGCCCAGACCATCCGTGGTCGCCACCTGCACCTTCCCTTCGAGATTGCGATCCTGGCCGGCCACGGCTCGTTCGATGTAAAGCGCATTGTTCTCGAGATCGCGGCAATAGCGGACGATCGAATGCCCTGCGTCAGTCAGTGAATAGCCCTGGTTCGTCCGCTCGAACAGCCTCACCTTAAGTCGCTCTTCCAGTTCGGAGATTTTGCGCCCGACGGTCGGCTGGCTGACCCTGAGGCGACGTGCGGCCGCAGAGAAGCTCCCACTATCGACGACGGCTATGAAAAAGCGATAGGCGTCCCAATCCAGATCCACAAGCTTCCCTTTCATGGCCTCCTCCTGGACCAATACCGCCCGACATCGTCAACGTGATGGCAGACAGTATCTGGTCGAGGAGCAAAGCAGGGGGGGCTATCATTCATTGTTGGCCTGATCCAGCGGCACTTTCGCCGCACTCCTTGTTCCTGGTGAGCGCGACCCGGCGCCGCCCGGTTAGGTATTAGTTGCCTGCTCGGAAGACAAGTTGCCTCATCCACGCTACTCGACGGTGATGGTGATCACCTCGGAAGCGATGGGAGGATTATGGGGAATGGGGTTCATATCGCCCAGGACCAGCTGAAGCGTATGTTCGCCTGGGGGCAATTTCAGCATGGTTTCCGTCTGGCCACCGCCGAAGTGAATATGATTTTCATCGGCCGGAATCGAGTGATCCAGTTCCTCGGCGCCCTCTTCACCTTCACCCAGAGGTGCGCGATTGATGAAGACGTGATGGTGACCGGTGTTTTCCTTTTCGGTCCCTGCCGGTGCTACGCCCATACCTGAAAGCCCGAAAACTACCTTGACGGGGCTCGCAACGCTCGCGCCATCGGTGAGATGACCAAAATAGACTTGAGTGTCCGGCGCGGACGGTGTCTCGCCAGCGATCGCTGCACCCGACAGCGATAGCGTAGCGGCAATTGATGCCGCCAGAAGTCCTCTCATGGTTGCCTCCTGAGCTGATTATGGATTGCACGTCATTGCTAAGACAACCCAAGGGGCCGACTTATTCGGTACGTCCGGAAATTTTTTTTTAGCCCTGATACATCTCGCGGTTCCAATTCGTTGTCATCAAAGCTGCTGGCTCAGACGTTCGGCCAGACGTGCAATGGCGCCCTGATCTCGGTCGCCGATTACCATGTAGGCGACGCCGCCTTCGATGACGTCAAGCGTGTCTTTTTGGCTTGATGTGAATCTCACCCGACAAGCAATGTTGGGAGATTTCACGCCCCGTGCTTGCACACTGGATTTGCGCCAACGCTTAATCGATGTTGTTGGTTCTGTTCACGTAATCGTGCTGGCCGCTTAACTGCCCGATTGGAGAGCTGTGGATGTGTGATATTAAAAACACGGTGTGGAAAATCTCGGTTCAGAACGAAAATTCATCTAACGCATTGAAAAGATTGGCGCGCCTTGACGGAGAAAGTTCGAAATCTCTGATTGAGACATTGGAGAACTGGAACGCTCATCTCAAGGCAGTCCAGAATGAACTTCGGGGGCCAGCATCTTGAGGATTACGGCCCCCTCCGAACGGTTTGTCAGGGCTCCGGGGACTGGCTCAGGTTCCTTCTCATAAGCAAGAGAAGGACGATCAGAAGCGCATCTGGTGGTGGCTAGCCATTCCTGCACTTTTGCGATGTCGGCCTCGTGCTCCTGGGCATTAGCCGCGGCGGTCGCGCGGGGAACCAGAGCGCTCGTTACTGTCGTTAACCCTGAGCAGTCATGGCGTTCTTGAAGGGCTGCTCGCCAAGTGCATGGCTGGCGAAAGAGAACACGCGGGCATCGAGAGCGAATGACGGGTTCCGACCTGCGCATTAGCGGTCGGCTTGGCAAACGTCCAATCTACGATCCAAATCCTACCGCCTGAAGCGAGGAGAGTGGGCGTTCATTTGTTGCCCTCCTCGATCTCGGTGGAGAGTGTAGTCAGAACGTAACGACCAGTCCGTCGTTGGCGAATTCAAAGCGTTCCTGGTCGAGGCTCGGCACGCGATCAAGCATGGGCTGGCTCATGTGGGTGAGGAGAATGCGTTTCGCCCGCAAGGATGTCTGGTGGGTATTCAAAGTTTGCCAGTCCAGATGCGAGAACAAGTTCGGCTCGTAGCTGTGGCACTCGCAGATGAAAAGGTCGGCTCCGTCAGCAACATCGATCAGGGTCTTAGTCCAGCCTGTGTCTCCAGAGAATGCTAGAACCTTGTCTTCCAATTCGAGGCGAAGTGCCAAGCAAGGCGATGTGTCGGGATGATCAACTTCGTACGACTTGACCTTGATCGCACCGAGAATCCGCTCATCGCCTGGTTCGAGCTCAACGAACGACAACGGAAAGCGCCAATCGATTGTGCCCATGTTCGAAAACAGAATGGCAATCGTATCTTCGATGCGTTTCTGGATACCTTGAGGACCTGCAATCGTGAGAGGCCGTCGACGCTTGGCAATGAACTGGGCATTTAGCAGGAAGAAGGGCAGCCCGCCAAAATGATCGCCATGCAAATGACTGATCAGAATTTGATCAATCAGATCAAGGCATGACGATGCCTGCCGCAAGGGCATGAAAGCGGTCGATCCAAGGTCCAGCAGCACAACCTGTTCTCGGAAATCCAGCTGAAAGCAGGTGTGATATCGGCCGCCGCTGCAAAAGGCGTCTCCGCAGCCAATGATGCGCAGGGTCACATTCATCATTCGCAAATTTTCCGATTATTGGGATTGTTATTCAGTCTCTTACTAAGAGATATTTAATCATACGGCAGTAAAACTGTGAAAATCATGTATTGCTGACCCCAAAGTTGTTTCGTCAGTCAGCCGTTTGCGTGCGAATAATGTTGACGAACGCCGATCACGAATAAGTTTCTGAACCAGTTTCGGCGAATTGGCGCTTTCGATCAATGAGCTGCTCACTTGCTAGATACCCTCGAGCTCGGCGAAGATCGCCGCATTAATGGCCGCATTCGCCAGCAGCATGGACACGCACCGCCGCCGGCTGTGAAGGCAATCTGGTGCACAAAAAGTTGCCGCTGCAGGAGTCTCGATCGCGCCATCGGCATAGGCAGGCTTCCGTTGCCGTCAACGTATTGGCGGTCTGAACTCAGCGAGCTTGAAGACATGCTCGTTAGTAGCACCTTCGGTAAGCTCGATCTCCACCGATTTGCTGAGTGTCCGAGCGCCCTCGCCGCGGAGCGCTTCAATCTTGAACCTGCCAGGCGACAGGGTCAGGGTTGGAGCGACTGAGAATGACTCGGCGACTTTCGATGTGACGTTGTCGACGCTTCGGTAGACGACGTAGCGAACGTCCTCGGTCACGGGTTTGCCCACAAGGGTCGTCGACAAAGAGAGCGTCGCCGTGCGTTCCGCTTCGTCGACAATCTCAGTCATGCTTTGATCCATAGCCTCGCCGAAATCCCCGACATCGGCCCGGGTCACATGTCCCCCGGTGTTGGTCGCAATGCACTCGAGCTGCCCCATCTGGTGATTGTTCATGTCAAAGCCGATAATGTCGATCGTAAGATCCTTGGCCTTGGACGCCAGTTCCTCGGCGACCTTGCATGGATCCTGACCACAGTTTTCCATGCCGTCACTGACCAGAAGAATGGTTGCCGCCTTGCTCTCATAATCGAGCCTCTCTGCAGCCTGCCTTAAGGCACCGGCCAAAGGAGTCTTGCCCCTCGGCAAGATCTCTTCAACGACCTCGATAACCTGAGCGCCATCGATCTCTTGCACAGGCAGAACGGTCTCGATGTCCTGACAGTCACTCTCTCGGCGATGGCCGTATGTCGTGATGCCAAAATGCATCTTCGATTCCCAGCCATCGACCAGATCGCCAATGGTCTCTTTTGCTACCTCGATCTTCGAGACGTCGCCGTCAACGCGTGTCCACATCGACGATGAGCCATCGAGAACCAGCATCACGCGTGTCCCGTTTCCGTCCTGCGCCAAACTGGCTGTTGAGATCAGAAGCGGCACGATCAAGGCCGTGATTGTGAGACATGAGTTGAACTGTTTCATGAAGCTGGCTCCCCTGGCTTGTGATTGATCATGATTTCGAATTCGCGCGTGCAGGTTCCCGCGAGTCACATCCGATTTGGTCGTGATTCCCACTGTGGGGATCAAGCAGGAAATCGGATCGCCTTCGACGGTTCTTGAAATCCGGCCCCAGCTCGCGTCTGCTAATGCCAAGGCCAAGCAGAGAGCCGCTGATCAACGTGACAAACACTATCGCTCGATCCGTTAATTCAACGCCCAGGACGTAGGTCATGCTCGCCAGTGCCAGGTAGGCAAGCGGGATGCCCTGACAGGTGATACACTCCATCGTGAAGCGACGTAGTGTAAGTGCCTGGACCTCGAAGTAGATCAGGCCTCTACGGATGTGAGGCTGCAGAGGCAATGCCAGCTTCCGCGTCTTGAGAAGCATGGCTGCCGCCGTCCCGATCAGGAGCCAGAAGAATACCATCTCAATAAGGCGCTGACTTTGCTGGTTTGACACATCCTGTACGGCGAAGAAAAGCCAGAATCCTATAACTGCCAGAACACCACCGAAGCGGCGCAACAGGCGTCGAGTGATGATGAAACGGCTACCCAATTTCGGCCAGTCAGCCATCGGCAGACTCGCCAACCGTTGGAGCCTGTGCTTCCGGCAAGAGATGCATGACTGAGCTCCCAGATGAGGGCAGATCACTGAACCACCAGTAGATGTCCAACCCACTTCCTGGTCTGTGGCTCGATCTATTTTGCAGCATTGCCAGGACCAACATGCGACAGCCTGTTCTTCCGTCGTAAACCATCATTCGGTCAGCTGGACGTACAAAGCACAGCTGTCTTGTTTTCGACGATTTTGCTCTGCTTTTCTTTTAGCGCCGCATTCGCAAGCGCTTGTGAGCCCCATTCGAAAATAATTTCAAGTGCTGGCTTCAGCTTCGCGCCGAAGTCGGTGAGGTGATACTCTGGTGTCTTCTTGCCATCGGGTACCATCTTCACGATCACGTCGGCATCAACAAGAGCCGAAAGCTGCCGATGAAGAACCTGATCAGCAATGCCCGGCAGGATTTTCTTGAGCTCGCTAAAGCGCCTCGGCTTCTCCAAAAGCCGAAAGATCAGCATTGTTTTCCATTGTCCAGCCAAGTGTTTCATTCCGGATTCAAGCGGACAATCACCACAGGTCTGGCAGCCACAATTCTCATCATTCACGGCATTTTCCTCCTGCCCTTACAATCGAGAACCAATGTACTCACAGAAAAATGAGCAAACAGGATGAATACCTACAAACAACACTCACTATTTTGTGAGTATTTATTCTACAACGAACGCTATATATCCTAATGATCATTGCAGATAGCGCAGTGTGATCGGAGCACCCTCGGCACATGATTTACAAGAAATACTGCCTGGTCGCCCTCAGACACAGTTAAACTGTGTCCAGTCGTAGAATGTGCATTAATGCAATGTGATTTCTAAAAATCAAGAATAATATTATATAAATGCGACACATTGATTCAAATTCTGGGCTGGGCGTCGCGCCCCAGCACCGGCACATACGCGGACCATACAAGGCGTAGTGGGCATGGATGAGAAAGAAAGACGGAGCGCGGACTGCCAAGCTCTCCGATAGAGCACTGTGAGCTAGGCGGCCAATCCCGGCAGGGTCATCGGCACGGGCTTTATCACTTTGTCGGGCGTGGCGCGCTCAGCTAGAAAATGCCAAAGCGTCGATACTTGGGGTGAGGACAGGGCTGCATGATGGGTCACGAGAGCAAGCTTGGTTTGCAATCCGGCAATCGGTTTGCCGATCTGCTCGAGCATCGGCATAGCTCCGCCGACGAAACGTGGGAGAATACCAATCAGGCCGCCTTCTACGAGCGCAGTCAGATAGTGGCAAAAATCGTCCGTACGCACCACGATCAACTCAGAATCGACATTGTCGCTGATCCATTGTCCCGCTGAATTCGCCAGTCCCAAAGTGGAACGAAAGTGGATCCAGGGGCCTGTCTCCGGGCGCACATTGTCCCCGACACCTCGGTAAAGAGCAAAATCGACAAGCCCCTGTTCCTGACGAAGTAAAGCGTCATCTTCAGCGCTCCCATAGACGACGGCAATGTCGACCGGTGGCGCATCAGTCCGAAGGACATCGAGCCGCGTCGTCACGCAATAGCGGACGCCAGGATGTTCGGAGTGAAAGGCGCGGATGTTCTCTTTGACCACGCTGTGGGCGACGCTCGCCGGCATACTGATGCGGATCTGACCGGTGAGCGGAGTACCCTTCTTGTAGATGCGGTCAGCCCGCATGACCTGCTGCTCGATGCTTGTGGCAATCGTCGCCAGATATTGGCCATCCTTCGTGACATGAGCGCCTCTCTTATCACGCCGAAACAACCGGACGCCCAGTCGCTTTTCCAGTGATGCGACACGTCGTGCAATCGACGAATGGTGCATGCCGAGTTCGGATGAGGCCGCTTGGAACGATCCCTTGCGTGCGATAACCAGGACCAAACGGAGATCGTCCCAGTGAGGCGGCAATTGCGTCGGCATGGCTATCTCATCAGTTAAAGCAACTTTCCACGACTAGCATGACACCCAGCGCTACGCAAAGGGCGCATATTCAGTGCATCTCGCTGCTGAATTGGATGTGATCGAGCGAAACGGGGTATGCCATTTTTGGGAGAGGCTCACGCCACGGCGGATAGCCCCGAGAGTTTTGATCCTTTGTCGCCAATCCTGGAAACCAATTTTGAATCTCTTTGGGGGCATTCCCCGTTGCGGCGCGCAAATGGCGGTCAGCCCAGATACTCCGCATCAAAAAGCCTGTGACGTCGGCAGTTCACAAGCTTGTAGCAGACTTGATACGTTGAACGCCAAAGCCTTCGAGCCAGCCTGTGACGCTGGAGATTCGAAGAGGTGCTATGATCTCGCCAAGCTCTATCAAACCGGATCGGGTGTGGCAGAAGATGATGAGAAAGCAGCCGCACTCTTTCAAAAGGCCTGCGATCTGAAATATGACAAAGGCTGTGGATCCGCTGGCTTTTTACATGAGAATGGAACGGGTGTTGAGCAAAGTTTCAAGAGAGCCGACGCACTGTATCAGAAAGGTTGCGACCATGGTGCATGGGGAGCTTGGGACGGGGATACCAAAAGGGTCGTGGTGTCGATCAAAATGCCGAAAAAACGGTATCATATTACCAGAAGTCCTGTGATCTCAGCTACGAGGCTCTCGGTTCTCTGCGCATCAAGGGGTTGGGCGTCCCTCAAGATGATGCAACGGCAAAACTCTACTTTGAAAAAGCCTGTGACCTGGGCGGAGTGGTCGGATGCGCCCTTCGCGCATGGGTTGCGGCAGGCGTCACCACTTTTTTGCTGCCAGGTCCCTCAAGACCGCGTTGTCGAGCATCGTGTCGGCCAAGAGCTTCTTCAGCCGGGTATTCTCATCCTCGAGCCCCCTCAGCCGTTTGGCATCAGAAACCTCCAGCCCACCGTACTTAGACTTCCACTTGTAGAAACTGGTCTCGCTGACACCATGCCGACGGCATAGATCAGATACTTTCGCTCCAGCCTCCTGCTCCTTCAAAATCCCAATAATCTGTTCTTCGCTGAACCGGCTACGTCGCATATCCGTCTCCTCAAAATCGGTGACGTACTCTACATCAAACTGGTGGAGTTTCAGGGGAACAGGTCATGGGCAACAAGCACTACTGTTATCCCTTGACCATCAGCGACTACCGGACCCGCTATCTGCTGGCCTGTGAAGGCGTGACGTCGACCCGCTCTGATTTTGCCTTCGCTGTCTTTGAGTGGGTTTTCAAGGAGTTCGGTTTGCCAAGGGCGATCCGAACCGACCATGGTGTCCCCTTTGCCAGCCCGAATGCGCTGTTTGGTTTGTCAAAGCTCGCGGTTTGGCGGTTGCGCCTTGGCATTCAGATCCAACGCATCAAGCCGGGTCACCCCCAGGATGATGGTCGTCATGAACGCTTGCATCTGACCTTGAAGAAAGAGGCAACAAAGCCCGCCTCGTTCAATTTCCTGCAGCAACAGGAACGGTTCGATCGATTCATCGAGGTTTACAATAATCAGAGGCCACACCAGGCGCTCAACGGCGCCTATCCTGGTGAGCTCTATACACCGTCAGTGCGTGTCTATCAGCCATCGCCCGAACCAGATTATCCGTTTCATGATCGAACCATCCGCGTCACAAGCTGTGGCAGGATCTGTCTTGGCAGACGCAAAATCAACTTGAGCCAAGTCTTTGCAGGACAAATCATCGGTATCAAAGAAGTCGAGGACAAGATCTGGCTTGTCTCGTTCTTGAATGATGATCTAGGGTTCTTCGATCTCAGGGAAGGACGCGTTGAACCCGCTCCTAATCCCTTCGTACCGGAAAAACTGTAAACCATGTCTCCAGTATAAATCCCATTTGGAGATGGCACGCCTCGGAGGAGAAAGTTCGAACTCTTTGTTTGAGACTTTGGAGGGCTGGAACACGCAACTTAAAGCCGTTATAGACGATCTGCAGGGGCCGAAGCAAAAAAACTGGCCTCCTCTTTCCAGACCAATCAGCAGGAACTCTTGGCTTCCGCTGGTATCGTTTCACGTCCGCGTAGAAAGGCCTCCCTCCACACTACCTTTCCCCTGACAGAAGGTAAGAACGCCAAGCTATTTGAGATGTATGCAGGCATGACTGCCAGTGCCGATTATGATGAATCTAGCCGTCGCAAGCAGTGAGCAAATACGCCCGCGCAAGACCAGAAAGTTCTGGCGCAGTTCATTGGCCAGATCGGAGAAACGCGCATCGCCAACAATCTCGACCAACTCACCTATCATGCCAATAAGGACACCTTGCTGATCGACGAAAAAACCACGGGCCAGATCAACGAAGTCAATGCCAAACCTGTTTCATGCGTGAAGCTACTTGCCCAGCGCTTGAAGCTTTCCTCCACGACCTTACCGCCCTTTTGTGCCGCAGGTAGACCGAACACACCGTCCAAATGCCGTCTCAAAGCAGCATACAGGGTTTTGCGCCGGCATTCCGGAATGAAGACGATATGGAATTTGCAGCCCCAAACCGTGTGACTTAGCCTTCGATACGTGTCCACCGTTACAGTTCCTCTCGTGTGCGTGGTTGTTGACGAAAAGAACCTGGCGATGGGCTGCCGTAAACGTCAAACTATGACTGCCTCCCTGGCAAAGTCAGGGAGGCTCCCGCTCCGGCTAGAAACATGTCGCGTCGATGAGAAGCGGTGCCAGCGAGCGGATACATCATCAAACCCCGCCGAACGGAACTGCTTCCACTGAACAAGATTAGAATTAGCCGCGTCGCTCTCGCAGCCTTCATGTCAGCGGCAAATCATTTCCACGTCTTTATCTTATCTCCGATGCCCGATCACAGAAGGGTATCGAATGTCTCAGCAGTTAATATATGATCAAATTAGTGATGATCTTGTCATAGGCTGTTCCTTTGATAGCATATCTGGAGTATCAAAATCGTGCCGCCCGATTCGGTTCTCTAGACGTTGGGCATGTAGGCCAGCAGGACATGAAAGACTTGAACATCGCGGTGCAGAAACCGCCAGCCCACGAAGTCGTTTACCACCAGATGCGTGAAATGATTCTGTTTGGGGAACTTGCGCCTGGTCAAGCCGTAACCATTCAAGGACTTGTGTCACGTTTGGGCAGCGGGACAACGCCGGTGCGCGAGGCCATTCGGCATCTCACGGCCGAGGGGGCGTTGAAGTTCAAGGGGAACCGTCGAATCTGCGTGCCGGAACTGACGCCAGCGCAACTCAAAGAGTTGTCCTTCGCGCGCCTCGCGATTGAGCCTGAACTTGCAAGACTCGCGGTTTCCCACATGAGCGCCGAGGACATTCAGAAACTCGAGAAGACCGATGATCAGCTCGACGATGCGATCGCGAAGGGCGATATTGGCGCCTATCTCAAGCAGAATTACAGCTTTCATCATGACCTCTATGGCCTAGCGGAGGCACCGATCCTAAAGTCGATCGCTCTCTCTCTTTGGTTGCGCGCGGGGCCGTCATTGCGGATCGTTTGCGGCCGTTTTGGCACCGAGAATCTGCCCGACAAGCATGACGAAGCACTTGCCGCAATGCGGGCCCGTGACGCCAATGCCGTTGCTCAGGCGATCGCCGATGACATCCGACAGGGGCATGAGCATATCAAGCGGGCGCTATCGTAACTGAAATATGATCAAATTTTATTGACAGGTTGGAATTTGATCATATTTTGACTATATTCGGAAAAACCGAGGTGATCGGGCGCTGCTGCCCGACGCGGCTTACAGCGCGGAAAGCGGTGAGATTGTGATGTCGGAGCTAGACTCAGACTGGGTTGACGATCTGCCCCCCGCCTTTCAGGACTATCGACAGCCGGGACGGCGCATCGAAGAGGTCGAGTGCATCATTCCAGACCTCGCCGGCATGTCGCGCGGCAAATCCATGCCGTTCTACAAGTTCCGTCCTGACATCACGTTCTTCCTGCCGATTTCGCTGTTCTACCAGACGATCACAGGTGACTACGTCAATAGGGTCGAGACTGATGTCGAGTTCGATGTCGTCCTGCGGCCGGACATGGCGACCGCTTCTGCCGTGCCTTGGGCGGACGACGTCACGCTTCAGGTGATCAACGATCTGGAGACCCGGGCAGGCGAGCCGCTGGCGGTGGCACCACGCAACGTCCTGAAGCGCGTGCTTGGACATTATCGTGATCGGGGATGGCGTCCTGTCGTGGCGCCGGAACTGGAATTCTACCTCATCACCCCCAATGTCGATCCCAACGAGCCGATCCAGCCACCGGTCGGGCGGACCGGCCGAAAGGGGGCTGGGCGTCAGGCCTATTCCATGGTCGCCGTAGACGAGTACGGCCCCGTGATCGACATGATCTACGCTTATGCCGAAGCCCAGGGTTTGACCATCGACACGCTCATCCAGGAAGGCGGTGCCGGGCAAATCGAGATCAATCTCAAGCATGGAGACCCGTTGGATCTCGCCGATCAGGTCTTCTACTTCAAACGCGCAATCCGCGAGGCGGCGCTCAAGAACGGGACGTTCGCCACCTTCATGGCAAAGCCCATGCGCGACGAGCCCGGCAGCGCCATGCACATCCATCAAAGCGTGGTCGACGCCAAGACCGGCGAGAATGTTTTTTCTAGAGCCGACGGCGAGCCAACCGCCGCTTTTCGCCATTTTATCGGCGGATCACAGTGCCACCTCATATCGACAATCCCGCTGCTCGCCCCCTTCGTCAATTCCTACCGCCGTTTCACGGCTGGCATGAGTGCGCCGGTTAATGTCGAGTGGGCGGCCGACAACCGCTCAACGGGCTTGCGCATCCCGAATTCACCGACCTCGGCGAGACGCGTGGAAAACCGGATTGTCGGCATCGACAGCAACCCCTATCTCGCGATCGCTGCCAGCCTGGCTTGCGGCTATCTCGGTATGGTTGAGGAGATAGAGCCACGTCCGGAAGCTGTCGGCGAGGTGGGCAAAGAAGGTGCCGTGCTGCCGCGTAACCTGACCGAGGCGCTGGATGGGTTCAAGAACGACCAGACCGTGCGCGATGTCCTGGGTGAGGACTTCTGCGGGCTCTATGAAGCGGTCAAGAAGGCCGAGCTCATGGAGTTCGAGCGTGAAATCTCCCCCTGGGAGCGCGAGCACCTGCTGCTGAACGTCTGATGGCACGATCGCCGATCGAAAGGCTTGGACCATGATCTCGAACCATCCGCCGACCGAGGAGCTTCAGGCGCTGGATGCCGCGCATCACATGCACCCGTTCACGGCAGGGGCCGAACTCGCTGAGATCGGGGCACGGGTAATTGTCCGGGCAAACGGCGTGATGCTGACCGATTCCGAGGGTGAACAGATTCTCGATGCCATGGCAGGGCTATGGTGCGTCAACATCGGCTATGGTCGTGAAGAGCTCGCCGATGTCGCCGCCCGGCAAATGCGGGAACTGCCCTATTACAACACCTTCTTCAACACCACTCATGTACCGGCAATTGCACTGGCCAGCAAGCTTGCGGCGCTGGCGCCCGGTGATTTGAACCAAGTGTTCTTCGCCGGATCCGGGTCGGAGGCCAACGATACCAATATTCGGCTGGTGCGCCACTATTGGGCAGCGAAAGGCCTTCCGGACAAAAAGATCATCATCAGCCGAAAGAACGCCTATCACGGCTCGACTCTCGGCGGCGCCAGCCTCGGTGGTATGAAGCCGATGCACGCCCAGGGTGGCCTGCCGATCCCGGACATCCATCATATCGATCAGCCGAATTGGTATGCCGAAGGCGGTGACCAGACTCCTGACGACTTCGGGTTGGAACGGGCGCGGCAGCTGGAGACCGCTATTGCGGCGCTTGGCGAAGACAAGGTCGCTGCCTTCATCGCCGAGCCTATCCAAGGCGCCGGCGGCGTGATCATCCCGCCGGACAGCTACTGGCCCGAAATCCAGCGGATCTGCGACGCTCATGACATTCTGCTGATCGCAGATGAAGTCATCTGCGGCTTCGGGCGCACCGGCAACTGGTTCGGGTCGGAGACCTACGAGATCCGCCCCGATATCATGACCATCGCCAAGGGTCTCAGCTCCGGCTATTTGCCGATCGGTGGGTCGATGATGAGCGACGAGATTGCAGATGTCGTTGCCGGTGCTGGCGATTTCAATCACGGCTACACCTATTCCGGCCACCCGGTCGCAGCCGCCGTTGCGTTGGAAAACCTGCGTATTCTCGAAGAAGAGCGGGTGATCGACACTGTCCGCGAGGAAACGGCACCCTATCTGACGGAACAATGGTCGGCGCTCGGCGATCATCCGCTTGTGGGCGAGGCGCGGGCCGTCGGTATGATGGGATCGATTGCGCTGACGCCCGACAAGGCGTCTCGTGCGGCCTTTGCCGGAACGCCGGGCGCTGTCGGTCTTCGCTGCCGCACCCGCTGCTTTGCCAATGGTCTGGTGATGCGCCATGTCGGCGATCGCATGATCATCGCCCCGCCTCTGGTGATGACCAAGGCTGATATCGATAAGCTGATCGAGCGCGCTCTGCAGTCGCTTGACGAAACCTACGCATCGATCAAGGAAGACGGTCTGCTGAAGTCCGCCTGATGGACATTCTGACGGCGAATGACCGGGTCGGCGCTTATCCGGCGTCCTACTATGCGGCGACGGTGACCGCCCTCGCTCCTTTTGAACCGGCCGCCGGTGCTTTGACTTGTGACGTTTGCATCATCGGCGCCGGGTTCACCGGGCTTTCGGCGGCGCTGCATCTGGGCGAGGCTGGCTACGACGTCATTCTCCTGGACGCCCACCGGGTTGGGTTTGGCGCGTCCGGGCGAAATGGTGGGCAGGTCGGCGTCGGCCAGCGGATGGACCAGGCGCAGCTGGAAAAGATCGTCGGCAGGGACCATGCGCGTGATTTGTGGAACCTTTCTCTCGAGTCGGTCCAACTCGTGCGGGATCGGATCGCGGCCCACGACATTGATTGCGGTTTTGCGGATGGGATCATCCATGCCGATCATCGCGCCCGCTTCGTGCCGGACAGCCATGCTTATGCCAGGAAGCTGCAGGACGAGTATGACTACGGTCTGATCCGCCCCGTCGATCGCGAGGAAATGCGAAGCCTGGTCGGCTCGCCCGCCTATCATGGCGGCACGCTCGACATGGGCGGCGGACACATCCATCCGCTGCGTTACGCGTTCGGGCTGGCCAAGGCCGTAGCAGCATGTGGCGCTCGGATTTTCGAGTGCTCCAGGGTCACGCATATTGAGGAGACGGCGCCGGCCAGGATCTCGACTGGCAAGGCTGATATCACCGCAGCTCATGTCATCCTGGCCTGCAATGGCTATCTCGGGCACCTGAACGACGAGGTCGCGGGCCGGGTGATGCCGATCAACAATTTCATCATCGCCACCGAACCACTCGACGACCAGCACGCCCGAAGCCTGATTCGCGACAATCACGCGGTCGCCGACAGTAAGTTTGTCATCAATTACTTCCGCCTGTCTGAGGACCGGCGGATGCTGTTCGGCGGCGGCGAAAGCTATGGCTACCGGTTTCCAAGCGATATCGGAAAGCTCGTTCGAAAGCCCATGCTCGACATTTACCCGCAGCTTCAAGATGTACGAATAGACTATGCCTGGGGCGGCACGCTTGGGATCACGATGAACCGCATGCCTCATTTCGCCCGGTTGCGGGGCAACATCCTCTGCGCCAGCGGATATTCCGGCCATGGCGTCGCCATGGCGACGCTCGGCGGCAAGCTTGCCGCCGAGGCAATTGCCGGGCAAGCGGAAAGGTTCGATCTCATGGCTAGTGTGCCGACCCAGCGGTTCCCGGGTGGTGCTGCGCTGCGCTGGCCTTTGCTGGTGCTGGCGATGGTCTGGTTTTCGCTGCGCGATCGACTCTAGTGGTGTGACCACGCCCTATGGTCCCGAAGGGTCGAGCAGAACGAGCCTGTTCGCATCAAGGGTATGCGGTTCTCTTCACAATCAACGAAACACGAGACCGTTTGATCGCACCACTAACGCCGGCGCTTGAGGAAAGTCTTCATATGCTCGGCGATACGATCTGAGGAGGTTGGGCGATGTCGGCTCCCGGCTCCTTCTGTTGCGATCGCTTCAGGCAGGATGTTACTGCGGGCGTCGATCAGGTCGGCCATGAACGCGCCGCTGAATTCCGGGTGGGGCTGAATCGACCAGGCGCGATCACCGTAGGCGAGCGCCGCGTAGGGGCAAAAAGGCGATGAGCCCACCACCTTGGCTGCCGCGGGCAATTCGGTGACCTGGTCCTGGTGCCAAGCCACGACCTGAACGTCGTCTTCGATGTCGTCGACGGCGTAATCCTTGACCCCGACAGACCAGCCGCCTTCGAATTTTTCGACTTTGCCGCCGAGCGCTTGGGCTAGGATCTGGTGGCCGAAACAGACACCGACAATCGGAACGCCGGCGGCGTAGGCCTGACGTAGAAAGTCTTCGAGTGGCGGAATCCACGGGAGGTCTTCGTAAGCCCCGTATTTAGAGCCGGTGATCAGCCAGCCGTCGCATGCATGTGGGCTTTCGGGTAACACGCTATCGACCACCAGCCAGGTCTCGAAGGTGAATTCGGGATCGGCGAGCAAGCGCTCGAACATGTCGGGGTAATCGCCGTGTTTGTCATACAGTTCGTCCGGGACCTTGCCGGTTTGCAGGATGCCGATTTTCACGCAAGAGCTCCTTTGCGGGGCCAGTCGTTCAGACTCTGCCGACCGTGGCGCGCACGGCACCGTTTTTCTCGGCGAGCAGGCAAAGCCAGTCATGGGCGACCGTGGCGGCAGCAATGGCCGTGATCTCGGCGTGATCATAGGGTGGTGAGACTTCGACCACGTCCATGCCGACCAGATTTAGGGCACCCATTCCCCGGATCAGTTCCAGCGCTTGCCAGCTCGCCAGACCACCGCTGACCGGCGTTCCAGTCCCGGGCGCGAAGGCGGGGTCGAGGCCATCGACGTCGAAGGAGATGTAGACGGGGGCATCGCCGGCGCGTTCCTTGATGACATCGAGGGTAGCATCGATACCGTTTCGGTGAACCCAGGGGCTGGTCAGGATCTCGAAGCCGTGGTCGCTGTCATTATAGGTGCGAAGACCGATCTGCGTGGACCTGGCAACATCGATCGCGCCCTCGGCGGCAGCACGGGAAAACATCGTGCCGTGATCGAGCCTGCTGCCGTCATCCGGCCAAGTATCGCAATGGGCGTCGAACTGCACCAGGGCGACCGGGCCGTGCTTTTTGGCGTGAGCCTTGATCAGAGGATAAGCGACGAAGTGATCGCCGCCTAAGGTAAGCATGCGCGCGCCGCTCGAGAGAAGATGATCGGCGTGGGCTTCGATCGCCTTGGGTACGGTCTCAGGGTGGTGCGGATCGATGAAGCAGTCGCCGAAATCGATGACGGAGAGATGATCGAAAGGATCGAAGCCGAAGGGAAAGGCCTTGAGTTCGGCGAGCTGCACCGATGCTGCCCGAATGGCCTGCGGGCCTTGCCTGCAGCCTGGTCGGAACGTGACCGAGGCATCATAGGGCACACCGCTTACCACGATCTCTGCGCCCTCCAGATTACGGGTGTAACAGCGGCGGAGAAAACTCAGGGCGCCGCCATAGGTCATCTCCGGCCAGCGGCCGCGCAGCTCGGTTGATCGAAAGGCGCGATCGCCCTGGCCTTCGGTCATGTCAGGTTCCATTTTGCTCAAGTTTCGCCCGCAGTCGCCTGCCCGCCGCCGCGCCGCCGCATCAGGTACATTGCCACCAGGATGCCGGCGGCGACGATGCCGATGATGATCGTTGCCAGGGCGTTGACATCTGGGCTGACGCCTAACCGGACCTTGGAGAAAATGACCATGGGCAGGGTGGAGGCGCCGGGGCCGGAAACGAAGCTTGCGATCACTAGATCGTCGAGGGAGAGGGTGAAGGCGAGGAGCCAGCCGGACACCAGGGCCGGGGCTATCATCGGGAGCGTCACGTCGAAGAAAACCCGAACGGGCGAGGCGCCGAGATCCATTGCCGCCTCTTCGATCGAGACATCGAGGTCAGCGAGACGCGATTGCACGACCACGGCGACAAACGCCATGCAGAAAGTTGTATGCGCGATGATGATCGTGAGCAGCCCGCGGCCAGCGGGCCAGCCGAGCAAGGCTTCCATGGCGACGAATAGAAGGAGCAGCGAGAGGCCAGTGATGACCTCGGGCATGACGAGCGGGGCGGTGACCATGCCGGTGAGAAGGGTCTTGGTTCTAAAGCGGCGAAAGCGTGTCAGGACGAAGGCAGCGATCGTGCCAAGGCAAAGCGCAACGGTTGCCGCGATGGCTGCGATCCGAAGGCTGACCCAGGCGGCACCCAGGATTTGCGGATCACGAAACAGCTCACCATACCACTTGGTTGAAAAGCCGCCCCATACGGTTACCAGCTTGCTTTCGTTGAAGCTGTAGATCACCAGGCTGGCAATCGGCAGGTACAAGAAGGCGAACCCGAGAACCGCTGCGATGGGCAGAAAATAGGATCGCCTGGTCATGTCGCCGTCTCCTTACCGGCAGAACTGCGCATCGCCATGATCGGGATCACCATCAGCAAGAGCATGACGATGGCGACGGCGGAGGCGACCGGCCAATCCCGGTTGGAGAAAAACTCGTCCCAGAGGACGCGGCCGATCATCAGCGTGTCCGGACCACCGAGGAGAGCTGGGATGACGAACTCGCCGATCACCGGTACCATCACCAGCATCGATCCGGCGAGGATGCCTGGGATCGACAAGGGAAGCGTGACCGTGAAGAAGGTCGTCATCGGCTTCGAGCCCAGATCGGCCGATGCTTCCAAGAGATCTTTGTCGAGCTTCACCAGGTTCGTATAGAGCGGCAGGATCATGAACGGCAGATAGGTGTAGACGATGCCCACATAGACCGCAAAATCCGTCTGCAGCATAGGCAATGGCGATGATATGATGCCGAGGGACATCAGGGCGTTGTTGATCAGCCCATTGCTTTTCAGGATTCCGATCCAGGCATAGACGCGTAGCAGAAACGATGTCCAGAACGGCAAAATCACCAGCATGAGCAGGATGTTACGCGTCGTTTCCGGGGAACGCGCGATGTAATAGGCCATCGGGTAGCCGATCAGAAGGCAGAGAATGGTCGAGACCACCGCGATCTTGATCGAGCCGAGATAAGCCAGGTAGTAAAGGCTGTCTTCCCAGAGATATTGGTAGTTCGCGAAATTCAGTGCAAACAGCAGCCTGCCTTCCTCGTCCCATTCATAAAGCGGGGCATAAGGCGGGCGCGCAATCAGCGCCTCGGAAAACGAGATCTTCAGCACCACGGCGAAAGGGATCAGAAAGAACACAAGGAGCCACAGGGTCGGAACAGCGATCACCAGAGCCCGGCCGCCGAGACCAAGACGCTTCAAAGGCTTGGTCAGCCAGCGAAAGGGCGGGATGCGTTCCATGGTATCGAGGGCTGTCGTCATGACAGGAGCACGATGCCGGCCGCATCGTCCCAGGTCGCATAAACGGACTGATCCCAGCGCACGGCCTCCCTGTCATGCCGCTCCAGATTGGGCCTGGTCACCTTGATGCGTTTGCCGGTCTCGAGCATGACCCGATAGATCGAGAGATTGCCCATATAGGCCACATCCTCGACCATCCCTGCCGCCACATTGCGGCTGGTGTCTGGTTTCTCGCGCGTGAGAACAACCTTTTCAGGGCGAAGCGCGAACCAGAGCTTTTGATTGGGCGTACAGCTCACCCCGTGGCTGACATAGATCTCACCGCCGGTCTCCGGCGATTGAATAACGACGTGATCCTCGGCGTCTTCGACCACGCGCCCTTCGAACATGTTCACCGATCCGATGAAGTCGGCGACGAAACGGGAATTCGGATATTCATAGATGTTGTGGGGCTCGTCCACCTGGACGATCTCGCCGCGGTCCATGACCCCGATCCTGGTCGAGAGCGTCATGGCCTCTTCCTGATCGTGGGTCACGACGACGAAGGTGACCCCAAGGTCTTCTTGAATTTTCATCAGCTCGAACTGGGTTTCCTCGCGCAGTTTCTTGTCGAGCGCGCCAAGCGGCTCGTCGAGTAGCAGCAATTTCGGTCTTTTGACCAGGGCGCGGGCGAGCGCTACCCGCTGGCGCTGGCCGCCGGAAAGCTGATGCGGCTTGCGTTTCGCGAAAGGCTCGAGCTGGACGAGCGCCAGGATCTCGGCGACCCGATCAACAATCTCGGGCGCCGCCACTCGGTCTCGTTTCAGGCCGTAAGCGATATTCTTTTCGACCGTCATATGCGGGAACAGCGCATAGGACTGAAACATCATGTTCACGCGCCGCTCATATGGAGGCACGCCTGCCATGTCCTGACCGTCGATTTCGATCGAACCGCTGGTCGGCGTCTCGAAGCCTGCCAGCATCCTGAGTAAGGTCGACTTGCCGCAGCCCGAGCCGCCAAGCAGGCAGAACAACTCTCGATGATAGATATCCAGGGAGACGTTATCGACGGCCGTGAACTCACCGAACTTCTTCGTGATGTTCTTGATCCGGATATAGGGCGTTGCACCCGGATCTTCCCATGGTTTCACGTCGGCGATGCTTTCCTGGTTCTCCACCATCATCTACCCCCTGATTGATTTTTTAGGCTGGCGGCAGCCTGTTACCACCGCCAGCCTTGTCAACTACTGTCCGGTCTTGACCTTGGTCCAGGCGCGGGTGCGGATACGGTCATACTTCGCGGAATTGATCCGCGGGACATACAGCTTGGCGATGACGTCCTTGGAGGGATGAACGGCCTGATCGTTCAATACGCCCTCGTCGACATAGGCCATCGATGCCGCATTACCACTCGCAAACGAGACGTAGCTGGTTATGTCGGCCATGATCTCCGGCTCCATCAGGAAGTCGATGAATTGATGCGCATTCTCCGGATGGGGCGCATCGACCGGGATCGCCAGCATGTCGAACCACATCATCGCGCCTTCGGTGGGAATCGTGTAAACGACTTCGACCCCTTTTCCGGCCTCATCAGCGCGATCGCGGGCTTGCAGTATGTCGCCTGACCAGCCGATCGTCAGACAGATGTCGCCATTGGCGAGATCGTTGATGTACTGCGATGAGTGAAAATAGCGGATATGCGGCCGGATCTTCAGGAGATGCTCTTCGGCTTTTGCCAGGTCGGCCTTATCTTCGCTGTTCGGGTCGAGACCCAGATAATGCAGCACGGCAGAAACCATCTCGGACGGTGCATCAAGCATCGACACGCCGCAATCCGCGAAGTTGGCAACGACATCGGGATCTAAGGCCAGATCCCAGCTGTCGACGGGCGCATCCGCCATGCGCTCCATGATCGCAGGCTTATTGTAGCCGATGCCGGTCGTGCCCCACAAATAGTTGATCGCATGTTCGTTGTCTGGATCATGTTGCTTAACAAGTTCGCTGATTGCCGGGTCCAGGTTGCCGTAGTTCGCGAGTTTCGACTTATCGAGAGGCTGGAAGACGCCGGCGATGATCTGGCGAGCGAGAAATGCTGACGTTGGCACCACAATGTCGTAGCCGGCCCCGCCGGCCAGCATCTTGGCTTCAAGCACTTCGTTGCTGTCGAAGACGTCGTAATTCACCTGAATGCCGCTCGCCGCCTCGAATTTCTCGATGGTGTCCTCGGCGATGTAGTCGGACCAGTTGTAGACATTGAGGACCGGCTCCTCTTCCGCGCGGGCTGTATGGGCCACCACCGCGACCGCAGCGATGCCGGCCAGCAAGACGTTCTTGTTCATGGCTATCTCCCTGTTGGTGCTAGATTTACTAAACTCCAAGCGCATCGCGAAGGCCATACCACCAGGACCCCACAATCGAGTACGGCACACGAAAAAGCCGTCCTCCCGGAAATGGAAACCAGCGCAGCTTCGCGAGAACATCGAACCGGCTGAGATCGCCATGCACCGCTTCGGCCAGGATGCGGCCGAAAAGATGCGAGCCGGTAACCCCATGGCCGCTGTAGCCATGGGCGAAATAGGTGTTGGCACCGAGCCTTCCGAGCTGCGGCACGCGCGAGAACGACAGGGCGAAATTGCCACTCCAGGCATACTCGATCCCGACGCCCTTCAACGCTGGAAAGACCTTCTCCAAATGGGGGCGGAGCTTGGCTTTGATGTCGGCGGGATCGGTGCCGCCGTAGACCGTGCCACCGCCAAACAACAGTCGCTTGTCGGCCGAGAGGCGGTAGTAGTCGAGAATATAGCGGAGATCCTCGACGCAAAGATCGCTTGGCAAAATGTCCCTGGCGCGGTTGTCGCCCAATGGCTCGGTCGCGACGATCTGGGTCGAGACCGGCATGACCCTAGACGTCAGTGCACGAACGACGGAGCCCAGATAGGCGTTACCACAGAGCAGGAGCGTTTTGCAGCGCAATTCGCCACCAGCGGTTTTGACGACGGGACAGGTGCTGTGTTCATCCACAGAGATCGCTGGAGACATCTCGTGGATGATGCCGCCGTTCCGCTCGAAGGCAGCCGCCTCACCGAGCGCCAGGTTCAAGGGATGGAGATGGCCGCCGGAATGATCGATCATGCCGCCTTGATAGACATCCGATCCCACATGGTTGCGGAGTGCGGCCTGGTCGAGCAGTTCGTGCTCGTCCATGCCGTGGCGACACCAGAGAGCCTGCTTGGCTTCAAGCTCACGCATCTGCTTGGCCGTATAGGCGACAAACAGATTGCCATCCTTCAGATCGCAGCGGATGTCGTAGGTCTTCACACGCTCCCTGATGATGGCGGCACCTTCTTGAACCATCTTGCCGACAAAGCCGGCGATCTCGGATCCATAGCGGCGTTCGATGGTGTCGAGGCCGGCGTTCAGGCCGTTGACGATCTGGCCGCCATTTCGCCCCGATGCCCCCCAGCCGACCCTGGCGCCTTCGATGATCCTGACCTTGTATCCTTTTTCGGCGAGATGCAGGCCAGCGGACAGGCCCGTATAGCCGGCGCCGATGATACCGATGTCTGTCTCGACAGCGCCGTCCAGAGCCGGGCGCTCCGATGCTGCGTTCGCAGAGGCAGCGTAGTAGCTCCGGGGATACTTGGCGTCGCCGGCATAGGATGAAGACTCGGTCGGCATCAGACCACGTCCAGGTAGCTCTGATATTCGAAGTCGGTGACGTGGGCAGCGAAACGCTCCATTTCCTGGCGCTTACAGGCGGTGATCATTTTGTGCAGGGTCGGATTGAGGATTTCGGTCGCAAGCTTGCCGGCCTCGAAGGCCGCCATCGCCGATGGCCAATCCGTCGGCAGACAGGGAAGATCCAGCGCATAGGCGTCGCCCTCGATAGGGTCGGCTGGCCTCATTTGCCGCTCGATGCCGATCAAGGCGGCACCGAGAAGGGCGGCCATGACCAGATAAGGGTTGGCGTCGGCGCCGGCCACTCGATGCTCGATCCGGCGCGCAACCGGCGCGCCTCCGGGGATGCGGATTGCCGTGGTCCGGTTCTCGTAGCCCCAGGCCGGCGCTACTGGCGCGTGGGTACCTTTGCGTAACCGCCGATAGGAATTGAGGTGGGGGGCAAACAGCAGCGTGGATTCGGCCATCGCTGCAAGCAAGCCGCCGACGGCATGATGGAGGATGTCGGTGCCGTCAACGCCACCATTGTCGAACACGTTTCGGCCGTTCTTGTCGATTAGGCTGAAATGTACGTGAAAACCGCTACCGCTTTGGTCGCCGTAAGGCTTGGCCATGAAGGACGCGGCAAGGCCGTGGCGCCGGGCAACCCCTTTAACTAGGCGCTTGAAGAATAGGGCATCGTCGGCCGCCCGAAGAGGATCGGCCACATGCAACAGATTGATTTCGAACTGGCCGCAGCCGTTTTCTGCGATCGCAGCATCCGCTGGAATGCCTTGAGCTTCGCAGCCGGCATAGAGGTCTCTCAGGAATGGGCCGAAGGCGTCGAGCTCATCGGCCGAGTACACGCCATTGAATGCCAACCGTTCACCGCTAATCGCTGACTTCGGCGGTCTCGGCCGGTTCTTTTTCGGATCGACCAGGTAAAATTCAAGCTCGGTTGCCGTGACGGGGGTCAGACCTGCGGAGTGAAACCGCTCCACGATGTTCGCCAACACCCGCCTGGAATCGCCAGCATAGGCGCTCCCATCCTCGTTCGCCACCCAAAGAGGCAGCAACGCGGTCGGCTGCTTGGTCCAGGTAACAGGTAAAATACCGCGCTCGGTAGGCTGCAGTACGCCGTCCGCATCACCGGTTTCGAACACCTGGGCATTGCCGAGAACATCGGAGCCCCAAATATCGACGCCCACGGAAGAAAGCGGCATGCGTAAGCTGCCTTTGAATGCCTTTTCCACCTGATTGCGGGGCAGCCGCTTGCCACGAAGAATGCCGTTGATGTCGGCGGCCGCGGCTGTGACATGGTCAATGGCAGGGCTGTCTTCGAGCCAGCGCATCGAGATGTCGGGTCCAGGAGGCCTTGTCTCTTCCAAGCTCTTTACCCTTTTTATGTGATTATATTATAGATAATGTGATCACATTTATCGTGTCAATATATAGAATTCAGTTTTGTGATAGCATAATAGTCAGATTTCAGGGCATGAATGGTGTCGAGACACGGGGATTCGAATCCCTTTCGATTGGGAGAAGAAAGTCATGGGGACGTCGGACCGCTTAGAACTGTCAGGCACACCTGCACGATCAGGTGGGACAGTGCAGGAGCAGGCTTATCGGCGCTTGCGACGTTCGATCATGATTGGATCGGTGCGGCCTGGCGTAGCCCTCACCATCCGTGGGCTTGCCGAGACCTTGAAGGTCAGCCCGACGCCGATACGAGAAGCGCTTCGTCGTCTGTCCGCAGAGCAAGCGCTTCAGGTTCTCGACAATCGCCGCGTGATGGTGCCGGAGATGACGGTGGAGAGGTTCGAGGAGCTTTTGGCCCTGCGCATCACCCTCGAAACCCACGCTGCCGAACGAGCGCTCCCCTATATAAGCGACAAGATCATCAGTGAGCTGGCGACGCTTGACGGCTTACTCGACGAAGCGCTCGAGAACCATCGTCATGACGATACGATCACCACCAACCAGGCCTTTCACGCCAGGCTTTACCAAGCCAATCCCCATCAGCAGTCCATGCCGATGATCGAGAGCGTCTGGTTGCAGCTCGGGCCATTCCTGCGCCTCGCTGCACTGAACCTGAAGGAATTCTATCGGATCGACCGTCACCAAGAAGCGATCGCCGCCCTCAGGCTGCGTGACCCCACGGCTTTACGGGTTGCCATCGAGGCCGACATCCGGGATGGCATCGGCCATATCGGCCGTGAAGGGCTACTCAGAGATTTCGTGGAAGCCCAAGGGGCGCTGGCCTGAACCACTAGCGAGAGCCGCCGCTGCCTCCTGGAAGAACGTGATGACGTTGATGCGCAAAGAAGTTGAGGACAAGATCTGGCTGGCATTGTCAAAGGAAAGTCACTTTGACTTTAGAGCCCGTATTCGGATGCGATTCTCATCCGAAGAAATCGTTGAGAATCAACGCATGCTGGAATCGCATGACACCTCCGAATACAGTATTCGAGTTTCCCTTGACAATGCCGCGAGGCATGTAGAGCGTGTCTATGATTTGTGACACCGGCCTCAACCCATACATTAGTAGAGATGGCACTGAACCATGTGAGGGCTGTCCTCCGTTCCCAGGTCCTTTTCAAGCGGCGTCTCGGTGCTGCACTTGGCAATCGCCCTGGGGCAACGCGGATGGAAGGGGCAGCCTGAAGGCGGTGTTTCGGGGTTGGGGATGTCTCCGGACAGCACGATCCGCTGACGCTTTCGGCCCGGCGTCGGTTCGGGAACGGCCGAGATCAGGGCCTCGGTATAGGGGTGTGCCGCCTCTCGATAGATGACGTCGGCGTCGCCGAATTCCACGATCTGACCAAGATACATCACCGCGATCCGATCACTGATATAGCGAACCACGGCAAGATCGTGAGAGATGAACAGAAAGGAAAGATCGAAGCGGTCGCGAAGGTCGACCAGGAGGTTCAAGATTTGTGACTGGATCGAGACGTCGAGCGCCGAGACGGGCTCATCCGCGATCACCAGCTTGGGCTCGACAGCAAGGGCGCGGGCGATGCCGATGCGCTGGCGCTGTCCGCCTGAAAATTCGTGCGGATAACGGCTGGCTGCCTCGGTCCCGAGACCGACCATACCCAATAGCTCGGAAACTTTGGCCCGGCGTTCCCGCTTGTCGCCGAGGCCGTGAATGATCAGGGGTTCTTCAATCGTATCGCTGATCTTGAAGCGTGGATCAAGCGAGGCAAACGGATCCTGGAAGACCATCTGCATCTTCCGGCGCTCCGCCCGCATCGCTGAGGGCGACAATGCGGTCAAATCCTGGCCTTCAAATCTGATGCTACCAGCGGTCGGCTCGGTCAGGCGAAGGATGACGCGCGCCAATGTCGATTTCCCGCAGCCGCTTTCACCGACGATGCCGATGGTTTCGCCGCTTGCCTGGGTGAGACTGACCCCGTTCAGCGCGTGAATGACGCCTCCGCCCTTCAACGGAAAATGCTTGGTGAGATTTTCGACCTTGAGCAGTGGTGAACGCAGGCGTGACGCCCCGCCGCTCATGCCGGATTCCAGCAAGCTGCGGCATGGTGCCGATCATGGGACGGATCCAACGGTGGCTCCTCTCGAGCACAGCGATCGAGTGCTCGACCGCAGCGCGGTGCGAAACGGCAGCCGCCAGGCATAGAGCCCGGCTCGGGGACCGCGCCGGAAATGGTCGCGAGCCGATCTCTGCCACCGGCAAGACGCGGGATCGCCCCTAGCAGCCCGTTGGTATAGGGATGGCGCGGATGGTCGAACAACGGCCCGACCGGCCCGTCTCGACGATCTTTCCGGCTTACATCACCACGACGTCATCGCCACAATTGGCGACGGCCCTCATCGATCTGGGCGGGCGGCATGGGCAGAAGACGCATGACCGCGCGCGCGGTCACGCTCTTGCCGCAACCGCTTTCGCCGACCAGACCGACGATGCGACCGGCCTCGATCGTCAGCGACAGATGATCGACGACCGGCGCCATGCCGTGCTCGCTCCGAAACCCGATCGACAGATCATCGATCGCCAACAGCGGTGCCTCGGGCACCTCGGTTATCCCACCGCCCTGCACTGCTATGCGAACACGACCTTGGGGAAGTAGAAGGAAACGACCCAGTTCGGCTGGTCGACGATTTCGGAGATACGGAGATCGCCGCAGACGCTGGCAAGCATGTAGGCGTCCACAGCCGACATCGCGTGGTGCTTGGAGACGAGATCGATCATGGCGCTGACGGCATCGCGCGAGGCCTGGAACAGATCCGGGCCGATGCCGGTCGTCACGACATAGCCCTTTTCGTCGAGATGGCGGCTGACCGGCCCCGGCGTGGTGAAGCGTGGATGTCGAAGGTCGACACCCTTGACCAGATCGAACGTCAGACTGACGTCCATGGGGCTTTCAATCGCGGTGCCGCAGACCTCGCCGTCGCCCTGGGCGGCGTGGGTGTCGCCGACCGAGAAGAGCGCGCCTGCGACTTCCACCGGCAGATAGAGCTCGGTGCCGGCCGCGAGATCGCGCACGTCCATATTGCCGCCTACCCTTCGCGGCGGAACGATGCTGTGCTCGCCGGCTTCGGCCGGCGCGACGCCGATGGTGCCGGTGAACGGCTTGAGCG
>JBOEHJ010000149.1:0-2890 GCA_050633905.1 Geminicoccales bacterium
AGGTTCAGCCCGTAAGGGGGCGTGATGAACCCAATTGAAGCCCCGACAAGGAAGATCACCGAGAAGTGGATCGGGTCCACGCCGACGCTCGCCGCAATCGGTGCGAGGATTGGTGCGAGAATGATCGTCACGGGCAATGATTCCAGGACCATGCCCGACACGAACACGATGGCCATCGCCGCCAAGAGCACGGGATAGTAGCCGCCCAAGGAGGTGAGGAAATCGGTGATCACCACCTGGGCGCCGAGCAGCGACAGAATTTGCTGCATGACCACCGAAATTGCGATCAGTGGAGCCAAAACGCCGGTGATCTGCGCCGATCGCATGGTGATGCCGGGGATTTCTTTTAGGGTGAAGCCTTCGACCACCAGCATTTCCGCATAGGACTTTTCAGACCAGTCCCGGGTCATGTCCATCTTCAGGACGTGGTTCGCAAGCCAACTGAGCAGCCCAGCGATGATGCAAAAGCCCACGGTGACGCCTGCAGCCTCGGTCGGCGAGAACTTGCCGGTGTAGATGCCCCAAAGCACGAGGCCGATGGCGAAGAAGCCCAACCAGGCGCCGAAGGCGGTCTTGAGGGCGCGGGTAACTTGAAACTGAATCAAATGGCCCCAGCCATTGGCGCGACAGATGAGCCAGCAAGCAAACTGCATGCCGATGACCATCAAGGCGCCTGGGATAATGCCTGCAACAAAGAGATCAGAAATCGGCAGGTTCAGAAGAAAGCCATAGACGATGAAAATGATCGATGGAGGGATGATGATTCCGACCGTGCCGCCTGCCGCCGCCGTCGCGGCGGAGAAGCGTTCGTCATAGCCGCCCTTGACCATCTCGGGGTGGAGCATCGAGCCGATGGTCGCTGTCGTGGCCGAGTTCGAGCCGGAAATCGCCGCGAACAGGCCGCAGGCGCCGAGCGAAGCCATGGCCAGACCGCCGCGCAGCCAGCCGAGACAGGCATAGGCGAAGTCTGAGAGCCTTCGGGCGATCCCCGACTTGTTGATCAGGTCGCCCGTCAGGATGAAAAGCGGCATCGCCAACAGGGCGAAACCCTTGTTGAAGACGTTGAGAAGCTCAGCGCCCATATTGTCGAGGGTCAGGTCGAGGACGAAGGAACAGCCGACGACCCAGGATGCAATGACCAGAAAAACCGGCACGCCCAGCATGAACAGAACGGTCGCACCGAGGGAGATGAAGGTGATCAGGGTTCCGTCGGTCATCACTCGCCACCCCCAATAACCGTTTGTTTGATGAGTTCGTCGCCGTTCCGGTAATTTTCGAAGTCTTCGTAGACATTCTCGATCACCCGGGCCGCCATGAGCAAGAAGGCGACGGGAGCAGTCAGAAGGAACCACCATTGCATCACGTTGTCCGTGCCGAGGACGATCTGGAAGTTCGATGCGGAAAGTGCTGCTGCGCGGGCGGTCGTCACGATGACGATCACCGAGAACATCATCCACAGGATGTTGTCCAGGCAGAGGCAGGCCATTTGCGCCGGGCGTCCCATGCGGCTACGAAATTCCGAGAAGCTTAGATGGGAACGCACACGGACGTTATAGGTCGCGCCGAACCAGGCCATGATCATGAAGAGAAGGGGTGGGATCGTTGTGGACCAGGGTTGCTGGTTGGAAAAAATAAACCGATCGACCACGCCCCAGAAGATAATGAACGCAATGGCGAGATAGCTCCCGACCATGAACGTGCGCTCGAGATGGCGATCGAGCCACGGCACCCGCTTGTAGATCATCGCGATGATCCACCCGCCGGCCAAGGCGACGATGAGGCCCAACACCCACGTCGCATCGCTTTTCAACGCTTCGCGAAGTCCCCAGGCGTCTTGAGCGACCGCAGCCGATAGAATAGTCCCTATGCCCTCAACGTACGACACGTGCTCTCCTTCCCTGTCGTTGCGGCCTTCGCGCAGCAAATAACGCAAAAAGGCCAGCCCCGCACATGGGGCTGGCCCAACGCTAAACTAAGTCGTTCAGCCCTTCCACCAACGGCGGGGCTCGACATTCTCAGCGAGCGTGTGCGGGTTGGTGCGCACCTCGTCGTAGATTTCTTGATAGGTGTCGATACCACCGGCCCAGCCGTTGATCCGCTCGCGCCACTCCGCCCACAATTCCGGCTGGAATTCCGGCGAGCACATTTCTTCGGCTTTGCGGATTTCGTCATCCGACAGAGCAGCGACGCGGACGTTATTCTTGGCGAAGATGGTGTCCGGGCCTTGATGCGGATGCGAGAAGCCGACGGTGTTGACCAGGGCGGCTTCGTTGGCAGCCTGCACATGGACCTGCGTCAGGTACGAGGATTCCAACACCGCATCCTGGAGTGGGCCATCCAAGCTGTCGAACGTGGCCGCCGACATCGCTGTGTGCTCTGTTCCGCAGAAGAAGCGCAGATCCACACATTGCGAGACGACAGGCGACATGTTGGCGTAGGCAACCGCTGATGCCCAGGTTTCAGCACCATCGATCAGGCCTTGTTTCAAGCCGTCAAGGGTCTCTTCCCAGGCAACCGGAACCGGGTTCAGGTTGAGCGCCTGCATGGCGATACGGCCAAGCTGCGTGCCCGTCACGCGGTTTTTCGTGCCGGCGAGTTGCTCGACCGAAGTGACGGTATCCTTGTCTTCCCATGACAGACCGAGCTGAATGCCGCGCAGCTCCGCATGGGTGAAGAGGAACTTCAGGCCGTGCATTTTCTCAAACGGATCACGCAGGATGCGCTGTGATGCGGGCGAGTACATGAAGTGGTACTGGTCCGCGCGCGTACGGAACATGTAGGCGTAGTCCAGCACGTTCAGGTAAGGCGCACCGCCGGCTGAGTTCTGGGTCGAGGCCGCGTAGATGTCGACGATGCCCTGCTGGGTCTTCTCGACACAGGATAGCTGACC
>JBOEHJ010000150.1:0-134066 GCA_050633905.1 Geminicoccales bacterium
CATTGCCCTGCGGGTCGAGATCAATGAGCAGAATGCTCTTCTTGCAGGCTGCGAGCGCCGTGCCGAGATTGATCGCAGTAGTTGTCTTGCCAACGCCGCCTTTTTGATTGGCAATGGCGACGACACGGCCGATCGACGACGGTCGTTTATTGACGATGAAGGGGCGCACGTTCTATTTCCCAGAGTTTAAGAATCGCTGCAGATGGATCTGATAGGCTCGGCAAGCAACGGGATCGCATCATCCAGCTTTTCCTAGCCGCGGTCAATTCATCCGTTGCATGTTGGCCCTTTAGAAAAAAACAAAGCGTGTCCCGTTCGATCAATGGTGATGCAAGATCGAGGAGTCGCGGGAGTGGGGCTAAGGCTCTCGCCGTTAAAACATGAGCCGACAAAGGCTTCATGGCCTCGATCCTTTCGGCATGAACGGTAACGTCGAGGTTCAAATTGCGCGTTGCTTCCTTCAAAAACTGTGCTTTACGTTGGTCACTCTCGACAAGATGAACCTTTGATCGACCAAGAATTGCTAAAATCATCCCAGGCAAGCCGGCCCCACTGCCAAGATCGACAATCAGCCCTGTCTGAGCAGGCAAATGCTGGTTCAGTTGAGCGCTGTCAAGTAGATGCCGTCGCCAAGGGTCGGCAAGCGTTTTGGGCCCCACGAGGTTGATCGCTTTTTGCCAGCGTTGCAGCAACACAAGATACTGCTCCAAGCGTTCTAGCGTTTCACGTGAAACATTGACTGCTTGAGCAAACTCGGCCGGTGTCAACGGGGCATCATTCCTCACGCTGACACAGACCGCTTGGCATATCGATAGAGAAGTGCCAGGGCCGCCGGGGTCATGCCAGGAATTCTTGCCGCCGATCCAATCGTCTCGGGCCTAGTTTCCGCCAACCTTGCACAGACTTCTCGGCTCAAGCCAGCAATGTCCTCTACCACTAGGTCCGTTGGCAATCGGAACGCCTCTTCACGCCGAAAAGCCTCAATATCGGCCAATTGGCGTGGTAAGTACGCCGCATATTGCGCGTCAATCTCAAATTGCTCCGTCACATCATGGCGCATATCGGCCAGTTCCGGACAAAGACGGGCAAGATCGGCCATGTTGATTGTCGGCAACCGCAGGAGCGCTAGGCCATCGCGCACCACACCATCCTTTTTGACCCGCAATCCATGTTTCGCGGCAGCTGTCGGACTTAACGAAATCGATTGAAGCAAGTTCTTGGTCACCTCGAGCGCCTGTAGCTTCTCTTCGAAGGACGTCTGTCTGACCGTTCCAACCAAGCCACAACTAATGCCGAGAGGTGTCAGTCGACGATCCGCATTGTCGGATCTTGACGTCAGTCGATATTCAGCACGAGACGTAAACATGCGATAGGGCTCGCTAACACCCTGTGTGATCAGATCATCGATCAAGACGCCGATATAGCCATCAGCTCGATCGATGGTCAGTGGCGGCGAGCCGGCAGCGCGGAGCGCCGCATTCGCGCCCGCTACCAACCCCTGAGCGGCCGCTTCTTCATAGCCGGTCGTCCCATTGATCTGCCCCGCGAGAAATAGTCCGGGTATGCGCTTTGTCTCGAGCGTAGCACCGAGTTCTCTTGGATCGATATGGTCGTATTCGATCGCATAGCCCGGCTGCAAGATCTTGGCATGCTCCAACCCCGCAATGGACTGAACTAGCCGTGTTTGAACCTCTGCGGGTAGTGAGGTCGAAATACCGTTCGGATAAACGGTGTGATCATCGAGTCCCTCAGGCTCCAGAAAAATCTGATGTCGCGAACGATCGGCGAATCGAACCACTTTGTCCTCGATCGAAGGGCAATAACGAACCCCAGTTCCTTCGATCTGCCCTGAATACATCGGCGAACGATGAAGATCCTCCTTGATCAGCGCATGGGAATGTTCATTGGTATAGGTAATCGCACAGGCAATCTGCGGATTATTGATCGTTTTCGTCAGCATCGAAAACGGCTCAGCAGGGTCATCTCCCGGCTGCATCACCAGCCCTTTGTAGTCAATCGTTCGGCCGTCCAGCCTTGGAGGCGTGCCCGTTTTCAGCCGACGGAGCTTAAATCCCGCTTGTGCCATGCTTGTCGACAATCCGATCGCTGCCGCTTCGCCATGGCGGCCTGCTGGCCATCTCTTCTCGCCTAAATGAATTTCACCACGAAGAAAAGTCCCCGTCGTAAGAACAACAGAAGCAGCTTGCCAAGCTCGCCCATCCGTGGCCTGAACACCATTAACACGGCCGTCCTGATCTCGTGTGAGATCGTCAACGTCGGCAGCCTCAATCATTAACTCTGGATGTTCTCGAAGAAGTGCCTGGATAGCCTCTCGATAAAGCCGCCGATCCGCTTGAGCACGAGGGCCACGAACAGCTGGTCCTTTGCTCCTGTTCAGGACGCGAAATTGAATGCCAGCCCTATCGATAGCCTGTGCCATCAGGCCATCAAGGGCATCAATCTCTCTGACCAGATGGCCTCGCCCAAGCCCACCAATTGCAGGGTTACAGGACATGATCCCAATCGTATCGATCTTATGGGTCAGCAACAGCACCTCTGCGCCAAGCCGCGCGGCGGCGGCGGCGGCTTCAACCCCGGCATGGCCGCCGCCGATAATGATGACATCAACACTCTTCATCTGTTTGTTCTGTCGGGTATCGGCTATTGCGTCAACATTAAGACCTCATTTCCTAGATAAGTTGCTAAAATTCTCTCCTTGAGGAACCCGTACCGCGGGACTGAGCGATGACGCATTAAGCTAATCTCAATCAATGTTTCACGTGAAACATCAAACATTGGCCTTAGGAGTCGCTAACAACGATTCAACGTGATGCGCTGATGGAAGTCAGCCCCCAGGTTTCAATCTCGTCTCAATCCTTTTAGAGATTGCCCGGGTGGATTCATTGGGCCTCAACAAAAAAAGTCTGGCACCTCTCATTCCAACATGACTTCAAGATTATTGGAAATGCCAATGGGCTCGGAAAAGAAGACGATGGCTCTCATGGTCGTCATCAACGCTTCCCGACATCTCTAGATTCGCCTGGCGATCTTCAGCCTCAACGTAATGATAGCCAACAGCAATTGAAACCGACCCATTCAGATCAAAGGACATGTCCGTGTCAGTTTGCTCGATCAGATCGAGATCGACCAACAGCTCTCCATCGTTATTAAGCACGCGACTTAGCGATGACGGTTCGCCATGGCGTGGCTCAATAGCACCGATGATGCCGCTACTACCGGTCAACGAATTGCCTGTCAGCCCCCGATCGGGGCTGACAATCCGAAGCGGTCCACCGACTTGCAGCTCCGGATGCCCCCCACCATCGGCACCAGTCGCCTGTGCCTCCCCAGACAGGATGAAGACCAAGAGGATCACACAGGCGTGTGTTCTCATCACGAAGGCTCCGATCGGGTTTCTTGCTTGATTGGTCCGATCAGAAATAAAGAAAAAGGATTAACAAATTCCTAATTCTCAACGAAAAAGTTACCCTTCTCCTTCTATTGATCTTCATCATTGGTGCATGATCGCACCTTCTTTCGATCAAGCAGGCTATTTTCCTATGCAGAAGTCACCGAAGATTCGATCGAGCAGATCTTCGATGCTGACTTTCCCGGTCAATCGACCCATAGCGTTCAATGCTTGTCGAAGGTCTTCAGCGACTAAGGCCAGTTCCGGCAGGTCGTTGCTATTGAGCCGCGCCAGCGAAGTTGCAACATCGACCAATGCGTCGCGATGACGAGCTCGGGTCAAAACCGGCTCATCACCGATGGCCATGCATTCTCCCGCAAGCGCCGCCAATCTAGCGATCAATTGTTCGATCCCTTCCCCCGTATGGCAAGAGATGTGGAGCGCCTCATGTCCATCGATGGTGACGGAGGGATCACCTGCCTCCAGAAGATCAACCTTGTTCAGAAGAACCAATGCCCGCTGATCGATCAGGGCTAAGGTTTCCTGGTCAACGTGAGGCCAGGTGGCCCCATCGAAGAGTGCCAGCAAGACATCAGCATTGCGTGCGCGTGCCCTGGCACGCTTCACACCGATGACTTCGATGGGATCATCGGTCTGTCGAAGGCCGGCCATATCGACAACCGTCAGGGGATAGCCACCAAGATCCAGAGGAACGTCCAGAATATCACGGGTGGTTCCGGGAATATCGGTTACGATCGCAACGTCGCGTTTCGAAAGAAGGTTGATCAGGCTCGATTTTCCTGCATTCGGTGGGCCGACCAAGGCGACTTGCAAACCAGAACGCAGACGCTCGCCACGGTGGTCGTCGCCAAGATGGCCTTCGATCTCCCGCAATAGCTCGCGAAGATCCGGGCCAATCGCTGTCATCAGCCCATCTGGAACCTCCTCCTCCGGTGCAAAGTCGATCTCGGCTTCTAGATAGGCAAGCGCTCTGACCAGTCTTTCATGCCATGCGCGATAGAGACGACCTAACGCTCCATCCATCTGTTGCCGCGCCTGCCTGGCCTGTTGGCTGGTTTCAGCGTCGACCAGATCGGCAAGAGCCTCAGCCTGGGTAAGGTCCAGTTTGCCATTCAGGAACGCACGTCGGGTGAACTCACCAGGTTCCGCCGACCGCATATCAGGCATGGCGCCAAGGCACGAAAAAAGCGCCGACAGAACCGCTGCCCCGCCATGAACTTGGAGTTCCACGACGTCTTCACCGGTGAAGCTCATAGGGCCTGGAAACCAAATCAGAAGCCCCTCGTCGATCAAGTCAGCGGTTCTTGGGTCAATGAACCTGCGCAGAACAGCCTGACGTGGCTTTGGAACATCGGTGCCTGTAAGAGGCCTGATCAGATCACAGCTGGCATCGCCCGAGATCCGAACAACAGCAACCCCTGCACGACCGGCACCACTCGCAAGCGCATAAATCGTCGCCTCAGACCTATGTTTCACGTGAAACATCGCCTTTGTTTGAGAAAACCATGCACGAAGGCAGCAGTTCGATGAAAACTGCGCGCAGGGCTTGCCATACCAATAGGATTGGCGGCAGAAAAAGCTCAGCCATCTTCTGTTCAATCGCCATGATGCGCTTCAGTTAGGTCTCTAGGTGGTATAAATGCTGTTGATGCCCCGTCTTCAACATCCGCCAATTCCGCCAAACGCAGATCGATCAGGTGCATGGTCATTTTGTCTGTGATCACCGAGCATAGCTCAACCAGCGGCGTCGTATCGGCGCGACCGAGAAAGCGGCGCCATTGGTTCGGCGTCCAGCCAAGTTTGATTTCAATTCTCGTACCCATTGCGTCAATCGATCCATCTTCTTTGTAGCCAATCAAACCAGCGGCGGGATGTCCCCGCTATCGTCATCTTAACGGACACTGTAGCTTTGCTCTAAAGATCGCTGGCATATCAGGTAGCGGTCCATTGGAGCATCTTCGAGGACAGGAACTCTTGGAAAATCGTCTCGGCAACACCACCAGCCCCTATCTCATGCAACATCAGGACAATCCCGTCCATTGGCAGCCATGGGATCAGGAAGCCCTGGCCGCCGCAAAAGCCGCCGATAAGCCGATCCTACTCTCGATCGGCTATTCCGCCTGTCACTGGTGCCATGTCATGGCCCATGAAAGCTTCGAGAACGAGGCGATTGCGCTCTTGATGAACCAGCATTTCGTCAACATCAAGATCGATCGTGAGGAACGTCCCGATCTCGATCAAATCTACATGCGAGCCCTTGGCCTTCTCGGTCAACAAGGAGGGTGGCCGCTGACCATGTTTCTCACACCAGATGGCGAGCCTTTTTGGGGAGGAACCTATTTTCCGCCAGAGAGTCGTTACGGCAGGCCAGGCTTTCCCGAGGTCCTGACCACGGTTGCCCACATATGGGCCAATGAGCGCCATAAGGTTGATAGCAACCGGGGGAGCCTGGTTCAGGCCCTACAGCAGCTGTCATCGCCCAGGCCAGGCCAGATCATGACCATAATGGAGATAGACGAGGCGGCAGCCCAGGTGATCCGGATGTTCGATCCCGTCCATGGAGGTCTGCAAGGTGCGCCAAAGTTTCCGCAATCGCCAATCCTGGATTTTCTCTGGCGACGAGCCTTGGCTACTGGAAATGGCGACATCAAAGGCGTTGTCATTCATGCGCTGAACCGGATGTGCCAAGGCGGCATCTACGATCATCTCGGCGGCGGTTTTGCCCGCTATAGCGTGGACGATCGCTGGCTAGCACCTCATTTCGAGAAGATGCTCTACGACAATGCCCTGCTTCTCGGCCTTCTTGCCGATGTCTATGCCGTTGATCAGGAGCCGCTTTTCGCGGCCCGCGCCAGGGAAACCGTGGTCTGGCTGGAACGGGAAATGATGGTGCAAGAGGGTTTCGCCTCTGCCCTGGATGCGGATAGCGAGGGTGAGGAAGGGAAATTTTATGTCTGGGACGAGAAGGACATCGATCGGATCCTGAGAGAGGATGCAACCCTCTTCAAGAAAACCTTCGACGTCACGCCTAGCGGTAACTGGGAAAATAAAAATATCCTCAATCGATCCGCCCAGGATGGGCTCTATCCGGCTGATCAGGAGGCATTGCTCCGACCCATGATCCAGCAGCTGCTGGATGAGCGTGCCAAGCGGATTCGGCCAGGACGCGACGATAAGGTGCTCGCTGATTGGAACGGGCTGATGATCGCAAGCCTGGCCAAGGCCAGTGCTGTCTTTGCCGAGCCCGCCTGGCTTGATCTCGCCAAAAACGCCTTTGCCTTCGTCCAGAAAAACATGCAGGACGACGATCGCCTTTCCCATAGTTGGCGAAATGGGAAAAAACTGGCATTGGCCTTCGTCGATGACTACGCCGGGATGGCTGATGGGGCGCTTGCTTTGTTTCAGCAGACCGGTGATCATGCCTATATCGACCAGGCAACGGCCTGGGTTGACCATCTCGATCAGCATCACCGAGATGCTGAGCATGGCGGCTATTTTCAGACCTCGGATGACGCGACAAACATCCTGGTAAGGCCAAAAAATGCCCAGGATGGACCATCTCCTGCCGGTAATGGCCTTATAGCGACCGTCTTGGCCCGTCTCTTCAATCTTACCGGCAACCCGCGTTTTCGCGAACGGGCGGACGAGCTGATGCGGGTCTTTGCAGGCGAAGTCAAGCAAAACCCAATTATCCATGCAACACTTTTGAATGGCTTCGCGATGTTGGAAAAGCCGGTTCAGATCATCCTAGCCGGTCATCCCGACGATCCTGAGGTTGCGACGTTCAAAACAATCATCCTGTCAGCCGCTTATCCGGGTGCAACCTTGCGCATGATCGGCTCAGAGGATCAACTACCACAAGGTCATCCCGCCTTTGGCAAGGGGCCGATCAACGAGAAGCCAGCGGTTTATCTTTGTGAAGGGCAAACTTGCCGTTTGCCGATAACAGACCCCGAAAAACTATCTCAAGAAATTGATATGAAAAGGTTTTTCTCATAGATCATCACCACATCGATGTCCTTGGCGGCGGCCCTTTGACGGTTTAGGCTGGAGGTAAATCGAGTACACTTTTTTTGGAGGCTGATCATGGCAGGTGCCATCAGAATTCATGAAGCCGGCGGTGCCGAGGTTCTTCGCTACGAGACCGTCGAGGTGGGCCAGCCTGGTCCAGGTGAGGTGCGTCTCCGGCAAACCGCGATCGGCCTGAATTTTATCGATGTCTATTTCCGAAGTGGGGTTTACCCGCCACCGGTACTGCCTTTTATTCCGGGCCTAGAGGCCGCCGGCGTGGTCGAGGCTGTCGGCGATAGGGTGACCAATCTTGCCGTTGGCGATCGTGTCGCCTATGCAGCCCCTCCACTCGGCGCCTATGCCGTGGAACGCCTTATGCCGGCTGATCGATTGGTGAAAATCCCAGCAAGTGTCAGTGACGATCAGGCCGCTGCCATGATGCTGAAAGGCCTAACCGCCCAATATCTCCTGCGCAGCACGTTCAAGGTAGAACCCGGTCAGACCATCCTCTTTCATGCCGCGGCAGGCGGCGTTGGGCTTATCGCCTGTCAGTGGGCAGCATCCCTTGGGGTGACTGTCATCGGCACGGTGGGCAGCGAGGCGAAAGCAGAGCTTGCCAAGGCCCATGGCTGCGCCCATACCATCCGCTATGATCAAGACAATCTGGTGGAGCAGGTGAAAGAAATCACTGGCGGCAAGGGTGTCCCGGTCGTCTATGATTCAGTCGGCCAAAGCACGTTTGAGAGCTCTCTGGATTGCCTCTCACCACTCGGCATGCTGGTCAGCTTCGGCCAATCGTCGGGGAAAATCCCGCCCGTGGATATCGGCATTCTCGCCGCCAAAGGCTCGCTCTTTTTAACCCGCCCATCTCTGATGAACTATACCGCAGCCCGGGAGGATCTGGTTGCGGCGGCCGATGATTTATTCGGTGTGGTGGCAAGCGGCAAAGTCAATATCGAGATCAATCAACGCTTCCCGCTAAGTGAGGCCAGGGCTGCCCATGAAGCCCTCGAAGGAAGGAAGACCACGGGCTCGACGCTGCTTATGCCTTAAGCCATGGGGCTCTGCAGGTAGCCTTGTTCACGATACCAGAGAAGCGCATCGTTAAAAGCCTGAAGCGCCGGTCTTGGCTGGTATCCAAGATCGGCTTCTGCCTTGGCTGACGAGAAAAACATCAGCTTTTTCGCCATCTTAAGCCCATCCACCGTGACGAAGGGGTCATCACGACGCCGCGCAAGACGCCAGAAGGCTTCTGTCAAATAGGCAATCGGCATAATGAGCCCGATCGGCAGCTTGATGCCTGGCGGTTTGACGCCAGCGTTTTCGGCAATTGCTCCCAGGATCTCGCCAAGGGTCATATCTTCGCCACCGAGAATATAGCGCTCACCGATCTTGCCCTGATCAAAGGCCTGAAGATGCCCCATTGCCACATCATCGACATGCACGACGTTCAACCCGGTATCAACATAAGCCGGCATCTTGCCCTTGGCCGCATCGAGCACCAGACGACCCGTCGGCGTCGGCTTGATGTCTCGTGGGCCAATTGGCGCTGAGGGGTTAACGATCACCGCAGGTAAGCCCTCATCATCGATCAAGGCCTGAACAGCCTGTTCGGCCAGATATTTCGACCGTTTGTAATGCCCGATCATCCGATCAACATGAGTTGGCGTGGTTTCATCAGCCGGGGTTCGATCGCCGGTTAGGCCGAGGGTGGCAACAGAGCTGGTATAGACGATGCGCGTGACACCTGCCTCAGCGGCAGCCCGCATCAGGCTCGTGCTGCCCTCAATATTGGTCCGATAGATCGAGGCTGGTTTTGGTATCCATAACCGGTAATCCGCTGCCACATGATAAAGCGCATCGCAGCCAGCCACCGCCGCTGTCAGACTGGCGGGGTCATCAAGGTCGCCAATCACAGTCTGGACATCGAGACCGTCCAAGAGCCGGCGATCACTGTTGGCGCGGGTCATTACGACAACGTCGTCGCCGCGTCCGAGAAGAGCACGCACAACGGCTGAGCCGACAAAACCAGTACCGCCGGTGACAAGGGTCGTCATGTCGATGAAAGTCCTTGTTGCGCCTCGAATTCGAACAGGTTTCTTCCTAACAGATCATCAAGCCATGCGCATCGGTTGTCGCTGATAGGATGATCACATCAAAAGACTCACCTGATCCATAGCATAACATATTGATTCCAAGTGTAATTCCAAGTCTCTAAGTGAATCAAATGACATCGTCACACGACCTCATGAAGCTCCCATGGCGGGATGGGTGTGAACCTTTTCAGAAGAGCATCGACGAAGGCGCGGACCTTGGGGGATAGATGCCGATTATAGGGAAAGACGGCATAAATATTAGTATCAAGAGCGGTTGGGCTGACGGTATAATCCTCGAACACGATCTCCAGGCGACCGTTGCGGACGTCATCACCGACGAACCACGTCGGCAAGATGGCAATCCCCTGGCCACCCAGGACAATAGCCCGAAGGGCTTCCGTATTATTGGTCTGAACGTCGCCGGTGATTGCAATGTCATGGGTTATGCCTCCATCATCACGCAGATGCCAGATAACACGGTCATTACCGCGTTTGTAGATCAGGCAGTTGTGACCACGAAGATCGTCGGGCATAGAAGGACGACCATGATGCTCGAAATAATCGGGAGCGGCGCAAATCACGCGTTTGTTAGGCGCAAGCTTTCTGGCGACCAAACTGGAATCTTTAAGTTCACCGATCCGGATGACCAGATCGATGCCTTCTTCGACTGGATCGATGAACGCATCAGTCGTGCTCAGATCGATCATTACGTCGGGAAAAGTCGACAAGAATTCAGGCAACATTGGTGCAATATGGGCTCGGCCAAAGGCTGACGGCACATTCAAACGCAGGGTTCCGCGGGGATTGGCCTCGAGTTGCGTGATCGAAAGGTTGGTCTCCTCGACCTCAGCCAGAATTCGCTGTGCCCGCTCGTGATAAAGCCGGCCCGCCTCGGTCAGGCTCAAACTTCGGGTGGTGCGATTGAGGAGCCGAACTCCAAGTTCATCCTCGAGCGCGCCGATGCCACGGGCAATTGATGACGGGGCAAGACCAAGGCGCCTACCCGCCGCTGAGAAGCTGCCACTATCCACAGCTTCGACAAGGAAATTCATTCCCTCAAGCGTGTTCACCTGATGCTCCTGCGGCATGTATCGATGATTCGCGACCAACCCGCGATTGGTCGAAAACTCTTCAGCCCAATCATCTTATCTTTGCATAAAACGCAAAGATCATTGTCAAAAATATCGTATTATCATTTTCACTGCCAAGACCTATCTTCCCTATCAGAGAGAACGCAGATGCATGCCGCATCGGTGATCGCCGACTAGGAGACCGCCATGGCCAACGTCACTAATTCCACCTTGATCCTCAATATCAACGACATCGATCGGGCCTTGCAGCATGGCCGAACGCTTCGGTCCAAAGCGTTCACAACGATGCTGCGACAGGCCTATAACAGCCTATTCAAGGACAAGAAAGCTTCGTTGAATCAAGACGTTAGAAGTTGCACTTCGCCAGCCTGACCAAAACCCGCTGCCCCTCCAACGACAAAAAAAGGTCGGATGCCAAAACAGCATCCGGCCTTTTCCATGTCATCCCAAACAGGCCAAGACACCGCCCAGCCGAAACAAGTCCAGTAACGCCCGACCGCGTCGCGATCAGGAATTCATGGTGTCCCAGAACTCGTCATTGGTCTTAGCGAATTTCATCTTGTCGGTAAGGAACTCGATCGCATCGATCGTGCCCATCGGCGAGAGGATCCGGCGCAGGACCCACATGCGGGACAAGGTCGCCTTGTCCACAAGGAGCTCTTCTTTCCGGGTACCGGACTTATTGATGTCGATCGCCGGATAAACGCGCTTGTCGGCGAGGCGACGATCGAGCTGGATCTCGGAATTGCCGGTACCCTTGAACTCTTCGAAGATCACCTCGTCCATGCGCGAACCGGTATCGATCAGCGCTGTCGCAATAATCGTCAGACTGCCGCCGCCCTCGATATTTCTGGCGGCACCGAAGAAACGCTTCGGACGCTGCAGCGCATTGGCATCCACACCGCCGGTCAACACCTTACCAGAGGACGGCACCACAGTGTTGTAAGCACGGGCTAGCCGCGTGATGCTGTCCAAAAGAATAACGACGTCACGGCCATGCTCGACCAGGCGCTTAGCCTTTTCGATCACCATTTCCGCAACCTGAACATGACGTTGGGCCGGCTCGTCGAAGGTGGAACTCACCACCTCGCCCTTCACCGTGCGATCCATATCAGTCACTTCTTCCGGACGCTCATCAATCAGTAGCACCAGGAGATAAACCTCGGGATGATTGGCGACGATCGCATGGGCAATGTTCTGCATCAGCATCGTCTTACCGGTGCGCGGCTGGGCAACGATCAAAGCGCGCTGCCCCTTGCCAAGAGGAGCGACAATGTCGATCACCCGGCAGGACACATCCTTCGAGGGAGGCTTTTCCATCTCAAGGGTAATTTTGTCGGTCGGGTAGTAAGGGGTAAGATTATCGAAATGCACCCGATGACGTGCCCGTTCCGGCGTATCGAAATTGATTGTATTGACGCGCAGCAACGCAAAATAGCGCTCACCTTCCTTCGGTGCTCTCACCATGCCATCGACAAGGTCACCAGTGCGCAGACCAAAACGACGGATCTGGGAGGGCGACACATAGATGTCATCAGGGCCGGCGACGTAATTCACATCCGGCGTACGCAGGAAGCCGAAGCCGTCTTGCAGAATTTCCAGCACACCTTCGCCCTGGATTGGCACACCGCTCTGGGCCAGGCGCTTCAAGGTTGCGAAGACCAGATCCGGCTTTCGGAGCGTGCTGGCGTTCTCGATCCCGAGTTCTTCTGCGTATTCTAGAAGTTCCGCGGCCGAACGCCGTTTCAGCTCAGAAAGCTTCATGGGCTCACCGGTATATTCTTCGACCGGTTCAGGGGCTGGCGGTGGTGGTGGTGGCGCTGTTGCAACATCATCCGTTGCTGACGGCTGCGCCGTCATGATACCGCTATCTTCAACCCGCTCCGCCTGATTAGGATCGACCAGATCCGGCTGAGCGTTGCCCGATTTCTGGCTGTTTTGTGAAGAGCGATCTCGTCCGGAACGCGAGCGCGAACGGCGCTTTCGCGGCGGAGGCGGCGAGCTTTCTGCCGCCGATTCTGAATTGCCAAACATATCTGGATTTGGGCTGTCTTTAGCCAATTATCTTACCCCTGTCGATCGGAAACCAAGCCGCCAGCTTTTCTAGATTCGTGCTCTCTTGCCGATCTCGATCGGTGGCCGGATGGAATGGTTTAGAAAGGTTTAAAAACGACCATGAAAACGATGCCCAAAAGGAGCAACGTCGGCGCTTCATTGAACCAGCGAAACCAGGTTTCGCTGGCTGGCCGCTCATCATTTGCAAAGGCTTTGACATAGTGTGCCATCGCCATGTGACAGGCTGCTAGCGCTGCAACAAACAACGTCTTTACGTGCAACCAAGTATCGGTCCACTGGGCTTGTACGACTCCGAGAGAGATTCCAAAGAGCAGTGTTGCCAACATCGCTGGCGTCATGATCGCCTTCAAAAGGCGCCGCTCCATGATCTTGAAGGTATTGGAAGCCTCCGTTCCAGTCGCTACCTGCGAGTGGTAGACGAACAATCGAGGCATGTAGAGCAGTGCCGCCATCCAAGCGACAATCGCTACAATATGCAGCGCTTTAAGCCAGAGTGCCAGATCATTCATGTCTCAGCAAGGTTCATTATGTCATAATGTTGAGGAGATCAGGGTCGATATGACCTTACAAAGTCGATCAGACGCTTAACCGTGTCCGGATCGGTAGGCGGCAGGACCCCGTGACCAAGATTGAAGATAAAGGGTCTTTCAGCAAATGTATTTAACAGATGTCGTGCTTCATTCAACATGTCGTCACCACCTGAGAGTAAGGCAATAGGGTCGAGATTGCCCTGAAGACACACTTTTTTTAACGCCGTGCTCGCCCATTCGGGTGGCACCGTGGTGTCGAGACTGACACCGTCGACCGGAATGCGCTCGACAAACTGCTGATAGAGGACCCCGGCACCTCTCGGAAAAGCGATGATGGGAAGATCCGGATGAACAGCCTTCACAGCTCCAACAATCTTGCCGATCGGACGTTCGCACCATTGATGAAATTGTTCCGGCGGCAGGACACCAGCCCAACTGTCGAACAGCTGTAAAGCTTGAGCGCCTGCTTTTACTTGCGCCAAGAGATAGTCGATTGTCGCCTGGGTCACGAGATCGATGAGGGCTGAAAAGACCTCCGGATCACGCCGCGCGAGCATACGCGCTTCTTGAAACTCCTTCGAGCCACTGCCTTCCACCATATAGCAGGCCACGGTCCAAGGTGCGCCGGCGAAACCGATCAGCGCTGTCTCCGTTGGAAGACTTTGCCGCAGACGTTTAATGGTCTCGTAAACAGGTGCTAGATGCTGATGAAGGGATCCGCCGTTCAGGCGAGCAAGCGCTGCCCCGTCCCTAATCGGTTTAATCTTTGGTCCTTCACCTTCGACGAAGGCGACATCGCAACCAAGGGCATCAGGAACGACCAGAATATCGGAAAACAAGATCGCCGCATCCAGGCCATAACGCCGAATTGGCTGCATCGTGACCTCGACGGCGAGTTCTGGCGTGTAGCAAAGCTCGAGAAATCCTGAGACCCCACGCCTGACTTCCCGATATTCCGGCAAATAGCGTCCGGCTTGACGCATCAGCCAGATAGGAGGCGGTGACGACACGTGGCCACGTAAAGTGTCAAGAAAGACGGACGTCAAAGAAAGTCTCCCGATAGCTCATATCGATCCCATCAACGTCACGGGATCAACAATACGAAAACCACGAATCCTGGGGTTCTGTGGGTTTTTCTGGTCGATTGATAGGTGATCGGCCAATCGATCCAACTCGTCTGCTGGGCAAAGAGTTGGCAGTCTAATCTGATCTCGTCAACACCTATATATTTAGATTTAAATAAGGATTGTAGTTAGCAGGGATGATGAACAATGGGGATTAAAATTCATCCAACATTTAGCCACAGATCATTGTGAATTCGTGGTGCTTTTTTAGAAAATGTGGGTTGTTCTGAGGATAACGTGGATAATCCTCGTATTTGTCCGGGTTTTTCTACAGTGAATTCCGTGGACGATGATCCGTCGTGACCGATTTTAAAAGCGCCCAGGGATCATAATCCCCGGTCTCCCGAAAATGATCCTTCATGAGGACAAAAGTTTAACGGCTTCCATCAATTTTCTGGCATCTCTCTTTCATCCATGGTTTTGGTTGAGTTGTTCACATCCCGTCCTGGATAAATGCCATGCGCCTGCATATGCATCTCGTTTCCGATTCGACCGGCGATACGGTAACCACCGTGGCACGAGCCGGCATTGCCCAATTCGATGGGGTGGTACCGGTGGAGCATGTCTGGTCATTCGTTCGTTCGCCTGCTCAGGTCGAACAGGTACTTTCGATGGTTAAAGCGCTTCCAGGCGTAGTGATCTTCTCACTGGTATCGCACGAGCTTAGAAATGCACTCCAAGAGGGATGCCGGGAACTCAAGATGCCATGCGTGCCTATTCTGGACAGTGTTTTTCAAGCTCTTTCCAGCATTCTTGGCACGGAGACCCGCCAACAGGTCGGGCGTCAGCATGCAATGGATGACGGCTATTTCTCGCGCATCGCCGCCATGGATTTCATGCTTCAGCATGATGACGGTCAATGTCCCTGGGATCTGAACGAGGCGGATATCGTTCTTGTTGGCGTCTCGCGCGCATCCAAGACGCCGACCTGCATCTACCTCGCCAATCGCGGTCTGAAGACCGCCAATGTTCCCGTGGTGATGGATTGTCCCCTCCCGAAGGAGCTTGGCGAGCTTACCAATCCCTTGGTTGTCGGTCTCACCATCAACCCGGAGCCCTTGGTGCAAATCCGAGCCAATCGTCTTAGGCAGATGGAACGCGGCACGACTCCACGTAAGCTAGCTGACGACTATACCGAACTGGAGCGCGTCAGAGGCGAGCTGGTCTATGCACGGCGTCTTTTCGCCAAATATGATTGGCCGGTTATCGACGTTACCAGGCGTTCGGTCGAGGAGACGGCAGCGGCTGTCTTTCAGCTCTTCCAGGGGCGCGTCGGCCAAATGTCCGATAAGCAGGTGGCAAGTACCCCGCCCGCATAAGCGGCTCATCCCACCTGCCTAAATGAGCAGTTTGTTTCAAAAAAACACCTATTGTCGCCGCCTCGGATCCGAAGGTAAGGTTGGGCTATCGTTCGAAAATTCTCCAGGATCGAGATGACGCGGCGACCGATGACAAATCGGCAAGGCTCTTCAGCCAGGTTCACGGGGAAGGCTCAAGAACGATGTTCCGACATCATCGACTTAGGCGACCATCATGACATTTGCGCTCGGTATCGATCTCGGCGGCACCAAGATCGAAATCATTGCTTTGGATGAAGCGGGCACGGTGCTCTTGCGCCGACGCAGGCCGACGCCAAAGGGGGATTACGAAGGCACACTTGAAGCATTGCGTGACCTGATCGCTGAAACCGAATTCGAGCTTGGTGCCAAGGGAACCATCGGTTTTGGTACGCCCGGCGCCATCTCGCCCGCAACCGGCTTGTTGAAGAATGCCAACTCGACCTGGCTGAACGGCCGTGCCTTCGATCGCGACCTTCGAGACTTTCTCGGGCGCGAAATTGCGATCGCCAATGATGCTGATTGCCTTGCTCTTTCCGAAGCGACCGATGGCGCTGCCGCTGGTGCCAGCTCGGTTTTTTGCGTGATCATCGGCACCGGTGTCGGCGGCGGATTGGTGATCCGAGGACATCCGCTCGCCGGGCCGAATGCGATTGCCGGTGAATGGGGGCATAATCCATTGCCCTGGCCGAGATCCAATGAATTGCCAGGACCGTCATGCTATTGCGGCTTGACCGGTTGCATCGAGACCTGGCTTTCGGGCCCGGGCATGGCCAAAGACCACCTGACGGTCACTGGCAAGCAGGTGGATCCACCGGCGATCGTCAAGGCTGCTGAAGCCGGCGATGAGGAGGCGGAAGCCACCCTTGGCCGCTATGAAGATCGCCTTGCACGCGGCCTCTCGACGGTGATCAATCTGGTCGATCCCGACGTGATCGTGCTAGGCGGCGGTCTATCAAAGCTGACCCGTCTTTACGACAATGTTCCGAATATTTGGAAGCGCTACGTCTTTTCCGATACCGTCGCAACCGCACTTCGGGCACCGGTCCACGGCGATTCCTCCGGTGTCAGAGGGGCAGCCTGGCTTGGCAGAAACAAATGCCTAAGCGCGGTGGTGTGACCACATCATTTGGTTTCGACAGCCTTTGAAGAACAAACCTGGGAATCCATGGGTAGGCGAGCTCTTGTCGACAAGTGCTCTGGTGGCATGTCTTCAAAAATGATACCCGCCACTGTCTCTGAAAACTTGATCGTATACCATTGATATTGGTGATGTCCCTCGGAATAAATTGATGTGATCATACCACTCATAGCAACATTAAGAGCCGTTTAGCGGGTGCCTTGGCACCATCATAACAGCATTGCCATCAAGCACCTTGGTGTCGCCGACGGTGCAGGTGGTGGCCAAGGTCGCGCGGTTCCGTTCGGTGTTCAGTTCTGCAACGGCCACGCGGGCAATCACCGTGTCGCCAATGCGCACAGGTGCGAGAAAGCGTAGATCTTGGGTGACATAGATAGCACCCGGCCCCGGCAGCTTCGTGCCGAGCACCGTTGAGACCAAGCTTGCGGTCAGCATGCCATGGGCGATACGTCCCTCAAACATAGTCCGACTGGCAAAGTCCTGATCCAGATGGATAGGGTTAGTGTCGCCGGAGACGCCGGCAAACATCAAGAGATCCGCCTCTGTGATCGTCTTGGAAAAGACGGCGCTCATGCCCTCGCTCAAATCGTCGAAAAAATATCCCTGGCGCTCGTCCATACAACTCACCTCGACATCATGCGGCAAGAAGGAGCGTATCAAATTTTGTGCATCGCACAATAAGAAGCTCATTCCTGATCAATAAAGCCCGTACAAAAACGTCATTTCAACACAGATGGTGTTGATCTTTGGTAAATGACGGCGGTTGTGGCGATAGATCAGACGAACGTCATGGCTTCTTGCCGGTCAAATGAGCCGCTGTCTGGTTAAAGAGGATATTGTTGTTATCGGCTCGGTCCTGGCCGCGATTTTGCCGATCTTTGTGGAGGTCGATCGCGCGCATCACGGCGGGACGATCCTTGATCCGTTGCCGCCAGGCTTTCACGTTCGGAAAGCCATCGAGATCGGCACCCAGCGGTTTAGCGATAAACACCCAGGGAAATGCGATCATATCGGCGATCGAATAGCTCTCCAGAATGAATTTCTGATCGATGAGCCGCCGCTCCAGCACACCTAGATTGCGATCATATTCGCCGGCATAACGCTTTTGGCTGTATGCCTCGTCCTTTGGTGCGTAGTTCCTGAAATGGCTGAGCTGGCCTGCCATCGGGCCCAGATTGCCGACCTGCCAGAAGAGCCATTCCATGAGTTCCTTCCTACCCTGTTGGTCTGTTGGCGCGAAACAACCGGTCTTTTCGGCGAGATAAAGGAGGATGGCGCCGGATTCGAAGACGCTCACCGGCTCACCGTCGACATCGTGATCGACGATAGCGGGCATCTTGGCATTGGGGCTGATGTTAAGAAAGTCTGATGCGAATTGATCACCTTGGCCGAGGCGCATCAGATGGGTTTGATAAGAGAGGCCGCATTCCTCTAGCATGATCCCAACCTTCCAGCCATTCGGCGTGGGCGCATAATAGAAGTCGATCATTCCAATGCCTCCCTGGTCTTCGCGGCAGTTTTCGCAATGCCTTTCTCGATCAGGTCCTCGATCCGGTCCGGCTCAAAGCCGGCTTTTTCGAGGATTGAGCGGGTATCACCGCCAAGGGCTGGGGCACCACGGCGATGTTCAGGCGGGGTCGCGGAAAATTGCGCTGGTGTCCGTGCTTGACGGAGGCGTCCCGCCTCGGGGTGATCGGTCTCAGTGACAATATTATTGGCAACGACCTGTGGATGACGGATCGCCTGGCGCCTGGTTAGCACCGGCGCGCAAGGGATGTCCTCCGCTTCGAGGCGCTCAATCCAATCCTCGGTGGTTCGCCCCCGGAGTGCTTCCTGGATCATCTCCACCCGCTCATCCTTATGGCGTTCGAGACCGGAAGTCTCGAGAAAACGCGGATCGTCGAGCCAATCGGGACGCCCGACTGCGCGAGAAAGGCCTTCCCATTCCTTCCGGCGGACCACAGCGACGCTGATATAGCCATCAGCTGTTTCGTAGATCAGGTCGATGAAGCTCTGCGCGCGCTCGGTCTCGAGTTCATCGCCAACGAAGGTGTGCCCGCCCATATCGGACGACCAGAGAAAGGCAATGACGGTGTCGAGCATGGAGAGTGTGACATGCTGGCCTTCATTGGTTCGCGAACGGGCGAGCAAGGCCGCCGTCACCGCTTGGGCCACGGCAAAGCCGGTGAGCTTATCGGGCAGGATGGTTCTGACCAGGCGCGGGCGCTGTTCATCGGAGCCGGCCTGGACCGTGGTGAGCCCTGAGAGGGATTGGATCAGCGGATCGAATACGGGCTTTTCGGCATAGGGTCCCTCAAACCCGAATCCGCTGATCGACATGTAGACCAGCCCTGGATTGATGGCCTTCAATGTTGCGTAACCCAGGCCCAAACGCTCGATCGCGCCAGGACGAAAATTCTGAATGAAGACGTCGGCTGATTTGATCAGTTCCAGCACCACGGCCAGACCGTCTTCCGATTTCAGGTTCAAGGCGATGGAGCGCTTGTTGCGGTTGTTGTTGAGAAAGGAGGCTGGAAAGTCGCCGCGCCTGGTGGCGACATGCCGGGTATGATCGCCACTGAGTGATTCTACCTTGATCACATCGGCGCCCTGATCGGCAAGGATCATTGTGCCCAGCGGACCTGAGACCATGGTGGTGAGATCGATGATCCGAAATCCATCTAAAGGTCCAGGCATTGGGACAGATCCTCCAACTCGGCGCAAAAGAATAGCGTCCTGGCGGTTTCACGAAAGGTCAAGAGGATTGAACTTGCACGGACCTCCATTGCGATCCCGGTATCACCGCGTATCATACTTGTAACCCCTTGCCTTGGAGATCTTCGTGACAGCACAACCGATCATCATCGATTGCGATCCTGGCCAGGACGATGCGCTTGCGATCTTACTGGCCCTCGGCTCGCCGGATGAACTGAACGTGCTAGCGGTGACCGCCGTTGCCGGTAATGTCCCGCTCCATCTGACTGAAAAGAACGCGCAAAAGTTGGTGGCCCTTGCTGGACGCCGTGATATTCCCGTTCATGCTGGCTGCGATCGACCCATGGTGCGTGATCTGGTGACCGCAGAGTTCGTGCATGGCGAGACCGGTTTGGACGGTGCTGATTTGCCGGAGCCCGAGACGGCGCTTTCGGAGGAGCACGCCGTTCACGCGATTATCCGCATTCTTCGAAGCGAGCCCGCCGGCAGTGTCACCCTTTGCCCTGTCGGCCCTCTCACCAATGTCGCCATGGCGATGCGGCTGGCGCCGGATATCGTCGCTCGAATAAAATCGATCGTGCTGATGGGCGGTGCGATCGGTATCGGCAACATCACGCCTGCCGCCGAATTCAACATCTATGTTGATCCCCATGCTGCCGATGTGGTGTTCCGTTCAGGCGTGCCCATCGTGATGCATGGCCTGGACGTGACCCATAAGGCTTTGGTCACACCATCTAGATTGAAGGCGATTGAGGCAATCGGATCAGAGGTGAGTCGAGCCGTGGTCGGCCTTTTGATGTTCTACAATAAGTTCGATCAAGCCAAGGGCGAGGGCCAAGGCGCGCCGCTTCATGATCCCTGCGCGATCGCCTATGTCATGTGGCCTGAGCTATTTACCGGCCGGCAATGCCATGTCGAGATCGACATCCAGAGCGAAGCTTCCATGGGCCGTACACTCGTGGATTGGCGCGGGCGCGGTGATGGCAAACCGAATGCTTTGGCGATCGAAGAGATCGATGCGGATGGTTTTTTCGCTCTGTTGACCGAGAGGCTTGCACGGCTGCCAATTTAAGTTTGGATCCGTTCCAGCCCACTCCCTAATGAGCATGATCGGGTGGGGGAGTGCACAGGAACGGGCAGATCAAGAATCTAAACCCGTTTGACATCGGCAGCCGAAGGATTAAGCCTAAAAGCCACATCAAATTCTATGGATTTAGGGAGAGATTGGATGGGACGGTTCTCGAAGAACCTACTGACGCGTTCAAGCGTGATTGGCCTTGCCGCGGCGTTCATTTTGCCGCTGTCGCTGACCATGCCGTCAGCCTTGGCGGAAACACCGAATGATACCTTGGTGCAGGCCTGGCAGATCGACGATCTGATCACCCTTGATCCAGCGGAGATCTTCGAGTTTTCCGGCGCTGAATACGGTGCCCAGGTCTATGACCGTCTCATCACCTATCCTGTCGACGATGTCGAAGACCTGCAAGGTCATGTTGCCGAAAGCTGGGAGATCGGTGAAGACGGCAAGACTTATACCTTCCAGATCAGAGAAGGCATAACCTTTCATAGCGGCAATGCGTTGACCGCCGAAGATGTTGCCTGGTCGCTGCAGCGAGTGATCAAGCTCAACAAAACCCCTTCCTTCATTCTCTCGCAATTCGGCTTTACGCCGGAGAATGTTGACGAGATGATCAAAGTGGTCGATGAGCGGACCGTTGAGATCATTCTCGACCAAGCTTATGCGCCGACTTTCTTTCTTTATTGTCTGACGGCAGGCGTTGGTTCCGTGGTCGACATGCAAGAGGCGATGAGCCACGAGGTAGATGGCGATATGGGCCATGAATGGCTGCGCACCGCCTCTGCCGGTTCCGGTCCCTTCAAGCTTCGCAGCTGGAAGCCGAATGAGAGTATTGTGGTTGATGCCAATCCTGATTACTGGGGCGGTGCTCCGGCGCTGAAGCGGGTCTTCACCCGCCATATCCCCGAGCCTGCTACCCAGGTATTGCTCTTGGAAAAAGGTGACATCGACATCGCGCGCAATCTTGATGCCGATCAAATCAAGTCGCTCGAAGGTAATGACGATATCGAGGTTGAAGACGTGCCCAAGGGGGCAGTTTGGTATCTTGGCCTCAATCAGAAAAACGAAAATCTCGCTAAGCCTGAAGTGCGCCAGGCGATGAAATACCTAATCGATTACGAGGGCATGGAGAGCACCATCCTTGCGGGTTCGGCCAAGATCCACCAATCGTTCCTGCCAAGCGGCTTTCTTGGCGCGATCGAAGACAAGCCGTTCACGCTGGATCTCGAGAAAGCCAAAGGTCTCCTGGCGGAGGCTGGCCTCGCGGATGGTTTCACGGTGACGATGGACACCCGCAATACCTCGCCAACCACAGAGATGGCGCAGATTATCCAGGCCAACTGGGCGCAGGCTGGTATTAAGCTTGAAATCCTGCCGGGCGACAACAAGCAGACGCTCACCAAGTATCGAGCACGCACCCACGACATCTATATTGGACGCTGGGGTCCCGATTATCAGGACCCCCATACCAACGCCGATACTTTTGCCAGCAATCCCGGCAATGCTGACGAGGATGGCCATACCGGCAAGCTCGCCTGGCGCAATGCCTGGGACATCCCAGAAATGACAGCACTCACCGCCGCGGCCGTCCTAGAGCACGACCCCGATACGCGCAGTACGATGTATCAGGAATTGCAGCGCGAGCATCAGGAGACCTCCCCATTTGTCATCATGTTCCAGGACATCGAAGCGATCGCGTCAAGGAAAGGCGTCAGCGGAATGATCTGGGGGCCATCTTTCGACGACAGCAAATATTGGAAAATCACCAAATAGTGGTGTGATCACCTCATGGACTTGGACCGGTAGGGCCAAGATCAACGGTATGCGGCCAAGTTTTTGGGGTGGTCTATGCTACTGGTATGCCTGCAACACATGATAACCACCACCCGCCTCGAAAACTTGGCCGCATACCACCGAGCCTAGCTCTACCGGTCCAAGTCAATGTAATGGTCACACCACAATTATGCAGCGCCGGCCCAGTCGCCTTGGTACCATCCGCTGTTGATGGCCTGGACGGCCATTTTGCCGATCGTCTGCCGTTCTGTCTCGGCCAGAAGGCGATGGACGGTATCGAAGCTCAGCTGGCCTGACAGGGGCTGCATAGGCGGCAGGGAATACCGCTGATAGTCGGTGAGAAGCATGACCAGGGTAAGATCGAGCAACAGTCGTCTGGTTGTGCGGGTGGCAAGCCATGCCTCTAGAGTTGCCTCTGGAATCTCGACGGGCGAGCGGCCGGCGAGATCGCGGCGCACGAAGGCGCCGATCGATAGGTCGTCTTGACGAAGGTCGCCATCGGGTTTGGTCGACAGCAGGATCAGGTTCGAGAGCACGAACTCCGCAACGGCGGATCTTGTTGCGATACCGGCATGATCATGGGCCTGGCTTTCCCTTGCCGCCAGCACGCGGCTGGTGTCGATCAGGGCGAGTAGAGACGATGCCGCCTCTAGCGCCTGGATCAATTGTTGCGAGCTGGATTTCACGCTGGCGCGCGCCAGACGGCGTTGCGCGAAATCCCAGGCCGCGGCTTCCAGCTCGATCCCGTCATCAGCGTCATTCATGATCACATCGATGAAAGGCCCTGCAACGGCGGCCAGGAGATAGGACCTTTCCGCAGGCCTCCCGACATTGTAGCACTGCTCAACGGAAGCCAGGCACTGCAGCATGTGATCGTCGGTGGTCAGGTTTAATAAGAGCGGGCGAAAATCGGGATGAATGTCATGCTGCCGGCCCACCCGCATGACGAGATGATGCCGAAGCGTTGCTAAATCATCTGTCGACATCTGCCCGATCTCGGCTTCGACCATCGGCACGACCCAATCGTCAGCCTCAGTGATCAGCTGCCTTGCCGGCCTGCCATAGGTGCGGGGATGCAGCGCAAGCTCACGCCGTGCGGCAGGGTCTTGTTCCAGTCGCTGCTTTTGCAGGCGCATAGTTTCCGCATAGATCTGACCGCCGTCCGCACTGCCATCTTTCGGTGCTTGGCCGCCCAGTTCTACTAGTCTTGCCGTCAACGGACCTGCATAAGGATTGACGCCCGTCGTCTTTTCCAGGAGGCGTGCCATGTCGTCCAGATCAGCCGAGGCCAGAACGAGCTCGATATTTTCCGGGTCCAAGTCGTCCGAAGGTGAGGTTAACTGTCCCTGCAGGTAGGGCCTAATCGCAGTAAGGTCCGGCGTCTCTTCGGTCATAGAGGCTCCTGGCTTGTCCCACGCTCAACAGGGCATGAGGATCATGGATTTGCAGGCAGTATAAATTTAACACCACGATTAATGGTTTAATCCGACCTCGCATAGAATTACTTTTTTGTTACAAGCTTATGCGCAAATTTCAGTTTAAACGTTTGTATTATATAATAAAAATCAACCGATTTTCACAATATGACTAACCAACACGTTCATCCCGTTGGTGTCGATCGCCTCTTCAGCGATCACCCGTCCTGGCGTCAAGCCGCCAAACAGTTGGTGTGATGAACTGTCACCTTGTCCAACATCTTGCATTCAACCATCGACGGGGTCATGAACGCATCCGACGACGTTTTGAACACATGCTGAGGGAGAAAGCGCAATGACCCTGAACGAGTATCAAGAGGCGGCGCGGCAAACGGCGGTCTTCCCCGAGGCGCATCGTGTCACCTATCCAGCTCTTGGATTGGCAAGCGAAGCGGGTGAGGTGGCAGGCAAGGTCAAAAAGGTGCTTCGCGATCGCGGCGGCGATTTTGGCGCTGAACAGATCGCCGCACTCCGTGACGAGCTTGGGGATGTTCTTTGGTATGTCGCCGTTCTTGCCGCCGACCTTAATCTGTCGCTCGACGATCTTGCGGCCAACAATGTGGAAAAGCTGCGCTCACGCATGGAGCGCGGAACGATTCAGGGCGATGGCGATCACCGCTAGTGGTATGATCACATCACTCAATATTTTCGCGCTGCTGGCACAACCCACCCAGGAAATGCTTTAGTCCCAAAAAAAACCGCGTTGTCGGGTGAAGTCGTCCCAATCCCTTAGCAAAGCTGGCTCGTTAGCCTCGACGCCACGGGCATGCCAGCCGATCACGAGGCCAGCTGCTCGACGGATGTCCTGTTTGCTTCGCCGGGCGAGAAGGTCATTGAATAAGGTCTCGGCGACAGCGACATCGTTGAGATGGCCAAAATCGTCCTGCAGGGCTTTGAGCTGGTTGAGAAAGGGCTTCATCGCCTTCTTCTCGAATAGCGGTTTGAAGAACTCGATCGCATAGCGCAGCTTTTTCAACGTGATCCGAAGCTCATGGCGCTGCTCGGTCGTGAGGTCTGACAGATGATGGCCTTTGGCGAGGGCGCGTTCGTTGCGCTTAACCAAGAGTTTTCGCGCTAAGTCGGTAATCGGTTTGGCCCTAAGCGCTGCCTGCCCAGCATCGTTTTCCTGGCGCCAAGCCCGCTCCTCGAGCCATCGGCCGAAACGGAGTGTGAAGCGAGTATAGTCCGCTCCCTTCAGCATCTTTCGAGCGGATCTATAGCTCGCATGGCCACGGCTCTTAGCGCGCGCGGCGAGAACGCCGAGATCGCGATCATAGGGCCGTGCTGCCAGTAGCGGTGCTAAGAGCTCACTTTGGAAGACGTCCCAGTCCCTGGCAGGACCGAGCCCGCCGAGAGCTGCTTTGGCGCCGGCTTGTAGCCACGACATCTGACATGACGGAATGAGTTTTCGAAAAATCGAAAGAGCCGAACGCAAGCGCCTAAGCGCGACGCGCATCTGATGTACACCTTCCGGATCCTGGCCATCGAAGGCCGCGGCCTGATTGGCGAGCCAATGCTCAAAGCAGTTCGCGAAAATCGCCGCCATGGCATCATCGATACTATCTGATCGACTGATCATCGGTAGCTTGCGGCGATGCCAGGATGGTGGTTTCTTGGCGAGGAGATCGAAGGCGCGGACGGATTTTGAGCGTGTCTCCAGATGAAGGGGGGCTACATCCTGAAGGTCGAGAGCCAGGCGATAAAGATCTCCAGCTGTTCCTTTTAGGAGTTCCAGCTCGATTTCTGCGACCGGCATAGTGCTGTTGCCCGCCTCGATCTCCCCTAGATCCAGAACAGCCTCGATTTGGCACAGGCGTTCGCCTTGATCATCACATGTCACGTTTCGAAGGCGTCGTTTTATCCGTGTCGTAAATGCTTGTTGGAGGTCGCCGGTACGTGCCGATTTTGGCAAGAGTTCACGTGCCTCTTTGGGGAAGGCATCGAGCTTGAGCTGATCGTTATCGAGGGTTATTTCCCATTCGGTCCGCTTCAGGAGAGCGGCTTTGGCATTGTCACCAGCCTTGAGCGTTTGTTTGCATTCGGCGCCATTGTTCCGAACGCGCAGCGCCAGGCCTTTGGCATGCAGGGCTCGATCGGCTGTATCGAAATAGCGGTTTTCAAGATCGGCTGTCGTTCCCTCAGGACCATCATCTTGGGGGCCAAGGGACGAGGCGAAGACCGTTTCAAGAACATCTGCATCACCGGCAAGACGCAATTCGACTTCGATGGTTTTTTCATCGCCGTCCAAAGGCTTTCTTGATTTCGGTTCGCTCAAGCTGTTCCCCGATCCTGTATCTGCTAATCGGTTTCATATCTTGACAACATCATGATACTTCAATCGTTTACATCCAGAAAATCGCCAATCCATGGATGTTTTTCGGCAAGACGCTAAACTTGGGCGCACGGTTTGCCTGGCACGCCCTCTTTATTTTGGCTGCCTGGCGATGCCATTCCTATCCCGAAGAAGACCGGTATCTCCCATAAGTTCTCCCCAAACTTTGAAACCCGGCCTGTGCCGGGTTCTTTTTTTCGTACAGCGCCAAATGCCGGATTGCACTGAGATCAGCCAGGATCCGAGGGCAACATCCGCACCAAGTCATCGATTTTAGGAATTCAATAGTGGAGTGATGGTGGGCGCTACTGGGATTGAACCAGTGACCCCTACGATGTCAACGTAGTGCTCTCCCGCTGAGCTAAGCGCCCACTATGCGTCCTAACTAATGCGAAATTGCGCGTAGTTCAACCTCTTCTATGCAAGATAAGGCCCGCTTTGTTCACTTGCGGCACTGAAGGTGTTGTGGTGTGATTTCAAAGCTGACCAGAGGTAATTGCCAATTTCATGACAACCGAGCTTGGTTCACCCATCGACATTGTCCAGCCAAGGCGGGCGCCGGTACCTGTCGTCCTGTCGTCACCTCACAGTGGTCAGATCTATCCGCCTTGTCTGTTGCGCGATGTTCGGCTCAACCTCAACCAATTGCGCCGACTGGAGGATGCCTTCGTCGACCGTCTCGTTGACTCGGCGCCGACTCTGGGTGCAGCCATTCTGCATGCTCGTTTCGCGCGCGCCTTTGTGGACGCGAATCGCGAGGCCTATGAGTTTGACAAAGAATTGTTCGACGCGCCGCTTCCAGCTTATGCCAACCCGAATTCGGCCAAGGCGAGAGCTGGATTGGGCACTATTCCGAGCCGGATCGCCGGTCAACCGATTTATCGATCGAGATTGAGCATTGATGAGGCCGAGCGGCGAATTCGCCTGGCCTATTGGCCGTATCACCATGCTTTGCAGCGACTGCTTGATGAACGACGGTCGCATTTTGGCCAGGTCTTGCTCCTGGACTGTCATTCCATGCCGAGCTTTTGCGCCAATGGGACGCTTGCCAATGGATCGCCCGGTACCGGGATGATCGATTTTGCGCTTGGCGATCGCTTTGGCAGCAGCTGTGCCCCCTCGATTGTTCAGCATGCCGAAACTTTCTTGCGCCAAAAAGGGTTCAGCGTGGCCCGCAATCGCCCCTATGCCGGTGGCTATATCACTGCCCATTATGGACAACCGGAGATCGCGATCCACGCCCTTCAGATCGAGGTCAGGCGCGGTCTTTACATGAATGAGAATACCATGGGCCTGCATAGCGACATCGGTGAGATCAAGACCGTGATCAGGGAGTTGCTGGTCTGGTTGATCGATCTAATGGGTGATCAATTGGCAAGGCCCCGTTTCGATGATGTCCTTCCCGCGACGGATCCCCGTTAGATTGCTTTTTCCGTAACCTTCTTATGAGCCTCTTCTTCAGCTTAATTTAACCAAGCTCGGTCATGATGTCCTCATGGCTATGGTGTTGCATTTGATTTGGATGGGGTGGGTCTTGGCCCTCTCATTGGTTCTCTCGGCCTGTTTGGCACCGACAGCCAAGGCCAATATGCGCACGATTTGCGTCACTCTTACAGCCGAGCAGGAAAAAGCCGAACGGGTTCCACCGGGGCTTCTCCATGCCTTGGCGCTCGCGGAATCTGGGCGCTGGCTGGAACAGGATGACAGCACGAAACCCTGGCCTTGGACGGTGACATCGGGGTCGGATAGTTTCTATCTCGCCTCCAAACAGGAAGCGATTGCCAAGGTCAAGGAGTTGCGCGCCGAGGGGCGTACAAATATCGATGTCGGCTGCATGCAGATCAATCTGCACTATCACCCCGACGCTTTTTTAACCCTTGAAGAAGCATTCGATCCCCAAAGGAATATCGCTTATGGCATGAAGTTCCTAAAGGAACTCAGACAGCGAACCCGATCATGGGGCAAAGCGACCGCGTTTTATCATTCGCAGGATCGGGCACGCGGCATTGCTTATCGTACTAAGGTCTACAAGATCTGGCGCAAGCTTCGTCGGTCCAGGTCATCGACAGACATTGCCGAGGCCGCACCGCCATCACCGGGTGCAGCGCCAGTGCTTTTGAGAGATCGGGTCAAGCGGCCGTTCTTTTCAAAACGCCCTTCACCGCTCTGGAGGCGAGACGCTATTCCCGTTCTTCGCGGCGGTTGATTCTTGGACGCCAAGCAGATCATCCCATAAGGGGGCTAATCGCGTTTGCCGATGGCTAGAGAGGTGAACGACGACGTCGTTTCATGGTCAAGTGAGCAGCGCAAAACCATCATAGATCGGTACTAAAAAGACCATTCAGTGCTTGAGTGGTAAGGTTTCAAACGGAGGCTTTTGACCTGGGTTATTTCCGGGCCAGGGTTGCATAGTGACTGCTCGTTTCCTGCTGGCCACCCAATCGAGCCGACCCTATCGGAAGACTTCCAGCAGCAGGCTGGTTGAACCTGTTCAAGAAACGCTCTAGTGGTGTGCACGGTATGATGTTGCCCGAGGCCTCACCTAGAATCGTCCGTGTACCCTCGAGTTTCCTGGCACATCTCATTGATGGTGGTGTGAACCAATGATGTGGTCATACCACCACTCACTTGCGATGTCGGCGACCCTGGGGTTGGATAACGTTCCATGACACCACGCTCGGATATTGCAACCAAACTACGCCTGTTCTCAGGCCTCGTGCTGATGACCTTCGTCGCCATGCACTTCGTCAACCATGCCTTGGCGCTTCGATCGCTCGATGCTGTGAATGCGGGTCAGTTGGTTTTCAAGGCGATTTGGCGAAGCCCTGCGGGTTCGATCCTTCTTTATGGCGCGTTGTTGATCCATGTCGCTTTGGTCATCGCCAAGATCTATCGGCGCCGAAGCCTGCGCATGCCAATATGGGAGGCCTTTCAGATTATCCTTGGCCTGTTGATCCCGTTTTGGCTGGCCATTCATATCGTTGGTACCCGCGGTCTCCATGAAAATTTTGGGGTCGATGATAGTTATCATCTGCAGTTCGCTATCATTTGGTCGAGTGGTGCTTGGCGTCAGACCATCATGTTGCTGCTAGTCTGGTTACATGGATGCCTGGGTCTGCATTTTTGGCTGCGTTATCGGCCCTGGTATCCAGCGATCAGGATTTGGCTGCTGATCATCGCGTTCGCGCTGCCGGGATTAGCACTCGCCGGCTTCAATGTCGGTGGCCGGGAGGCGCAGGCGATCATCGCGCACGATCCCGCCTGGCTGGACCGTCTTATTGCCGAAGAGAAATGGCCCGACGAAACGGCCCGGGTCTGGGCGTATCAGGTTGAACGCGCCATGACCTTCGGTTTCGCGATTCTCCTCGCCGGCATTCTCGTCGGCCGCCTGGTTCGACGTTGGCGTGAACGGTCAGCGGGCAAGATCCAGATCCGCTATCTCGACGGCAGTGTGGCGGCCATCGATCCCGGCATGACCGTGCTGGATGGCAGTCGTTTGGGCAATATTCCTCATGCATCGGTCTGCGGCGGACGGGGACGTTGCTCCACCTGTCGGGTTCGTCTCGGTAATGGCGCTGAGCATGTTTCGCCGCCCGCCGAGGATGAAGCCAAGGTGCTTGCTAGGATCGGTGCGGGTGCTGGCATTCGTCTTGCCTGCCAGCTTCGCCCAATCAAGGATCTCGAAGTCGTTCCTCTATTGCCGGCGACGGCGGATCCGGTATCGAGCCAAGTCGACGTTAACCCGGGTGCCGGCATCGAGCGTGATATGGCGGTCATGTTTGCCGACCTTCGCGCTTTCACCCGCATGGCCGAGGGACGATTGCCCTTCGACGTGGTGTTCATCCTTAACCAGTATTTCAAAGCAATGGGCGGAGCGATCGAAGGGGCCGGAGGGCGAGTCGACAAGTTCATCGGCGACGGCATCATGGCCCTTTTCGGGGCCGATTCCGAGCCCGCTTTGGCCGCTAAACAGGCTCTGGTCGCAGCACGAACCATGTCCGAGCAGCTCGATCATCTCAATCGACAAATCCGCGCCGATCTGCCGGAACCTCTTCGGATGGGAATCGGGTTGCATATGGGCCCGGTGATCCTTGGGGAGATGGGCTATAAACGGGCAACATCGCTGACCGCGATCGGCGATGCTGTCAATGTTGCATCAAGGCTTGAGACTCTGACCAAGGAGTTTGGTGCCCAGCTTGTCGTTTCAGCCGAGCTTGCCAGTCGTGCTGGCGCTGATCTCGATCATTTCGAGATGCGGGACATCGACATTCGAGGGCGCCAACATCCCCTGCGCGTCCATATCCTCCCGGATGCCAAGTCCCTATCGATCCTGCGACATGACAAGGACGGTCTGGTTAAGCCTGCGGGTTTTTCGTTTTCGCGGCTCTTCATCCGCTAGACACGAACGAAAGCGTTCATGACATAACCAACATCAAAGATGGTCTTGGGTGCTGCTATGCCGGGTTTAAAGCAGTGCCACCCTGCGCTCACCGCGATAGTGCCCAAATCCCAAACTTACTTGGCGAGGCGCGCTACGCCCGGTTTCAAAGCGCGGTAGAACACCGGTAGCAGGGCCAACACCGCGAGGCCGCCCAGGCTGAGCATGATGTCCGTGGTCATGAAATTGGCGATTTCAATCGGTCCTTCCTGGGCGATGACGTCGCCAAGGCCAGCACCGACCCGTGCCAGCAGCACAGTTGCCGGCAGGATGCCGAAAAACGCGCTGAACATGTAGATTGGTAGCGGCACGCCGCAAGCGGCCGGCAGGGTCGTGACGACCATATAGGGGAAGATGGGGATCAAATGCATGATGAAGACATAGCTGAGCGCGCTTTCCTTAAAGCCCCGCGCGAAGCGTTGAATCATCGGCCCTGCGCGTTCGCGCATGGCAGCACCGAAAGCGGATTTTGCCAACAGGAACACACAGGCACTTGCGATTGTTGCGGCGATCATGGTGTAGGTGGCGCCCAGAACCCATCCGAAGAGATAACCGCCGACCATCGTCAACAACGCCAGTCCCGGCACCGAGGCGGCGACGACCAGCGCGTAGATGGCGGTAAATAGCAAGCCTGCGAGAACGGGCTTGCTGGTGACGAAGCTCAAGAGGTCATATTGATGCTCGCGCAATAAATCGATGCCCAGCCGATCATTGAAACCGAGCCATGCCATCGAGGCGATACCGATGCTCGCAAGACCAATCATCGCGATCAAGCATAAACGAGCGACAGAAAGGTTGTTCATCAACAAGACGCGCCACCAGCACCAATATCATCATGACAAAGGCCGTACGGCCCCTTGCTATACATTTATAGCGTGACCCTACTAGAGGTTAATGCCGGTATTTGTCCAGTTATTCCGTCTTTTTCGCCGCAAAGCGCTTATAGGCGATGGGCAGCAAGGCAAGAAGGGCCAGGGCAAGGATAGGACCAAGAATGGCGGGCTTGAAGATGATGCCGAGATCGGGCGTCTCGCCCGCATCGAAAACGGCACCCAGACCATTGCCAACGCTCGCGAACACGAAGCTGCCCGGGATGATGCCGAAAAAAGTGCCAATGACATAAATGCTGAGCGGCACGCCGAGAAAGGCAGGGACAAGGTTGACCAGCCAAAAGGGGAAGATTGGCACAAGACGAAGAACCAGAAGATAACTAAGCGCGTTCTCCTTAAAGCCCGCCTCCATCTTGCTGAGCCAGGGACCGGCTTTTTCGCGCAACGCATTGCCGAGCGCTGTTTTGGCGATCAAGAAGATGGCGGTCGCGCCAAGTGTTGCGCCGATGACGACGAAGAGCCCACCGAGCCACGTGCCGAACATGAACCCACCGGCGATCGTCAACACGATGCCGCCCGGCACCGAAAGGGCCGTTGCCACGGCATAAATGACCATGAACACCAAGGGCGCGACCAAGGGATTGTTCTGGACAAAGCCAAGCAGTGTTTCGCGGTGTTCGCGTAAGGCATCGAAGCTGAGATAGTTGTGCAGGCCCGATGCAAACACGCCGCCAATGGCGAGCACCAGGACAGCCAGCGGCAAGAAACGCTTGATCGACTTGCCGCCACTCTGCGTGGCTTCAGACACAGGCTCTGTTCCCTCTTTAGTCTTGTTCATGACAGGGAGTATCCTTTCTCCCGCGGTTTCAGCCCAAGCCGCTGGTCAGCCGCCCGATTAGGCCTGACATCAGCCTAACCAAAGCGCGCCAGGAACCGGACCAGCCAGCGGGTTTTGTCGCTGAACAATTTGGGTGTGAAGTATGTTCCGGCGACGCGTTTGTTGACTTCGCTCAAGGTGGGATAGGGAGCAATGATGCTGGTCATGGCCTTGATCTTCATGCCTTGGTTGATGGCAAGACACCAGGGAAGGATGAGCTCGCCCGCATGGGCGCTGACAATTGTGGCGCCGAGGATCTTGCCGCGTTTGCTGACGATGACCTTGACCCGCCCTTCGGTCTGACGCTCTGCTTGTGCCCGATCGTTCTCCTCGAAAGACCAGTTCAGGACCTCGATATTGTCGCCGTTTTCCCTAGCAGCCGCTTCGGTGAGGCCGACATGGGCGAGTTCAGGATCGGTAAATGTCACCCATGGAAGCGCATCGTAGCGAACCTTGCTCGGCAGGCGGAATAGCGCATTCTGGATGACGATCCCAGCATGATAGCTGGCGACATGGGTGAATTGATAACCACCGGTCACATCGCCGATCGCGAAGATTTTCTTGTTGCTGGTGCGCAGGCGATTATCGACTTTGATACCCTGACGGTCATAGTCGATGCTGGCGGCTTCGAGGTTCAGCCCCTCGACATTGGCGCCACGGCCGGCTGCCACCAGGATGTTTGATCCTTCGATGCGCTGAACGCTGCCATCGGCTTCTTCAACCACCACAATAACACCGCTGCCGGCGGCCTCGACCTTTTGCACCTTGACCCGCTCTTTAAGCGAAATGCCATCAGCCACGAGTTGCGCGCGCACCACGGCGGTCATCTCGGGATCGTCCTTGGGCAGCACCGGACCCATATCGACGATCGTGACCGCAACACCGAGGCGTCTGTGAGCCTGGGCGAGTTCTGAGCCGATCGGGCCGCCGCCGATGACAATCAGATGGGAGGGTGTCACCTGATTGTCGAAAATGGTTTCGTTGGTGTCATGGGGAACACCGGCAAGACCAGGGATCGGCGGCACCATGGCCGAACTGCCGGTAGCCACGACAAAACGCCTTGCCTTCACACGCGTATCGCCGGCCTCAACTTCATCGCCGGACAGGAAGCGTCCCCGTTCTTGCAAGACCGTAACACCCAGGCCCTCGAAGCGTTCTACGCTGTCATGAGGTGCGATGGCGCCGATGACCCCATGGACATGGTCGTGAACCGCCTTGAAGTCGACCTCGGGCTCATGACTTTTGACCCCAAAAGCCTCGGCATGGCGCATAACATGGCCGGCATGCCCGGCTGCGATCATAGCTTTCGAGGGCACACAGCCATAATTCAGGCAATCACCTCCCATCTTGGCAGCCTCGATCAGGACCGTCTTTGCGCCCATCTGTGCCGCACCGGCGGCTACGGATAGCCCGCCCGATCCGCCACCGATGATACAGAGATCGGCCTCTAAAACGTCTGCCATGGGGGTGTATTTCCTTGTCTTTTGCGCAACCGTGGCGAACCATAATGCTCGATGAATCGATACATCAATTCGCCACTTTGATATCATGCAGGCATAATCTAGTTTGGGTGAAAAATCCAATAACGCGACTTAACAATCCCGCCAGCAATCTCTCATTATGCCTATGCCCCGCTTTTTTCACCGCGGACACAAGCCTTTTTGGCAGAACACCGAGAGCGATCTTGTCAACGACACGCCAAGCCCTGTAACTGGCACCTTCCTGAAAACTCATCCGCAAGTTGCGTCGGAGAGACGCCCTTCGATCTTCACCTTCGCCGCCTGTAGGATGACAATCAACGAATGACTGGTTGATGACAGCAAGCCCGATGCCACGAGCCTTGGACAGATGATCTATCGAAAAGAAATTGATGGACTTCGCGCCGTCGCCATCCTGCCGGTCCTCCTGTTCCATGCTGGCTTTGAGAGTGCGAGCGGTGGTTTTGTGGGGGTCGACGTCTTTTTCGTCATCAGCGGCTATCTGATCACGTCACTGATTTTGAAAGAAAAAGAAGAAGGGCGCTTTACCCTGGTTGGTTTCTACGAGCGCCGTGCCCGGCGGATTTTGCCGGCGTTGTTCTTTGTCATGCTCTGCTGCCTGCCATTCGCCTGGCTCTGGCTTTTGCCAAGTGACTTGGATGATCTGGCCGACAGCATGATCGGCGTGGCTTTGTTTGTCTCGAACATTCATTTCTATCGAGAAGCCGGCTATTTCACGCCTGATGCCAATCTCCAGCCGCTTCTTCACAGCTGGAGCCTGTCGATCGAGGAGCAGTTCTATCTGCTGTTTCCCCTGCTCGTTATGGGCCTCTGGTCCCTCGGCAAGAAAAGCCTCGTTTCCATCATCGCTTGTGTGTTCCTACTCAGCCTTCTAACGGCGCAGTTTGGCCATCATTGGCTATTCTCCGGCGATCCTGCATTTGGGTTCTATCTGTTGCCCACAAGGGCTTGGGAATTGCTGGCAGGCGTGCTGGCCGCCTTTCATCTGCATGGGAGAGATGGCACCTGGAAAGGCAGCCAAGCCCTGTCGCTCCTTGGCCTCGGCATGATCGTTTACGCCATCTTAAGCTTCGATGAGGGCACACCTCATCCAAGCTTCTATACGCTTCTTCCCGTCGTCGGTACGGTGCTGATCATCCTTTTTGCTACCACCGAAACGCGCTGTGCGCAGCTTCTCTCGACCCGACTTCTGGTCGGCCTCGGCCTGATCAGTTACAGCGTCTATCTTTGGCATCAGCCATTGTTTGCGTTTCTTCGTCTTTTGAGCCTGGAAACTCCATCGCCAACGATGTTGTTTCTCTTCGCTTTGCTGGCGCTCGCCCTTGGTTGGCTGAGCTGGCGTTGGGTCGAGCAACCTTTTCGCGACCGACAAAGAATTTCCCGTGCGCAGATCTTCAAAGGCTCGGCTATCGGTTCGGTTTTTTTCCTTAGCATCGGCATCGCCGGGAATGAATTCGAAGGGTTCCTGGAACGATATCCACCAAGTGAGCGCGATCTTGCCTTGGCCGCGGATACCGACAAGATGGGACGCTATGTCTATTCGCGTTACAAACCCTACAAAGACCAGCCGTTCAAGGAGAATGGCCGTCGCAAGGTTCTGATCGTCGGCGATAGCTTTGCGCAGGATTTCGTGAACATGTTGGCGGAAGCGGAGGGTCTGAGAAACATCTCTCTATCCATCCACGAGATCGCCTCGCCTTGCGGCAATCTCTATCTCAAAACCGATTTCAAGGACCATATTCAACAGAAGCATTTGCCTGGCTGTCTGAAAAAAGGCTGGTATGAACGGGACGATCTTCAAAGCCGTCTCAAGCAAGCCGATGCGATTGTTCTCGTTTCATCCTGGTCGCTCTGGGCCGCTCGTCTGCTGCCAACAAGTGTCGACAATCTGGAACGAGAGTTCGACGCCAAAGTCCTGGTGGTCGGGAGAAAGTACTTTGGAGATATCAAGCCTGCCCATTACTTCGACATGAGCGATCAGGAAAAGCTCGCTTATCGACAATCCGTCGAGGGCGGCCATTTGGAGACGAACCGTTTGATGGCGAGCCAATATAGCGATGACGTCTTTGTCGATGTTCACGACGTGATCTGTGGCCCAATAGTCGATTGCCCAATCTTCACACCTGATCTGAAGCTCATCTCCTATGACGGATCGCATCTCACCAGAGAGGGCGCGGTCTATCTCGGCAAGAAATTGCTGAAGCATCCTCTTGTCGAGGAGACCTTCAATCCGTCGCCACTGCGGACGTCGAGTTTGAAGGGCTATTAAAGAACTTTGTGGAATGTCCACACCATTAACTCGGACCAGCATAACCAAGATCGACGGTATACGGCCAAGCTTTGAAGGAAGGTGGCAGGTATCATTTGTTGAAGACATGTTACGGGCATGGTCCGATGAACCGGCCGGACCTTGTCATGGCGCCTTAATTGGGCGCTGATAATGGGGGTTAGATCCGGGAACTCTTGGGAGAAGTCGCGCAAGATGGTCAAGAAACTCAAGGTGAATGCAGCGCAGCTGGTTGCGGAAGCACGGTCGCGGATCGAAGAAATCGAGGCGGTTGATGCGATCGCAATGTTGAACGACCCGGATGTCGTTTTCGTGGATATCCGGGATGTGCGCGAACGGGAACGATCGGGCTCAATCGCCGGCAGCTTTCATTGTCCAAGGGGCATGACCGAATTCTGGGTCGATCCAGAGAGCCCGTATCACAAGGACATCTTTGAACGTGACGCGAAATTCGTTTTTCACTGCGCATCGGGATGGCGATCAGCGCTGACGGTCGCTGCTCTCGAGGGCATGGGGTTTGAGAATGCCAGCCATATCAAAGGTGGCATGACGTCATGGGAGAAAGCCGGCGGCCCGATCGAAAAGGCCGATCGCAAGAAAGCCTGAGAGCATTGAGAAGAACAGCGTCTGATATGGCCGAATGAATCCTCTCCGCTTCTGCTGAAACGCAGCGTTGGAGATACTTGTGAAAAGATAGAGTTTCCAGGCAAGTTGTTTCTTGCGGCCCAAAACATTGGGGAGGTAAGAATGCGAAGCTATCAGATTGCTGATTGGGGTCAGCCCCTGGTCTTCGAAGAAGGCCCGACGCCGACGCCTCGGGGAACGGAAGTGCTGATGCGGGTCACCGCTGCCGGCATTTGCCACAGCGACCTTCACATCCAAGATGGTTTCTTCGATCTAGGCGAAGGGCAACGGGTCGATTTCGCTAAGCTGGGCGCGACGCTGCCGTTGACGCTCGGCCATGAGATCGTGGGTGTGGTCGAGGCGATTGGGCCCGATGCCAGAGGTGTTGCTGTAGGTGATGCTCGGATTGCCTTTCCCTGGATCGGCTGCCGCACTTGCTCAATTTGCACTCATGAGCGCGAGCAGTTCTGTATGACGCCGAAATTCCTGGGTGCTCGGGTCAATGGCGGTTACAGCGATCACGTCATCGTGCCGGATCCGTCTTATCTCGTTGCGTATGACGGCATTGCGACCGACCTTGCCTGCACCTATGCCTGTGCGGGTCTCACTGCCTACAGCGCGCTTGGCAAGATCGGCGACCTTGGGGCGAGCGACTTCTTACTGATGATCGGTGCGGGCGGTGTCGGCCTTTCAGCTGTGCACATGGTCAAGGAGCTAACCCCAGCCAAGCTGATCGTTGCTGATATCGATCCGGAAAAGCGGGCGATGGCCAAGGCAGCCGGCATCTTCGAGGTGATCGACAACGGCGATGGCGAGGCCGTTGACAAGCTTCTTGAGCTGACTGGGGGTGGTGCACGGGCAGCGATCGACTTCGTCGGGGCCGTTCCCACCAGCCAATTCGGCCTGAACGCTTTGCGTAAAGGCGGCAAGCTGATCATCGTCGGGCTTTATGGCGGCGCGCTGCCCGTGTCGTTGCCGCTGATGCCGGTCAAATCACTGACGGTTCAGGGCTCCTATGTCGGCACCTTGGATGAGTTGAAAGCCCTGGTCGCCCTCGGCCAGGCAGGGAAGATCCCGTCAATCCCGCTCGATCTACGTTCCCTGGACGCTGCTCCAAAAGCCCTCGACGATCTGCGCGCCGGCAACGTCAAAGGCCGTATCATCCTCAAGCCCTAACGGTGGTATGACCACATCATTTGGCTGCCGACCGATCGCGCCGGGATCTACGGTATGCGGCGAAGTTTGGGTGGGCGAGTGACCGAGAACCGCACACACCTCTAAGTCAACCAGGTTCTGGCAGGACCTGGATCTAGTCTAAAAGGCCTTTTTCTTGATAGAAGCGCTCGGCGCCGGGATGAAGGGGGATGCCGATGCCATCAAGGGCTGTTTTGAGCGTGATTGCCTTGCCTTTGGCATGACCGCTGTCAAGAAGCTTTCTGGCATTGTCGTGCCAAAGGGCAGACGTGATGCCGTAGATCAGGTCGTCATCGGCCTCAGCGCCGACGATCCATTGGGCGCCGACGCTGATGGTCGGTGTTCGGCCGATGTCGTCGTAGGTTCCAGCCGGGATTTCGTCTTTAGCGAAGAACTCGTACTTCTCGATCAGGGCATCCACTTCGGGGCCTTCAATCGACACCAGTTCTGCCCCACCCCCCGAGGTCAGCTCGACCACCGAGCTAGTGGGATAGCCGGCGACGATGATGAAGGCATCCAGCTCATCGTTCTTGATCTTGGCAATCGCCGGGCTGGGTTTTAGATATTCGGCTTGGACGTCGTCTTCGCTGAGGCCGAAGGCTTCGAGAATGATCAGGGCATCGACCAGCGTGCCGGAGCCCGGTTCGTCGAGGGAAATACGTTTGCCTTTAAGGTCGCTGACTGAGCTGATCCCGGCTTCTTTTCGGGCCACCAGGTGAATGCTTTCAGGATACAGGCTGGCAATGGCCCGAAGGTTATCATGCTCACCTTTCCCCTCGAAGATGCCGGTGCCGGAATAGCCCCAAAAGGCGATGTCAGATTGGGCAAAGCCGCTCTCCAAGGCGCCGGATCGAACGGCGTCGATATTGGCAACCGACCCATTGGAGCTTTGTGCGATGGCAACGAGCCCGGGCACGCCGCAAGAACCGCCTTTCTCGCAAGGACGGGCACCGGGGGGATTGCTGATGATGTCGGCAATCAAGCCGCCGATTGGATAGTAGGTTCCCGCGACACCGCCTGTCCCCACGCGAAAGAACCGCATTTCCTGCGCGTGGAGTGCCGATGTCACGCTAAGGATAAGCGCGCATACCACTAGGACTCTGCGCATTGTCATTAAACCTTCCCTTGAATACTCATCATTAGTCTCAGTTTTTCGCCCACAAGCGCGGGCAGATAATCCGGTAATTACCCAGTGATCTTCTCATGGGTGCGCCAGCCATGAGGGGGCATCCAGGAGAGACCATTAGGTTAATCTAGAGATATTCTGCGGACTTTACGAGAAAAACTGTGTCGAAACAGCCTGATAGAGGTATCAGTCTCGGCGGCGAGTGCATCAATCCTACGGATCGAGCTCGGCATCCCAGTAAAGAAAATCCCGCCAGCTCTCATGCAGGAAGTTCGGCGGAAAGCCGCGCCCATGATCCTGTAGCTCGAAGGTCGTGGGCATTTCCGGTACCTGCTTGGGATGCATGCCGCATTCTTTCGGCAAACGGCTGCCCTTGGCGAGGTTGCAGCGCGTGCAGGCGGCGATCACGTTTTCCCAGCTGGTTCGCCCTCCTCTCGAGCGCGGGATAACATGATCGAAGGTCAGCTCATGGGCACTGAACGGTTGGCCGCAATACTGACAGGTAAAATGATCGCGCAGGAAGACATTGAAGCGTGTGAAAGGTGGGCGGCGATTTTGCGGAACATATTCCTTGAGTGCCACCACACTCGGTAGTTTGTGTTCCGCGGAGGGCGATCGGATAACCCGGTCGTAATGGCAGAGCACGGCGACGCGATCCAGGAACATCGCCTTGATGGTTTCCTGCCAGCTCCAGGTCGACAGGGGAAAATAACTGAGCGGTCGATAATCGGCGTTGAGCACCAAGGTGGGGCAAGCGTCGAGCGGAGGAAGAGAGGAGGGCTCGACTGCGCGCATTCTACCGCTCCAACCTCGCGCGTTCAGAGCGTCTGGTGAGCAAGCTTATCGTCGATTTGAGCAACGTAGCCATATAACTAGAGCTAGTTGATAATTGTGACACTGACAAGGCCATCACACTGTTTTTTGGATACCCTGGTACCTCGCTCGCACCATGTTCACGCGTTTCATAAGATCGGTGTTGCCTCCTCTCGGCGGCCTGAGGCAAGCTCGTTCTGCTCATCTATCAGCATCCGATTGTGGCGTTAACATATTGATAAAAAACAGAGAGATCGCGCAGAAAATCACCATTGAGCCTTGACAGGGCGGTGCTCCAATATCCATTGTTTGGATCGATGATTTCGCCGTTCTTCGCCTCATGTCAAACAGGTGGGAAAGCCTCATGAGAACCTTGCTCGTTCACATGGAAGACAGCCCCCAGCTCCCCTCCATTCTCAAAACGACGCTTGTCGTCGCCAAGCGTTTCGGAAGCCATATCGAAGCTTTGCATGTGCCGCAGATTTTGCCGAGCATGCTGCCGCTTAGTCCGGAAGGTGGTCTTGCGACCGCTGACGTCATGGCCAGCCTCGAGCAAGGGGCGGAAGATGCCAATGATCGCCTGCATGCGGTGTTCGATGAGTTTATCAAATCAGAGGACGTCGTGCAGACGGCGATTGGTGCGGCAACCGATGCGCCGTCGGCCAGCTGGCATGAGCTACGCCAATCAGATCAGGACACTCTTCCTTCTCGTGGGCGGGTTTTCGATCTGATCGTGGTGGGGAGACCGGTCGCCAGCCAGTTTGCTCCGAGCATGGTGGCACTTGAAGCGGCTTTGTTCGAGAGCGGTCGGCCGCTTCTAATCGTTCCGCCCGATTTAAGCGAGACAGTTGGCAACAAGATTGCGATCGCTTGGAATGGCAGTACCGAGACCGCACGCACCATCGCCTTCGCCCAGCCCTTCCTTCAGCATGCCGAGGAGGTTCTCGTCGTCAGCATCGAGCAGGGCATGGTGCCTGGGCCGAGCGGTCAGGACCTAGCGCAGAATTTGACCCGAAGCGGGCTGGTAACGCGCGCGCAGCATGTTGATGCTAGGGGCCGATCGGTCGGTGAGGCGATGCTTGCGGAGAGCAAGGCCTTTGGCGCTGATCTCTTGATCAAAGGTGCCTACACCCAAAGCCGCTTGCGCCAGATGATTTTCGGCGGCGCCACCAGCCATATTCTCGCCCATGCCGATGTTCCGGTGTTCATGGCCCATTGACCTTGCCATCCCTGATGAAGGGATAGATCCGGGTGAAATCGGCGCCTGGTTCGGATTGATCGAAATCGGACCAGAGCGCCTTTACTTGTTCGGCGAGATGGGCAGATGACCCTGTCTTGGTGACTTCATCGAGGTAGAGGCGGACATCTTTGGCCATCATGGAGGCTGCAAACCCACCATCATAGCGTTCAGTGACGATTCGCTCGGGAAACTTGTCGCGGCTCGCCGTATTCTGGCCCGTGGATCGATTGACGACATCGAGCACCGTTGTCATGTCCAGGCCTTCAGCTGTCCCGAAAGCGAGCGCTTCGCTGGTGGCCAGCATGGCGGTCGCCGAGAGAAAATTGTTCAAGAGTTTAACCGCCTGTCCCATACCGGGCTTCTCGCCGACGTGAAAAAGACGTCCACCCAGGCAGGAAAGAATCGGCGAGGCACGGTCGAGCAGCGCGGCGCTGCACCCCAAGATTACAGAAAGAGAAGCCGCCTCTGCCCCGGCAATGCCGCCTGAGACCGGCGCGTCGACAAAATCGATACCGTCCTTGGCCAAGGTCGCGGCAACGTCGCGGGCCGCCTGTATGCCGATGGTCGATGTATCGATCACGAGGTCGACTTTGCGCTTGGGCGCGTTTTTGAGTTCCTCGGCAATGGTGAGGCTAACCTTGCCGTCCGGCACCGACAAGATGACGATGTCAGCCTGTTCGCCGACCTCGCGGTTGGAACCAACGATGCAAGTGCCTTCAGGCGCGAGCTTGGTACTGTTCGCATCGGCCACCACCAAGGCGTATCCATGCTTGGCCAGATGCCTCGCCATGCGATGGCCCATTTGCCCGAGGCCGATGAAGCCGATGGTTGGACTAGAAGCCAGGTCAGTCGACGATGATCGAGATGAGATGGCGCTCACTCCGCTCGATGGTGATGTGACCACGTCATTGGGTTGACCGCCTCCATGGCTTGGATTGGCGGTATGCGGCCAAGTTTTCGATGTTGGTAACGGAGACATTCATCAAGACACACTAAGATTGGTGCGTTCTTTTCAAAAGCCCCCAGGGCCAACCCGACAAGGAACGGCATACCTTTGGCGTATTATCGAGCTCATTCTTCGAAGGCGGCCGAAACCCAATGACGTGGTCACGCCACTAACCGCCGAAGCGCCGAAAGATTGTTGCTCGGCTAGGGGCTGTCTTGACCATGACTGCAGCCGAACGCTTGGCAGCCTCGGCTTGCTGGCGATTTTGTTCCAGCTCCATCTGATGAAGTCGGTCCCGAAGCCGATCATTTTCCACCCTAATCGTCTCGATCTTTTTGCGCTCATGGGTGAGCTCGTCGTTGGTTTGCTCCAACTTTTGGAAAAGTCGAACCGATTCGCGCCGCCAATGCTCGACGTCGCCCCAAAACTCAGGCGGCGTCTCCTTAGTCTCGTCCTTCTCATCCACCTCCATCACGGCCTCATGGCCGTTGAGGACACTGTTCCCATTAGGACGAGGGGGGGGCGCGGCGGTTTCTTCTTGTGGTGGGGCTGGCTCGTAGGGGGCTCCTTCCTGACAGAGTTCTTCGAAGACCTCGTGAACGTCATCGGCGTCGATCACGTGCCGTTCCTCGAGTGCGCCCAGGACCAGCAGGCGTGAGCAGACAAGATTGATGCGTCTGGGAACGCCCTCGCAATACTCGAAGATCGCGGCACAGGCATCCGCTTCGAAAATGGGATCGCCCTGCCAACCGACCTGTTTCAATCGGTGCTCGATATAGGGGCCAATTTCCGTCTCGTCCAAGGTCTCGAGATGATGACTCGCGACCACCCTTTGTCTTAACTGCTCGTAGTCCTGCTCACCCACCGCATCCCTGAATTGTGGCTGGCCCACCAGCAAGATCTGCAAGAGCGCTTTGCTGCCGTGATGTAGATTGGCAAGGACACGCAGCTCTTCGAGGGCGGAGAGAGGCCAGTTCTGCGCCTCGTCGACGACCAATAAGGGACGCTGGCGCGCCTTTTGGCGTGTGATCAGGAATTGTTCGATCTGCTGCTGCAACTCGGCCTGTGAGGGATCGCCGGTAGGCAGTTGAAACGCCTTGGCCACGAGTTGCAGCACATTGGAGGCGTCGATCTGACCGGCACTGACCCGTCCGGCGACGAAGGGACCGGCACTGAGTTGCTCCGCCAAATAATCAACCAGTGTGGTCTTTCCGGTGCCGACATCACCGGTGATGACGATAAAGCCCTCTCGCTGATGCAGGCCATAAGTCAAATAAGCCATCGCTCGGCGATGACCTTTGCTGCCAAAAAAGAAATGATGGTTCGGGCTTAGCTGAAACGGTCGGGATGAGAGTTTATAATAGGACGTGTACATTTTGTCAGGACGTTCCGCGAGAAGCAGCGTATCGACCGACTGATTTCATCGGACAGTACTGCCGATCGTTGAAGCGATGGGTTTTATCTCAGGGGCTAACGATGGTCGTTCCGGCAAATGGCTGAGGTCTCTTGCTCCGTGATCGGCCGAGAGCAGGCCACTGCCGAGCAGTAAACTGACGCCGAAGGCAATGCCCATGGCGAGACATGCGGCTGTCTTCCTAAGACGCCGCCGCGCTCTCGATGCCGTAGGGCTTGGAGGCGATGAACGATGGCCTGACCTCGTCTCCGAGATATTCAGGCTATCGGATGCAATGCCCGAATTCTGGCTGAGGACAAGGTTAATGTTGTGGCGATCGCCGATGCGCTTGAGCGCAAGGTTGATCGATCGTTCGTCGGTGGTGCCCGCCTCCACCACGAGCACGACTTGACCTGCGATGACACTGAGTACGGTTGCTTCCTGGCTCGACAAGATCGGCGGTGCCTCAAGCACCAGAAGCGTCTCCGGATCCTTCGTCAGGGTCCGCAAAATCTCAAGCATTCGCCGGCTGGCGAACCGATCCAGAATATCGTCCTCGAAGCCGCCGCTGGCGACCAAGGTCAGGCGATCCAGACTCGTCCGAAGTTCAATATCCTCAATCTCGACATTGCTGTCACACAGGGCATTGGTCAGACCCGCATGACCGGAGACACCTAGATTTGTACCGACGCCATGGCCATCCATATTGGCGTCCAGGAGAACGACCTTGTGGCGATCGATGGTCGTCAAGGCAAAGGCGAAGTTAAGCGCGGCCATCGATTTGGCCCGATTTTCTCGGGCTGAACTGACCAGGATGATTCTGTCGCGCCAGCTTGATTGATCCGACAAGGCCTGCCTGATCAACGCCCGGGCGATGTCATCCATTCTAGCGGGCAAGGGGCGCGCTCGATCTCTTGGGTCGACCAGACCCAGAGGAATAAGCGCGTCCCATTCAAGCTGGATGGCAGCGGTATCGGTCTTTGCCTTGGCGCGCACCGCAGCAGACATGCTGTCAATGTCCCAACTGGCTTGAAGGGCCTTGGGTAAAGCCAGTGCCCCGCCGGCCGTGGGCGTACCTTCGGTATCATCAGCGGTCTCATCGACCACGATACGAGGCATGGGAGGTTTTTGGTCTGCGGTCTCGGGGGTGATGACCGTTTCTTCGGCCTCGGTATGATCCTGCTCAGCCGACTCCGAGGCTGTAGTCTCGGAGTCCAGGGGTACTGCAAGTCCTTCCTCAGAATCATCCGATGGTTTGTCGGCATCTTCGACATGAGGCGCGGGGAGGAGGGGGCCGTGTTCATCCGACATTGATTGCTCGTCAGCAGGCAAGTCATGCGCCGGTGTCGCAGGAGAGGTTAATGCCTGCTCGGCTTCCAGAAGCTTATCGTTCTCGGTGTCATGGGGCTGCTGCTGTGTCGATGGCGTATCCGCCTGGGAGACATTCTCCGAACCTGGCACACGTCCAAGCCGTGGCACTGAGCGCTCGACCAACGACAGTCTCGATCGTCGTCTCGATCGCCAACTCGGCTTATAGGCATTGCTGATGGCCATCCTGCTCTATCCTCAGCCCAGCAACTGCGTCCGGAGGCTGTCGCCCCAGGGTGTCAGCAAATTCAAAAACTCCGCAACAGCGAGACCGCCAAAGATACCCATCAAACCAAGACATCCCATAGCGAAAGCGAATTTCGCATAACCAAGCTTCTTTCTTTCATTTGGCGACAGAACTTCCGAGATCGTTCCCAGAACACCGACATCGAACCTTTGCTTGAGCTGCCAAGCACTCTCGAAGACCCCCTTCGAACGATTACGAACAATCGCCAAGCCACCACCGATACCAACCCCCCCGAACAAGACGAGCGCCAGACCCAACAATCTCGGCAATCCCGTCGGCTTGTCCGGCAGGCTGGGCTCGTTGATCAGCCTGAACGATGTTTGCTCCGCTTCATCGTCTTGTTGTTCGACACGCTCTTCAACCAGTTTTTGCGCCACGTCGCGACGTTCGACCAACTTAGCCAACGCCGCCTCCAGATCATTTCTTTCAGTTTCCAATCTGGATTGTTCAGCCTCGACCGAAGACGTAGTTTCCGTCAAGGCCCTCAATCCATCAATTTCTCTTTGCTTATTCGCCAAATCGTTGTTGAGCGTTGAGAGTGTGGCGATTTTTTCTTCATGTTGCTTCTTGAGCTCGGCGGTCTGCTCGTCGATAGCACTCTCATCGATGGCCTCATTCGATTGATCGGCCTCGGCCTGGGCTGTCGCGCCTTCGGCCTTCAACGCATCGATGGTATCGAGCACAGTAGCGACATAGGGGTGCGAATCGGCGTATCGTTCTCTGAGTTCGACAAGCTTCGATTCCAATTCCTTCAATTCGGTGAGCTGACTTGGTGAAAGAGGTGTTGTTGCCGCCGACTCCGGTTCGTCCGATGCTTCTTGGGCGAGAGGCAACTCAGCGAGTTCTTGGGCAACCTCATCGCGGTCGACGGTCGCTAGCTCGATTCGCGCTCTTAGCTCAGCAATCTCGGTCTCAAGAGCGTTGATATCGCTTGGCGGCTCGTTTGAACCTTCAATGAGGTCGGCGTTTGCCTGCTGAAAGACCGCAAAGGCCGCTTCGGCCTTTTGCAACTTCGCTTCCAGCGCTTCGATCTCTTGCTGCAGCTCGACCGTTTCTGCTTCTTCGGCTTTGTTCAACTTGCTGATAAAATTGGAAAAAAGCCCATCTAGCACCTGATGCGCAACGGTGGGATTTTGGTGATCATAAGAGGCAACGAACAGGGTTGGCGCTGATACCCTGATCGAAATATCGTTTGATAGATTAGCAGCTGATTGATCAGCAAGACCGGTATTATTGCGCAATTCAGCCAAACTTTCCTCGGTTAGAAGGAGAGCCTTCAGCTGAGAGACTGGTCCTTCATCCGATGACGCGTCCGATGCGTAGCCAAGAGCTGATGCATTATCCAGATCCGTCAAGCGGTTGAGATCGGCATAGATCACCGCTGATGACATATAATTGCTGGGCCAAAGCGCCACGGCTATCCAACCGCCCATGCACAAAATCCAGGCGACGACGAGAGACAGCCAACGCTGCCGCCAGATGCTGCCTTTCCAGGTCGAAAGGCGATCGGATCGGCCTGAAAGGCCTGCCTTCTTCTTGCGGGCAGCAGGCTTTTCAGTGTCAGGCAAGCGTTTTTCAGTCAAGTTTTCGCTCATCGCCCTTCATCGCATCTTTGGCGCCGCCCGATGGTAACGTGATCATGAACCTTACCGGCAAGTCCTTGTTCCCGCGATGTTCATCAACGAAAAAACTTCGTCCATTCTTTGTACCATGGTACCTAAGGCAAACGATCAAGCCGTTGGAACCGCGCATAGACTGCTCGGTGACCAAGAAGGATCGTTGACAACATTGCGACCTCTCCTCTCGTCTGTAGCGAAGGCTTCGCTAAGCGAACACCTATGCCACACCCCCTTAAACCGACGAGTTGGCGATATTTTCGCCTTCGGATTTGCTTTGACGCGATTTCTAAATGAGGAAAATCCCAGCAAAACAACCCATCGAGGTGACTAAAACGGCGCCAAACCTACAGGAATTCCATCAAATGCGCTAGGCTACGTCATGCCAAATGAAACATTTCATGGATCCTGTTCGACCAAGCAGCCCATGATCGTGATCTGGTCCCGGCCTGCCGCTCAGCATCGCATCGAGATCAACCCGTTTAACCCATTGATTTGAAACGTGAAAGATCAGAACGATAGTCGCTGTCCGAACCTCGTGTTTGCTGTCATCTGCGACACCCCTGGGATCGGTGCTGGTGCCTGTTTACCCCTGACGTTGTCGCAACGGAGAAAAAAGAATGGATCTTGATCGATCAACTTGGCAGGAGGTCGAGGCTTATCTCCAGCGATCGAAAGGCCTGATCCTGCCCATCGGTTCGACGGAGCAGCATGGGCCCAACGGCCTGATCGGCACCGATGCCCTTTGCGCGGATCATATTGCGAGGGCCTTAGGCAGCGCCGTGGATGCCATGGTTGCGCCAAGCCTGAATTTCGGCATGGCACAGCACCATATGGCCTTTCCCGGAACCATGACCTTGCGCCCCGAAACCATGGTCGCCGTCCTCGTGGATCTTTTCTCCTCGATCGCCCATCACGGTTTTGAACGTTGTTTTATCGTCAATGGCCATGGCGGTAATATGGCAACGATCATGACGGCAATCTCCGAACTCCACGCCCGCTCCAGTTTGGGTTGGGGCGGGGCTGGCGGTCAGCTTCGTTGCCGGCTGCGCAATTGGTGGACACCGAAGAGTGTTGGCGCGCTGCAGGACGAAATCTTTGGTGACCGCGATGGATCCCACGCTACGGCGGGTGAGATCGCGGTGACGCAGTATCTGTTCCCGGCCTCGATCAAGCAGGCTGAGATCGAGCCCAAACTGGCACCGAAAAGCAGCGGGTTCAGTGATGCCAAGGATTTCAGGCGCCGCTATCCCGACGGCCGTGTCGGCTCCGATCCAACCCTGTCCCATCCCGATCATGGTCAGCGGATCTTCGATTGCGCCGTAGAAGGTCTTGGGCTCGATTATCAAGCTTTCATGGCTGAGAATTAATGCTCCAGCGGCCTATCCGGTGCGCAGTATTTCTAAACTTTCCCGATAGAAGCCTGCTTACCCTTCGAGATTTCTTGGCATGTTCATCGAGGGCGGTCGGAAGTCAATGACGTGGACATTCCACTAGACTAGGTCTGTGGTGAGCGCGAAGGGGACGAAGTCGGAGGCTGCAATCGTCGAGGGAGGAGTTTCGATATAGTCCCGGCTTTGCATTTCCATCAGCCTTGAGGCCGTTCGCTCGAATTCAAACGCGCCGTCTCCGGCGTGGTAAAGATCTTCGGGCTCGGCATCGGCGCTGACGATCAAGTTGACCCGGCATTCGTATAAGGCATCCACAAGCGTCATGAAGCGCCTGGCCTCGTTATGTTTGTCATGGTCGAGCTTGGGCACGCCTTGCACGATGAGCGTATGATAATGCTCGGTCAGGGCCAGGTAATCCGCTGCTCCAAGAGGCTGTTCACAAAGGGCGTTGAAATCAAACCAGGCGACACCGCGCGCCGCCTTCGGGACGATCAAATGGCGGGACCCGATTTCGATGTCTTCGCTCTCACCCGTCGCATCATCCGTCAACTTGGCGAAAATGGCGTGGAGTGCTGCGTCGGCTGCGGGGCCAAGAGGGCTGTAATAGACCGGAACGTCCTGCAGGCGCTCCAATCGGTAATCGGTAGGTCCGGCAACGGCGACGATCTCCAATTGGGCCTTCAAGCGTTCGATGAATGGCAGGAACCGGTCGCGGTTTAGGCCATTCTCATACAACCGATCGGGCGGAAAGTTGGAGGTTGCGATGGTGATGACCCCAGCATCAAATAGATGATCGAAGAGGCGGCCCAAGATCATCGCATCGGCGATATTCTGGACATGGAATTCGTCAAAGCAGAGAAGCCTGACATCATCGCCGATGTCGGCGGCCAGGGTTGAGATCACGTCATTCTGAGCCAGATCATCATTCTGCTGTCTTAGATCTTTCAGGCGCCGATGGACTTCCTGCATAAAGGCATGGAAATGGACCCGCCTCTTTGGTTGGATTGGTGCTGTTTCGTAAAAGAGGTCCATCAGCATCGATTTTCCCCGGCCGACGGGGCCATGCAGATAAAAACCTCGTCGTGACGCGCTTTCCCCATGGTCCTCATCGACAGGCTGTCGTCGTCCGAAGCCGAAACGGGCCAGCAGGCCGCCGCGCGTTTTGGCCGGCGTTATTCTCGACAAATGTTCATGAAGAGCCTGCAAGTGCTCGACGACCACCGCCTGATCAGGCTCGGCCTGAAGTTGGCCATCCCTGATCATGGCATCATAGCGTTCTTTGGGGCCGCCTGCGGTCCGTTTTGAGCGATCACCGGATGGGCTCATGATGGGGGGGGCTTCCTGCCTTGGTAACGTGATCGGAACGTTGACGTTTTCCTGATGATCGATGGGAATGGAGAACGCCTTGGCATTCTGGTGCTATCACGACATCGGTGGTACCACCACATTGTAAAATGTCGCTTGCGTTGGATCAGACATTCGGTGGGGAGAGGCGATCATCACCAAGACGTGATGTTGCCTGGATCGTTTCGACATTGTGGCTGATCGGTGGCAGCAAACGGGGGGTAAAACATGCGGGTTCTGGTGGATTTTCCTTGGGAAAATGCAGCCGATTGGCTGGCCGAGATGAACCGCCAGGCAGTCCATCACGCTCTTCAGTCATGGCCTGATATCGACGATCCCGGTTCAATCGAGGTTGCCGTGGTCTGGACGCCTGAAGCGGGATTGTTTGCCGAGCTGCAGTGTTTGAAGGCCATTATCGTGCCCGGGGCGGGGGTTGACCAGCTCTGGCGTCACGCCGATCGGCTCCCGGATGTTCCGATCGTTCGCCTCGCCGATCCGGTGATGGCGACCCGCATGGCGGAATATGTGCTGGCGATGGTGCTGGATCATCATCGTGGCTTCGCTCGGTACCGGCAACAGCAATCCCAACGCGTCTGGACACGCCATTTCCATGCTGATGCCTGCGAGGTCCGGGTCGGTATCCTGGGGCTTGGTGCCCTCGGCAGCGCTACCGCTCGACATCTCTCGGCGGTCGGCTATAAGGTTGCAGGCTGGAGCCGGCGACCCAAGACGATCAAAGATGTTGAAACTGCCGCTGGTCTCGCAGAACTTCCAGGATTTTTGAAAAAGACGGATATCCTGGTCTGCCTGTTGCCTCTGACTGCATCGACCCGAGGCCTCCTGAATGCCCAGACCTTCTCGCATCTTCCCGATGGCGCCTTGGTGATCAATGCTGCGCGAGGCGGTCATCTCGTTGCCCCCGATCTTCTCGATGCCCTTGATCGGGGCAAGCTCGGCGGCGCTGTGCTCGATGTCTTCGAGGATGAACCGCTTGTTGACGATAGCCCACTTTGGCTTCATCCCAAGATAACCATCACACCCCATATCGCTAGCCTCTCCAATCCTGTGACAGGTGTCCGGCAAATCGTGCGCGCATTGGACGATCTCGAAGCGGGCAGAAAGCCAGCACATCTCGTCGATAGTGCTGCTGGCTATTGAATGCCGCCCGCGTCGACCGCGGACGATGTATCCACTGGCTCGGAGGGCAGAATTTCCTCGCGAACCAGGATCATGCTGATCCGACGGTTGCGTGGATCGGCCGGCCGATCCGGGAGCAAATGCTCGGTGTCGCCTTTGCCGATGACGCTGGCCACCCGCCCTGGATCGAGCCCGGCTGTGAGCAGGGTTTTCCGCGTTTCGTTAGCCCGATCGACCGATAGGGACCAATTATCGTAGCCATCTTTTCGCTTGAAGAGCAGCGAGTCTGTATGTCCGGTGATCCAGAGCTTGTTGGGCATATCTTTTATTGAGACGGCGACCGCCTTCATGAGGTCAACCGCTTCGGGTTTCAGCGCAGCATCGCCTAGGGAAAACATCGATTGGCGGGCCTGATCGATCAACTGGATCCTCAAGCCTTCCGGCACACGTTCGATCGCGACATGATTGGCAAGCTTTCTGAGTTCTGTGTTCTGCTGGATGATGTCGGTCAGTTGCTCCTCGATCTCGTCGAACTTCTCATCCTCGGTCAGTGGCTCTTCTTCTATCTCCTCGAAACCCTCTTCCTCGATACTGGCTTCCAGCCGTGCAAGCATCTCTTCGTCGATTTCCTCCCAATCGGAGGCCTGCTGCGGCGCTCTAGTGATTTCAACGCCGTTGTCATCGATCGGGCCGATCACATTATCCAGGGGTATGGGCACGACGTTCCTGGCGAACCTGTATTGCGGGTTGCCCTCGATCTCGATCATGCCGGTCACCACGACCTCCTTGGTGAAACCGAAGGCATCGTTCATCGAACCGGCGACGATCTTGATCTTTTTGGTGTCAGGGACCGAGAATGAAATGAGCAGCACAAAGAAACAGACCAAGAGTGACATAAGGTCCGCAAAGGTGACCATCCACATCGGCGCGCCGGCAGGTGCTTCGTCCTTCGCCATGTTATGTTCTCAGCCCGGGTTCAAGCGGCTTGCCGCACGGCCGACGATAGTGGCCTCGACATTTAAGCGGCCTCCTCGACGACCCGCTGGCTTTCGGGCAGATAGGCGTTCAGAAACTCGACCATGATATCCGGGTTGGTCTTATTCTGAATATGCAACACGCCTTCGATGGCAATGCTGCGATTGAGCTGCTCGATCGCGAGTTTCGCGACCATCTTCTCGCTGATCGGAATGGCGATCAAATTCGAGATCAAGGCGCCGTACAACGTGGTCAGGAGGGCGACGGCCATGGCTGGACCGATAGCGGCGGGATCCGACATATTCGCCAACATCTGCACCAGGCCGACCAGGGTTCCGATCATGCCGAAGGCCGGTGCAGCATCCCCCAGGACCTTGAAAAACCGGCCCCCCTCCTCCAGGCGTTCGATGTAGAGATCACGCTCGCAGGTGAGCGAGTCCTTGATGAAGTCGGCACCCAGCCCATCAACGCTAAGCTGGATGCCTTTTTTCAGAAACTCATCGGTGATCTCAACACTTTCCAGACCCATCAACCCGTCTTTACGGGCGATCTTGGCAAGCTCTGCAATTTGATCGATCAACTGGCGGGCGGAGGCCTTGCTGCCGCCAAATGTGACGGCAACGCCCATTTTGAGGCAGCCAAACACCTCTGAGAGGTTGAAACGGATCAGCGTCGCCATGGTGCCGCCACCGATCACGATGAAGGCACTTGGGACGTCGACAAAAATTGAGAGGCTGCCACCGATAAGGATAGCCGCGAACACCACGGCTATAGCCCCAACCATTCCAATTAACGTTCCGAGATCCATCGACCTGAGACTCCGCGCGTCATCATCGTTCATTCAGCGCCATCGGCGCCATTGGCGATCGGGACAGAGCCCGTCACGCTGACTTTACCATTGCGTTGGATAGCAAAAGGTTAACCCGCGGCACCGATTGGTCGGGTCATTGGGGATGGTCGAAGCTTAGCTGGGGCACTCAGCCCTTGGCCCATCCATCGCCACCGGTCCAGGACCCGATGGTTAGCCAAGCACCGGGAGGCGATCATTCCGGCGCGTTTCCGGGTAGGAAGGGCTAATCGGAAAAAGCGAAAATCCGGCCGCGTAGCGGTGCTTCAGCTGATAATCTTGTTGATTGCTCGCGGTGTCGGGCCGCCGGTTATCCAGTCCAGCAGCTCGACTGTATGGAGGGCGGGGATCGAGGTGCCGCTCTTGATCTGGGTGAGACAGCCGATATTGCCGGCGGCGATCAAATCAGGAGCGGTGCGTTCGATATTGGCAACCTTTCGATCCCGAAGCTGGGTGGCGATCTCGGGCTGCATGATGTTGTAGGTGCCGGCCGAGCCGCAGCAAAGATGCCCTTCGGGAACGTCCTTGACGATGAAACCGGCCTCAGACAGGAGCTGCTTCGGTGCCGAGGTGATCTTTTGTCCATGCTGCATCGAGCAAGCGGAATGATAGGTGACGGTGAGGTCCGTCTCATGAACTGCAGGCTTGAGACCAATCTCGGTGATGAATTCGGTAATATCCCGCGCGATCGACGCCAAGGTTTCAGCGCGTTCCGCGTAAGCCTCGTCCCCGCGTAGCATGAAGCCGTAATCCTTGACCGTCGTGCCGCAGCCGGATGTGTTGATGATCACCGCATCCAGGCCATCGATATCCATCTCGCGTGACCAGGTATCGACATTTTTCCGCGCAGCATCGAGGGCTGCCTGTTCCTTGCCCATATGATGGACAAGGGCGCCGCAGCATCCGGCCTGGACAGGAATGACCACCTCCACACCATGCCGGTTTAGCAATCTTATCGTGGCCTCATTGATGGCGGGATCCAGGACCTGCTGGGCGCATCCATTCAACAGTGCTACGCGGGAGCGCCGCTTGCCTTCGGGCTTGAAGATCTGCGGCCGATCCATCCAGGAAGGCGTTGGAACGGAGGCGGGTGCTAGGCCGATCATCGCGCCCAATTGTCCGGTCAGGCCGGGGCGTCCGCGCAGGAAAGGCGCTATCGGTTTGATCAACCAGGCGCCGAGCAGTCCCAAGCGAAACAGGCCGGGATGGGGCAGGACAAGTGCAAGGATGCGGCGCAGCCAGCGATCGGCCAGGGGGCGTTGATAGGTCTCTTCAATATGTTTTCGCGCATGATCCACCAAATGCATGTAATGCACGCCNNCAGGTCGCCGTGCAAAACCCGCAATGCACGCAGTTTCGAAGGATTTTCTCGGCTTCCGCCACATCGGGATCGGCAAGCTGGGCGAGCGTAAAACTGGTCTGCATCGCCTAAACGCCTTCATACATGCGTCCGGGATTGAAGACCCGGTTCGGATCGAAACTGTCCTTGACCCGTTTGGTCAAGGCGGCCAGGGGTGCTGGCTGCGGATGAAAGACGGGAATGCTGGCGCGAATATTGTCCGGTGCTCTGATAAGGGTTGCATGTCCGCTGACCGCTGATGGCGTCTTGGCGATGGCGTCTCGAATGATCGTGGATCCTGCATCGCCATCATCCGAAGTGGTCAGCCAAATCAACCCACCCGCCCAATCGTAGTAATAGGTAATATTGAGGGTTGACCGAATGGCCGCCACAACATCCGGCCCGGCTTTTGGTGGGACGGATAGGCGCCAGACCGCCAGATCTGCATCACCTGTAAGTGGTGCGATATCACGAAGGCCGCGCCAAAGGGTGAGCGAGCCCTTGTCCTCAAGCTTGTCCCCCTTTCCCAAGGTCTTGGCGAGTGCCCCGAACCGTGCTTCCACCGATGGGCCCGGGCCTTCCAAGCGAAGGGCGGTGAGGGCGGCATGACCAAAGCCTAGGCGCGCCGGCACGGCGCTTGGCATATGGGCGGCACCCGACACTTCATGAGACGACGTCATCGCCAGGGTCATCACCCCAAGGGCTGTTTGGTCATCGAGATCGCGGATCACCAACGTCCAGGTCGTCTCGGGTTTCGGTAGGGTCTTGATGCTGATTTCGCTCAGCGCCGCCAGCGTTCCCATCGAGCCGGTCACCAGTTTGGAAAGGTCGTAGCCGGTGACATTCTTCACCACCTTGCCGCCTGATTTGAAGATTTGGCCATGTCCGGTCACGCCGCGAAAACCGAGAAGATGATCCCGTGCAGCCCCTGCTTTGAGCCGTCTTGGACCGGAGAGATTGCAGGCGATCATCCCCCCAAGGGTTCCGCTGTGATCGCTCCCCAGCAGTTCACTGAAATCGGGGGGCTCGAAGGCCAGGGACTGATCGGCATCGAACAGCAGTGTCTCGACCTCATCGAGCTTCGTCCCGGGACGCGCGGTCAGCACCAGTTCAGCAGGCTCGTAGTCGATCACCCCAGTCAGCTTGGAGAGATCGAGTTGGCTATCCGTCGTCATCGGGCGCCCGAGCGATCGTTTCGATGCGCTGCCGATAAGCTCGAAGGATTGTCCTGCAGCACAGCTCTGCTCGACAGCAGCTTGCAGCTCCTCCTCATTTCTTGGCGCGATCACGGCCATCCATCATTCCAGCCATACTGCCGACCATCATGCCCCATGGGCCGATGCCGATCGATCCAACAATCGCTGGGCTTCAAGATGATGTGTCAAACCCTGACAAAGCACCGGTTAGACGCCGATCCTGAACAAACCCAACAACTAGTTGTGATGGTAGAATGAGCGCGCGTCAAACCCCTGCGACTGCTATCGAAGCGGTGGGTCAAGTACATCTTGAGCGATTGATCGCCGGGAACAACGAAAAACGGCGGCCCCTAGGCCGCCGCTGCCATCACGTCGAGAGAGGAGGTTGGTCCCTATCGGATGAAGATCTTGGCGAACGATGTTGCGCCTTTATTTCAAACCTCATTGTAAGGCTCCGTACCATGTCGCTGACATGGTGATACCACTGGCTCGTACGCCGCCGCAGGCCAAATCCAATGGTCAAGAAACCGAGGCCGAGCATACTGATCATCCCAGATTCAGGAATCTCGGTCCGTTCGGGAGCAGGCGCGCCGATCTCTGCGCCAATCTTGGTGGCGATGGCTGTTTCGAAATTATCGAAGCTGTAAGCCTGCAGCAAAAAGGAGTTGGTGCCACCGATGATGTTCGCCTGGTAGAAATCGAAAATATCGGAGCCACCAATCGCGATACCGTTAATCCGCGTGATTTCGGACGACAAAGCGGAATCGCGGCGTGAACCGGACAACTTCGGTCGCGTTAGTCGCAAAGAGGATCGCATTGACGGCAATGCCGTCGGTCGTATTCACGATCGCGTCGATGACATTTGTTGGCGGAATGCATTGGCATAGCCGTCGATCTGCCGGCTGAAGTCAGTGTCGTTGATGCTGCTCGAATCATCGATAACCAAAGACAATTCGAGATCGACTGGAATTGCCTTGGCGATTCCTGCCAGCCCCAAGGCCGGCAAAGGCCGCTAACAATTTACCCCGCATCGGTACCTCCGATAAAAATTCAACCGGAAATTATCACGCAAGGTTCGTTCCATTGATCAAAATTAGGCTGTATCAGCGAGTTATCTAGACATTGTTCTCCGAGCATGTTCGGTAGAATTTAGAAATATTGGTTGAGTTGTAAGGATGTCCATCAGTTTTTTTTGTGACTTCTAGGTATCTGAAGCCTGCCGTATCTGTCGGATAGACCACCCTGACCCCCAAATGCCTCCTATTTGGTTCTTCAGCAGCAAAAGGTTCCCTACTTTATCCCGACAAGAGTTTGCATATCCTCGACCATCAAGGCTCATTCTTCGAAGACTCTCAAAAGCAATGGAGGTGGCCACGCCACCTAGCCGCCGGTGACGCTCATATGGCGGCCGACGGCCGGCTGGTTGTGGCGGCGATCGATGATGAAGTCATGACCTTTCGGTTTGCGGGAAATGCCTTCAATGATCGCCTGTTTGACCAGCTCGTCGCCCTCGGAGGCGCGGAGCGGTGCGCAGAGTTCGGCTTCGTCTTCCTGACCGAGGCACATATACATCTTGCCCGTGCAAGTGACGCGAACCCGATTGCAGCTTTCGCAGAAATTATGGGTGAGCGGGGTGATGAAGCCGAGTCGTCCGCCGGTTTCCTCGATACGGACATAACGCGCTGGCCCGCCGGTGCGATCGGGAAGGTCAGTCAGTTGCCAGCGCTCTGCAAGATCAGCCCGAACCTTGGATAGCGGCAGATATTGCTCGGTGCGATCGCCGTCGATCTCGCCAAGTGGCATTGTCTCGATCAAGGTGAGGTCGAAGCCTTCATCGCCGCACCAGCGGATCATGTGATCGAATTCGCGATCATTCACGCCCTTGAGCGCCACTGCGTTGATCTTGATCGCCAACCCCGCTGCCTTCGCGGCCTGGATGCCGGCCATCACTTTATCGTATTTGCCCCAGCGTGTGATTTTTTCGAAATTTTCCTTGTCCAGGGTATCGACCGAGACGTTGACACGGCGAACGCCGGCTTCGATCAGCTCGGTCGCAAAGCGATCCAGCTGGCTGCCATTGGTGGTGACGGTCAGTTCCTTGAGCGCACCCGTCTCTAAATGCCTGCCGAGCGAGCGGAATAAGCTCATGATATTGCGGCGCACCAAGGGTTCGCCGCCGGTCAGCCGGATCTTCTTGACCCCGAGCTCGATGAACGCGGTGCAAAGTCGGTCAAGTTCTTCGAGAGACAACAGATCTTTTTTTGGCAGAAATGTCATATTTTCCGCCATGCAATACACGCAGCGGAAGTCGCAGCGATCCGTCACCGATATTCTGATGTAGTCGACGACACGATCGAAAGGGTCGATCATCATATCAGACGGCACTCCCTGCTCTGGCGGCTTCGATGAAGAGATGGCGGCTCCTGAAGGCCGGGCCGATCTCTGGATCTGTGTCTGTTCTTCACAATTTCTATCAATGGCGTCTGCACCATACTCTCCCTAATGTAGGATCGATGGGCGAGGATGTGAATGTTCGGGATCGATTAGCCCCAGCCTAAATCCTCAAATCCTTGACGATCCACAAGAACTCGCACCAAAGTACAGACGCCGAAGGGTCAATGGTGGCCCATATTGGCAGGATGGGTCAGTTCGGTCTTACCTGGGAGATCGAATAGAATGGTCACACCACCCGTCAGGAGTTCAACAGTTTGACTGACACGAAAGCTGATGTGACCAAACCCTGCTTCTCTAGCGTCGGCTTTCGTGCAGCCGACACCCCGGAAGCTCAGGAGGCGCTGGGAGAGCTGACGTCGCTTTATGGTGACGCTCTTGATGCGGAGGCCGACGTTCTTGTGGCGCTCGGCGGCGATGGTTTCATGCTGGAGAGCCTCCATAACATTATGGATCGCCCGGTGCCGATTTACGGCATGAATTTGGGCACGGTGGGTTTTCTGCTCAACGAATATCGAAGCGATCGGCTGAAAGACCGGCTCGAAGACGCGGTTTCGGTCGCCCTTCATCCGCTGCGCATGCGCGCTGAGATGCGCGATGGGACCGTCGAACATGGCCTGGCGATCAATGAGGTCTCGCTGTTCCGTGAAACCCGCCAAGCGGCACAAATCAAGATTGCCATCGACGGCGTTGCCCGCATGCCTGAACTCGTCTGTGATGGCGTTCTGGTTGCAACGCCTGCAGGTAGCACAGCCTATAATCTCTCCGCTCATGGCCCGATTCTACCGACGGGCTCCAATCTTTTGGCCCTGACGCCCATCAATGCCTTCAGGCCGAGACGTTGGCGCGGCGCACTCTTGCCCTGCAGCAGCCATTTTCGCTTCGATGTGATGGATTCCGACAAACGCCCGGTCAGCGCGGTTGCCGATTACACCGAAATCAGGGAGGTCATCAGTGTGGAGGTCTGGGAGGACAGGAGCAACAGCCTGAGGCTGCTCTTCGATCCGGAACATGATCTGGAAGAGCGCATCCTCAACGAGCAATTCGTGCCCTAGTGGTGTGACCACATCATTTTGTTGTGGCTGCCTTCGAAGAACAAGCTAGGATTTTCAATGGTATACCGATCGTAGTCGGGATGAAGTTAGGGTTCTTTCGTCTCAAACAGGTTTTACGCCAAGGTCCAGATACCAAGCTTGGCGATCCGGCCTCGAATGGTTTGCGGTTCGCTTTCGACCAGACCTGAAAGGTCCGGTGTGTCGGTTTCCACCTTCAGCCGATCGATCATGTCCTGACTGATCGCCAGGCGTGTTTCGAGCCTTCGGGTCATCGATTCCAGCCTTGCGGCGACATTGACCGTATCGCCCAGGACCGTGAATTCTAGACGCTGCCCGCCGCCAATATCCCCTTGAACCACCGTGCCGTAATGAATACCGATGCTGAGCTTCAGCACCTCGTTGTCCGCTGCCACGCGTTCCTGGTTCAAGAGCTCGAGTTCTGAGAACATCCGTCTTGCTGCGGCTAGCGCATTGGTGGCATCGAGGTCGCCCGGCAGCGGCGTGCCGAAGGTCGCCATCAAACCGTCACCGATATATTTGTCGAGTGTGCCTTGATGCGCGAAAATCGCTGTTTCCATGCGTTCGTGAAAACCTCGGAGCAAATTCACCACCTCCTCCGGCGCCATGTTTTCGCTCATGGTCGTAAAACCCTGGATATCGGCAAATAGAACCGCGACCGACTGCCGTCGGACTGCGCCAAGAGGCTGATCCTGCGCGGCCAGCTGATCCACCAGATTAGGGGAGAAATATCGGGCGAGATTTGTGCGCGCGCGTTCGATGGTTACCTGGCTAAGCACCAGGCGCCTAGCCCTGCTGACCACCAAGGCCAGGAGCCCGGTGACCAGTAGAACCGCGAAGACCTTTTTGTTCTGCATGTTCAGATGGATGAATTCGGGATCGAGCAGGAGACGAATGGTTTCATCCATGCTGCCGGCGTTCAACCAGGCCTCATCATCGGAGCTGATGGCGCCCTCACGCGAAGCCAGGAGGAAAACGCCGAACCGCCAGACGATCATCGAGCTCAATCCGGTGCACAGCACCAGGCCCGGATTGTAGCTGAAGGCGGCACCTGCCAGGAAAACGAACACGAACACGATATTGGCGTAGCGCAGTAGCATCGCCGGCGGCCACGCCTCGTCCCAAAGTGGGTTGGAAATCAACAGGACCACCGCCAGCAAGACGCCGTCGACGATGGCAAAGACATAAGGCTGCCAGCGGGCATCAGAAGCGCGATGTATGAGAAAGAGCTGGGTCGCGCCGAGGGCCAGGAACACCACGATCCAGAAATGATAGAACAGGGTCCAGTATTTCGGCACCGCGATGATCAGCCAGGCCTGGACGATCAAGAGCGTGATCAAACGTACCCAAAGCGCCGATTTTAGACCTTGACGTTCGACCCGGGCAAAGGTTGCCTTGATCCGATTGGTCGTAAGGTCGTTGATCGCCACCGAAGATGTTTCCCGCTCAAAACGTCATATTGGCCCCTGTCATATCATGTTTCCCCGGTATCGTCCCGGTAGCTTGTGGTTGGTTGGGAAGCGTCATACCAGCATGCCTCAGCAATGACCGTCTTCGACGTTGCAGGGCATGCTGCCCACATTCTGCTCATGGTACGCGTTGACGCTCTTTCCATGGCATGAACGTTTTCTCGATCCCACCCTGGCATCAAGCCTTCCTTGGTCCATGCGATTCAGGGAGTTCGTAACCAGCCCGGCCTTTCCGGCGTGCGAGCGGATTCCTAGGATCACATAGACCAAACCTGTCATTCGCCGCGCACTTTTGTATACGAGGGCGCGTACTCATCCAATGGGAGATCAGCCTCCTTTCGGATCTTGCACGTGCAATCGAAGTCCTGGATAAACCGCACACCAAGATCACCGCGACGACTCAAAGGACCCGCCCGCATGACCGAATGGATCGAAGAAACCCTGCATGAAGACTTTCGCTTCAAGATGAAGGTCGATCGGATCCTGTTCGAAGGTCGATCGGAAAATCAGCATGTGGCAGTCGTCGAGAACAGCACTTTTGGCCGTACGCTCTATCTGGATGGCGTTCTGCAGACCAGCGAGCGCGATGAATTCATCTATCACGAAATGCTGACCCATCTGCCGATCCTTGCACATGGAGATGCTTCCAATGTTCTGATCATCGGCGGCGGCGATGGCGGCATGCTTGAAGAGGTCTTGAAGCACCGCTCGATCGACGCCGTGACCATGGTGGAAATCGATCCGTCCGTGGTGACCATGTGCCGGGAGCATCTGCCCTCCATCTCAGGCGATGCATTTGACGATCCAAGGCTGGATTTGGTGTTCGCCGATGGCGTCGATTATGTACGGACCACCGATAAGCGATTCGATATCGCGATCATTGACAGCACCGATCCGATCGGCCCCGGCGAGGTTCTCTTTACCGAGACCTTTTATCAAGGCGGCAAGCGCATCTTGAAGGATGGCGGCATTCTCGTCACGCAAAATGGCGTCCCGTTCGTCCAGGGCGATGAACTCACCCAGTCCGTCCGCCTGCTTCGCGGCCTGTTTGCCGATGCCAGCTGCTACATGGCGACTGTGCCGGGTTATGTCGGTGGTCCCATGGCATTCGGTTGGGGAACGGACAATCCCGACCTTCGATCGACACCGCTGAACGTCTTGCGGGAGCGCTTTGCCGAGGCGGCCATCAAGACCGATTATTATACGCCCGAAGTCCACCAAGCAGCCTTCGCGCTACCCGGATATGTCCTGGACTTGCTCAAACCATAGTGGCATGGCCACGTCATTTACTTTTGACCGGCATCGCCACGACCAATGATATATGGCCAAGTTTAGAAGGCCGTCAGCGGCGATCATCTGGGACGAGGAGGCCAGGGTGGCTGGACCGTCCAGCTCCAGCGCCAAAGGCCACGCTTTGCGGCCCGAGCACCTTCCTCCGAATTGGCATATTCACCGCCGTCCGAGGGATCAGCGATCGCCCAGCCGGTATGGACCATGTTGCGATTGAGGCTGAAACCGCCGGATTCGCAAAGGGCGGGTACGGCATCAGCTGACGCGGCGACGGCCCCTTCCTTGGGAACGCAGGTGACGTCAGCGCCTGCTGTCAGATCTAGGAGTGCTGTGGTCGCGATGCGCCCGCAATCAAAGGTCTCGCCGTTTTTCTTTTGGCATTGGGTGCCGGGTTCCGGTGAATCGATGCCAAACAGGTCGAAGCGCTGCCCGCCAAGGTCCAAGCTATCCCCGTCGACAATGGTAAACGCGGCCTTGTCGCCAGCGGTCGCAGGCCAGGCGACCAAGGCCAAGGCCAGGATAATCTTGGCGATTAGATCGTGCCGCTTCGACGCTGGCAAAGGCATGGCCATGACCTTATGATTGGCTTTTCTGGAAGACGGTATGATTGGCGATCTCGTAAAGCTTGTCATCAGAAAAACGGACGAAGTTGCTCGACCTCGATCATCGGGCCCTGTGCTAGCCACCTCGCTCGAAAGAATCCCGACGAAGGACCGCATACCCTTCGTATGCCGAACTCCCTCTTCGACGGAGCCCGAAACCAAATGATGTGGTCATACCACTCACACCACTAGGTCTTTTGAGCCAGCTTTTGTTGACGAAGTGTGCTGCCTAGGGCTTCCAGCGCTTTTCGCAGATCGTCATCGGCCACGGCTTCGACTGACTTGGAGATGGTTTTCTTGTCGGCGGGGGAAAGGGACGGTGGTGGTGGAGGTGTCTTTTCGACAAAGGCTCGCCTCCGGCGCGGTGCTTGTTGCAGCCGAAGCCTGGTGACTGTCTGCCTCCCAAAGAAAACATTGATCCGCTCAATCACCTGCAGCTCGCTATGCTGCAATTCGAGTGCTGCGCTGCCGCTTACATGAAGGTTGAGAACACCCTGCCTCGTCAGGCTGATGGGCTGGCAGTGCTCTGCAATCTCAGGGCCAATGATGCGGGCCCAATCGGTCAGCAGCCGCGCTTCGGCGAGCCCGCGACGCTTGGCTTCGGGGTCGAGCAGGCGTCCCAGGAGATCGGGCATGCGGCGAAGGCCGCCTTGACGTCGCCCGCTAGGCTGGCCGTTTTTTGTTTTCTTGTTCGGCTTCATGTCAGCTTCAGACAGAACGATCCTCCTTTCTGCAATGCCTGGGCGAGACAAAGTCCTTAGCATGCCTTGGCTCTTTGCCCAATCCACATCTCTTCCTGGACATCAGCGCTATGAAAGAAGCCGGTGGATCTCTATCTCTATGAGGTCGTTGCCTACCCGAAACCAGCGCTGGCTAGCCCGATGAGCCATCAAGCGAATAAAAAAAACAGTGATGCCACGCGGAACGCCCTGATGACGAGCCTGCTTGGCTGGTATGATCGTCATCGGCGTGACCTTCCCTGGCGCGCCGGCCCAGGCTTGGTCCCGGATCCCTATCATGTGCTGGTGAGCGAGCTGATGCTGCAGCAAACGACGGTCGCGACCGTTAGTGGCCGTTTCGATCCGTTCATCGCGCGTTTTCCGACGTTGAGATTTTTGGCTAAAGCGAATGAAGCCGATGTGCTTCATGCCTGGCAAGGCCTTGGCTATTATCGCCGAGCGCGCGCTCTACATGCTTGTGCGCGAGCGGTGGTGAGGGATCATGGCGGCGTCTTGCCCAATGGCGTCGATCACTTATTGGCGCTGCCGGGGATCGGAGCCTATACCGCCAAGGCCGTCGCCGCGATCGCCTTTGATCAGCCGGTGATTCCGGTCGACGGCAACGTGATCCGCGTCTTGTCCCGATTGTTCCGGCTCGAAACGCCGATACCGAAGGTGGCCAAGGAAGTTCAGCGCCAAGCTGAGCAGTTCGAGCCCACGCCTCGGCCTGCAGATACCGCCCAGGCCTTGATGGATCTCGGCGCCATGGTCTGCCGTCCTCGGGAGCCCGATTGCACCCGTTGTCCCTGGTTGGATGCCTGTGTCGCGCATGCGGCAGGCATTGCCGCATCCCTGCCGAAACGTGCTCCGAAGGCCGAGCGTCCTTTGCGTCAAGGTGTCGCATTTCTGATGACCCGATCAGATGGTGCTGTTTTTTTTCGCCGTCGGCCGAGCGAAGGTCTGCTCGGCGGCCTGCACGAATTACCCTCCAGTGAATGGGCTGCAGCACCGATCGATCGCGAAGCAGCGCTCGAGCAGGCACCAGCCAAGGCTGACTGGTGTTTCCATGAACGCAAGGTCCGCCATGTCTTTACCCATTTCGTGCTCGAGCTCGATCTTGCCGAAGCCAGCCCCAAAGACCCGCCCGATGGTCTCTGGCAGCCTCTTGGAACCTTCGACGAACTCGCCTTGCCGACTGTCATGAAAAAACTGCTTCGTCAGGCAGGGCATCTCTGAAAACGATCTAACATGATGAAAACATGTGATGGTTGTTGCCTCATTACACGATAAATGTACAAGCAGAGGTTGCGTTTTCCGGTCTTGCGGTTCACGTTCTCGACCGAGGGTGGATAATACATCTTAAAGTATCCACTGACTTATCGTTTTCGATCTTCTAGGTCTGGAGGTTTCAGTGATGGTTCGAAACATGGGGCTGCATTTGGTTGGCTCTTTTCTCCTGGGTCTAGGTGCTTGCACCACGGCCTTGCCCCCGGAAAAGACCGAGGCTTTGGGCATACAATTCAATGAAGAGTTGAAGAATCGTTATCTCCAGCTCGCGGCGAGCCGTCGGGAGAGTCTTGATTGGGACTACTTCCATTTTCGCGAAAAGGCCGAATCTTCCCTGTTGGGTGATATCGTTCGCCCCGATTCAGTCGCCGATCATGAGATCTGCCTTCCCTGGCAACCGAAAGCACTCGAAAGCCGGGAACGTCTCGTCAATTTGTTGGAAAATGGCGGCCGCTTCCAAGCGCCAGCCGCCGCCGCCGATGCCCAGGTCGATTACGATTGCTGGCTTGATGAACTGCAGGCGCAATCACAGTCATCGGCGAACTGCAGCGGTGCTGGCGCGGAAAGCCCGTCCAGCCAATGCAAGGATCGTCTGATGGCGGGCCTTGACCTCCTTGAGAGTGCCGTGATCGATGAAGGTGCTCCCTACAACATCTATTTTGCGACCGGTAGCACGACGGTTGACCCTGATGGCATGGATCTTCTTGCCAAGGTTAAGCGCAATGCTGAATTGCTCCAGCCTACGCGAATCCTGATCGTTGGTTATACCGATCGCTTCGGCACGGCCGAAGAGAATAAGGTACTTGCGGACAAGCGGGCGCGCGAGGTCGCTAAGGCCCTGATCCAGCAGGGCGTGCCGGCAGCCTCCATCACCGTCGATTCCTGGGGCGAAACCGTGAAAAGCGACAACATCGACGAGAACAGGCGCGTTGAAATCACGTTTGAAAGCTAGCGCTTAGCTGTCCTTCGATATCGTGATGATCGTCATCTGTACTGCACCACCATGTCTGCTGCGCTTGCCAGCGCTTCGTCGTTCGAGACGAGGCGGTGGTGGGCAAGGCATGGCTAATATGCTTCGTGGATTGTCGAAATGATGTGTTCTGATAAGGCCCGCCGACGTCGTTTTTTCCTGCCCTCCATCCTCGTTCTTTCCCTCGCCGGATGTGCCGATGGTGAGGGCAATGAAGCCTTGACCGGTGCTGCTGGCCAAGTGCTGCAGAGTGTCCTTGGCGCCGATGGCGGCACGCTCGGCAGCAGCGAAATCGCCGCTGGACTGAAGGAAGCCTTGCGGGTGGGAACCGGTCGGGTCGTGTCGACCCTTGGCGTCGAAGACGGCTTCAATGCTGATCCCCAAGTCCGCATTCCCCTGCCGAGTGTCCTTGCCCAGGCACAATCCTCGCTTCGGTTGATCGGTGCATCAGGACTGATCGACGATCTGGAACTTCGCGTCAATCGCGCTGCCGAACAGGCGACACCCGTTGCCAAGGATATCTTCTGGGAGGCTATCACCAAGCTCACCTTCGACGACGTGAATGGGATCTATCAAGGTGAGAACGATGCGGCTACTCGCTATCTGGATCGAACCACGCGCGGGTCGTTGAACGATGCTATGCGGCCGATCATCGATACAGCCCTTGCCGAGGCGGGTGCGGTTAGTGCCTATGACAGCATCATCGATCAGGCGAAGGCAGCGCCTTTCCTCCCGGATCTGAAGACCAATCTTACCAACCATGTTCTGGATGGGGCGATGGACGGGCTCTTCCTCTATCTCGCCGAAGAGGAGGCCGCGATCCGCGAGGATCCACTGAAACAGACCACAGCGCTCTTGAAACGCGTCTTCGGTGAAGCTAGCTAGTGGTTTGATAACGCCAACTGATTCTCCCAACACATCTGCTCGCCTATGACGACATGCTCCCGCTTTTGAACAGGCCTTCATGGACCCTTCTTTGCTGAACACTAGACTAGCCTTGCAGGTTGATCCCTCGCTCGTGGTGGTCAGCAAGGGTTCATCTCGGCCCCCTATGCTAATAGGTCATCCGAAAAGTGGACGCGTTCTTGGTTGGCGATCTTCTCCCGATATGGTCGCACCGCTAGCTTAACCCTGACGATGGCCCATGGCCTGCGAGATTGATGATGAAAAAGTTGCTGCTCATTCTCGGTGTTTTCGTGCTGGTGGTGGTTGGTGCGATCGTCGCCGTCCCCTACCTTATCCCGAGCGAGACCATCAAATCGCAGCTCACCACTCAGGTCGAAAGTGCTACGGGTCGAAAGCTCAGCATTGATGGCGATCTCAACCTCTCGATCCTGCCCAATGTCGCCGTCAAGCTAGGCGATGTCCATTTCGCTAATCGGCCGGGCAGCGATGTCGAAGACATGGTGTCGCTTGACGAAGTAAGGGTCGTCCTAAAGGTTCTCCCTCTCCTTTCGGGAACTGTCGAGGTCAGCGAGTTCGTTCTGATCGAGCCGGATATTCACCTGGAAGTGGATGCTGATGGCAAGCCAAATTGGGAGATGGCGGGTGCTGGTGAGGCAGAACCGGCCACGAGCGGTGACGAAGAAGGCGAAAATTCTGAAGGTGAAGGCTCTTCAAGCCTGCCGATCAGTGAGCTGAAACTCGGCGATATCCGCCTTGATAATGGCCGTTTGACTTTCGTCGATCACGCGGCCGGTACAGAAGAGAAGGTTGAGGCGATCAATGTGACGCTTGGCCTTGAAGACATCAACAGTCCTCTACAGATGCTGGGATCCCTGGACTACAAGGGTGAGACCGTCGAGCTTGATCTTGGGCTCAACAAGCCGAGCGCAGTCCTGGATGGCGATCAATCCGCCTTCAAGCTGGGGATCAAGTCTGAACTGGTGCAGCTCGGTTTTGCTGGTGATCTGAAAAATCAGGGCTCGCCGAGCACGGCTGGCAACATCGACCTTTCGGTGCCTTCCATCAGAAAGTTGGTGGCCTGGCTAGCTGAACCGATCGACTTTGCTGGCGAAGGTCTGGAGCAGCTGACCATCGCCGGCAAGCTGAATGGTTCAGCAGAGCGTGTTGCGTTCACCGATGCCACCATTAGCCTCGATCAAATTCAGGGCAAGGGCGAAGTGACCGCCGAACTCGGTGGATCCGTGCCAAAAGTTACAGGACGTTTGGACTTGGGTGCGGTCAATCTGAACCCCTATATGCCGGCTTCCACCGAAGAATCGGCACCCGGCGACGCAAGCGACGCAAGCGGCGGCGAGGCGGCAGAGGCAAGCACCGACTGGTCGGATGATCCGATCGAGATGCCGTCCTTGGATATGGTGGATCTGGCGTTTGAGCTGACGCTTGCCTCGTTGCTGGTTCAGGACTTGAAGCTGGACCGCACCGTACTCGCATTGGCGATGGCCAATAATGCAATGACCGCTGAGCTTAAGGAGTTTGCCCTCTATAAGGGAAGCGGCCAGGGCAAGCTCATGGTGACATCCGTCGAAGGCAAGCCGAAGATCGAGCAGAGCTTCGAGCTTCGTGGTCTTGAAGCGTTGCCGTTTCTTACGGATGCCGCCGAGTTTGATCGGATCGAGGGGATTGCAAGTGCTGAATTCGGTTTGACCACCAGCGGCGGGAGCGAACGTGACCTTGTGCAGAAACTGAATGGCGACGGCAAGATCGTGTTTGCCGATGGTGCCATCACAGGGATCAACATTGCTTCCATGGTTCGGAATGCTAGCTCCGCGTTTCTTAGCGCGGAAGCCGGGGAGACGCGAAAAACCGACTTCGCCGAGCTTTCAGGAAGTTTCATCATTCAAGACGGCATCTTGAGCAACGAGGATCTGAGCCTGCAGGCTCCAGCGCTGCGCATCAACGGTTCAGGCAAGGTCGATCTCCCAGCAAAGCGAGTCGACTATCGGATCGATCCGAAGGCAGCAGCGACCTTGGAAGGTCAAGGAAGTGAAACTGAGGTCGCCGGTATTCTGGTTCCTGTCCTGGTCACAGGCCCCTTCGACAACCTTGACTACAAACCCGATCTCAGCGGCGTGATCGATCAGGCGATCAAAGATCCGGGAGCGCTCAAAGAGAATGTCGAGCAGCAGGTCAAGGATCTTGGCAAATCCGGCAAGGATCTTAAGAAGCAGTTGAAGTCGATTGACAAAGACAACGCGAAGGGTCTGTTGGAAGGGTTGGCAAAAGGCGATCAGGACGGCGGCGACTCGCCAGCAGGCAGTCTCCTGAAAGGGCTTTTGAAGTAGTTTTCTTACTTGCCGGCGTCATCGCCTCGCGCCCACAATCATCGCTTTGATAGGCGGCGCACAATAGAGAGATGATCGCTCGAACCTTTGTCGAGCCACCTTCCCTCGCCGGTTGACTGTCAAGGGTGTTGATTCCCGTTTCGGTTCAAAAAGACGCTGTACACCGAGGTGGTGCCCGTCATGAACAGCCGGGCTTTGGCGCGGCCACCAAAGCAGACATTGGAAACTGTCTCGGGAATCAGCACCTTGCCGAGCAGCGCCCCTTCAGGATCGACGCAATGGACGCCATCACCGGCGCTTGTCCAGATATTGCCATCCTGATCGGCGCGGAAACCATCAGCGCAGCCAACATCGGTTCGGTAGAAGATACCGCCACCGCTCAATGACTTGCCATCGCCTGCCACCTCGAAACGCCTGATGTGACGATCGGCATCAGCATCGAAGATCAAGCCTGTATCGGCCACGTAAAGACTAGTTTCATCGGGGGAAAAGCAAAGCCCGTTGGGGCAGGCAAAGTCACCGATCATCACCTCCAACGCACCACTTGTAGGGTCGATCCGATAGACGTTGCAGGGTAGTTCCTGTTCAGCGCGGTAGCCTTCGTAATCCGTCATGATCCCGTAATGAGGATCGGTGAACCAAAGGCTGCCATCGGATTTGACCACGACATCGTTCGGTGAGTTAAGACGTTTGCCATCATATTGATCGGCGAGGACCGTGATTTTGCCGTCATGCTCGGTCCGGGTGACCCTGCGGCTGCCATGCTCGCAGGAGATCAATCGTCCCTGAAGATCCCTGGTATGGCCGTTCGAGAAGTTGGATGGCTCCCGATAAACACTGACGCCGATACCATCAATCCAGCGCATGATCCGGTTGTTGGGGATATCGCTGAACAGCAAGCAGCCAGCATCGCCGATCCAGACCGGACCTTCCACCCAGCGAAATCCGGTCGCGATCTTCTCCACGGGTGCATTACCCATGACATAGCTGCCGAAACGGGGATCAATTATCGAAAAATCATCCAATTTTTTTTTCCTTCCTCGTCATCCCGCCTGATGAGCGGCAGGTCGACATCGATGCCGATTTCTTCGGCATTTGCAAGCGTAGCTCATCGCTGGGACCCCATGAAACATCAACATGCTTTGTCGATCAATCGCTATTCAGCTTATAAACAGGGTCGTTTGACCAGCGTCGAAAACCTTGCCGTACACCCTAGGATCCAGGCGATCGGTGGTCTGAGCGAATGCCGCATCGGCCCAGGCAATTTCGAAACGCTGTTGAGCCAGGCCCGGTTGATTACCGCACCTCCGAAGCGTCGAAGTTCACAAACGGCCAGATCATCTCTGTTGATGGCGGTGTTCTGGCAACGCTTTAGCCCTCGCGATGCGCTGTCCGATCAGTTAAGACAAGTTTATTCAACGGGTGGCTTGGCGAAGAACGTAACGGTTTTTGCTCCGGAGTTTATCGGCAGACAAACCGTTCGACCCCATGCTGTGGCCACACCGCTGGCTGAGAGATCACGAACGGAGAGAAAATCATGTCGGTGCCGGTCCTTCTACGCTGTCCCTTAATGCCGGAGATCCAAAAAACGCTTGAGGCGAATTATCAGGTTCATCCTGTCTTCGACATGGCGGATCCCGGTCTCGATGCCATCGCCTCGACGATAAGGGCCGTCGTGACCGGTGGTCATTTGGGTGCGCCTGCCGACGTGATCAGCCGGTTGCCAAATCTTGAGATGATCGCGATCAACGGGGTCGGTTTCGACAAGGTTGATCTGGAGATGGCCAAGTCACGCAATGTCCGAGTAAGCAATACCCCAGACGTGCTGACCGCTGACGTTGCCGATCTCGCCATTGGTTTGACGCTGGACCTGACGAGAAAGATCACCGAGGGTGATCAGTTTGTAAGATCAGGCAAATGGCTGAAGGGCAATCTGGGATTAGGACGCAAGTTCTCGGCCCTTCGTTTCGGCATTTTGGGTCTGGGGCGCATCGGCAAAGCTGTTGCAAGACGGCTTGAGGGCTTCGATGTTGCCATCGACTATTACGATCTCGTTGACCAAGAAGGCGTTGGCTATACGCGCCGTGGTTCGGTTGAAGACCTGGCAGCGGCCGTGGATGTTTTGATCGTTGCCGCCGCCGCCAGCAGCAGTACAAACAAGCTTGTCAACGGAAGCGTGCTTGAAGCCCTTGGCAAAAATGGGATGCTCGTCAACGTCGCTCGTGGTTCGATCGTTGACGAACCAGCGCTTGTTGAGGCGATCAGCAATGGTGTCATTGCCGGTGCTGCTCTCGATGTCTTTGCTGATGAACCCAATGTACCGGCCAAGCTGATCGCCAGCGATCGCGTGGTACTCACGCCTCACATCGCAAGTGGCACGGTGGATACGCGACGAGCGATGGGCGAACTCATGCTCAACAACCTGGATGCTTATGCCGCCGGCAAAGACCTGATCACACCGGTGGTGTGACCCAGTCATCTGATGCCGATGCATCCCAAATCTGAGTTCCTCGTCATTTTTAAGAGCGGGCTTTAGCCGGCATCTTTGCTTCTCCTAGTGGTGTGACCACATCATTTGGTTCCCACCGCCTTCGAAGAAAGAGCCTGAAAATCCAGGGGTATGCGTGCCTCTCGTCGGGACTCTTTCATTTCGAACGTATCACGAGAGCCCGTCGGAAACGTCATCCAGCGGGCTCTAAAAGTAACAAGAAGAATCATTGCTTGATGATGTCGACGATGTTGCCTCGGCTTTCCAGCCGCCAGCGGAGCCAGTTGCCGGCATGATCATACCAAAGCTCTCTTTGAATATCGCCGCTGACCACATATTTCTTGGCTCGGATCGCTTTCTCGCCGATCTCGATTACCTCCTCGCCTGCAGGCTCGACATCTACCTGCAGCAGGCGGCCATCCTTCATGCCAAAGAGTAGATTACGGTCGATGACATCGGCATTCCATGGGTTGCTTGGCACCGTATCGGGCGACACACGCTGGCCTTTCTCGACGCCATCGATCACCATTTGATCATCTTCGATCCGGACCTTGGTGAGGTATTCATCGCCGGCTTCGTCAGTCCAGGCGTCATAGGCGATGAGCTTGTCCTGCCGCCAGACTTCGCGATATCGGGCGCGGCGTTTGTAAACGGTGACGAAAACGATTTTCACATCGACTTTGACATCAGTCTCCACGACAAGATCATCGCCGTTGCAGTGAAAGCTCAGCGTATGGCTGCCAATCTTGCCATAAGTCTCGTGATTGATGGCATAGACCGCCTGATCGGTGGGTGCCGTGCAGGCAAGGACTTCGCTGGTATGGAGAAACGCGCCGAACCAATAGCAGATGATCACACCGATACTGACCAGCATGAGGCTGGAGCTTTGCTTGCGATGGTCCGAATAGCCTCCAGGCCCCAAGCTATTCGGACGCTGCATCACGTATTTGACGATATTGGCCTCGCCCCTAAGGGTTCCGGCATCCCTGGACGGCATCAAAAAGCGTCGTCTTCGAAGGCCATGATCGGTTCGGCGCCCGCCATGATCTGCGCAAACAACGCGCTGTTTTCCGGCAGAATTTTGGTCATGAAGAAACGGGCTGTTGCGATCTTGGCCTCGTAAAAGCTGGCATCGCCATTGGCGCCGGCTTTCAGCTTTTCCCGGGCGACTTTGACCATCTTCGTCCACATGAACGCCAGCGATACGAGTGCAAAAAGCCTGAGATAGTCAACCGAAGCCGCACCCGCCTCATCTGGGTTCTTTAATCCCTGCTGGGCCACATGGAGCGTCACCTGCTGGAGCCTGGAAAAGGCTTTTGCGAGCGGCAGCACGAACTCCTGAAGGTCCTGATCAGTCTGGTGCTCTTCGATAAGGGCCATAACGGGATGGAAGAAGCGTCGAAGCAGGCGGCCAAAATGTGATGGCAGCTTGCGCCCGATCAGGTCGAGAGCCTGAACACCGTTGGCACCTTCATAAAGAAGGGTAATGCGTGCATCGCGAAGGAGCTGTTCCATGCCCCATTCCGCGATATAGCCATGTCCGCCCATACACTGAATGCCGAGATGGGCGTTATGGAACCCTTCATCAGTGAAGTAAGCTTTGATGATCGGCGTCATCAGGGCAACCAGATCGTCGGCAGCCTGCCGTACCTCCGGATCGGGGTGTTTTTCCGAAATATCGAGCTGCACGCCGATCCAATAGGCGAGCGCCCTTGCTCCTTCGTTGAAAGCGCGCATGGTGAGCAGCATGCGTCGCACATCGGGGTGGACCATGATCGAATCGGCAGAATTTTCTGGATCTTTGGTCCCCGTCAAAGCGCGCCCCTGCCGTCGGTCCCTGGCATAGGTAACAGCGCTTTGATACGCGGTTTCCGCGACCCCAAGCCCCTGAATACCGACTTCGAGGCGCGCATCGTTCATCATGGTGAACATGGCCCGCATGCCGCGATGAGGCTCACCCACCAGCCAGCCTTTGGCGCCATCGAAGTTCATCACACAGGTGGCCGACGCCTTGATACCCATCTTGTGCTCGATCGAGCCACACGCAACACTGTTGCGCGGGCCGACCTCGCCGACCTCGTTCGGCAGAAACTTCGGCACCAGGAACAGGCTGATCCCCTTGATGCCTTCGGGAGCATCGGGAAGACGCGCTAGCACGAGGTGGATGATGTTCTGCGTCAGGTCGTGTTCACCGGCAGAGATGAAGATCTTTGTGCCCGTGATGGCAAAGCTGCCGTCCTCACCAGGTTCAGCCTTGGTCCGGATCAGGCCAAGATCAGTGCCGCATTGCGGCTCGGTAAGGCACATCGTGCCACTCCAACGGCCTTCGACCATCTTCGGTAAATAGAGTGCTTTTTGCTCCTCGGTCCCATGCTTGTGGATAGCATTGTAGGCCCCCATCGTAAGGCCAGGATACATGCCGAAGGACAGATTGGCCGAACACACCATTTCATCGACCAACAAGCGAACCGCTTTCGGCAACCCCTGACCGCCATAGGCAGGGTCGGCTGAGAGGGCTGACCAGCCGGCCTCGGTGAACTGCTCATAGGCTTCTTTGAAGCCATCCGGTGTTCGAACGACGCCATTCTCAAAGACACAACCTTGCTGATCGCCTGGCTGGTTCAGTGGGAAAAGAACCTCCTCGGCGACCTTGGCAGATTCTTCAATAATGGCATCGATGACATCCGTAGTCGCCTCTTCATAGCCGGTCAGCTTGGTCAGCTGCTCGACGTTCAAGAGTTCATGAAGGATGAACTGCATGTCCCGTTGGGGAGCCGCATACTCGGTCATCTCGTCGTTCTCCCCCTAGTTTCTAAGCGGTTTGCCGGTTTCGAGCATATGCTCGATCCGAGCGAGCGTTGCGGGCATTCTGATCAACTTCATGAAGGCCTGACGTTCCATCTTCAAGAGATCATCTTCCGCAACGGTTTCAGTGATATCGGTCTTGCTACCGGATAGAATGTCGGCCAGTGCCGATGACACGGTTTCGTCATGGGCAGTCGCTTTGCCCTGTAGCCGAAAGCCTTCCACCGCCATCTCCAGCGCCAGTTTGGCCGTCGGGCCGGGCAGTGCAATGTCCATCGGTTCAGCGGCCTGATAGTCCTGGACCATCGCCAAGGCCTTGGCTTTCGCGTCGTGCAAGAGGCGATCGCGGTTCATGGTGACGCCGTCATGACCCCGTAGGAAAAGCATGTCTCTTGCTTCGGCCGCCGATTTGGCCACTTGGGCTGTTCCTATGGCCTCGAACACCTTGGAAATCGGCGGCATCGGTCCGCCTGGGCGTTTGTCGTACTGCATCCAGCGGGTGATCATTTCAGTGGTGCCCGTCCAGGCGGGTATCACCCCGACGCCGACTTCAACCAGGCCCATATAGGTCTCGGCATGCGCCTGCACGGCATCGCAGTTGAGACAAACCTCGCAGCCGCCGCCGAGGGCCATGCCGGAAGGTGCGGCGACCACGGGAAAGGGGGCGTATTTCAGTTTTCTGTAAGTTTTCTGGCCCTTGGCGACCATGTCTTCCACCATCGGCCAGACAGCTGTATTGGCGGCAAAAAGTGCGAGACCGATATTGGCACCCACAGAAAAGTTTGAGCCTTCATTATAGATGACGAGCGCCTTCATTTCTTTCCCGATCAACCCGATCGACTTGTTCAATAGATCCAAAAGATCGGGCTCGATCGCGTTCATCTTGGTGTGAAATTCAAGGCAGGCGACACCGTCGCCAATGTCCCAAAGGCTGGCGGCACCGTTTTTGAGCAGTGGTTTCTCAGCGGCACGCTTCACATCTTCAAGGAGCAACACGCCATCCGGGCGTAGGACATCCTGATAGCGCCCATCGACCGTCAAATGCTGCAGTCGCCCTTTCTCGACCTTATAGAAGGTTCCATCTCCGACCTTCTCAAGAAGCGAAGGAATAGGTTCGCCTGCAGCGGCTAGATGCTCGCGGAACCAGGCGGGGCCAATCTTGTCGAGCAGCTCGAAGGGGCCCCATTTCCACGCATAGCCGAGCTTCATCGCGTCATCGACCGCGGTAATGTCATCGGCGATTTCCGGCACCAGCGAGGCGGCATAGGCGAGTGTTTTGCTCATGACCCGCCTGGCCCAGGCTGCCGCTGGCTCATCGCTTTCAAAGAGAGCGCGGGGGCCGCCTTTTCTTGCGGCATCAACGCCTTCGAGGCGGGGTTTGTTGGCGGTCCGATAGGTGCCGGTCGCGAGATCCATGGCTTCCTTGACCCGCCCGCCGTTCTCTCGATTGAGGCGATAGAACCCGCCTTTGCCTTTCCTGCCGGTATAGCCGGTCTCGATCATCGTCTTTATGCGCGGCTGGTCCTTGTCGATGACGTGGAAGGCATCGCCCTCGGGCAAGGCGCTGCGCAGGCTGCCTGCGACATAGGGCAACAGATCGATGCCAACCAGATCGGCGAGGCCGAAAATCCCGGTCTTGGGAATGCCAAGCGGGCGGCTCATGGCGAGATCCGCTTCCTCGATCGGAAGGTTGATGTCGAAGGCTTCGGTGAACGCCGCCTGCATCCAATAAACGCCGATGCGATTGCCGATGAAGCCCGGCGTGTCCTTGCAGTGCACGATGGTCTTGCCAAGCATGCGGTCGCCAAACGAGGCAACGGCCTCAAGCGCCGATTTGTTCGTCTTCGGGCCGGCGATTACTTCTAAGAGGCGGAGATAACGGGGTGGGTTGAAAAAGTGGGTGATCAGGAAATCGCTACTGAATGAATCCGGTAAGCCCTCGGTGAGTTTCGACAAGGGCAATGTCGATGTGTTGGAAGAGACGATCGAGCCAGGCTTTCTCCCGATTTCGATTTTGCGATAGAGCTCTTGCTTGATCGCGAGATCCTCGATGACGACTTCGACGATCCAGTCCACATCGGCAAGCTTGTCCATGTCGTCTTCGAGATTGCCGGGCTCGACAAGTTTCATGGCACGTTTGCTCATGAAGGGGGCGGGGTCGGTTTTCGCCGCCTTGGACAAAGCTGTTTTGGCGAGCACGCTGCGGTCTTCGGCATCCCCGGGAACGATATCTAGAAGGAGTACGGGTATGCCGGCATTGGCAATCTGGGCGGCGATGCCGCTTCCCATGACGCCTGAGCCGATGACGGCGGCTTTCTGGATTGCCACTAGACCGCCTCCAGCACCGTAGCAATCCCCTGTCCACCGCCGATACACTGGGTGGCAAGACCGTATTTTGCGCCTTCGCGTTTCAAGAGCGCCGCCGTTTTTCCGGTAATTCTAGCGCCAGTCGCACCAAGCGGATGACCGAGCGCCAGTGCGCCACCATCCAGATTGACGACCGTCTCATCGATGCCAAGGTCGCCCATTGACGCGAGCGCTTGCGAGGCGAAAGCCTCATTGAGCTCGATCACCCCAATGTCGCCGATGTCGAGGCCTGCGCGCCGCAGCGCCTTTTTGCTCGCCCCAACCGGACCGATACCCATGATTTCGGCCTTGCAGCCGGCGACAGCAGCGCTTTTGAAGCGGGCCAGCACGTCGAGGCCATGTTTCATCGCATAGTCTTCCGTGCACACCAGCACGGCGGCGGCGCCGTCGGTCAGCGGCGAGGAGGTGCCGGCGGTGACCGTGCCGGTTTCATCAAAGGCCGGCTTCAGACCGGAGAGTGCTTCTTGGTCGGTACCTGGGCGGATGCAGCCATCTGCGTCGATGTTATGACCGTTCGCCTTGATCGGGACGATTTCGTCCTTGAGTTTTCCACCCTCTTGGGCAGCAGTTGCCTTGGTATGGCTCTTCACCGCGAATTCCTGTTGGTCATTGCGGGTGATCTGATATTGGCGTGCGACGTTTTCCGCGGTGATGCCCATGCTCATATAAGCTTGTGGGTATTTTTCCATCAAATCAGGGCTTGGCATCGGGTTGTAGCCGCCAAGCGGGACGCGTGTCATGCTTTCGATGCCAGCACAGACAAAAACCTCGCCCGCATCGAGCTGGATGGCGCCTGCCGCCATATGGACGGACTGCATCGAGGAGCCACAAAACCGGTTCACCGTCACACCCGCTACGGATAGAGGGAGATCCGCCAGAAAACCGATCAGTCGCGCGACGTTGAAACCCTGTTCGCCTTCAGGAAAAGCGCAGCCGACGATGATGTCCTCGATATCCTCGGGCTTGACGCCCGAACGCTCGATCAGCCCGCGCACAACCTGCGCTGCGAGGTCATCGGGTCGAACCTTCGCGAGATCACCCTTATGGGCGAAATGGAAGGGGGAGCGAGCGTAGCCCGCGATCACGACATTTTTCATGGGTCTATCCTTCTTGACCGACGGCGGGATTTCCTGCCACGCGATGTATGGGGGGATCGGGGATAGGGGACATACGATCATGGGTGCCTGCACCATTTGTTCCCAGATGATGCAAGGCGACGTTCTCGATGTCCTTCAACTCCCTGAGTGTGTCTTCAAGATCGCTCAGCTTTTGCTCAAGCTCTGTGATGCGCCTTCGGCTCTCGATCAGCAACACTTGATATTGGCGCCGCTGTCCATTTTCCAACGCATAGAGATCGAGCCAGGTACTGATTTCGGCGAGCGAAAATCCGAGACGCTTGCCACGTAAGATCAGCTGAAGGCGCGCTCGATCGCGGGTGTTATAAAGGCGCGTCTTACCCTTACGATGCGGCTTGAGCAATCCTTTGTCTTCATAGAAGCGAAGCGTGCGTGATGTGATATTGAAGCTTTTGGCAAGCTCGCTGATACCAAAGGTCGATGGGGCGCCATCTGTCACCAGATCATGACCTGGTTCCGTCATCGTTCCGCCCCGGTCCGTTCTCGTTCTTCGCGCAGGAGCTCCTTCTTCAGGATCTTACCAACGGCCGATTTCGGCAGGTCTTCGCGAAACTCAATGACCCTCGGCATTTCTATCTTGGAGAGTTTATCCCCGAGAAAGGTCAGCAGCTCGGCTTCCGTCAATGTCGCGCCATCCCTAAGAACGATATAGGCTTTCACCGTCTCGCCGCGATAATCGTCAGGTATGCCGCAAACCGCGGCTTCCGCGATCGCCGGGTTTAAATAAAGCGCTTCTTCAACCATTCTCGGATAGACATTGTAACCGCTGCAGATGATCAGTTCCTTCAGTCGATCGACCAAGAATCCGAACCCGTCCTCATCAAGATAGCCGACATCGCCGGTATGCAGCCTGCCGTTCTTGATGACACCAGCCGTCTCATCCTCGCGTTTCCAATAGCCCAGCATGACCTGCGGTCCGATGAGGCAGATTTCGCCCCGCTCGCCTTGCGGCATCAAGGTCTCACCATCGTCCAGCGACACAATTTCGATACTGGTGCCTGGCATGGGCACACCAAAAGAGCCGATCTTCTGAAGGCCGTTGATCGGGTTGCAATGGGTGACTGGGGCCTCTGTAAGACCGTAGCCTTCCACCAGGGCGCAGCCGGCGCGGCGTTCGAAATTTTCCTTGATGTCCTGAGGTAAGGGTGCACCACCCGAGATGCAGAACTTGATCGAGGTCAGATCGAACTTCTCGATGTCTTTATGGCTACTGATGGCATTGTACATGGTCGGCACGCCAGGCAGGAAGGTTGGGCGCTTGGCTGAAATGGTCGCAAGTACCTGATCCACATCGAAGCGTGGCAGCAAGATGAGCTCCGCGCCGATCTTGGTGCCGTAGGTCAAGACTGTGCTGATTGCGAGCACATGAAACAGGGGAATCACGCCCAGGATCCGCTCTTCGCCAGGCGTGCAATCATGGGCCCAATCAGCCAGTTGATCGGCGTTGATCACCAGGCCCGCATGGGTGTGAACGGCACCCTTGGCCCGCCCGGTCGTGCCGCCGGTATATTGCAGTATGGCGATATCACGTTCAGGATCGGTATCGACCAGGTCGTAGCCGCCATCATTGTCAATCAATTGATTGAAGGCGACAAAGCGTGGTTCGTCGGGAACTTTGGCGATATCTTGGCGTCTGATGGCGCGGAACAGCCAGTTTTTCGGAAAGGGCAGGCAATCCGCCATCTTGGCGACAACGACGGCTTTGAGCCTCGTTCTAGCCAGGAGAGGCGCTACCTTCGGCAAAAGGGCTTCAAGGTCGAGCGTGACCAGAATGTCGGTTTCAGAATCCTCGACCTGATGCTCAATTTCAGGCGGTGCATAAAGCGGGTTGTAGTTGACCACCGTGCCACCGGCGCGAAGAATGCCGAAAAAGCAGATGACGCTATAGGGGCAATTAGGAAGGAAAAGACCGACCTTCGTGCCCTTGCCGACGCCAAGTGCCTGGAACCCCTTCGCCGCCCTGGCTGCCATCCGATCGACATCACGATAGGTCATCTTGCGATCGAGGAAGTCGATGAATGGCCGATCGGCAAATCGCGTGACGGCTTCATCCAGCAATCCGTGGAAAGCTCGACCGACATAATGCTGTCGCCAGTCGACGTCCTCAGGATAGTGCTTGAGCCAAGGTGGATCGCAAGCGTTGATCGATGTCACTTCAATCGCCTCGATGACCACGTCTCGCCTCCCAGAATTTAGGGCAGTTCAAATATCTGACGTTGAATATGCCAACTCTTGGTTAACCGATTATTAATAGGCCTTCCCTATACGTCAATTAGATGCTGTTCACATTCACAGGAGTGTTCCCATTCCTGGTTTTTGGAATCATTCTAAAAAAACACTTGTGCTCCTTTCGCTTTGAGGTTAGTCAAATCGTTCCTCTTGGTCGAAATTTGACAGGAGATCTCGATGCACAGGCAGATTTTTTCCACCCAATAAGCTGACGCCCGTCGTTCTGACGGCGAACGCCTGCGCTGCGGTCACGACCCTCGTGCGCCGCCTTTATTGCTAACCTCAGACGAACCCCCCTATTGAAGCCGATGGTACGCCCTGTCGGCTGCACATTTTGGCCCTCGGAGCTTAGCCATGACTCCCGGCTTACGTGACGTGCTCGCCTTCTCCTGGCGGCACTGGCGTCGCCGTCCCTGGATTCTTGCCGTTCTGGCATTGGGGATCGGCGGCAAAATGCTCGCTGAAATCAGTGTGCCCATCTTCATCGGTCACATGATCGATGCCTTGACGGCGGTCAATTACGAAACCGCCTTGTTTGCGCTCGGCATGATTTTGATGCTGAGGCTGCTGTTCGTCGTCTTTCACAATGGAGGAGACTATGTCTGGACATTCCTGGCGATCCGCATCCTGCGCCAGATCTGCTCCGATGCCTTTTCGCGCGTGCAGCGTTACAGCGCTGAATGGCATGGGGACACCTTTGCGGGATCGACCGTGCGCAAAATCACGCGTGGTTTTTGGGCCTTCGATCATCTTGGCGACAGCCTGTACTTCCATCTGATCCCATCCGCAGCTGTGGTGTTGGGCGTGCTCATCACCATGATGTTCCGCTGGCCCGAAATGGCGGCCCTGTTCGCGCTGGGCTGTGCGATTTACTGCTGGGTCAGTGTTCATATGACCATGGCCTATTTCGCACCAAGGCGTCGGGCAGCCGTCACCTTCGATACCAAGCTCGGCGGCGCGCTTGCCGATGCCGTGACCTGTAACACGCTGGTCAAAAGCAGCGGTGCGGAGGTGCGTGAGGATCGCCGTTTAGGTGGTGTGCTCGATCACTGGCAACAGACCCACATCCGCTGCTGGCGGGCGGGCATCGATACCGGTGTTGCCCAATCGGTGACCATGTTGGTCGTGCAGGCTGGCCTGCTTGGGGTCAGCCTCTGGCTTTGGCAGCAAGGTCGTGCCAGTGCCGGCGATGTCGCTTATGTCCTCACCAGCTTCATGTTGGTGAACGGCTATCTGCGCGATGTCGGGCAACATATCCGGGTGGCGCAGCATGCGGTCAACGATCTTGAGGATGTGGTCGAATATGCGATGACCCCGCCCGAGATCGAAGATCGGCCGCGGGCCGAGGCCCTTGACGTCCAGCGTGGCGACATCCGGTTCGAGCGGGTTCGGTTTTGTTATCCGAAAAGCCAGGATCCGGTGTTCGACGATCTCTCCTTGATCATCGAGCCCGGTGAAAAGGTGGCGCTGGTCGGTCATTCCGGTAGCGGGAAGTCGACCTTCGTCAAGCTGATCCAGCGCTTTTACGATCTGGAGAGCGGCCGGATCACGATCGATGGACAGGATGTTACCGGTGTCACCCAGGCGAGCTTACGCGAAAGAATCGCCTTGGTGCCGCAGGAACCCATCCTTTTCCACCGCTCGCTTGCCGAGAATATCGTCTATGGCCGGCCCGATGCCGACTTGAAGGCGATCCAATCGGCGGCGAGGCAGGCGGAAGCGGATGGTTTCATCCAGGCCTTGCCCGACGGTTACGAGACGCTTGTTGGTGAGCGTGGCGTCAAGCTTTCGGGTGGGGAAAGGCAGCGGGTCGCGATTGCTCGCGCGATCCTGGCAGATCTGCCGATCCTCATTCTCGATGAGGCGACCAGCTCGCTGGACAGCATCTCGGAGCTTGCGATCCAACGGGCGCTCGATCGGTTGATGAAGGATCGAACGACCCTGGTGATCGCGCATCGGCTGTCTACCGTTCGCCAGGTCGATCGAATTCTGGTGTTCGACAAGGGCCGGATCGTCGAGGAGGGCAACCATGATGCCCTGCTCAAACGTGACGGCGGATACTATCGCCGCCTCTACGAGACCCAAGCTGGTGGATTTGCCAAGAAATTGGCTGGGTAAAAGAAGAAACAGCCGCCGTGACTCATGTCGCGGCGGCTGTCGTCTTTTCTAAAATACCGTGAGCCGGGTCGGCGGACTTGAGGTGGCCAAGAGCAAATCTGGGAAGGCAGCGCTTGGCATCGGAAGGAGGAGAAACACCAGCCCGGCTCGGGCCTTAAGCTCTTATTGCGCGGTCGTTGCGGGCTGGAGCTCCTCCATGATCCGCTGACCCAGGTTTTCGTCCTTGGTGGCCGCTTCGTGAATCTCTTTATATTCAGCAAGCGTAATGCCGTCGGTCTTCTCGATAGCCGCCTCGAATTTGGCATCGAGCTCAACGCGTAACGCTTCCGCTTCTTCTTCGGTTTTGACCTCACTAATCTTATGCGCTGAGGCCTTGACCACCTCGTGAACGGCCTTGGCGGCGACCACGAAGGATTGGAGCTTGGTATCGTTAAGCTCGTAGGTCTCATCTGCCGAGGCGGGCGCCATCGTCAGCCAACCTGCAGCCAGCAGGGCGACGAGCGTGCCGAGCACGCGACTTGTTCGTCCGATCACATGCGATCCTTTCAACGCTTGTTTGAATCGTGTTGCTGTTTCGAACAATAAACGGTCGATAAGGTGGAGTATTCCAATTCTTGTTCTTTGAGGCGATTTTAACGCGAATTCCATCTGCTCCAGTTGGAGCATTACCATTGGAGGTTTGCGCATCGCCGCCCCCTCCACCGCAGGGCCAACTGACATCATCAGAGCATTAACTGGCCGGACAGGACGGCGAACCACTTTTACGAACGCTGAGTTCGATCCCAGGGAAATCGTCGGTGCCACGTGTCCAGGGGGTTTGCCCGCTTCCAACACGCTCGCCGTGATCAAACAGGCATTGGAGAAACTCGGTCTGGAACATGTCAGCAGGGTCGGTGGGTGGCGTGCAACCCGAGCCTTCCGCCGTCACATAGCGAACATCGCCGCCGATGCGCTCGACCTCAACGATGGCGCGATAAAGACTATCGAGAGAAATCTGATCCAGCACTATGCGGAAACTGCGCTTGCCGATGCCGATCAGCGAGTTTTCAGTGCAGGACTGATCCAGGGTTAGCTCGCTATTGATGATGATGTCGAGACGCGGTGCTAGCACCACACTTTCTTTGATCGAGGCGCGTTGCTCGTCGATATAGCGGTTAAAGAAGAGCATGAGACGCGTGCCGCCATCGGCATGCATGGACCCATCGATGAAAACCGGGGGGAAGGCAACAGGAATGGCCGCCGATGCCATTAACGCATCGATATAGCGCTCCATCCGCCTTGGATCGTTCTTTGCCCGGGCAATGGCACCAAGGTCCAGGATTTGCGGCAAGCCGCTATCGAGATTAACCGCCAGGACCAAAAGCAGGCGCCCCGGCTTTTCGGGGTCGGAAAAGTCCGTGGCTTCGGCAACCTCATCCAGAAGCTTAGGGGTTATCAAGGCTTCGAGTGTGCGACGAAGTGGTGCGGTATCGAAGAGGGCGTTGGAAAACAAGGCGCTGAAAAGTGAACGTTCCCGCAGCACATCGGCGGTCGATATGGTGGTATATTGCTCGCGCAAGACGGCGTCGCCTTCGCGGCCGAGGAAGGCATGGGTCGCAAGGAGGGCGCCTGTGCTGACGCCGGTGACCATATCGAACGCTTCTGGTCTCGTAAGATCAGGCGATGTCTGGCTGGACCAGCCGTTCAGGAAACCAGCACCGAATGCGCCAAATGGTCCACCTGCCGAGAGGGCAAGGATGTTGAGCCGGCCTTCTTCGGTTCGCGGAAGATCGGCGAGAGCCCGCTCCGGCACGCCTTTCGGCACGAGATCTGCCTTATGTCGCATCAACGCTCGGAGCTGTTCGCCAAAATCTTCGTCAGCCATCTGGCCGAACTGGGATCCCGATTTCTTACTGTATTCCTGGTTTTCCGGCGTTTCGAAGAGAGTGATCGGACCCTCAGGAAGCGCACAATTGCCCTGGCAAATAGCACCTTCGGGGCGCGATGATGAACAACCGGCAAGCCCAATGGCCAAGGCACCGATGATCAGCACGGTTCTCATTTCCATGACGGCGTTTCCCATATAGGCAGGGCTTCAGCCCCGTTACGCCGTCCCCTATAGCCTGTTTGGCCATTTAGAAAAACCTGCCGCTTTTTCCCAGACTAAACGATGAGGCTCAGTAACAGCAGGTTCCGCGAGCATATCGCTGCTCCTGCCGAACGCGTGTGGTCCGATAGCGAGTCGGACGATAGACGTCGTAACTCGGTCTGGCCGATCGATAGCTTCGCCTCGGTGCCGGGCCGCATGAGGCTTCAAATCGTTCGCTCGTTCGACGATAGCCGCGCGGACGGTAAGCAGCATCGGGCTGCGATGCCCTTGCATAACGATAGGAGGTTCGAGCAGGACGGGCATAATCGTCGCAAGCGCTAGGCGCTGCGTAGCGGGCTGGCTGTTGGTAAGAGGATCTAGGTGCCGAGCCGCATGGGGCGACATATCGCTCGCTTGTTCGGCGATAGCTGCGCGGACGATAAGCAGCATCGGGTTGCGACGCCCTTGCATAATGATAGGAGGTTCGGGCAGGACGAACATAGTCGTCGCAAGCACTAGGCGCTGCATAGCGGACTGGTTGTTGATAGTAGGATCGAGGCGCCGCCACCTGGTCGCATAAAGATGGTGCGGCAGCAAAGGTCTGATGGGCATTGCCCTGCTGATAACCTGGTGACTGGCAGGCGGAAAGGGCTGCTATAGCGACGACCGGAAAAGCCCATGTCCGTAACCAACTAACCATCATAGCCTCTGCTCCCGAAACGACTTCTTGCCGATGACAACTGGCCACCGTTTTTTAGGTTAACCAAATTTTAACTAGTTTGAATCGTTAAGGAAGCGAGTTCTATCTCACCTTTAAGGCGTTCAGGAAGAGGGAATTACAGGTTTAAGAAGGATTTTCGGGCCTTATTGGCCGGGTCATCAGGGTTTCGATGGCTCGATCGATTGAAAGTCGGCCCTCCAAAATGGCATCGATCGCCTGGCAGATCGGCATGTCTATCCGATGATGAGCGGCCAGGCTGACCACCGCTTTAGCCGTGAAAACCCCCTCGACCAACATGCCCGGTTCATCTCTCGAATGAACTGGCTCTGTGCCAGCGCCAATGCTGTGGCCGAACGCCATATTGCGGGAGGTGAGGCTCCCGGCTGTCAATAGAAGATCGCCTAATCCCGAAAGTCCCGTCAAGGTCTCGGGCCGAGCCCCAAGCGCCCGGCCGAGGCGTGTGAGCTCGGCGAGGCCGCGGGTGATGAGTGCTGCCTTGGCGTTCTCCCCAAACCCGCGCCCCATGACGATACCAGAAGCGATCGCCAGGACGTTCTTGACGGCCCCCCCAATTTCCACGCCGATCATGTCGTCAGTCCAATAGACGCGGAATTGTTCATGGCTCATGGCGGCGGCAAATTGACGGCCAAATGTTTCGTCATCGCTTGCCACGGTTGCCGCAGCAGGCAGGCCAAGCGCGACTTCCCGCGCGAAGTTGGGGCCGGAAAGGGCGGCCACCGGCCGCTGGGGTTGGTTGTCTCGGACAATCTCGCTTAACCGCCGATTGCTGGATCGCTCCAGCCCTTTTGCGCAAATCACCAGCGGCTGGTCGCCCGATGGCAGCCTTTCGAGGATCCCCGACATGGTCTGAGCCGGCACCACCAATAGCAGCGTCTCGACATCCCGAAGATCATTCAGGTCCGATGTAAGATCGATCGCCGCACTGAGATCGATGTCGGGGAGATAGCGCTGGTTGATCCGGCTTGTGCGCATGGCCTTGATCGCGTCCTGGTCGCGACCCCAAAGAACCACGCTGCGTCCTGCCCGAGCTGCATTTACCGCCAAGGCGGTTCCCCAAGTACCAGCGCCGATGACGCCGATTGTTTGCAGCGGCATCCGGGTCAAGGCAGGCTGTGGGCGGCTGTCGTCAGGACCTTGAGCTTGTCTCTTGCCAAGGCCGATCCGAGAAGACCCAGGCCGCAATCGGGCGCGGCGATCAGGCGATGGACATCGATATGATCCATGGCCTTTTGCAATCTGTCACGCACTGCATCGACCGTTTCGATCTCGCTATTGGCAATCGCGATCACGCCGAAAATCACCTTAGTTCTGGTAAAGCGCTCGAGCAGAGTGAGGTCGTTCGGGCGATGGGCGTCTTCAATTGAGACGGTATCGATAGCGACTTCCTGAAGGCCATCGGCAAGGTCGAGATAGGCTTCGCGCGGCGCCTTCGGATAATCCTCGTCCGGATCAAGGCGGTCAGGATAGCCGCAGCAGATATGGACGGTCCGATCGACGCCTGCATTCACCTTATGAAAACAGCGATCCAGATGTTCGAGACCGAAGGCAAGGGCCTGATCGAGCTTCCTTGCAAAGACGGGTTCATCCACCTGGATGACCGGGCAGCCGGCATCGGCAAGCCGTCTGATTTCAACGTTGAGCGCATCGGCTAGAGCAGCGCCCCGTGTTCGCGGATCATCGTCGTAGAAATCGTCCGCGACGCTGTCGCCGATGGTCATTGGGCCGGGTAGGGTTATCTTCACCGGCTTTTTGGTAGCACTCTGCGCGATCTGCCAGTCCCGCACCAGAAAGGCAGGCCCTGCCAGGATGTTACCAACAATTGTCGGGAGATGGGCGGTATAGTGCCCGCGCATCTGCTTTTCGGTCATTGCCTCGAAATCGACGCCTTTCAGATGTCGGCAATGGTAATGAATGTAGTTTTCCCGCCTGATCTCGCCATCGGTCGGAATGTCGATGCCCAAATCATCTTGCTCACGCACCACATCGATCGTCGCCTGATCAAAGATTTTCTCGATCTCAGCGCCATACTGATCGAGAGTTTCAGCATAGCCTTCGGTCGGCTTAGGATCGTCGGTCCCACCTTCCTTTTGAAACCAATCCTTTATCGGGACAGTCCCAGGCTTCGGGTAAGCACCAATCGTGGTCGTCAGCATGACGGCTCTTTCCCATGGTTGGGTGGCATGGCCACATCATTTGATCGCCACCGATATTGCCAAGGTCAATGATATGCGGCCAAGTTTTCAAGGGCAGTGGTGAGTTCTTTATTGAAGGCATACCCCTAGAGCATTTCTTGATGGTTCGGAACCGGCGCGCTTCCTTTGTAAGAACGCCGTTGATTGTGGGTTAAATCACATAAAAGGCGATAACTTTAACCTATATTCAACCCATTAGTGATTACGACATGTGCCTGGCATTTTTCTTGCGAGGAATTTGATGTGAAGCACTGGCGGCGTCCGAGAGAGATTGTCGTCGTCACCTGCTCATTTGGAGATGAGACGATGATGAAAACCGTTATTTTGATTTGCGCACTCAGTGTCACGCGACCGGATTGCTCGCCGGATACGGCAACTATCATGGTCCAGGGACCGGACGCGACTGGCCTCGCAAGCTGTGGTTTCGTCGGACAGGCCTATCTCGCGGACACGTCTCTTGCCGAGTATCTACAAGATGATCATTACCTGAAGATTCTCTGCTCGTCAGGCGATCTGCTACAGGCACATCGAAGCCCAAACCTGGACCAAAGAGACCTAGCTCAGTCGACGAATTCGACCCTTCGCTAGCAGGTTATCGATAACAGACGATACCCACTATCAGCCTCCCAAGCTTGGCCGTATACCGACGATCCTGGTGATATCGGTGTCAAAACCAATTGAGGTGGCCACGCCACTAGCGGGTGGGGATCGGTACGTCGCCACGGTAGTCGTAGAAGCCACGCTTGCTCTTTCGGCCAAGCCAGCCGGCCTCGACATATTTGACTAGGAGAGGACAGGGCCGGTATTTCGTATCGGCCAGGCCCTCATAAAGCACCTGCATGACGGCAAGGCAGGTATCGAGCCCGATGAAATCGGCAAGTTCGAGGGGCCCCATTGGATGGTTCGCCCCCAGCTTCATGGCGGTGTCGATCGATTCGACGTTGCCCACGCCTTCATAGAGCGTGTAGACGGCCTCGTTGATCATCGGCAGCAGGATGCGGTTGACAATGAAGGCTGGAAAATCCTCGGCTGTGACCGCGGTTTTGTCCAAACGCTCGATGACCGCCTTGGAGGCCTGAAAGGTTGGCTCATCCGTGGCGATGCCACGGATCAGTTCCACCAGCTTCATCGCCGGCACCGGGTTCATGAAATGGATGCCGATGAATCGCTCCGGCCGATCGGTTGCCGCAGCTAGACGCGTGATCGAAATCGACGATGTGTTGGAGGCGATCAGGGCATCGGCGGGAACATGCTCGAGGACCTGACGTAGAATATCCCGCTTGACGCCTTCGTTTTCCGTCGCCGCCTCGATGATGAGTTGGCAGTCATGGAGAAGGCTGAAATCGGTCCCGATCTTGATCCGTGCTAGCGCCTGGTCGCGATCACCGGCTTCAAGCGTTCCCTTGGCCACCTGACGTTCGGTCAGGTTGGCGACCTGCTCCAGAGCCTTCTCAATCTGTTCCTGGCTGATATCGATCAGGACAACGTCATAGCCAGCGAGCGCCATGACCTGAATGATGCCGCAGCCCATCTGACCAGCGCCGATAACGCCAATCTTCGTGATCTCCGGCACCTTCGATGCATTGTCCTCACTTGTCATGCTTCAGCTTTCATTTCTTCCTGGGCGGATCAGCCGGTCTTCTTGAGTTCTTCTGTCAACGCCGGAACGGCCTGGAACAGGTCAGCAACTAGGCCGTAATCCGCGACCTGAAAGATCGGTGCCTCTTCGTCCTTGTTGATGGCAACGATCACCTTGCTGTCCTTCATGCCAGCGAGATGCTGGATCGCCCCAGAAATGCCCACGGCGACGTACAATTCAGGGGCAACGATCTTACCTGTCTGGCCAACCTGATATTCGTTAGGCACGTAACCGGCATCGACAGCGGCGCGCGATGCGCCGACCGCAGCACCCAGCTGATCGGCAAGCGCATCAATGATCGAAAAATTCTCGCCGGAGCCCATGCCACGGCCGCCTGAAACAACGATGCCGGCGGATGTTAGCTCCGGGCGTTCGCCACCACTCACCTCGCGGCCGACAAATTCTGAAAGGCCGGCAACGTCGGCAGCATCGCGCTGTTCGATTGTCGCACTTCCCCCCTCGGCCGCTGTGGGCTCGAAGGCTGTCGTGCGCACCGTGATGATCTTTTGGACATCACTGGTCTTGACCGTGGCAAGCGCATTGCCGGCATAGATATAGCGCTTGAAGGTATCGTTGCTGACCACCTCGACGATATCGGAGAGCTGCGCCACGTCCAGAAGGGCTGAAAGTCTGGGCATGATGTTCTTGCCCTCGGTGGTCGAGGCCGCGAGAATCGCGCTGTAATTGGCAGCGATGTCCTTCAACAGAAGCGCATAATCCTCGGCCAATGGCATTTCATAGGCATCATGCTCCACATGGATCACCTTGGCGATGCCGGCAACCTTGGCAGCAGCTGTGGCGGCGTCGGCGCAGGCCTTGCCGGCGACCAAGAGATCGATATCCTCCCCCAGACCGGCTGCCGCTGTGACCGCATGCAGCGTGGCTGGATTGAGCTGCGAATTGTCGTGCTCGGCTAGAACAAGGACGCTCATCAGATCACCTTCGCTTCATTGCGCAATTTGTCCACCAGCTCGGCAACATCGCCGACCTTGACGCCGGCCTGGCGCTTGGCGGGCTCCTCAACAGAGAGGTAGGATAGGCGCGGTTCGACATCGACGCCCAGTTCGTCCGGGGTCAGCTTATCCAGCGGTTTCTTTTTGGCTTTCATGATATTCGGCAAGGAAGCGTAGCGCGGTTCATTCAGCCGAAGATCGGCCGTGATGATCGCTGGCAGCGTGATCTTGATGTTCTCAAGACCGGTATCGATTTCACGGGTGACCTTGGCCTCGTCGCCGTCGATCTCCAGTTTGGACGCAAAGGTTCCTTGTGACCATCCGAGTAAGGCCGCTAACATTTGGCCCGTCTGGTTGCTATCGTCGTCGATCGCCTGCTTGCCCAGGATGACCAGGCCAGGCTGCTCCTTATCGACAATCGCTTTCAAAAGCTTGGCGACCGCGAGGGGCTGAAGCTCGACCTCGGTTTCGACATGAATGGCTCGATCAGCACCCATGGCAAGCGCTGTGCGCAAGGTTTCCTGGCATTTAGCGCCACCTAGCGACACCGCCACAACTTCGTCGGCCGTGCCGGCCTCTTTCAGCCGGATCGCCTCTTCATTCGCGATTTCATCGAAGGGGTTCATCGACATCTTGACGTTGGCAACATCAACGCCGCTGCCGTCAGTCTTCACTCTGATCTTGACGTTGTAGTCAACGACACGCTTGACTGGAACCAGGACTTTCATGGGTCGTCAGCATCCCTTCATGATTTTGACCCCTGACAACGTCGCGTTTCGTTAGATCAGGAGCTGGCATGACGATTGTTGCACCGCACAAAAAATTAAGTCGTTGCACAATCTTTGTCAATTCTGTGACAACATTCTAGGCACTAGCGCGTTGGTCGAATTTCAACAAGTTTTTATCGAAGAACATCATGAACGATGGGCGCCCGGAACCCACAGCACATCGTCCCTGCCCTGGTCGTTCACATATCGGCTCATGACGAACAGATGGTCGGAAAGACGGTTCAGATATTCGATCACCGCCTTGCCTATCGTTTCGACAGTCGCGAGCTCGACGGTTAGCCGCTCCGCGCGGCGGACCACCGTTCGCGCCAGATGAAGATGCGCCGCCGTCGGCGTGCCGCCGGGTAAAACGAAGGAATCCAGCGGCTTGAGCATGCCATTCAGCGCATCGATTTCCTCTTCGAGCCGTTGGACCTGGCTGGCGTCCATCCTGAGGCCCTGATCATCGCCTTCGGGCGGTGGCGGGCAGCAGAGATCGGCGCCGAGGTCGAACAAATCGTTCTGAATGCGCCCCAGCATGCCATCGGCGAGTGCGTCGGCGGAAAGCCTGGCGAGACCAATCGCCGCATTCGCTTCATCGACCGTCCCGTAAGCCGCTACCCTGAGATCGTATTTAACGACGCGATTGCCGTTGCCCAGCGACGTCTTGCCACCGTCACCGCCGCGCGTATAGATTTTGGTCAGCTGAACCATGAGCGAAAAACTCCTATCATAAATCTGACGTTCATTTCTGCCCGGCGTGTTCGCCGGTCAAGAACCGCCGCTCAGTAAAACGAGCATCAAGAGGGCGATGGCGATGAACTGAAGCATGACCCGGGCGCGCATCAGCTTGTTGCCGTATTTTCGGTTAAATTCGCCCCCTTGGAAAAAACCGAACAGGCCGACCACCAGGACCATTAGCGTCGCCAGCATGGCGATCAGGAGCAAGGTCGGCAGCACGCCCATCGGTTCGTCCTCAAAGTCTTACAAAATAAGCCCCGGTCGACAGGATGCCGAGTTCGAGCCATTGCTATATAAGACCAAGCCGTTGATTTGCCCAGCGGAGCCTGTCGATCGGTCGCGTTCACCGAGCTGTGAAGATCATCGTCTTGCCAAGTCGTTTGGCATGGCCAAGTTGGACAGAACGGGAGCTTAAGGTCATGCGTTTTTTCCTGACAACTTTGTTTTGCCTTGCCTGGCTTGGGGCGACACCTGCCGCATTCGCGATCGATGGCAACGATCCCGGGCTTTGGGTGGATGAGTGGCCGAAAACCGATTTCGATCAGGCCAGCGTCTCCTTCGATGACATCAAGGATGGCGGGCCACCGAAAGATGGCATTCCCCCGATCGACGATCCGGTCTTCGTCAAGCTGGATGAGGTCGATCTCCCCGATATCGAGCCCGTCATCGGTGTAATCATCGACGGCACGGCCAGGGCGTACCCAATCCGCATTCTGATCTGGCATGAGATCGTCAACGACATCATCGGCGACGTGCCAATTGCCGTCACCTTTTGCCCGCTTTGCAATACCGGCATCGTTTTCGACCGGCGGCTTGGCGACGAGGTGTTGGACTTTGGCACCACCGGCAAGCTCAGAAACTCCGATCTGATCATGTATGATCGCCAGACCGAAAGCTGGTGGCAGCAATTCCTGGGTGAGGCCATCGTCGGTGAGATGACCGGCCAGACCCTCGACGCCATCCCTGCCCGCCTCGAATCCTTTGGGAACTTCAAGGTTCGTGTTGGCGAGCTTTCTTCAGGGGCTGGTTGGGTGCTGGTGCCCAATGATGAGGTCATGCGCTCTTATGGCATCACACCTTATGTCGGCTATGACAGCCTGGCGGAGCCCTTCTTGTACAATGGCCACCTGCCTACCGAAGTGGCCCCACTTTCCCGCGTCGTGCGGGTAGAAGACCAGGCCTGGTCCCTCGATTTGGTCAAGGAGAGGGGCGAGATTGCTATCGACGCCAACACCCGCATCCGCTGGGATCCGGGACAGGCCTCGGCCCTCGATCGAAGTGCTATCGCCCAAGGCCTAGACGTCGGCAATGTCGTGGTCGAGGAAAAGACCGACGATGGAACCTGGATCGACGCCGTCTACACCGTCGACTTCGCCTTCGCCTTCCGCGCCTTCTACCCGGACACGCCAATCCAGAACTAGTGGTATGACCATGCCATAGGTTATGGGGGCCATCGAAGAACGCGTCCAGGCTTACGCATTGTCAGCCCAGGCCTCTCTCCAAACGATAGCGTCGACACACTTCAAGTAATCTTGTGGTAGTACCGGGCCGGTTCCAACGTCACTTGGTCGAAGAATACTCGAGTGACTTGGTCCCGAAATCCATTCGATCCGAATTGGTTAAGCCCACGTTAACCACGCCTTGATAAGTTCCCTTGTGGTACACGCGGTCCTGGAAATCCATCCGTCCGCAAGGAAGTGGAGCGAGGCTCGGTCTGCCAGGATCACATGGACTAGATCGATGAGCCTAGAAACTAAGAGTTATCAATTGTTTGCGTGTCTGCCAATCAAATCGAAATTGTCATCACGGCTCAGAGCATTTTATGGGCTGGCGCCGCGCCAACATCATCGGTCTTCTAAATGTCGCTTGCCTGTTCGGTCTCTGACGGAGCAGGTTGGGGCTGTTCCCGCGGCGTTAGGATCTCATCGATCACGTGAACCACGGTATTTGCCGCCCTCAGATCGGTTTCGATCATGGAAGCGCTGTCCACCTTGATCACTTCTGTGGCCGCAATCGTAATCGGCTGGTTGGCCAGGGATCGATAGGAGGAGATCTGCCCTGCAAAATCGCTGAATTGGAGTTTTCCGCTCAGAAAATGGTTACTTAGCAGCGCTCTGAGTTCGTCATGCCCGCTTGGGTCCAAGAGGGCATCGAGCTTGTCCTGTCCGAGCTTGAAGAACGCATCATCACTTGGCGCCAGCATCGTGTAGGTCAGGCCTGGTTCGATCAGGGTTTCAATCCCAACCATACGCACCGCCTTTGCGAACTCGCCGATGTCAGCAATCGCGTCGATATCAGCGAGAAGCGTCAGGGTGATCAATCGAAGATCGCTGGCGGATTGCTTGCCATTTGCAAGGGACCTGGTCGTTCTGGGGACGGCGTTCGATGGTACGTCCGAGGCACCGAGCCTCGCCGGATCAGGAGGGGCGGCCGCTTGGATCAAGTTTGCCAGAGCCTCATCAGGCGAAAGGAAGCCTTCGACGGCCGGTTCGACGATGTCTTCCGGGTTCTCGATTGCAGAAGGAGGTGTTGGCCTCGCTTCGATATCGTCCAGAAGGGCCCTGAGCGAGGGCCACTCGAAGGCTAGCGTTTCATTGTAAGTTGACGCCAGTGACGAGGCCAAAGGCTTCGGTGGGAAGGGCATCTCGACGACGGCCCGCTTTGATGGTGAGGCATCGCTCCAAGATGTCATTAGCAAAAGCAGGCCTGCGCCACTTGCGGCCAAGCCAGCCATATGGCCCCGTGTCATTCCCGCAAATGTCGGACCAACCGAGGCGATAAGCTGTCGAACGGTCGTCATAACAAAGAGCTTTCCTTTGCCTAGATATGACATCCCAAGACCGCCGACTTGCCGGAGCGGGGTTAATGGGATCCCATAAGGGCTTTTCAGGAATTGATAACTTTTCCTGTTCAATGCCATGAATTGCTTAGTTGTGCCGGAACAGAGAGCGGCCAAGGCCGATCCGGATCGACGCAGCATCTGCATGGTTGCCATGCGAACCGCCGGCCAGTGATGGCGAAGCCCCGACCAGGTCGACGCCGTCATGTTGATCGCAGACTTCAGCCCGAGCCTCAGGCTTGCTAGCAGAGCGATACCTGTTGCCACGATCAGGCCGAGACCCACCTTGGCCCCGATCTGCAACCATCCGCCCAGCATGGTCGCATGGCGTCTGGCATGGATGGCTGACCAGACGATACCTCGATGGGACGACGCTATCGCCGATGCCGCAAAACGGCTGCCGATACCCAGGCCGATCTTGCTGGCGGTAACGATGATTGAACTCATGGCCACTGTGAGCATCCATCCACGTGACGCGGCAAAAGTCATCACTTGGCCGGACAGCTGGAGCACAGACGACATAAGAGTATACGATTTGGTGCAGACGAGTGCTGCCAACCGGTATGTGCCACCCAGGAAAGACGTCGTCGCCAAAACGATTCCGCCGAAAATTGTCCTGACGAAGGCCGCTAGTCCGACGAAAAGGGCCTTGAGGAAGGGCGTTGATGGCGGCGGCGCTTGATTGGGAAGGGGTGTTGCGGCCGGTTCTTCGCCCATGCGTTGCTGAACGCTCAGGACGCCCTGCATTGCCGGGATCAAGGCAACGTCATCCTCGATCGGACGCTCGATTGCGCTCACGTGCTGCGAAGGCGGGTTCAGCGGTGAGAAGGAGGGCGTTGATGGCAGCGGTGCATGATTGGGAACGGGTGTACCAGCCGGTTCTTCGCCCATGCGTCGCTGAACGCTCTGAACACCCTGCATGGCTGGGCTCAAGGTAACATCGTCCTCAATCGGACGATCGATCATGACCGCTTCTGGCGAAGGCGGTTCGAGCGGTGGCTCGATCATCGCCTCCTCGATCGCGTTCGGTTCCTTTCGCGCAGGCTCCCCTGGCCCCGCCTGGTCCGCTTTGCCGGCCAGCCCGGCTTTGCTGACCTCCTCGCTCAAATAGCCAAAGTCGATCGGTGGAAGATCCACATCGGCCCCGGTATCGTGGGATTGATCAGCAAGATGCGTTGCCGCCGTCGCCTGCTCCGTCTCGAGCGGCGGCTTGATGACATCATCATCAAGAGATGGCTTGCTGGCATCGTCGTCGGTTGACGGTTCATACCGGCGAAGCGGCGCAAGGAAAACCTGCCCATCATCATCACATGGCAGATCAACTCGCCTGCTTTCGAAGTCCAGATGATTGAAGGCAAGCGGCTCTTGGCCTTCTTCTTCGTCTGGCTGTCTCCAATCTTCAACCCCGGGCTGGTCTCGATGCAGCACAGGTAGGCTGTCCTGTACGCCTTCTTTCCGGGCAGGACCTAGCTCTCCGTCCACCACGTCTTCCATTGGCGGTGAAGGGGGGGCATCCCAGTTGTTATGAGAGGGTTTCCGTCGGCGCATGATTCCCGCCTCGCCGATTGTTTCTGACCCTGACAGAGACGCCACAACCGAACGAACAGCTAAATAACAAAGTTGAAAGAGTACAAAGCGACCATACGATAAAATTTTAATAAAATCAAAATCAGGAAACGTCAGCTAAGCTGCGACTTGATCTGCAACCACAACAAATTACGGTAAGTTGTTACAAAAAGATCAACTTGTGTCGCTTACGCCATACTTGACAACGTTGGCACAGTGAATCCTGTTGACGAGCGCCGCCAAAAAATTGGTGGAGGTCGGCCACGTCACGCCACTTTCCTGGCTGATTATCCGAGGCAAGCGGGACATCCGCTGCCCCTACCTTTTCCCCTGCCTGGAGCTTTTGCGCGGGGTTTTAGAGCAATGTGGCATGAGCCGAAGCGTGACACATCACCGTCATTCAAGCATCGGCAGCACGAATCAGGTCCAGCATCAGAAGATCCAGCTCACGCACCCAAGGTTCGGGGTCGGCCTGCGCGACATTGCCGATACCAGCGAACGAACCTGGATCCTCGGCAAGACCGGTTGCCTGCGTGTCGCCCTCTTCCAAGGTGTAGCCCCGTCCCCAGATGGTTCTGATCGCGGTGTGATGACCGGAAACAGCGGCGATCTTCTTGCGCAGCTTGCAGATGAAGACATCGATGATCTTTTGCTCCGGCTCGTCCATGCCGCCATAGAGATGATCGAGAAAGGTTTCCTTGGTCAGCGTCATGCCGCGCCGAAGAGCCAGCAGCTCCAGAATACCATATTCCTTGGCGGTCACATGCAGAGGCTTGTCATCGATCTCGACCGTGCGCGAACTCAGATCGATGGCCATGCGGCCGATGCGAATAATCGAGGCGGAATGCCCTTTTGATCGGCGGATCATCGCTTTCAGGCGAACAGCCAACTCATCGGCATCGAAAGGTTTCGTGAGATAATCATCAGCACCGGCGTTGAGCGCATCGATCGTGTGTTGCTTTCCTCCCTGACGCGAAAGAACCATTACCGGGAGATTGAGGTCGCCGGCGCGGAGGCGACGGACCAGCCTGACGCCATCCATATCCGCAAGGTCGATTTCCAGGATCATCACATCGAAATCATAGAGCTTGATGACGTCCAACGCTTCCTCAGCCGTCTCGACTTGCTCGATCAGAAAGTTTTCACGACCCAACGCTGCTTTGAGCAGGTCTGAAATCGCGGTGTCGTCGTCAACCAGAAGCGCGCGCATGAAACCCTCTTACGTAAATAAGAATCCAGAAAATCAACCATAAAGAGAAAAATCATATCTATGCAAGCTTTTTCACACATCGCCGCTCATTCATCGCAAACGTCAGCCTTGGCGAGTATCCTCAACATTCAGCGCATCGAGAACAAAGGCATAGTCGAAGGCTAATTCCCTAAGGGCATCATACCGCCCCGAAGCCCCTCCATGACCGGCGCCCATGTTGGTTTTGAGCAACAGCCGATTGTCATCGGTCTTGGTCGCTCTGAGCTTCGCCACCCATTTCGCCGGTTCCCAGTAATGAACGCGCGGATCGTTCAACCCTGCCGTGACCAGGATGTCCGGATAAGTTTTCGCCTCGACATTGTCATAGGGTGAATAGCTCAAGATATAGTCGAAATAGTCCTTGTCGTTGGGATCCCCCCATTCCTCATATTCAGGCACCGTCAACGGCAGGCTGTCGTCGAGCATGGTGTTGATCACGTCGACGAAGGGAACCTTGGCGACGGCAGCGCGCATCAGATCTGGCGCCATGTTAAGGACGGCGCCCACCAAAAGACCGCCGGCGCTGCCTCCCATGATCGCCAGACGGTCGCTTTGAGTATAGCCAGCCTCGATCAAGGCTCGTCCAGCCGCAATAAAGTCGGAAAAACTGTTCTTCTTGGCGAGGAACTTGCCCTGATCATACCATTGGCGACCCATTTCCTGTCCGCCTCGAATATGCGCAATGGCAAAGACCATGCCTCGATCGAGTAGGCTCAGGCGATAGCTTGAAAACGTAGGATCACTCGAGGCGCCATATGCGCCATAACCATAGAGAAGACAGGGATGGCCGCCCTTTCTATCGAGGCCCTTTCGATAGACGAGCGAGACCGGGATCTTGGCACCGTCTTCCGCGGTGACGAACATCCGCTCGCTCTGATAATCCCCCTTGTCAAAGCCGCCCAGCACCGGCTGTTCCTTCAGCAACTCCCGATCACGACTTCTCATATCGTAGTCGAACACCGACTTTGGCGTGGTCAGCGACGTATAGGTGAAGCGCAGCGTCTGGCTCCGGTACATCGGATTGCTGCCGGCACCGACGGTATAGACCGGTTCGGGAAATTCGATTTCATGGACCCCCCCCTCCTCAAACCCCATGACACGAACCGACTTCAAGCCGCCTCTACGCTCATAGAGCACGAGGAAACGCTCGAACATGTCCAACCCTTGCAGCATGATGCCCGGATCATGGTCGATCATCGCCAGCCAATGGCATTTCGCAGGCGTTGCGACCGGCACCGTCATTAGCTGAAAATTTGGTGCATCCTCGTTGCTCAAAATGTAGAGAAGGCCGTCTCGGTGCTCGACGCGATAGCGGTGCCCGCTTTGCCTGGGCTCGATCAAACGGAAGTCATTCTCCGAGAGATCAGCCTTCAAGAGGTGGCATTCGGAGGTTTCGATACTGGCGACGCTGAGCACCAAAAAGACACCATCCTTGGTCTTGCCCACGCCCACACGATAGCGTTCATCCGGCTCATGAAACACCAAAGCGTCCTCGCCGGTCTGACCTAGCTCATGGCGAAAAAGCTTGAACGGGCGCTTGGCATGATCTTCACTGGTATAGAAGAGCGTGCGGTTGTCAGCAGCCCATTCGACTGAATAGGAAACACCTTCGATCGCATCATCCAAAAGACGGCATTGGCCTGACCCGGCTTCACTGAGTTCCTTGACGCGTAAGGTGTAGCGCTCCGATCCGTCAGTATCCGTGGCATAGGCAAGCAGCCGATGATCCGGGCTGATTTCGAAAACACCGAGCGACAGATAGTCAGCCCCCTCCGCCTCCACGTTCAGATCCAGCAAAATCTCCTCTTCAGCCTCAAGGTCGCCGGCTTTGCGACAAAAAATCGGATACTGCCGGCCTTCCTCGGTCCTCGAGTAATAGAAAAAATCATCGCGGCGTACAGGCACCGAGAGATCGGTCTCCTGAATGCGCTCCACCATTTCCCGATAGAGCTGATCCTGTAGCCCTTCTGTCGGCGCCATCATCGCTTCGGTATAGGCGTTCTCGGCCTCCAGATAGGTCGTCACATCGGCGCTATGCTTCTCGCGCAACCAGAAATAGGGATCGTTGCGCTGATAGCCATGGGGAGATGTTTGGTGATCGACGGTCTTGGCAATCGGTGGTCGCATTACGTTTCTCTTAACCTCTTCAATTCCCGCCTAGTGGCGTGGCTACTTCATTTCCTTCCCACCGCCTTCGAAGAATGCGACCGGTATTCCAGGGGTATGCGTGCATCTCGTTGGGACTCTTTCGTATCGAATATACCGCTGGTAGTCGGTCCGATAAAAAATCCGACAGAGAACCGTATACCATTGAGGTTTCTGGTTCTTTTTTTCGAAGCCGGTAGGAATCAAATGAGATGGTCACACCACCAAATCGCGTTGGAACAACATGCCGCCATCATCGCGGCGATCATCAATACCGGCAAGGCGGAGGCAATGCCAGGCTAGCGCGTGATTGCTTGAGGTCACTGGCTTTTGAAGAGCTTTTTCAATATCGGCGATCACAGCCTGGGTTCGAAGCCCCGTACAAGAGATGAAAACCCCATCAATATCAGGATCCTTGCCGAGCGCAATTGCAGCGTCCCGGATCGAGGTCTTGTCGATGCGACAGACGCGGCGATCATCTTCCTCATGGAACGAGCCCATCGCCGGCACCTCGATCCCGCGGGCTTCGATATAATGCTGAATGGTTCGGTTGACGTCATCCCGATAGGGCGTGAGAAGGGCGATGCGCTTGGTGCCGAAAGCTTCAAGCGCGGCAAAAGTTGCGGTGATCGGCGTTGTGCAGGCGACGTCTGGTCGACTTTCGCGGATCTTTTCGAACACCGTCTGTTCGCCAATGATCATCGAGGCCGAGGTGCAGCCAAAGGCGATTACGTCCAAAGGCACCCCTGGCAGGATCGCTGCCGACGCCTCACCGATCCGGGCTTCCATCGCCTTTAGAGTTGCAGGCGTGATCCGGTTGTCATTGAAGATTCTGCTCTGATAAACAGAAACGCTTGCAGACCCAGTCCAATGCCGAAATTCACCTTCGATGGTTTGATCCGATGCCAGCACGATCAGCCCGATTGAGCCTCTTACCTGCACCTTGTCAAGATTGAAAGGCAGGGACAACACACCATCTACCATGGTTTCGCACCCCAAAAATCCGTCTAGGCCGTTGACGCTGGCATAGCGGACGTTATCAAACAAGGCTGCAACCATCCGAACCTTTAGAAATGGCTTGATCACATGGCAACGTTGACGCCCAGCGGTTTTCTCTTTCGATGGCTCGGGGCTCTGGTCCTGGTTCTTGGCACCTACAACCCGACTCCCTACAACTTCATCGCTTGGGTTACCGATGCCGATGAAGTTGCACGCGGCGAGAACCTGCCGCTGAAACTCCTGATCGGTGCGCTCATGATCATCGGCTATGTGATCTATTTCCGTGCAACCATGGAATCGATCGGCTTTATCGGCATCGGCCTCGCCATGCTGTTCTTCGCCGGCATCATCTGGCTGCTGTTCGACTACGAAATCCTCAATCTCGGCGAATACCAGACCGTTGCCTGGGTCGGCCTTTTCATCCTAGCCACCATCATGGCGATCGGCATCTCCTGGTCGTTCATTCGCCGAAAACTCTCAGGTCAAGTCGACCAAACCTAGGTGGCGTGGCCACCTCAATTGGCTGCCCATCGCAAGGGCCTGGGTTGATGGTATGCGGCCAAGTTATCTGACGGTCGTCGCGGATAAATTCGTTGAAGACGCGTCGCTTGAGCCTTTTCCAGCTCAGTCGATCAGCCTGCCCCCGATAGGATGTGATTCTGCGGGTGATCTGGAGGATAAGCAGGCCGCGTGATGCCCTCATTTTGGTTGAAAAGTGGCCTACGCCCTGATGTCGAAGTTCATTCGATACGAGTTAGAGCATTTTCTGGGCGGACCGAACCAGTCCTCTTCCCCACCTAACTGCCCGATATTGTCGGACACTGTGGATGATTGGGTGAGGGAGAGGACTGACACGACGTCAGCCTCATCAGGAAATACCCTAGTTAAGCACATGTTGGCCACGCCTTAACAAGTTTCCCCATGGTCCATGCGATCCTGGGAATCTGCCCGACCGCAGCAACTAAGGGGCGATGCTCAGACTCCCAGGATCGCATAGGCCAGACCACGGTGCATAATGCCTAGGCGTTAAAATCTCGTTAACGGCAGAAAGACCGGCTAACGAAAAACTATCACCACCGTTCAGGACACCCTCGGGCCTGGTCGATCCAGCCCATTCCTCTCAGGGATCCCGATGGGGTTTTGTTCCGAAAGGAAGCGGTCTGGCCAACGACGACGGGCCAGCGCTGATCAGGATAGAACGATTTTCGCCTCTTGTGCGCTTCGGATCCTGCGGCGGGTGGACTGATTTTGAGCTGACCTGTCAGTTGCTTTAGGGGGGGATTTCACGCGGTGAGCGTGATCTGTCATGAAGGATTGCAAGGCCGTTATCTGCATCGGAGGTGCGAGGGCAAAACCCTGGAGGACATGGCATCCAAAGTTGCGCAACAGCTTTACGTGAGCGTCGGTTTCGGCACCCTCTGCAATAATTTCGATATCGAGCGCTCTTCCGATCTCGATAATGGCGCGCACGAGTTTCCGGCAGGGTTCAGATCCGACAATGGGGGAGACGATCCGTTGATCGATCTTCATCGCGTTGGGTGCTACCGACATGAGGCCCGCGATCGAGGCATGGCAGCTTCCGAAGTCATCGATCTCGATGGAGAAGCCACGTTCCTTTAAGAGGTTGATCGACCAATTGCTGTTCTTATCCAGGGTATCAAGCGGCATTGTTTCGACCAGCTCGACGGCCACATCGATGCCGAGCCGCCGAAGGTTAGTGAGTTGATTGACGAGCCTTGGATCAACAAGACGACGATTGTCGACGTTGAACGCGATCTTCGGAATCTGAAGCTGATGGGTTTGAAGTTCTTTCAAGAACGTGAGCGTGTCTTCCGCCAGGAGACGATCGATTGCCGGCATCAACGCCATTTCCTTGGCGACCTTCATAAACTCATCGGGCATGAGAATGCCGCGATAAGGATGGCGCCAGCGACAAAGGACCTCTAGACCGCAGATCTCTTCGGTTTCAGCGATGAATTGAGGCTGAAAAACCGGGAAGAACTCATGCTGTTCGATGCCGGCAATGATCTCGTCCGCGATCGTCTTCTTCCGACGCAGCTTGGTTTGAAGCTCTGCGTTAAAGAAGCGAACGCAGCTGCGCCCATCTTTCTTGGCCTGATTCAGAGCGATGTCAGCGCGGACCAAGAGGCTCGTATCCCTTTCGATTTGCGACGCCGCTTCTGCTGCAATCCCAATGCTCGCGCCGATACGGCAAATCTGGCCCTCATAGTAGGTGGGCTGTGACAGGCGATGGATAATGGTCTCCGCTATCTCCTTAAGGCTCTGATCGCTGCATGACCCAACCAAAACGATCACGAATTCATCGCCGCCAACGCGCGCAATGAAGTCACATTCCCGATTGGCTTTACGCAGAATGGAAGCGGTCTCTCGAAGAACATGATCGCCGGCCGCATGGCCGATCGTATCGTTGATCGGCTTGAAGCGATCCAGGTCGATATGCAGCAGGGCGACGTGGGAACCGGACTTGGAAGCCTTCGCGATGATTTCAGGAAAATACTCATCCACATAGCGTCGATTGCGCAGCCCGGTGAGCGCGTCTGTCAGGGCTTGCTGCCGGATGTCTTCATTGGCACGCTCCAGCGCACGAGCTTGATCTTCAAGCTGTCTTTGAGACTGCTTTTGATCGTTGATCTCGAATGCCAATCCTGCCGTCGCCCCACTTGGCAGCGGGTATTTGCAAACCTTCAGGTAGCCAGCTGACGGGTATGACCGAACAACCGCCTCACCCGTCGCGATACGTTGACATGCGACCAGGCGTGAGACCTCGTCCTCGACCTGGTCTTCAGGATATTGTTGCTCGATCTGGTATCGAATGAGCCGCTCATAGGTGAGTTCACCCTTCTCGGCTGCCTCCCGGTTCTCTGCGAATGCTTCCGGGTGGAGTTCCTCGTACGCCTTGTTCCACGCAACTAGGCAATCGTTTTGATCGTAAACACAAAAATTCAAAGGACTTTGCTGAACCGCTTCCTTAAGGATTCGGTGCTCGCGTATCAGCCGCTCAAGAGCTTGCCGATCATGACGTACCTGTTTGATGGTGAACATGATAGAGCCTAGTCCTTGGACCGCATCGAATGATGCCGTCACGGAAGAGCATCATTTTCCAGTCATGGTATTTTTCGAAGAAGCATTGTGTCCTTTGTCATATTTGGCCAAAAAATACGGAATAGATCATCGTTTCTACCGGTGATCAGCCACTAAACAAAGTTGAAAGATTTCGTTCTTATTCAATTAAATGGCAGGAATAGAAGGATTTCTTGAAATGTCATGCTTGGCCGGATGTTACTTCACACTCAGCTTGGGCGGTTGATTTGTCGATGGCGATGGGGTTCTCGACCCCGTCTTCGAAACAGTCGCTTTTGGAACGGTATCGCAGATATGCCGCAAATGACCGGAACCTTATCCCTTGGCCGGGCGTCTTGGCGAAAGTTGGTGAAGGCCATTTGATTAACACGCACATTTGACCGACAATAGGTTTTGCGTGTCGCCCTTCGGCAACGCTCACGCCCATCAGACCGCTGGAATGAAGGGCGTGCCGGCACGGATCGGGTGGGAAAAAGATCAAAGGATGAACGAATGCCGATGACGATTGGTGTGCCGAAAGAGGCGCAAAAGGATGAGCTGCGCGTGGCGCTGACGCCGGAAACAGCCGGACGCATTCAAAAGCTCGGCTATCAGCTTCGAATCCAAAAGGGTGCTGGCGAGCAGGCGAGCTTCACCGATGAGGCCTATCGTGAAGCAGGTGTCGAGGTTGTCGATAAGGTCGCCGATGTCTGGAAAGACAGCGATATTATCATGAAGGTGCGACCGCCCACGGATGCCGAGGTCAAGCGGCTCGCTGAGGACAAGACGCTCATCAGTTTTTTATATCCGGGGCAAAATGAGGCGCTGCTCAAGAAGCTGAACGAGAGGAAGCCAAAGGCGGTCATGGCCATGGACATGGTGCCGCGGATCAGCCGGGCGCAAAAACTCGATGCGCTGAGCTCGATGGCCAATATCGCGGGGTATCGCGCCGTGGTCGAGGCTGCCAACAATTTCGGGCGGTTCTTCACAGGCCAGGTGACGGCGGCCGGCAAGGTACCGCCGGCCCGTGTTCTGGTAATCGGTGCCGGCGTTGCCGGCCTCGCGGCGATTGGGGCCGCGCGCAGCATGGGTGCCGTGGTCCTGTCCTTCGACATCCGCCCGGAGGTTGCCGAGCAGATCGAAAGCATGGGGGCGGAATTTCTCTTTTTGGACTTCGAAGACGATGCCAGCGGCACTGAAGGCGGCTATGCCAAGCCTTCTTCACCGGAATTTCGGGAAAAGCAGCTTGCCCTTTTCCGAGAGCAGGCATCGAATGTCGATATCGTGATTACGACAGCCCTGATACCGGGACGCCCAGCACCAAAACTTTGGCTGAAAGATATGGTCGAAGCGATGAAGCCCGGCTCGGTGATCGTCGATCTCGCTGCCGAGCAAGGCGGCAATTGCGATCTGACAGTGTCAGGCGACAAAACAGTCACGGATAATGGCGTGACGATTATCGGCTACACCGATCTGGTCAGCCGCATGGCAACCCAATCCAGCCAGCTCTACGGCACCAATCTTCGCCATCTTCTGGATGACCTAACGCCGGAAAAAGACGGTGAGATGACGATCGACATGGAGGACACCGTGGTCCGCGGCGTCACCGTCAGCCATGGCGGAGACATCACCTATCCGCCTCCACCGGTTTCTACCTCGGTTGCCCCGAAGGCAGCGCCAGCACCCAAGGTTGATCCCGCAGAGGAGGCGCGCAAAGCCGAAGCGGCTGCCGCCGCCCAGAAGCGGACGACTGGCATCGTGTTCGGCGGTGCCGCTTTCCTGCTGGCCCTGATCGGCCTCACTGCTCCACCTGATTTCCTCGCCTATTTCATGGTCTTTGTGCTTGCGGTGATCGTTGGCTACTACGTGATCTGGAACGTCTCGCCCTCGCTTCACACACCCTTGATGGCGGTGACCAACGCGATCTCCGGCATCATCGTGATCGGTGCGTTGCTGCAGATTTCGAGTTCTAACGGTCTTGTTCTCCTACTGGCGGCCATCGCCGTTCTGATCGCCTCGATCAATATAGCAGGTGGATTCCTGGTGACCCGCCGGATGCTCGCCATGTTCCAGAAAAGCTGAGTGAGGTCGCAAAAAAGATGTTTTCACAAACTTTTGTTAACGCCTCCTATATCGCGGCCAGCGTGCTGTTCATCCTTTCGCTCTCCGGGCTCAGCAATCAGGAAAGCGCCAAGCGCGGTATCGTCTATGGCGTGGTCGGCATGGGGATCGCGATTCTTGCCACTATCCTCGGCCCCAAAGTAACCAATTACCTTCTCCTGATCCCGCTGATGGCAGTGGCTGGCGTAATCGGCTGGTTCGTCGCCAATAAGGTCGAAATGACCCAGATGCCGCAGCTGGTGGCGATCCTCCACAGCTTCGTCGGCCTCGCTGCTGTGCTCGTCGGCTTCAACAGTCATTTCGAAGGCGGTGACTATACCGGCGCTGAACAGGTCATCCACGATATCGAGGTCTTCATCGGCGTGTTTGTGGGTGCCGTCACCTTCACCGGCTCGGTCATCGCCTATGGCAAGCTCGACGGTTCGATCGACGGCAAGCCGCTGGCACTGCCAGGTCGTCATTTGATGAACCTGGCCGCTGTCGTCGTTTCCCTGCTGCTTGGCCTGATTTTCGTCACGACGGGGGCCACCTGGCCGTTGATCATCATGACGCTCATCGCGTTTGTCTTCGGCGCGCATCTGGTGATGGCGATCGGCGGCGCTGATATGCCGGTCGTAGTCTCGATGCTGAACTCCTATTCCGGCTGGGCCGCCGCCGCCGTCGGCTTCATGCTCGGCAATTATCTTTTGATCGTGACCGGTGCTCTCGTCGGGTCCTCGGGGGCGATCCTCTCCTACATCATGTGTCGTGCCATGAACCGGAGCTTCATCTCGGTGATCCTCGGTGGTTTCGGCGGCGAGGCTGTCGCCAGCAATATGGAGATCGAGGGCGAAATGGTGCCGACCGACGCCGACAATGTCGCCCAGCTCCTAGAGGACGCCGATAGCGTCGTCTTTGTGCCCGGCTACGGCATGGCGGTCGCCCAAGCGCAAAGTTCGATCTCCGAGCTCACCAAAAGGCTGCGCGACAAGGGCAAGACTGTCCGCTTCGCTATCCATCCGGTGGCCGGACGTCTGCCCGGGCATATGAACGTACTCTTGGCCGAGGCGAAAGTGCCCTACGACATCGTGCTCGAAATGGACGAGATCAACGATGACTTTCCGAGCACCGATTTTGTGATGATCGTCGGCGCCAACGACATCGTGAACCCGGCGGCACAGGACGATCCGGGTTCACCGATCGCCGGCATGCCGGTGCTCGAAGTCTGGAAGGCGAAAAACGTTATCATCTCCAAACGTGGCCAGGGGCGTGGCTATTCAGGTGTTGAAAATCCGCTGTTCTTCAAGGAAAACTCCCGTATGCTTTACGGCGACGCCAAAGCCTCCCTCGATGGCCTCCTCCAGCAGATCAGCTAAGGTTGGGTGGTGCAAATACCTCATTTGGTTATTGCTGCCTTCGAAGAATGGACTTTGATGTCGAGGGGTATGCGGACCTTTGTCGTGATAGTGGCTGGATATGTTAGGGCCGAGTGAGCCCCCGTGGAGCACGATCAGATCCGGCCGTTCCCCTTTCGCACCGCGTTGGGGCTTAACCTTTCCTTCAACATCATCGGTGATAATGAGCTTTGGTCCATGAGATCCTGGGAATCCGCCCGACTGCTGGGAAGTGGGGCTGAGCTTTTACTCCCAGGATCCCATGGACCAGATTGACGAGCCTAGAAGGAAAAAGGTTAACAATTGCTTTCGTGACAGCACGCTGAGATGAAATTGTCATCGCAGCCTATGATTGTGTCAACTTGGTCCCAGCTTGCATCCATTCGATTTCATAATGGAGAATTCTTTAGCAACGCCAGGCGGCCCTCTTCGCTCGACACGCTTCATGATCAACCAGCTGCCTTGCTTGGCGATGAGCCGAGCAATCGCTTGAACCGCTCGCGCAGGCCTTGAAATGTGACATACAAAACCGGGATAAAAAAGATCCCGATCACGGTGGCGGCCAGCATGCCGGAGACCACGACGAAGCCGACAGAAACACGGCTCGCCGCGCCGGCACCGCTTGCGAAGACCAGCGGCAAGACGCCGAGAATGAAGGACAATGCCGTCATCATCACGGCCCGAAAGCGCAGACGCGCTGCGATCAGTGCTGCCTCCTGAACACCGCTACCTTCATCCCGCTTCGCCTTGGCGAATTCGACGATCAGGATCGCGTTCTTGCTGGCAAGGCCGATCAGCATAACAATACCGATCTGAGCATAGAGATTATTGTCGAGAAAGGGTAGCAAAGCGAGAGGGATCAAGGCACCAAAGATCGCGATGACCACGGAGGTGATCACGGAGAGCGGCAGCAGCCAGCTCTCGTACTGGGCGACGAGAAAAAGGTAGGCGAAGGTCAGCGCCAGCCCAAAGATGATCACAACAAGCCCGCCGGCTTCAAGCTCCTGAACAGCCGTGCCGGTCCACTCGATTCCGAAACCATCGGGCAGGGCCTCTTCGGCAACCTCTTCAAGAGCTTGAATGGCCTCGCCACTGCTTCGTCCATCGGCGGCCGAGCCGTTGATCGCTGCCGATTTCAGTTGATTGTAGCGCGAGATCGAAAGGGGGCCGAGGATCGGTGCCACCTCGACCAGAGTGCTGAGTGGCACCATATCGCCGGCCGCGTTCCTGACATGGATGCGGTCGATATCGTCGATCGAATCTCGCTGGTCGGCTTCAGCCTGGATGGTGACCCGATAGACCTTGCCGAACAGATTGAAATCGTTGATGTAGAGCGAGCCGAGATTGGCCTGCAGCGTCGTGAAGATTTCCGAGATCTCAACACCTAGCGTCTCGGCCTTGTCCCGATCGACTTCGAGAAAAAGCTGCGGGACATTGGCGGAATAGGTGCTGAAAACGTCTTTCAGAGCATCGTTCTGATTGGCGCCGAACACCAGGCTGCGCACCGCTGATGCGAGCTCTTGCGGGCTTCGGCTTTCGAAATCCTGAAGCTGAGCCTCAATACCGCCGCCAGTGCCAAGTCCCATGATCGGCGGCAGCGGGAAGCCGAAGGCGGTCGCCTCGGGCATGGCGGCGAGTTGTTGATTAACAGCATCCAAGATCATGAACCACTGCTGCTCAAAGGCGGTGCGTTCGTCCCAAGAGGCGAGGATTGGGATGATCAGGGCGCTGTTCGAGGCGGCGCCCGCGAGAATGCTGACGCCGGCGACCGAAATGACATCCGTGATGCCGTCGGTCGCGAGCAGCATTTCCGTTACCTGATCGGCGACCTCTTCGGTGCGGGCGAGGGACGCGCCATCAGGAAGCTGCACATTGACGAAAAAGACGCCTTTGTCCTCGAAGGGGATGAAGCCGCTAGGCGTCTTTTGAAACAGATGATAGGTGCCGCCGGCAAACCCGATCAGGATCAGCAAGGCGATCGGCAGGAAACGAATAAGCTTTCCAACCACCCAGACATAGCCATCGCGCGACCGATCGACCAGCCAGGCGAAGGCTTTGAGCGGCCCTCGGGCCTGGCCGCTTTCGGGTTTCAGGAGCAGCGAACAAAGGGCAGGCGCCAGTGTCAGGGCGTTGATCGAGGAGATCACCACGGCAACGCAGATCGTGAGCGCAAATTGCTTGTAGAGTTCACCTGTGATCCCCGGCATGAAGGTCACCGGAACGAATACGGCGAGCAGCACCAGCGTGGTCGCGATGATCGGGGCGGTGACTTCGTTCATGGCCTCTCGGGTAGCGTCTCTTGCATTGGCGCCCGTCTCGGTCATGACCCGCTGAACGTTCTCGACCACTACGATGCTATCGTCCACCACGATGCCGATCGCGAGAATCACGGCAAACAAGGTAATCATATTCGCCGAAAAACCGACGAGATAAAGGATCGCGAACGCGCCGATCAGAGAAACCGGAATGGCGATGGTCGGGATCAACGTCGAGCGCCAGTCGCCAAGGAAGAGGAAGGTCACCAGGACGACCAAAACGAAGGTGATGAACAGCGTCTCGATCACTTCCCGCACCGAGGCGCGCACCGCGTTGGTGGTATCGTAGAGGATGCTGTGGGTCACATCCGGCGGAAAACTGACCGCGATGTCATCGAGTTCGGCGTAAATTTGATTGGCGACATCGAGGGCGTTCGCGCCGGGCGACTGGTAGACCGCGATCGACGCACCCGGCTTGTTGTTGAGCTTGGAAATCGCGCTGTAGGTCTGGGCGCCGAGTTCGACTCGGGCGATATCGCGCAGCCGAACGAAGGAACCATCCGCCTCGGCGCGAATTGCGATATTCTCGAATTCCTCGACGCTGATCAGCCGGCCCTTGGCCTGGAGCGTGTACTGGAAGGGTGGATCGCCCTCAAATGGGGGGGCTCCAAGTTGCCCTGCCGACGCTTGAATATTCTGGCTTTCGATGGCACCAGCGACATCGGCTGTCGTCAGGCCAAGCGAGGTGAGGCGCTCCGGGTCCATCCAGACGCGCATGCCGTAATCGAGTGCTCCGAACTGCGAAACGCTGCCGACACCCCGAATGCGAGCGAGGCGATCCTGCATGTAGATCGAGGCATAATTGCTGAGAAACAGCGCGTCGTGCGAACTCTCGGGCGAAGTCAGGTTGATCACCAGCAGCATGTTGGCGGATTGCTTTTGGGTGGTGACACCTTGATCGCGCACTTCCTGCGGCAGCTGTGCCGTCGCAATGGTCACCCGGTTCTGCACGTTCACCGCGGCGATATCCGGGTCGGTTCCGACCTCGAATGTTACGGTGAGCTCGTAGCTCCCGTTGTTCGAGCTTCTGGACGACATATAGAGCATGCCGTCGACGCCGTTGACCTGCGCCTCGATCGGCGCCGCCACCGATTGCTCGACCACATCAGCACTGGCACCCGGATAGCTTGTTGTCACCTGAACCTGAGGGGGCGTAATTTGCGGAAACTCGGCCACTGGCATCAGATTGATCGCGATCCCGCCCGTCAGAAGGAAAACGATGGAGATCACCAGCGCGAATTTCGGTCGATCGATAAAGAAACTGGCTAGCATCGCGTTCGTGGAACAGCCACACAAGAAGATCGACGCAAAATCACGCTCGATAATTTGGCTGCATACCGCCGATCCCGGCTCTGGCGGCGGAAAGTCAATGACGTGGTCATACCACCCACTAGCTGCCCTCGGTGACGGGATTGACGATCATGTCGGGGCGGACTTTTTGAAGGCCCTGGACGATGACCCGCTCTCCGACTGCAAGGCCGTCGATCACCACCCAGGCATTGTCGACCTGCTCACCGACCTGCAAGCGGCGTATCTCGACCTTGTCTTCCTGATTGACCGCCAGCGCAAAATAGCCCTGCTGATCTTCCTGCACCGCAATCTGCGGGACGACCAGAGCTGTCTCGGTTTCCTTTTGCCGGACCACCACACTCACGAACTGGCCTGGCAGCAAAAGCCGATCCGGGTTGGGGAAAACCGCCCTAGCCTGAACCGTATCCGTGCTTTGATTAACCTCCGTCCCGAGAAAATCAAATCGGCCATCATGCTGGTAACGGCTGCCATCGGAAAGCGCGAGATGGGGCGCGACCGGTGGATCCTCGAGATTGATGCCTTGGCGTCTGGTATCGATCAGCCGCTTCTCGCTGACGGCGATGACCACGTAAATCGGATCGATGCTGGTGACGGTTGCCAAGGGTTCGCTATTGGCACCGACGAGACTGCCGACGCTATAATGAGCCTCGCCTATCCTTCCCTGGAGCGGGCTTTCAATCTCGGTATAGCTTAGATCCAGCTCGGCAGCGCGAAGGGCAGCCTTTGCCTGCAGCACACTTGCGCTCGCCGTGGACTGATTGGCAGCCGCGGTATCCAACTCGGCCGCTGAGAGCACGCCGCGATTGACCAAATCTTCTTTCCGCTTAAGCTCGGCGCTCATTTCTTTCAAGGTGGCGTCTGCGCCTGCGAGATCAGCCTTTCGCTGGTCGACCACCACCTGATACGGCGCCTTTTCTAGGGTGAAGAGGATATCGCCCGCCTCGACCTCGCCACCCTCCCGAAAATGCCGCTCCTCGATGAAACCCTGCACACGGGCGCGCAAATCAACCCGGTCCACCGCTTCAACACGCCCGACAAAGCTGAAACTCGGCGTGATGTCTTGGGTCTGAATAGGCGCGACCACCACGCTAGGCAATGGGGCTTGATCCTGAGCAAAGGGCTGAACCGGCAAGATCACCAGAAGCGGCAGAGCCAAGCACGCCATTGAAACGTTGTTGATCATCGCAGAACCTTGCTGGCTGGATACGTCGTAATCCGACGGCATCCCTTTATCTTGCGGATCGCCCCCTACGTCCAGACCTTGTGGTGCGACCACCTGATTTGGTTTCGGCTGCCTTCGAAGAATGAACTCGGACTTATTTTGGTATGCGGCCCTTTGTCGGTATGAGGGCAGATCCTGTTTACGTTTCGCGCAAGAACAAGGCCGAGGTCGCGCTTGCCCGCAAGCTCGCCGTGATCTTCCACCGCATGCTGGTCGATGGCACGCCGCTTGCTGCCGACAAAACAGCCATGGCCAGAGTTTAAAAAAAGAAATTACATGGAGTTCGGGCGACACATCATCCGCCTGGAGTGAGGTCCCGTCGCTGGGGCGGTGGTTCAGGCCAGGCCAAGAAATGCTTCAGTGACCAGATTTCGATGCTCGTTAGATCCGAGTTGGTCAAGCCCATGTTAACCGCGCCTTGATAGGCTCCTTAGAATCCGTCCGCTGGAAACAATGGGCTGGACCCAGACTCCCAGGATCCGACAAACCTGCATGCGAGACTTTAAGAAAAAGTAAGCGGCTCTTTCGAATGAGTTTCCGAAGGACTGAACGCAATAAAATGAGAGAAAAGACTATTTGCTCACGGCGAATAAGATCTTTTTTCCTTTTTTTGTCACGCCGCGTTTATGGCAAGCTTTGCACTCGTTCGATCAGGGAAAAAGGCTGACTATAATGATGGATAGACTCTTTCTTCCAGCGATGGCGCAATCCGAAGACAATCTTCTCGTCAGGCAGCAGTGAGCCTTTGGATGTCGATATGCCGATTTCATACAATTGCAATGCGCCATCAAATATCTCGATCTTTCTCGATGGCGGTGCTGTTGGAGACCCGAGCGCAAGGCAGATGGGCAGTGAGGACAATTTATTCTTCTTGCAATGCGATTTGTTTCAGGACGATGCTCGAACAAATTTTTTGGGGTATCTTCCCGACCGACTCCGATGACATCGGCAGCCCTCAAGCTGCGGCTTGACCGTCCGGTACGCAAGACAGGACAAACTGACATCGTTCATACCTGCTCAATTGGTGTCATCAGTTGCACCAATGAGCGCATTGTCAACCGCACCGTATTGTCGCCATCCGTTACCGTCCCGGTGCCGAGCATCGACAAGACGCGTGTTACCATGGCTACGTCATCGGGATTATCCGATGTCGTATTGATAATCGTTACCTATTGAACCCTGCCACCGACAATCTTTTCAAGACTGTCCTGTTGATAGGCAGGCCCATATAACTTCCAAAGCTTGGTTGTATACCGTTGATCCTAGTTTTCGCGGTGGAAACTATATGAGGTGGTCATACCACAAGATTGATGACCATGCCGTCAACGGCGGGTTCCATCCCTTGCGGCAGCCGGGCGGCGAGATCGGCAAAATCCATCGTGTGGTTCATATGGGTCAAAATGGTCCGCTTGGGACGCAAACGCTCAACCCAGGCCAATACCATGTCAAGATGAGCATGACTTGGATGGGGGCGTTCCTGCAGGCAGTCGACGATCCAGACATCCAATCCTTCAAGGGCCTTAAGCGCTACCTTGTCGAGACCGTTGACATCAGGCGAGTAGGCGAAGTCGTTGACGCGAAACCCCCAGCTCGGACTGCGACCATGCTGTTGCTCGATCGGTCGTATCAGCATGTCGCCGACCAAAAACGGCCCATCTATTGGGATGGGGCGAAGACAAGGCCGCCACCAGCCTTTATCAGGATTGGGCGCCTCAAAGGCGTATTCGAAGCGGCTCCGAATTCGTTCCAGGACACGCGCATCGCCAAAGGTGTCGATCGCCTGGTCCATCACATTATTCAGGCTTCTGAGATCATCGAGGCCATTAACATGATCGGCGTGAGCATGGGTGTAGAGAACGGCATCCAGGCGCTCCAAACCGGCTTCGATGGCCTGCAACCGAAGCTCAGGCGGCGTGTCGACCAAGATTGTCGCGTCGTCACTTTGGATTGTGATCGCGCAGCGCTGGCGTTTGTTCCTCGGATCATCCGACAAGCAGACAGCGCATTGGCAGCCGATCATCGGCACCCCCGACGACGTCCCACATCCCAAGATACGTACCCGCATCAGGGGGTACTTTCGATGTGGGTGATGGTGGGGTCAGGCATTTGGACGTTTAGCTTTGTTGAAAAGTCGGAAAAAATTGTCGGTCGTCACTTGTTCGACTTTGGCAAGGTCGACCCCTTTGACCTCGGCGAGTTTTGCTGCGATATGCGGGATGTAGCAGGGTTCGTTGGTTTTGATCTTGCGAAACGGTGCAGGCGTGAGATAGGGCGCATCGGTTTCCAGCAAAAGGCGGTCCAGCGGGATTTTTTTGACCGTTTCGCGAATTTCGTCCGAGCGGTTGAAGGTCAGCATGCCGCCGAGGCCGATATAGAAACCGAGGTCGATGGCCGCAAAGCCCAGCTCGGCGCTGGAACTATAGCAATGAATAACCGCCTCATAATGTCCCTTCGCCAGCTCTTTCCGCATGATCTGCAGCGTGTCCTCATCGGCAGAGCGTGTGTGGACGATGAGCGGCAGGCCACTGGTCCTTGACGCGTCGATTTGGGCGCGGAAGCTTCTTGCCTGATTTTCGGGTGTGCTGTTGTTGTAATGATAATCCAGCCCCGCTTCGCCGATGCCGACCACCTTCGGGTGGTCTGTATACTTAAGCAGAGCATCGGGACCGTCCGGCCCTTCTTGATCAGCATGGTGAGGGTGAACGCCGATCGAGCACCAGACATTCGGATGCTGTTCTGCGATCGTAAGGATGTCGGGAAATGTTGATAGCTTTGTGCCGATGGTTTGCATCACCTTGACGCCAGCCTCATCAGCGCGCGCCAGAACGCCCGCTCGATCCTCGGCGAGTTTGGGAAAATCAAGATGACAGTGGCTATCTACGAGCATGACAGCGACATCCCGTCAGGCCGCCTCATCGACATAGCGCGGGAAAACACCGGCTGGTTTCGGCAGCGTCGTACCGGGCTCAAGTCGCCCCCGCTCACTCGAATAAAAGTCCAGCGATCGCCGCTCGGTTGGCACCGCTAGCTGGTCGAGGATTTTCTCGGACGCCTCTGGCATGAAGGCCTGGGTTAGGAGTGCTAAGCGCCGGATGGTCTCTGCCAGGTGAAACAGCACGGAGGCCATATGCAGTGGGTCGGTTTTCTTCAACGCCCAGGGAGCCTGCGCGTCGACATAGCGATTGGCCAGGCCAACCACATCGAAGATCGCTTCTAGGGCCTTATGCAGCGCTTGGTTGTTCATATGCTCCCGAACTTGCCCCAACAGCGCCTCAGCTGCCTGGTTGAGCACCTTATCGTCCTCGGTCTCAGAGCCAAGTTGGGGCTTGGGGGCCTCCCCCCCGCAGTTTTTGGCGATCATCGAGAGAACACGCTGGCATAGATTGCCATAATCGTTGGCGAGATCCGAATTGATGCGACTGACCATGGCGGTACGCGAAAAATCGCCGTCATTGCCGAAGGGGACTTCCCGCAGCAGGAAGTAGCGCAGCTGGTCCAGGCCATAGTTCTCGATCAACTCATAGGGATCGAGCGCATTGTTCAGCGACTTCGACATTTTTTGGCCTTCGATGGTCCACCAGCCATGGGCAAAGACGCGTTTCGGTGGCTGGAGACCAGCGGCGAGCAGAAAGGCGGGCCAGAAAACAGCGTGAAAGCGCAAGATGTCCTTGCCAATGACATGTACATCCGCCGGCCAATATTTTTGGTATGTATCCGCGCTCTCATCGGGGTAGCCGAGGGCGGTCATGTAGTTGGTGAGCGCATCCAGCCAGACATAGACCACATGGCTCGGATCATCGGGCACTGGGATGCCCCAGGTGAAGCTGGTCCTTGAGATCGAGAGGTCCTGAAGGCCTCCCTTGACGAAGCTGATCACCTCGTTACGCCGGCTTTTTGGCGCAATGAAGTCGGGATGCTCGTCATAGAAGGCAAGGAGTTTCTCTTGCCAGTCGGACAGCTTAAAAAAATAACTCGGCTCCTCGACCCACTCGACCGGCGCGCCTGTTGGCGCCTTGCCGTCGACCAGTTCGCCTTCCGTATAAAATGCTTCGTCGCGCACAGCATACCAGCCGGCATAGCCGCCAAGATAGATGTCGCCAGACTCGACGAGCTTATTCCAAAGCGTCTGGACGCCCTGCTTATGCCGCTCTTCGGTCGTGCGGATAAAATCGTCGTTCGACACGCCCATATGGTCGACGAGATCGCGAAAGCGCTGGGAGAGTTCGTCGGTGAAGGCCTGGGGCTCGATCCCGCGATCTTTCGCCGCCTTCTCGACTTTTTGGCCATGCTCGTCGGTTCCGGTCAGAAACCGGACATCCTTGCCCTCGAGGCGCGCAAACCTCGCCATGGCATCGCAGGCCAACGTGGTATAGGCATGCCCGATATGGGGCACATCGTTGACGTAATAAATCGGTGTCGTCACATAAAACTTGTCAGCCGATGGCATGACGTTCTCCCAACAAATCGCTGTCCAGAGATGATGCCTTTCGCTGAAATGGCAAGGCCTTCTTGGGCGTTGCCGCCATGGCGGTCAGGATCTGGGCAAGAGCTTGTGTGTGGTCGAGATTGAGACCATCGACGGCAGCCGACAGACGGCCGATTTTCTCCCACAATGATGCCAAGCAATCAAGGGGCTGATGGCGAGCCGCCAGACGCTTGACGGCCTCCAGCTCATCGCTGAACAAGGGTGTATCAAGGCGCCCGGTCGCTTGGGCGACGACGCGGCCAAAGACGGTTTGCAAGAGGTCGAGCGTCCGGAGAAAACCGTCTTTGGTGCTTTGTTTGGCAAGGGCGGCGGCGAGATCTTCGAGATCGAGGGCGCCCGGCGGGTCGGCGGCAATGGTTCTGACAACCTTCTCATAGGTAGAAAGCCAGTCACTGGCTGCAAGGTCGAGGGCGCGGCCAAGGCTGCCTTCGGCGAGCGCGACAATGGCTGCCCTCGACGCGTCGGACAGATCCGGGGCGTGCCGGGACAGAAGATCCTGCAGATGAGCGTCATCCAGGCCTCGAAGTGCCAGCTTCGCGCAGCGTGAGCGTAAGGTGGCCGCAACCTGGCCCGGGCGATGGCTGATCAGGATCAACACGGCACCGCTGGGCGGTTCTTCCAGTGGCTTCAGCAGCGCATTGGCCGCATTGCGGTTCAGTTGCTCGGCACCATCGACGATAAGAACGCGACGTTTTGCAAGAGCGGGGGTCTTATAAAGATTGGCGGTGGCGTCTCGCACGCGATCGACTGTGATCGCTGGTTTCACCTTGCCGGTCTTCGGATCCCGCTCGGCTTCGATGACCATGAGGTCGGGGTGATGGCGGCCTTCGACCTGCCGGAAGATCGGGTTTTCCAGGGCAAGGGTGAGGCCAGGTTCGGTCACGGAAGGCCCTGCAAGCAAGCTTCGCGCAAAGCGATAGGCCAAGGTCGCTTTGCCGATGCCACGCCGGCCGAAGAACAGCCAGCCGTGATGCAGGCGGGAGGATGCAAGTGCGTGTTCCAGAGCCTGAACCGCGTGGTCATGACCGAACAAATCGGGATTGGCGGCGGGTTCCGGCAATGCTTCGGATAATGACATGATCAGGTCAGACCGAGAGGAAGGCCAAAGCGTTCGGCCACGATGTGTTGAATAACGTTATGGACCGCAGCTTCGGCGAGCCCGGCATCAACCACCGAAAAGCGCGCAGGCTCAGATCTCGCAAGGCCCAAAAAACCGGTTCGGACGGTCTGATGGAAATCGACCTGCATTTGATCGAAGCGATTGACCTCGCCGGTTCCTCGGCGTCGGGCGAGGCCGGTCTCGACCGCGACATCCAGTAGAAGGGTCAGATCAGGGGTCAGATCGTCAAAGATCGTGGCATGAAGGCGATCGATAAGCTCGAGGCCAAGCGTGCCTGCGATCCCTTGATAGACGCGGGTGGAATCGATGAAACGATCACAAAGAACCCATTGACCCCGAGCAAGGGCAGGTCTGATCAGGCGTGCGACGTGATCTTCTCGAGCTGCGAGAAACAAGAGGGTTTCTGTGAGGGGGGACCAGCGATCGGTTGTTCCCTCCGTCACCAGGTTGCGGATGGCTTCCGCTCCTTCGGTCCCGCCAGGCTCGCGTGTCGTGACCACGTCAAGGCCCGCCTCTTTAAGGCTGGCTGCAAGGCGAAGGATCTGGGTGGATTTACCGCCACCCTCGCCGCCTTCGAAGGTAATGAAACGCCCCGGTTCGGCCATCAAATTTCGACACCATCTTTGATCTGGTTGATCAGGATGGCCCGAAGATAAGGTATTCCAGTGCTCCGGTCACCCGTCCAACGAAGTCGGCCTTGGCGACATCGGCGCCGGCATAGACCGGAACCTCCTCAAACTCGAAGCCGGGTGCCTCGATCCGGACCTTGGCCACTTCCGTTCCTTGGAGGATCGGTGCCGGGATCGGTGTGTTGTAAATCAGCTTAATCTGCATCTGGCGCCTGGCATCATCGGTCAGGCTGACCATGACATCACGATCGACCACTAGCGGTACGGTCAGTTCCTTACCGAGCCAGACATTGGCATGGTCGACGGCCTCCCCTTTGGCGATCAGCGGGTAGTTGCGAAAGCGTCTGAAACCATATTCGAGGAGGCGTTCGTTTTCAGTGGCGCGCGCCTGCGCAGAGCTCAAGCCCATAGCGACAGATATGAGGCGGCGCCCATCGCGGACGGCAGACGCTACCAAGCCGTAACCGCTTTCCTCTGTGTGGCCGGTCTTCAGACCATCGGCGCCTGGGACGCGGCCGAGAAGCAGATTGCGATTAGGCTGACGGATCTCGCTATACTCGAAATCGCGCTCGGCGAAGAGATGATATTGATCGGGAAAATCGAGGATCAACCTTTGCGCCAGCGTTGCAAGGTCCCGCGCCGTCATCAGATGCTGGGGATGCGGCCAACCGCTGGCATTGGCGAATTGGCTGTTAGTCAGGCCGATTTCAGGGCCTTTGGCGGTCATGTCCTTGGCAAATTGCTCTTCGCTGCCGGCTAGCCCTTCGGCGACGACAATGCAGGCATCATTGCCGGAGAGGATGATGATGCCGCGCAGCAGATCATCGATACGCACGCGCTTGCCAACTTCCACAAACATCTTTGAGCCGCCCTTTTTCCAGGCCTTTTCGCTGATCGGCAGCGTATCGTCCATGGTCAGCCGGCCGTCTTTGATCTGCTCCAGGACCATATAAGTGGTCATCAGCTTGCTCATGGATGCCGGTGGAAGCTGCTGGTCGGCATCTTTCTCGAATAGAATCTGGCCGGTTTCCATATCCACAAGGAACGCGGCCTTGGCGTCGGTTTCGAAGGCATCAGCCGTCTTGAGAGTGACCACCATGGCCGCAAAAGCGACCATAAGGTGAACGAGCAGATGATGGAGGCTTGGCCTTGGCGTCATCGAGGGCTCATCAATTGGGGAGAGGACTGGCTTGTTATCAACGGGTTCTGGTCTCGGTGCCGCTGGCTTGTCAAGGCTTCTAGCCTATCCCTGTTTGATCAGATCGGCGAGCTCGCCAACCGTGATCGCAAAATAGGTCGACCTGTTCCAGTCCATCAGAACGCGAAAGTTGTTATAGACGAGATAGGCAGGTCCATCGCCCTCATCGGTATGGAGGAAGGAGGCATCGAGGGCGACATTCGGCAGGCTTTGCCCATTTGTCCTGCGCACGCCAAGGGATTGCCATTCTGGTAGGGATTTGATGATCTTCAACGCTGCCTTGCTGCTGGACGGCGCCTTTTTCGCCGACGCGGGCCTCACTTTCCGACCCCAGGTATAGGTATCGTCCCAGCCCGAGCCGGCGAGATAGTTGGCGATGGAGGCGAAGATATCCGGAAGGCTATTCCAAATATCGCGCTTGCCGTCGCCATCGAAATCGACGGCGAAGCGAAGAAAGCTCGATGGCATGAACTGGCTTTGGCCCATCGCACCGGCCCAGGACCCGCGCATCTTTTCAGGCGTGATATGGCCCTCGTCGAGAATGCGAAGGGCCGCGATTAGCTCGCTTCTGAAAAAGTCCGCACGTCTGCCGTCAAAGGCGAGGGTCGCAAGGGCCGGGACAACATCATGCCCGCCTTGAAATCCGCCATAGCTGGTCTCGATGCCCCAGAGTGCCACGATGAACCGGGCTTGCACCCCGTAATGTCGAGCAACCCGCTGCAGGAGGTCTTTGTGTTGCTTGTAAAGGGCCTGGCCGCGTTCGATCCGTGAGGTCGCTAGTACTCTTCGATTATATTCTTGAAAGGTAAGTCGCCCTTCGGGCTGGCGACGGTCTAGCTCAACGACCTCGGGGATCGGCTTAATACCCGCGAGGCTCGCTTCGATGATCGCCGACGAGATGCCGGCCTCCTTGGCGTCTTGCCGGAGATCCGCCAGCCAATCGTCGAAGGAGGTGCCATCTTGAGCAAAAACGGGGCTAAAGGAGGTGCTCCATGCCAAGGCAAGGGCTAAGGAGCTTGCGACTAGCCAGCCTTTCATTTGCCACATATCGAACCTATCTCCTAAAAACCAAAAGTAGATAATAATCTATAACAATAAACAATAATAGATTAGTCAATGCACAAACCGTGCGGGGACAATGCGATGTTCTACTCTAGCGCATTTTTCGACCAAATGAAGTCATCACCAGCCCACGCTCCCGCCTAACCGCCTGCAGTGTCACAGCCTATCGGGCGGTCCTGAGGGCTCTTCGAGTCGAAAGAATCTTAGAGCCTGCCATTCCGTCGGTTTTTTGCCATGACGAAGTTAAGTTTTTGCGTGGCCAGCGAGGCGAGGTTATTGCGGTCGGCATTAAGTGGGCCTTGGATAACGACTTCGGTGAGGCTTTCTGAGTCCATGGCGGTAACGCGCATGAGGTGACCCATCACTGTAAACTCCACAATGATTTCCTTCGATTCCGATGAATGTTTTCTTGCCATCAAGTCGCCATCGCGCCCGTTACGTCATGAATGCGACAGGATAAAACGCGATATTGGTAAACATTTCGTTTATTTACGCCTTGAGCATTGACCTCGGCAGTCGAGCACTCGATGTTTTTATGACCTCGGCAAAAACGAACTTCTGTTTGGACGTCTCTCCGATGAATAAGCGTGCCTTTGGTTTGCTGTCGGTCATTATTTTGACCTCTTTCAGCATGGGCGCTTCGATCGCCCAGGATCGGCCTGCCTTGGTGCAGGTCGATGAGGTGCGCACCGAGCCGCTCGATCAGACCCGTCCCGTCCTTGGGCGGATCGTCACCAAGCAGCAGGGACAGGTTGCCGCCAGGGTTGGTGGCCGGGTCGTCAATGTGGCGGTGAATGTCGGTGATCGGGTCGATAAGGATGCGCCGATCGTCGAGCTGGATGCGGAACCGCTGCAATACAGTCTGGACTTGGCTGACGCTGAGTATGACACGGCCCTTGCTGAGCGGGCCACGGCCGAGGCAGAGATCGAGCTTTTGGAAAGCGAACTCGTGCGGTTATCTCGCCTTGAAGGATCGGCGGCCTTTTCCAAAGCTCAGCTTGAGGACAAGAACCGGCAGATTACGGTCGCCAAGAGCAGAATGACGGCGGCAACAGCCAGGCTTGGCCAATATCAAGTGAAACGGCGTTCAAGTGCTAAGGATCTCGATGATACCATCATCAGGGCGCCTTATGCCGGTGTCATCAGCCGGCGGTTGGTGAGTGCTGGCGCTTATCTCCGTCCGGGTGATCCGGTGGTGGCCTTGATCGACGACCGATCCCTCGAAATCGAGGCGGATGTCCCGGTCGATCAGCTTGCAGCCTTAACGCCTGGTTCCACCTTGCAGATCATCGTTGCCGGCCAACATTACGAGGCGAGCGTGCGCGCGGTCATTCCAGAGGAAAACCCGCTGACCCGGACTAGAGCGGTGCGACTGGTCCCTGACTTTGGTGAGGATGCCGCCAGCCTTGCTGTGGCCCAAAGTGTGACGCTGGAAGTGCCCATCGGCATCGCGCGCGATGTGATGACCGTGAATAAGGATAGCGTGATCCAACGTCCGAATGGTGCCATCGTTTTTCTGGTCAAAGATCAGGCAGCCGCCCCACAACCGGTGCAGCTGGGTCTTGCTGTGGGGGGGCGTTTCGAGGTTCTGGGTGGGTTAGAAGAAGGTGATCTGGTGGTGATCCGTGGCAATGAGCGCCTTCGACCGGGCCAGGCGGTAACTTATCCCGGTGCTCCCGAAGCCGCACCGGAAGGCGGGCAAGAGGACGGGGAGGGTTCTTCTTAGATGGACCTGATCCGCCTCGCGATCGATCGTCCGATCGCCGTCATTTCTGCGGTGCTGATGGCGATCCTGTTCGGTTTGGTTGCGCTGACCTCGATCCCTATTCAATTGACCCCGGATGTCAGAAAGCCGGTGATCACCATTGAGACCAAATGGCCGGGTGCTGCCCCTGCCGAGGTCGAGCGCGAAATCATCAACGAACAGGAGGAGGTGCTTCGAGGGCTGCCGGGCGTCGAGAAAATGACCTCGCGTTCCCAAGATGGCCAGGGCGATGTCACGCTGGAATTTCAAATCGGGCAGGATATGGACCGAGCGCTCCTGCTGGTCGCCAACCGCCTGGATCGTGTCACCAGCAATCCAGAAGAAGCCGATGAGCCGACCCTTGATACCGCCGGTACCGAGGATAACCCGATCGCCTGGTTCATCGTCACTCGGGAAGACGGTAATGAGCAGCCGATCCATACCTTTCGAGACCTGATCGAGGACAGCGTGCAGGACCGCCTTGAGCGCGTGAATGGTGTCTCTAAGGTCAACCTCTTCGGCGGCAGTGAGCGCGAAATGCAGGTCACGGTCGATCCCGATCGCATGGCCCGCTATCAGCTCACCATTCCCGAAATCATCGATGCGCTGAGGAGCGCCAATATCTCGACCACGGCGGGTGACGTCGATGAAGGCAAGCGCCGCTATATCGTTCGCACCGAGGGCGAGTTCGTCGAACCGTCGCAGATCGAACAGGTGGTGCTCAGAAGCCTTCGCGATGAGGCGAGCGGCCGCCTTGGGCGGGTGACCGTCGGCGATATCGCCTCGGTGGCCTTCGCTCATAAGGAACCCGGCGCCAATATCCGCATCCTTGGCCAGCCGGCGATGGCAGTGAATGCCCAGCGCGAAACCGGCGCCAATGTCATCGACACCATGGACGGGATCAGAGAAGCGATCCAGGATATGCAGGCGGGGCCGCTGCCAGCGGCTGGGTTGACCATTCGTCAGGTTTACGACGAGACCGTTTATATCGACAGCGCTATTGATCTGGTGAACCAGAATATCCTGGTCGGCGGTGCCCTTGCGGCGATCATGCTGCTTCTGTTTCTGCGTTCGGGCTATGCCACCCTCATCATTTCGATCGCGATCCCGGTCTCTGTGGTTGCCTCCTTCGTGGCCATGGCCTTCATGGGGCGCTCGCTCAACGTCATTTCTCTCGCAGGCATCGCTTTTGCGGTCGGCATGGTGGTCGATGCCGCAATCGTAGTGCTGGAGAATATTTATCGCCTTCGCCAAACCGGCATGGCGCCAGCTGAGGCCGCCTATAAGGGGGCAAAGCAGGTCTGGGGGGCCATTCTGGTTTCCGCCCTCACAACCGTGATGGTGTTCATCCCGATACTCACGATGAAGCTGGAAGTCGGCCAGCTTTTCCGAGATATAGCGGTTGCGATCTCGGTTGCCGTCATGCTGTCCCTTCTGGTCGCGATGACCGTGATCCCGGCATTGTCCAAGCGGCTATTGACCAAGGTTCGCCCGATGGGCACCGGCATGTCACTCCCGGTGATCGATCATTTGGCTTCTGGTTTTTCTGCCCTGGTCATGAGTTTGACCGGCGCTGTGGTCAAAAGCCGCCTGTTTGCGCTGATCATGGCAGCTGTCGTGACCGCGGGCGCGCTGTTGGCTTCCTATGCGCTGTTACCGAAGCTCGAATACCTGCCCGATGGCAATCGAAATTTGGTGTTCGGCGTCGTGATCCCGCCGCCCGGTTATAATCTCGACACCAAAACCGAAATCGCAAAAACCATCGAGGAGGCCTCAAGGCCGCTTTGGTCGATCGAAACCGGCCCCGAGCCCGAAGCGGGCGGTCCACCGAAAATCAAAAATTTCTTCTTCGTTTCGGCGCGTGGCTTCATTTTCCTTGGGGCCCAGAGCGAACAGCCTGAACGTGCCGGCGAGTTGATCGATCCGCTCTCGAAGCCGGTCTTCGCCGAGCCCGGCACCTTCGGCTTCATCACCCAGCCTTCTATGTTCGGCCGCGGCATCGGTGGCGGGCGCGCCGTCGATATGGATATTTCCGGCCCGGAGCTGGAGGAGGTTTTGGGTGTGGCCCTCAAGGCCGCTGGGCTGGTCAGCGGCACGCTGCCGCGAGAACAGGGCCATCAGCTCCGGCCGAAGCCAGGGCTTGAACTCGGAGCACCCGAGGTTCGGCTGATCCCGGATCGGGTGCGCCTCGCCGATGCCGGCGTTTCGGCGCGAACCCTGGCGACCACTGTTGATGCCTTTAATGACGGCCTGCGTGTTGCCGAGATCACGGTCGGCGGCAAGCGGATCGATCTCACCCTGCTTGGTCCGAAGCTGGAAGACGCGCGCACCCAGTCGATCGAAGCGCTGCCGGTGGTGACCAGCAATGGCCAGATTTTGCCGGCGGGCAGCCTTGCCAGCATTCAGGTGACCGAGGGGCCGAACGAAATTCTCCATCTCGAGCGAGAGCGGACGGTCACCCTGGAGATCCGGCCCGCCAATGACCTCCCTTTGGAAACGGCGATGGAGATGCTGGAGCAGGACGTGATCGCCAAGCTCCAGGAAGGTGGCCTGCCACCAGGCGTGAAAGTCAATCTCGCCGGTACCGCGGATCAGCTGACCCAGACCTGGGACGCGATGGTGATTAATTTGGCACTAGCAATCATCATTGTTTACCTGGTGATGGCGGTCTTGTTCGAGAGTTTTCTCTACCCGCTCATCATCCTGGTCTCGGTCCCGGTTGCAGCGGCGGGCGGCGTTGGCGGTCTCGCCCTGCTGAACCTCTATCAGTATCAAGCGCTCGACATGCTGACCCTTTTGGGTTTCGTCATTCTGGTCGGTATCGTCGTCAACAACGCAATCCTCCTGGTGCATCAGACCCTCTATCTCGCGCGCGAGCAGGGCATGGTTGTCGACGACGCCATCAAGGAAGCGACCCGAAATCGCCTTCGTCCGATCTTCATGAGCACGCTGACCAGCGTGTTCGGTATGCTGCCGTTGGTGCTCTTCCCGGGTGCCGGCTCCGAACTTTATCGCGGTCTCGGCTCGGTTGTGATCGGTGGTCTCTCGCTCTCAGCATTGCTCACCTTGTTGCTGATACCGCCCATGCTGAGCTTGTTGATGAGCCGCCGCGCAAAGCATGGCGTTGAGGCCGTTGCCGCCGAGAGTCCTGCTGAGTAGACCAGCGTCAAAGCCACGCATCTCTGGGGATCATGCGGGCCGGGCATCGACCTCTAAATGATGCCGATCTTTATAATTTTGTCGCACCATTGATCAAGGCCCGGTTCCTTTCTATCGAATGGGTGCTGCCCTTTTTTGCCGAATAAATTATGTTGATCGCCCAATCCCCAGGCATGGCGTCCTGCCTGTCCTGGGCAGCCACAAGCTATGTCGCTTCGTATCAGCTGTTGAGGAGATCTTATGAAACGCCGTTCCTGGACGAAAAGATCGCTCACGATGAGCTTCGCTTGCCTCTGTCTTACCGTCCTCTCGGGTTGCGCCCTTTGGCCAAGCGCAGGCAGCAACGGACTTCTCTACACCAATGTCACCAGACCTGTTACCGTTCTAAGCCCTGATGCGGCGGCCGTGCGGATCGGCGAAGCCTGCGCTACCGGTTTTCTCGGTCTTTTCGCATCGGGTAATTCCAGCATCAATGTGGCTAAGAGCAGGGCTGGTATCACAGACATCACCTCGGTCGAGGAGCGTTTTCAACAGATTCTTTTCGGCGTGTATTCCAAATACTGCGTCGTCGTTAGCGGAACATAGAGCACGTCTCCGATCAAACGAGGTCATCACCGTCCCTCCCCCCAACCACCGGAAAGCCTAAAGGACCTAACGGGTGGTTGGGCGTAGGAGGGGGCTGGTTCCGCATCATCGGAAATGCTTTCGTCACGAATAAGGACTTTTTAAGGTCGTTTGTTAATCGATTCGTCGTCTTTCTCTGGCATTCTTGCCTCAAGAACAAGACGAGAAAATCGTTATGCCGTCGGGTGTCGGCACCTTAGAGAGTGCCTTATTGCTGGCCTCGGTTATCTCGCCGGGGCCAGCTTTTGCACTTGAGAGCTACAGGTCGGTCAAAGAAGCTCTCTATAGCCAGGTCTTCGCCTCGGCAGGCAAGACACTGTGCTGCCAATGCTCTTTCAATACCAAGCGTAAGATCGATCCTTGCGGCTATCTGAGCCCAGACGGCAGTGAGCGCGCCAAGCACGTCGAGGTCGACCATGTCGTACCAGCATCCTGGATCGGTCAAGGCCGCGCCTGCTAGCAGCGAAAGATTTGTCAGGACAAGAAAGGACACGCCTTCAAAGGCCGGAAATGCTGCCTACAAGCTGACGTCGCTTTCCGCCATGCCTATCAGGACCTGCATAATCTCTGGCGACGGTCAGCGAGGTGAACGAGCGGCGGCGCAATTACGGTTTTGGCCTGATTGAAGGCGAGGCACGGCAGTTCGGTCGATGCGATGTCAAGATCGATGAACGGGCTCGCGTCATCGCCCCCCCGACGACCTGCGCGGCGATGTTGCCAGGATCAATCTCTATATGGAGCAACGGCACCAGATCCCCTTGAGTGCAGACCTACGCCATCTATTCAAGATTTGGCATCGGGCAGACCCGCCGGATGAGGTGGAGCGGCAACGGAACCGGGTCATCAAAAGCCTCCAGGGAACCGCAAACGCCTATATCAGCTCCTTTTTTTATTGTTGGTGATTGATCCATACCAGCCCACTCCCCCGCCTAACCACCCGCAGGATCAAACCAAATTGGGTGGTTGGGTGGAGGGGGTGGGCTGGAAGCGTATGATCGGCTAGGCGTTGTTCAGCCTCGGGGCTAGTGAAGTCTTAACCCGTGGACATTATCGCTAACGACCTGGTTCATGCGATCCTGCGAATCCGTCTGCGTGAAGAGAAGCGGGGCGAGGCTCGGACTCACCGGATCTCATGGACCAGATCACGGAGTAAAAGGGTGAATGCCTATCATTTGCTTTCGTCACCCCATCAATGTGAACGTGTCACCAGAGCCTATGCCGCTCCTTAAAAAATCAAGGATCGTTGGCACGGGGGTCGAGGGCATCCTGGAGGCCGTCGCCCAGGAAATTGAAGGCGATCACAGTGATGAAAATCATGAGACCCGGATAGATAGCAAGCGCCGGTGCCTGCCAGATCAATTCTTGCGCATTGGTGAGCATATTGCCCCAACTCGGCAGGGGCGGCTGGATGCCGAGGCCGAGGAAGCTGAGGATGGACTCGGTCAAGATGACATTGCCGACGGAAAGCGTGGTGGCGACGATGATCGGCGAGACCACATTGGGCAGGATATGACGAAAAATGATACGCGTTGGTCCTGATCCGAGGGCGATTGCCGCACGGACGTAATCGCGTTCGCGCACCGAAAGCGTCGCACCGCGTACCAGCCTCGCGACCGTCGTCCAGCCGACCAGCGCGATGATGCCGAGGATGATGTAGAGGCTACCATAGGAGGAGCGCATCAGCGTTGCCGGCAGGCCAAGCTTGGTGAAATCGAGGGCGGCCAGAATGATCAGCAGCGGCAACACCGGAAGAGCGATGATCCCATCGGTAAGCCGCATCAAAAATGCATCGACACGCCCACCAGCATAGCCCGCAATTAGCCCGATGACGGTGCCGATCACGGCTGCAGCGATGGCGCCGACAAGACCGACGAATAGCGAGATCTGCCCGCCATAAAGCAGGCGCAGCAGAAGATCACGCCCAAGCTCATCCGTCCCCATCGGATTGCCCGGGCCGGGCGGGCTGAACCTGTTGAACAGGTCGACGGCATCGACTTCTTGGCTCAGAAGCCAAGCAATCAGAGGTGCTGCCAGGCTGAGGGTCGCGAGCAAGAGAAGAAGAACCCCACTCGCAACCGCCAGCCGATGCCGCCTGAACCGCCGCCAAACCATTGCCCGAGGCGAGGCACCTTGCTGGTCGGGTGCCGAGGTCCAGTAGCCGTCGGGTGCCGTGCCCCCAACGTTATTCATAGCTAATCCTTGGATCAAGCCAGCCATAAACAAGATCGGCCGTGAGGTTGCTAGCCAGCGTCAGCATGGTGGCGAACAGTAGACCGACCAGCGCAACATTGAAGTCGGAGCCGAGGATGCTGTCGTAAATCAGCTTGCCCATCCCCTGATACGAAAAGATCTGCTCGATCACCAAAGCGCCGGAGAATAGGGCTCCGAAATCGAGGGCGAGCACGGTGATCACGGGGATCATCGCATTCTGTAGGGCATGGCCGATGATCACGCCATAGGGGCTGAGCCCCTTGGCTTCTGCCGTTCGGATATAATCCTGACGCAAAGCTTCGATCATCGCGCCTCTGGTAAAGCGGATGACGCGACCCATGGTGAGCACGGTCAGAGCGGTCACCGGCATGATCAGATGCAATAGCCAATCCGCCCAATCATCGTGACCAACACTTTGCACGCCGCCTGCTGGCAGCCATCCAAGCTGCACCGAAAACAGGAGGATCAAGAGCAAGGCAAGCCAGAAGGATGGGAGTGAGAAACCAGCAAATGCGATGAGGTTGATGAGGTAGTCGATCCAGGTGCGGGGGCGTGTGGCCGCGATGACCCCTGCCGGAATGGCGATCGCAAGCGCCAAAACAAAGGAAACCCCCATCAGGATCGTCGTGTTCCAGAGCCTCGGTCCCAGCACCTCAAGCACCGGCAGGGCATGAATACGCGAAAACCCAAAGTCCCCGCTGACCACGTTGGTCAGCCAGTGCCAGTAACGTGTGGTGAGTGGCTGATCGAGCCCGTAGAGCGCTTTTAGCCGGGCGACGTCATCCGAGGTCATGTCCGGATCGCCGCTTGCCATGATGTCGATCGGATCGCCCGGCATCAAGCCGAGCAGAATGTAGATGACGAACGACATGATCAGCAGCAAGACGGCTGCCTCAAACGCCCGATGGCCAAAATAGCGAATCAAGGAAGGTGCTCTTGGCGGATCGTCAGTTCACCTGGTCTTCTGCGTACCAGTCTTCTACCGACATCGCACTGCTGTCCATATGCCCGGTGGGGACCACACCTTTTAGCCATTTGGGCCAGATATGGGCGTTGGCACGAAAATAGAGCGGGATCACTGGAAGCTCTTCGGCATAGAGGGTTTGCAGCTGATGCCACATCGCCGCACGCTTTTCTCGATCTAGCTCCCGTTCGATCCGATCCAGCAGGTCGTCCATCACTTCATTCTTATAGCCGGTATAGTTCTGCCCGGCCCAACCATTGTCGGCACTCGGGATTTCTTCCGAATGCAGGGTGCTTCGTGGCACGTTCTCCGGTGAGGAAATCCAGGCGAACATGCCAAGCCCGGTGAACTTTCGTTTCGCCATGGTCTCGCCGAAGAACACGCGTGCGGGCTCATTCTTGATGGTGATGTCGATACCAAGGCGCTGCCAGTTGCTCTGTAGCACCTGCTCGACCAGTTCGCGCGTGCGATTGCCGGCCGTGGTCATCAGCTCCAAGGCGAGTGGCTCGCCGGCCTCATTGTGCCGGATGCCGTCTTTCATCTCGGTCCAGCCGGCTTCATCGAGGAGGGCGGCCGCCGCCTCCAGATTTTCCTGATATTCCGGCACATCCTCGAAATACACCCAGTCCAGGGGATGCACGCCGCCATGGGCAACTGGCTGACGGCCCTCGAATAGCTGTTCGCTCATCGCATTGCGATCAATCCCCTGGATCAGCGCTTTTCGCACCCGAATATCGGCGAGGATGGGATTGTCGAGATTGAGATCCAGATGCTCGTAAACCAGGCCAGGCTTATAGACGATTTTGAAGCGGTCGCCGTGGCGCGTTTCGAAAGCTAGCGCCTGGTCGATGGTGATGCCAGCCTCGCCCGCGATCATGTCGATGTCACCGGCGAGCAGATTGGCCTCAAGCGCTGCGGTATTCTCGATCACCTTGATGACGATCTTTTGAAACGAGGGGGCCTTGCCCCACCAATGCTCGTTCGGCTCCAGCACAACGTAAGCACCGCTCGATTTTTCCGTCACTTTGTAAGGACCGAAATAGAGACCAGGGTTGGTGGTGTCCGTATCGAAGGCGGTGCGGTTTCGATAAGTCGCCGGGTCCTCCTCGAAGATTGGGCGCTCGATATGCGCGGGGATCAGCTCGAAATCATTGATCCCATTATAGTCGAAGGTCACACGATCGACATGCAGGGTAAACGTCTTCTCATCGACCACATCGATCGACGTGATGCGCCGATAAAGCTCTGCGTTCGACACCCCACTTTCCGGATGCTTGCCCACTTCATCGGTAAATACCACATCCGCTGTGGTCACCGGCACCCCATCAGCCCAGGTAGCACCCTCAATCAAGGTATAGGTCAAGGCGATACCATCGGAGCCGTCATCCTGCTTCTCGATCACCGCCTTGCCGTTCTCAAGCGTCGGCAGCTCCGTGCAAAGCTCACAGATCAGCTGCCATTCCGCGTCATAGGCCGTGATCGGCCGCTGGGTCATCGCCAGAATATAGCCCTGGGTGACATGGCTTTCGAGATTGGGATGAAAGGCGGTCGGAAACTGACTAACCCCAATCACCAACTCTTCCTTGGCGGCGGCCCGAGCCGGGCCGAGCTGTACAAGAATCACTGCCAGAGCCAGGGCTAATATCCAAACGGTACGGCCGCTCCGCATCACACTATTCTCCCGTCACCATGTCCTCGAGCTTAGATAGCCAGAGCGCATGGGAAAACCAAGGCTACTGGACCGCCTTTCCAGAAACTCATGATTAAACCTACAACACCAGCCCTTTCCTGAAAAACGATCCTGATGCCATTTTGCAAGTAAATCAATGATTGCAAATAACTTATAAAATAACTCCTTGAAAGAGAGTAAATTGACTTTACGAAATGTGTTTCAATTGAAGACTGAAAATTTGACTTTCATTTCCACTTAACTCTCGATTGATTGTCTGGTTTGTTGCAACTAGTATGACGCAAGTTTTTTTAAGAAGAGGCTTGTGCCGCTTTTACAAGTCGCGCCGAGGAGATTTTCGATGGTTGATTCCAGCGGTGGCGTTGGTGGGGCAGGAGGGAGCGCTGGCGGTAGCAATGGTAGCTCCGGTGGCAGCAAAAGCGGCTCCAGCAGCAGCTCTGGCGACAGTGGCAAATCCGGCGGCAGTGCTTCGGCTGGGCGTAGCGAGGGCAATAGCGCCTCGTCCCAGGGCAGTAACAGCAAGAGTTCAAGCCAAGGTTCCTTCAACGATGCCATGAGCAGTGCGTCGAAGAACTCGGATAACGATCGAGGCAAATCGACGTCAACGTCAGGTTCCCAGGACAAAGGTGCCGCGGCAGCAGCGGCCAGCGGAGCTGCTCACGCCAACGAATTTTCCGGTCTCGGTCCTTCCAATAGCTCAGTGTCGACCGAGCATGCGAATGAGTTCTCAGGAATCAGTTCGTCTGGCGCGCCAACCAGCCAGGAACATGCCAGCGAGTTTTCCGGACTTGGCCCTTCAGCTGCGCCCACGGGCAACGAGAGCCTCAACAGCCATCGCGGCTATGGACCAGACAATACGGCATCTCAGGGTCAACCGGCCGGGAACAAGAAGGATGCGTCTGATTTGGTCGGTCCAGCTGGCTATGTGGCGGCCGCCGGGCAAGGTGCTTTCCAAGGCTATGGCAACTTCGCCGATTATAGCGGGCGTCAGGCTGCTGCAGGAACACTGACGAATGGTCCTGCCGGCAACTTGCCGGCACAAGGCTATGCGAATCGAGCAGCTCTCGGCGAGGCAATTGCAGAATCCAAGAATGCGCGTGCAGCACTCGACGTAACGCCCTATGGCTCCAATGCACGCTCAACCCAGCAGCTGAGCAGAGCGGCTCAAGTGACAGGCGCTGTCGGTCGTGTGGCCAATGGCGTGGCCCTCGGACTTCAACCAGCAGCGGGAGCCATCGAGGGCTATCTCCAGACGCCGAAAGACGCAAGCTGGACCGAGACTGTCACCAACTCACTTGTCGGGGCCGTCAAGGAGGTCGACGATACAGCGGTCAGTTTTGGAACAGGTTTAGCTGTCACAACGGTAACCGCCCCAGTAAGTGGGCCGGGATCGATTGTCGCTGGCGTGGGCGCTGGCGCTAGCGCGGGCTATGCCTATAATGACACTCTTGTCGATCGGACGATCGACATGCTTGCCGAGGACTATGCGCGACCCGCTATCCGGGGCACGCTCGATTTCGTTGATCGTGGTGTCGATGGCATTATCGACTTCTTCTCCGGGGACGATGACAAGGCTTCAGATGCACCCGGTCGCTGAGGCTGACCTGTGATCGCTTAGCCCTATCCCAGCCAATCGAGCAGCGCCTTGAGAGCAGGTGCTCCTAAAGCGGCAGCGATGCCGGCGCGATAAGCTAGGCTGAAATCATAGCTCTCTTCAACGTCACTCGTGTCGATGTGGTGACGGTTGTGATAGCCGTAGAGAATCGCCGGCATTGTCACGAAGCCAATTGCGAAGAGACCGACTAGTGCCCAGCTTAAATACTCCTTGGACGGGCTTTCGCCCGTGTGGTCAAGAGCAATGACCGTAAAGAACGGCACAAAGAAAATGGCCAGTCCCAAAGCAAGATAAGCGCGCCTAGCATTGTCTCTCGACATGAGCGCGCCTCTTTTTATCATTGTTTGGAAGGCTCGCAGCATAGAGCCAAGAAAGGCGTTCATTTCTTCTCTCAAAACCAAGCTTGCACGGTATCAATGTAAGGCAGGGATAAACACGAATCCCAAGTCCCGACCGGCGGTGCTGCCGCCATGAAAAAGGGAGCCCAAATGGGGCTCCCCTCTCAATTCACGATATGACGTGCTGCCCTAAGGGCCTGCCGCCGCCGATCGTTTTACGAATTTGCTTTCTGTCGGGTCTGACTGCTGGTCAGTCTTGGACGACCAGGTTTTCAGCTGAGGACTTGCCGTTTCGCCCGGGAACGAGCTCGTACTCAACTCTTTGTCCCTCACGCAAGCTTTGCAGTCCGGCACGCTCCACGGCGGAGATATGCACGAACGCGTCATTCGACCCGTCTTCCGGTTGGATGAATCCATAACCCTTGGTCGGGTTGAACCACTTCACAGTTCCAGTAGCCACCGCTACTCCTTTCACGATATCGTCAACACGAAACGTCACCGACGCTCCGCTTCTTTGGCCACGAAGATAGGGTTGATTACTTTCGACAGAGCACACGTAACACTGAACGAAACCCAACGAGATCAAACATGACCGATCAACTTCTAATTTGAGCAAACTGATCGAATATGCAAGGCTTTGTCGACTTATGGACGTGAAAAACTGCGACAATCTGTCTATTTCGCCCTGGATTTGCCGGTTTTCTCGCCTTTTTTCCGAAGGCAGAACAGTGCTCGATCTGGCGGCAGGGGCTGGCCGGCACAGCATTTGGTGTTTGGATCAAGGCTTTACGGTCACCGCTGTCGATCGCGCGACCGAGGCACTCGCTGCAAGAAGGCAGACGGATCCCGCTCGCTTTTCCCGACTGGAGATCATCGAAGCCGATCTTGAGAATGGGACGTCTTGGCCCCTTTCGAACCGGCGTTTCGATGGCATCATTGTGGTGAATTATCTCTGGCGACCTTTGTTCCCCTCCATCATCGATGCCCTCAATGACGGCGGCGTTCTGCTCTATGAAACCTTCGCATCAGGTCATGAGGCGCTGGGCAAGCCGAGCAATCCCGATTTTCTGCTCAAGCCGGGCGAGCTTTTGGATGTGGTGGCCGGGCGTTTGGACGTTATCGCTTTCGAGCAGGGCCGCATCGAAGACCCCGATCGACCAGCAATCAAACAACGGATCGCCGCAGGTAGGACCGGCGTTGTGACGCTGCCACCTCCATGATCGCGATTGCTCACCTGCCCACGGCATTCTCCCTTTCATCCGATGGTCCCCTTGCATTCAAAAGCCATACGCCTAGAAAAGAACAAGTCACGCCCGGCGGTGCTGCCGCCTGATGATAGTGAGGAGACAACCTTGATCGATCTTTACACCTGGAGCACGCCGAACGGCCGCAAAGTCTCTATCATGCTGGAAGAAGTCGGTTTGCCCTATAAGGTGCAAGCGATCGACATCACGGCGGATGATCAGTTTAAGCCAGACTTCCTCGAGATCAGCCCGAACAACAAGATCCCGGCCATTGTCGATCGGGACAACGGCTATGCCATGTTCGAGAGCGGCGCAATTCTTCTTTATCTCGCTGAAAAGACTGGCAAACTCCTGCCGACCGAAAAGCTGGCCCGCATGGACGTCATGCAGTGGTTGATGTTTCAGATGGGCGGCGTTGGTCCGATGTTCGGCCAGACCCACCATTTCCACCGCTTCGCCAAAGAAAAAATCCCCTACGCCGTCAACCGCTATGTCAATGAAACCAAGCGCCTCTATGGGGTGATGGACCGGCGCCTGGCCGATAATCCTTACCTTGCCGGCAAGGACTATTCGATCGCCGATGTTTCGACTTGGCCATGGGTGTCACGCTTCGAATGGCATGCCTTGGAGAATGACTGTCTCGACAGCTTTCCCAACGTTAAGCGCTGGTACAACGAGATCGCAGCCAGGCCCGGCGTGCAGCGCGGTTACGACGTGCCGGCACGCGGTCAGTCGATCCCGAAGGCGTGAGCAAGCTCGAGCACCCGGCAGTTCTGCGCGTTCAGGCAGCACTCCGCGAAAAGGGGTCGAATGCCGACATCATCGAGCTTAAAGACGGTGTACCCACTGCAAAGGCCGCCGCCGACGCGCTTGGTACCGAGCTCGGCGCGATAGTCAAATCGCTGGTCTTCACCATCGATGGTGAACCAGTCATGGCGCTGGTCTCCGGCGATCGGCGCTGCGATACCAAAGCGCTTGCTCAGGCCTTTGGACGCAACGGCCTGGTGATGCGCCCCGATGCCGATCGCGTGCGCGAGGCCACCGGCTTTGCGATCGGCGGCGTCGCTCCCGTCGGCCATCCCAAGCCGCTGGCGACCGTGATCGACGATGGTCTCGGCCGCTTCGAGACTATATATGCCGCCGCCGGCCATCCCCATTGCGTCTTTCCCACAACTATGTTCGAGCTCAGCCTCCTCACCGGGGGCGCCATGGCCAGAGGCATCACAAGCCCGGGTCCGGAGGCCGGGCAGTCTTGACTTGAGGGGTTTGCACAGTCTTTCCGTATAATCGGTCTCCGAACACTCAGGGTTTGATTGACAGCGCGCGCACCCCTTAGGTAGAACGGGCGTCCCAAGGAGGGGTGGCCGAGAGGCTGAAGGCGCCGGTTTGCTAAACCGGTATACTGGGAAACCGGTATCGTGGGTTCGAATCCCATCCCCTCCGCCATAAC
>JBOEHJ010000151.1:0-13346 GCA_050633905.1 Geminicoccales bacterium
AGGAATTTTAGGGCCGAGGCTTTATCGCGTGTCTTGGTGACATAGGCTTCGAGCATGTCGCCCTTATGGTCGATAGCGCGCCATAAGTACGATGTTTCACCGACAATCTTCACGAACATTTCGTCGAGGCCATCGTCAATGCGTGATCTGCCGCAAGGCATGGGATCGGCGTTAGCATATCATTCTTGCGAAGAGGTTGCCGAACCGGTCGACCCAGAGACGGATGCTCTCGTGGCCAACATTAATGCGGCGCTCGTGGAGCCAATCTTCGACTCTTCGACATTGCGCAGCGAGAGCGGGAAGCGAATGTACATCATCACGGCGAGCTGGATAATCTCTGGCGATGTTTGAAATAGTGGAAGGGCGATCTGGTCATCGCCAGACGGTAGGGCGGTGGAGATCCATCTTCAAGCTAGNNCTAGGTTCCTTTGACACCACCTGACAAGGCCCTGCAGTGATATGTTCAGGACGACGTTTTCGGTCTCCGGACCGGATCTCTGACTGCTTCACATGCACCGCCTCAAATGGTTGAGCTCGACAACGTTTATTGTTCGGATGGGGCAAATGAGTGATGAATGTGTGCAGCCTTCCATCTTCCAGTATCGTACACAAGAAAGAAGGTGGATCTGACACCTGGTTCCGGCCTTGACGCATAACGAAGCATAGCGGTCAAAAGGGCCGTATTTTTGCAGATAACAATCCGAGGATTATCCACTATCAGTGGTTCTATGTCTCCCGACTCGGAGTCTTTACCGTTAACGAAGAATCGCTCTATTTTGATCAGGTGATCTTTCAGAGATGTCGAATCACAATTTGGATGGTTGTCCCAAAATACGAAGTTACTGCCATCGACATAGTGCTCGCGCAACGCTTTAAGGTCGCGCTCATAAAAGCACCGATTATAGCTCTCTAAGAAATCCAAGACCGAAGCTTTGTCCATAATTCATCATCCTCCAGCCGATCAGGTCGGTGAAATGGTGGAGAAGTGACGACCTACAGGTTGACTGTTCGAATTAGGCAGCCACGGCACTCCAGACAGTCAGTTTGCCGGTGACTTGCAGGGCCAATGGGAAACTTGACGCAAGAATTGATTGTTGCAGAAAAACAAAGCAACTGAATTGACTGGGAGATCCAGATGATCATTCGTGAATGGCGTGGACGAGCAACGTTACAGAATGCCGAAGGCTACCCCAAACACTTTCGTACCAAAGTCGTGCCTGAGCTAACGCATGTTGATGGCTTTCTCGGCGCTCATCTCAGTCAACGGCATGTCGAAGACAAAATTGAGTTCTTGGTTCTGACAAGATGGAAATCGATGGATGTAATCAACGGCTTTGCGGGAAACGACGTCAGCAAAGCATTGGTAGAGCCGGGCGCTGTTGCGGTGCTCGCCGATTTCGACGAACACGTTCAACACTATCAGGTACTCGAAACGCTGTAATCGACATACGCGCTCACAGGCGTTGTCAGTGAAAAATTGATTGGTTGCATTTAACCTGTGAGTTCCGAAAAGTCTTGTCGATTGATTTTCTTGAATTTTCTAGGATGCTGTCCATGGCTTTCGGCCTTGAAGAATCTCATCTCCTTTGCTGTCACCCTGCTGGTATGCAGGTTTCGTTCGTGCCTTTTTCTTCATCTTAAGATCGCTGCCCTTTGGCATCAGCTTTCGGTCTATCAGCGCCCAGGTCGAAGGTTGATCGTTGACCAGAGTGATCGTTGGCTCTGGCATCCAGCAACGTCGCTATGCCTTGCATGCCGGGTGTGTCGCCATAGTCGAAGCGGCCTTCGTCGAGCATCCCGCGGGCAGCCTTGATCATCGCGCCATAGGCGACCCAGGTGAGGGCGCCGCCGACACTGATGCGCTTGACGCCAGCCTCGGCGAGAGCCGGGACGGTCATGTCGGTCGTGCCGCCGATCAGCACGTTGACTGGCTTCGAAGTCGATCCCGTCACCAACCGGACCTGATTGAGATTGCGCAGACCTGGCGCATAAAGCACGTCGGCGCCAAGCGACTCATAGGCCTGCAAGCGCTTTACCGTATCGTCCATGTCTTGGCGGCCTCGAATCAGGTTCTCGGCGCGCGCTGTGAGCATGAAGTCGGCTGGGAGCCCTCGCGCCGCCTCGACGGCGGCAGCAACGCGTTCCTTGGCGAGGCCTAAGTCGTAAATCACCGTGCCGGAATAGTCCTCGATTGAGCAGCCGGCGAGACCAGCTTCGGCGGCGAGGTGGACGGTCTCGGCGGCGTCTTCCGGCCGGTCGCCATAGCCTTGCTCCAGGTCGCCGTTGACAGGCAGCGGCGTCGCTGCGGCGATGGCTCGACAGTTGGCCAGCGCTTCCTCACGGGTCGTTGCGCCGTCGCCCTTTCCAATGGCTGCGGCGAAACCTGAGCTAGTCGTCGCCAGCGCCTGGAAGCCCAGGCTTGTAAGCATCCGGGCCGATCCAGCATCCCATGGATTCGGTATGAGAAAGATGTCGTCCGCTTCGTGTAACGCACGAAACCTCGCACCGATATCAGTCATCATCAGTTACTCCTCCATTGCGGCTAAAAGTCCAGTCTGAGAGTGTCCATCTCGGTTCGTCAGGAAGATTGCTGCATGCAGCAGCGTTGATCAAGCTGGCCGCCTACGTCGTCACTATCCTCGATGTCGTCATCCGCCGCGCAATAGCTGCACAAGAGATCGATCTGCCAATCCTCCAGCAAGATGATGAGCAAACTTTCGAGATCGTCATACCGGTGAACTGTTGGCAGCTGGAGATGCCGGTGATGTTCAGTGAAGATGGCGGCCGTTGATGGCATCTAGAAGCGGCTCTAACCCCGACCTGCTGCTCCCCCCCAGCAATTCACCGTCGCTTGGCGAGTTCTTGTAACGTGTTGAAAAGACTAATGATTCTCAGAGAATTCGAACCTCTAGCCTACAGATTAAGAATTTCACGACTTCATGGTATCAGACTTCTTTCACGATTTGTGGATGACGCTGCATCAATAGTATGGGATGAAAGTCTGAAACGTCAGGCAATAGATAGGGTTGTGCTAAATCCAGACATTAGCCCATTTGCCGCTCCGTGCAGCACTGTTCAGTGATCGAGCGCCGACTTCATAAGAGCGCTTATTTTAGCCCGAGGACCGCTCGATTGCGTGCGGCATCGACACCTTTCGCTTGCATGTTGGCGTCGAAGGTGCGGGGTTGGACTTTGATGAGGTGGTTTTGGACGAAGGCCGCGCCTTCGCGGGCACCGTCATGCGGGTCCTTGATGCAGCATTCCCACTCGACCACCGCCCAGCCGTCATAGTCGATCTCGGCGAGCTTCGAGAAGATGGCGCCGAAATCGATGTCGCCGTCGCCGAGCGAGCGGAAGCGCCCGGCGCGGGTTGGCCAGTTTTGAAAGCCGCCCCAGAAACCCGTTTTGCCGTTTTTGTTGAACTCAGCGTCCTTGATATGAGCGATCCTCACGCGCTCCTGGTAGATGTCGAGAAAATCGATGTAGTCGATCATCTGCAGGAAAAGGTGCGAGGGGTCGTAGAGCATGTTGCAGCGGGGGTGTTGACCGACGGCGTCAAGGAACATCTCGAAGGTAAGGCCGTCGTGGAGATCTTCGCCCGGATGGATCTCGAAGCAGAGATCGACCCCTGCTTCATCGAAGGCATCGAGAATAGGCCGCCAGCGGGTTGCGAGCTCCTTGAAGCCTTCCTCGACGAGGCCATCCAGCCTTGGTGGGTATAAATAAAGATAGGGCCAGAGCAACGAGCCCGGAAAGCTGGCATGACGGTCTAGACCTAGCCTGGCGGAAGCCTTGGCGGCGGCGAGAACTTGTTCCCTCGCCCAGGTGGTTCGGGCCGCGGGATTACCCCGCACCGTTTCGGGTGCAAATGAGTCGACGGTCAGGTCATAGGCGGGGTGCACGGCAACAAGATGGCCCTGACGATGAGTCGAAAGCTCAGTGATCACCAGGCCGCGTTCGGCCAGGAGGCCTTTGATCTCGTCGCAATAGTCTTGGCTATCGGCTGCTTTCACAACGTCAAAGATCGCCGGATTGAAGGTTGGCATCTGCACGCCTTCATAGCCCATGCCAGCCGCCCAATCGGCCAGCGTCTCCAACCGATCGAACGGTGCCACAGGCGCTATGAACTGCGCTAAAAAAACCGCTGGCCCCTTTATCGTCCGCATCGTTAACCTCCTTGAACTCAACACCATCAACCCCTCAGGCTGGTAAACTTAGACCCATGTCGGGTCAGCCTTTGATGGCGCCGGCGGTCATACCCTGAATCAGAAATTTTCGGACCAGGATTGAGAAGATCAGGACGGGCAGCATGACCATGGTGCCGCCGGCGGCAATCTTGCCCCATTCCCAGCCCTCATAATTCATGAAATTGACCACGGCGACGGGGGCGGTCATGGCCTCGGTGCGAGTCAGGATCAGGGCGAAGAAGAAATCGTTCCAACTGTAGAGGAAACAGAGGATGGCGGTGGCCGCCAAGCCTGGACCCGACAAGGGCAAGATGATCTTCGAAAAACCCTGCCAAAGTGTGGCGCCGTCGATCCAGGCGGCTTCTTCCAGTGAGCGCGGGGTGGCGTCAAAGAAGCTGCGCATCAGCCAGACCACCAGCGAGATGTTGAAGGTGAGGTAGATGATGATCAACCCGGTCAGCGTGTCCAGGAGCTCGAGGTGTCGATAGACCAGGAAGTAGGGGATGGTGAAGGCGATCGGTGGTGCCATGCGTGAGGAGAGGATCAGAAGCGAGAGGGATTTTTCCCTGCGCATGGCGGTGCGGGATAGCGCATAGGCGCCCGGGACGCCGGCGAGCATGGCGAGGAGCGTGGAGACGATGCTGGCGATCGCGCTATTGGTGAAGGATTTCGGGAAATTGCCCTGCCAAAGGGCCGCGTAGTGATCGAGGGTCGGTGTGAAGAAGACCACCGGCGGCCAGGCGAAGATATCGCTGTCGGTCTTGAAGGACATCATCAAGAGCCAGAGGAAGGGGAAGAGGATGACGAAGACCAAGGCCAGCACCAGCACATGCAGCCAGAAACGTGCGCGCTGATCCGCCCTACTCGACATGTTGGCCCCATCCCACCAGGCGGATAATCGCCCAGCTCAACAGGACCGTGACTGCTACCAGCACGACGGTGATCGCGCTGGAGTAACCGAGATAGGAAAAATTGAAGGCCTGGATGTAGCTGTAGAAGTTGGTGACTTCGGTGACCGTGCCCGGACCGCCGTCGGTCAGGATGAAAATCAGGGGGAAGGCCTTGATGCTGTCGATCAGGCGAAAGAGGCCCGCCACCAGCAGGACGCCTTTCAGATAGGGCAAGGTCACGTAAAGCGTGGTCTGCCAGACCGTGGCGCCGTCGATCTTGGCTGCATCGATATATTCCTCGGGCATCATCTGTAACGCCGCGAGAATCATGAGCATGGTGAAAGGAAACCACTCCCAGGTGTCGGCGATGATGATGGCGGTCAGTGCCCAGTCGGCATGGGTTATCAGCGCAGGAACGTCCCAGCCAAACTCGAAGAACATCCAATAAAAAGGGCTGATGTCAGGCGTGTACAGCACCTTCCAGATGATTGCGACGACGATCGGCGGGAGAACCATCGGGATCAGAAAGACAGTGCGCAACGCCTGAAGAAGGCGGGAGCTGCTGTTCAGAAGAAGAGCGAACAGAAAGCCGAGTAGGAGCTGTAAGCCGACCGTCCAAAATGAAAGCTTCGCCTGAGTCCAGAATGAATCGTGCAGGCGGCCGTCTTCAAGCAACAATTGGTAGTTATTAAGCGGTGTAGAAAAATTCCAGGCGGTCTCGGGCCGGGTGAGATCGAGGGGCGTAAAGCTCGTGACCAGTAGATAGAGCGTCGGTAGCAACGTTACCACCATGAGCACAGCAAGCGTTGGCCAAAGCAGCCGCATATAGAAACGCTGCCGTCCCAAGAAGTGCTCCGATTCCGGCAGTGTGCCGGCCCCGGTTACTTGTCGCGCCTCAGCCAGCGTGTTCATGATGGTCTCCGGCGTTCGGCCCGACTGTCGCCGATAGGTAAACCGTCGGGCCGGTAGCTCGTCAGAGGTCGACGCCGGCTTTTCTTAGGTCAGCGATGGCTTCTTCTTGGGCCTGGGCCATGGCGGCGGGGCCGTCTTGCTGGCCTGAGGCTATGCGCTCGATCGCCTTATTGATCTTGTCGCCTGCCTGCGGGAAGACCGGGACGGTGCGGTATTTCATGTAGCCAGACTTGCCGCCAAGCTCGAGCACCTGGAGGTAGAGACCGGCGACGTCTTGGCCGTTCAGGGTTAAGGCCTCCTTATAGGCCGGATCTTCGATCACCGAGCGACGGCAGACGGCGGAGTAGCCTTTCTCCAGCGCGATCCTCCGGGTCATGTCCTTGCCCATCGCCCATTTGATGAATTCCCAAGCGGCCTCCTTATTCTTCGCCCCTTTTGGGATTCCGAAACCGTGGCTGTTGGAACCTGGGAAATTACCGGCAGGGCCGCCGGGCATCAGGGCGTAACGGACCGTGTCCTTGACCTTGCTCTCCTCGTGCTTGGCAAGCGGCGTCATCCAGCCAATGGCCTGGGTCCTGATATTGGCGCGCGCGGCGAGTTGGGCACGCATCGCCTGATCGTCGGTGTAGGAAAGCAAGCCAGAGGGGCCGTAGGTGGTCAGCAGGCTGGCGTAGTATTCGGCGGCCTTTGCAGCCTCCGGCGTATCGAAGGTCGGCATGAGATCGGCGGGTGGATCGCGGAACACGGTGCCGCCATGGCCCATCAGATAGGGGATCCAGTTCCAGTGGTGGAGCTTGTCAGCGACGAAGGCATTGACCCCGTCCTGCTTGTGAATCGCATCACAGACGGTGACCAGCTCGTCGAAGGTTGTCGGCACCGCAACGCCTGCCTTGTCGAGCAGGTCAGCGCGGCCGATCCCCATGATCATTGCGCCGGCTTCCCAGGCAAAGCCGTAGGTCTTGCCGTCGGCATCTTGAAGCGCGCTCTGAGCGCCGCCGACGAAATCATCGGCATCCCAGTCATCGGGCGTAAGGTTGGCGTCGTTGATGAGATCGTCGAGCGGATCAATCCAGCCGGCGCCGATCCAGCGGCCGGTGTAGATGAAGGTGACGTTGCAGAAATCATAGGCCGAGCCCGCGGTCGACAGCTCCAGGTCCATACGTTGGTTGTAGATCGGAAAGGCCTGGAGTTCGAAATTGACGGTCATCCCGGTCTGCTCTTCGAATTCCGGGATGTATTCCTTGAGGTAGGTATGGAAGACGTGCTGAAAGCTGGCGCCGTTGATGGTGACGCCGGCAAACGGCTTTGCCTGACCGAGCACAGCGGGCGCCCGCAGACCTACGGCAGCAGCAGCCGATCCATAAAGGGCAGCCTTTAAAACCGTTCGACGATGTGATTGTGCCGCTTTAATCGTTGCACGCGTTTCCTGCTTTGCTGTCATGGTTCTACCTCCCTTGGCTTCAAGCTTTGTCGAGTTCATGGCTCGCTTCATACATATGAAAGTTTTCCACAGCCTGTGGCTCTAGGCAATGTACTTGGTGCGCTGCGGCCCAAGAGGCTTGGCGAGACGGCGAAACCGACTGGGCTCGATCACCAATGCCAGCTCATTGACGTCGGCCATCGCAGTCAATAATACCTTTCAGTGGGCTTCGGTAGTAATCACAAGTAAAAATCGTTAAGTTGACATGCCGGCATGAGGCCACGTGCCGAATCGCCCTACATTTCGAGCCCGCCCTATCCCTGATCTTTAGTACAGAAGACGTCAGCGATGTTCACGTCACCGCAGATTTCCGGGTGACCATGACAACAGTCCTGGGTGAGGAAAGTGAGCAAGCGGCGCATGCCTTCTATATCGACGGCATAGAAAACGTTGCGTTTTCGACGCCATGAGCGAAGCAGCCCAGCGCGCTCCAGCTCTTTCAGATGAAAGGACAAGGTTGGCGGGATGACGTCGAGTTGACGCGCCAGATCGCCAGCCGACATGCCGTTCGGGCCTTCCGTCATCAACGAGCGAAAGATTGTCAGCCGAGTATCATGCGAAAGTGCGGTGAGAGCTGCCAGAGCCGCCTTTTTTTCCATCATACGAGAGCTATCCGATAGTCTTCAGATGAACGAGCAGTGACATCGTGGGGCATCCAGCTTACTTCGTCCAGGTTCGGGGGAGCCCCGGCGGCTGCCGAGGCTCCCATTCCCGCTTCTAGGCTTTGTATTCCTTCGACTTGAAGGATAGATGAGCAACCGTGGCAGGCGCGTCCGAGATCTTTCGGATGTTGGCCCAGGTCTGTTTGTAGTTCGGCAGGATCAGTTCATTCGTGCCGGCATTGATTACGTTGCCTTGGGTGCCCGAGGGCGCACCGAACAGCATGAAGGTCTCACCACGCCTGGCGGTCGGCGTCGGATAGGCCATGGCCTGGGTGGCGCCGACGTCGTTATAGACCTCGACTAGATCACCGGCGTTCAGCCCCAGTTCCGCCATGTCGTCCGGGTGGATCTCTAGAAACGGATAAGGATAGCGATCGGCGACGAAATCGTTGTCCTTGTCCAGGAACCAGTTCTGCCAGTTGATGTTGGAGCGGCCATTGTTGATCAGGAAGGCGTAACCTGCCTGCTGAGAGGCCTTACCCGGCGCCTGCATGCCACGCCAGGCACCACCGCAAAAGCGGGCCTTCCCGTCATCAGTACCAAAGGTGCCGTCGGCGTAGAGGCGCTTGGTGCCGACGAGCTGATCGTTCTCGTAGCCGACCACCGGCTCCTGCACGCCGTTATTGCCCATGGCTCTGAGGCGATCATAGGTGACGTCGGGATTGCCTTGATGGTAGCCGTCCATGAAGGCGTCCTCTTCGATCTCCCAGTCATAGCCTTTGAACTGATCGGCATAGTCGCCCCGCCCGTCCTCACGCAGCACGCGCTCCAGATGCTGGGCGAGACCGGCGGCGATCAAACAGTCGGGCTTGGCCGAGCCGGGCGGGTCCATGTATTTCTCGACCAGCCGCATCCGGCGCTCGCCATTCATGGAGGTGAGGTTCATCTCGCCGCTTTCGACCGCTGGCAGGATAACGTGTGCCGCTTGGCCGATCTGAGTGTGGATAATGTCGACATTGACCGAGAAGATGCCGCCCGCCTCGATCGCCGCGACGATCGCGTCCACCAGCTCCTGTCGGGTTGCGCCCGCGCGAGCGTCCATCGCCTCTTTGACCATGTTCGAGCGGCGATTATATTCGCGCTTGAACGCCGACGCATTGAGCGTGGTCTTGTAGTGGTCGTTCGCCCAGATGTGATGCACCTTGCCCTGGCCGCGGATGATCAGGTCGTCGAGATAGGGCGCCGGCCTGCCGACATGGGCATCCGATGGTCGATAGTAACCCTCTTGGTGCCCGCCCAGACGGCAAACTCCACCGCCTTCGCGCCCGACATTGCCGGTAGCAAGCGCGATGTTCACCAGAGCACCGATCGTCCGGTAGTTGTCATTGCCCCAGATGATGCCTTTCTCGTAGGCCGTGACGCATTTCCGGCGTGCACCATCATCGTGGGGCTTGGCAATCCATTCGGCTGCTTTAACGATATCGGCTTCGACAACGCCGCAGATCTCGGCCCCCTCAGCGAGGCTCATCTGACATTCAGCAAGCGCCATCTCGAACGATCCAAGCGCCGCCGGGAACTGCTCGTTCTGGCTTTGCGCGACATCGCCCTGGAAGGTCGAATTCGCGATGAAGTCCTGATCGATCCAGCCCTGCTCGGTGATGTAGGTGAAGAGCGTATTGAACAGCGCCAGATCGGTGCCGGAGTTGATCGCTAGATGCAGAACATTGTCGGCGCCGGCTTCGATCTCGCAGGCATTGGCAGTGACCGTGCGTCTTGGATCGACGATGACCACCTTCGCCCCGCCGCGCATGCCCGGCACCATATGGTTCAGGAAGAGATTGGTTTGGGTCTCAAGGGAATTGGCGCCGATCAGGACGATGGTGTCGGTCAGCCCGTAGTCTTCATAGGCGTAGTTCAGCTCACCGACACCCATGTCGCGGGTCGAATGGACTTCGGAATTGTAGGCCGGGCGGTTGTGAATGCGGCAGTTCTTGACTTGCATCGACTGGAAATAGAGCTTGCCGGTGCCCCAGGTGTTTTCATAACCACCTGCCGAGCCACCGTGATCGAACATCGAGACGAAGAGGTCGTCCTCATCGTCCTTGTCGATCACGCGCGCGGTGACGCGGGCTACGAGATCAAGCGCATCGTCCCACGACGTCGGCTGCCAGGTACCATAGCGCCAAACCATAGGCTCGGTGAGCCTCTGCTGCTGGGTGCCGGTGACGTCCGAGCGCCGGTTTTCGGCCATACGCGCACCGCGCACCGATCCGAGGCCGGCATTAACGACGCAATTGGCGTCGGGCTTGATCACCAGATGGACGTCATTGCCGTCCTGCTTGACCACATTGTACATCGAGGGTGCGTACCAGGCGTCGGTCTCCGCTGCCTGCTGCTCGCCTAAATCGACGCCGAAGGCATTGTCTTCAGCCGCCGTGCCGCCCTGTTTGTTGACCGGCCATGTATAGGCTTTGTAGCCGCAGCCGACGATGCAGTAATGGCAGGTGACGTTCTGGACTTTCGCGTCCGCCGGAATGATCGGCAGCCGGTCGACATGTCGTTTGTACGCCATGACTTTCCTCCCTCAGAGCACGTTGGACAGGCGACCATAGAGCAGCTCATCCACGCCTTCGGCGTAGATGTCGCCCTGATCGTCGACCCTGAGCATGTATTGCGGGAGGTTTTGAGTCGCATGGCCCCAAGTCTGCTGGCCGCCGGCTTCGCAGTCGAAGACCGAATAGTGTCCGGGGCAATTGAGCGTGCGGCCCTCGGCATTGTAAGTGAGCGGGTAGCCTTTATGCGGACAGACCGTCGAAAAGCCGACGATATCGCCATCGGGCCCGACGCCACCCTCGACGGCTTCGCCTAGCTTCAGGAGCACACCGGGCGCGTCCTCATCGGGATAGGTGACATCCAGCGGCTCGTTGCGGACAAGATCCGCGACATTGCCGAGCCGATTGGATGGATACTCGACCCGCGCTGCTGCGTGCGCCTTTTTAGCTGGTTGTGCAACCACTGCAGCCGCCGCTGCACCTGCTACTCCGACACCGCCGCGTTTCAAAAATTGCCGACGGCCAAGCTCGATCATGTTTCGACAAGCAGCCATTACAGCTTCCCTTTTTGTTGTCATAGGCGGCGGGGCTTTTTGTGTTTACGAGAGAAACCCCGCTTCATTTCCATTTTTAGACAATTCTCTAAATATAGGCAATCTAACAGATTCGATGACTACTCTCGTATCTCTCACGTGGGTCAGCATGGGCTCTTTTAGGACTGTAATGCCAATGGCCGTTGTGGCGACGTTGGGTCAGCATTTGCTTCTAGCGCTGCTATTGGAGTGTCCGCAATCAGGTTCGTTGCTGCCGCAAGACGATGGGCAGGAACTTCCCAAAACCCGCCAAAAAATAAAGACTTGTATTGGATCAAGCCGACGACTTAATTCAGTGAAATCAAAAGTGTAACTCGATGCCTGCGCGAGAAGGTGGTATGACGGTCACGCCGCAAATGATGTGAACGCTGTAACGGAATTTGGGTGTTAGAACTTACATTCTCAGGATCGAGTTAGACTTCCGTCCAACTTGGAAACTATAGCTAAGATCGTCGGTAGGCTTGAGCACTCAGAATATACCAAGAGCCGGAACAGGATCTGACGGCATGTCCCGAGCCCACCCATCGGTACCTTCGCTGACCGAGGGATCGATCGTCAGGCATATCGCAAGGCTGTCGATCCCCGCGTCAATCGGCATGGTGTTCAACACGCTCTACAACCTGACAGACGTCTGGTTCGCTGGCTTGCTATCGGACCAGGCTCTGGCGGGCATGTCGATCGCGGGCAGTGTGTTCTTCCTACTCCTGGCCGTTGGCATTGGTATCCAGACAGGAACGTCTGCAATCGTCGCGCCTGAAGTGGGACGCAATCGTCTGGACCATGTCGGCGATTGGATCGATCAAGCCATTGGCCTGAGCATCCTCTTAAGTCTTGTGACGATGGTGGCCGGTTGGTTGGTCGCCGACGACCTGGTGATATTGCTGGGAGCCGAACAGGACATTGCGCCGCTAGCCGATGCCTACCTGGCCGTAACCTTGGCGGGGACTATCACGTTCGTGCTGTCCTTTGCCGCTGCCGGCGCCCTGATGGCCTTGGGCGATACGGCATCCAACCGCAATGCGCTGATCGTCGGATTTTTCGCCAACTTCGTTCTCAACCCCTTACTGATGTTCGGTCTTGGGCTCGGCATTGCAGGCCTTGCGCTTGCGACCGTTCTCATCAAAGGCGCAACGGCAGCCTACCTGCTTTGGGTGCTGGCGAGAAGATTGGGGCGCTGGAACAGGCCGTGTTTCGCCTGGTCACGCTGGTGGCCGCTGCTGCAACAGGTCCTGCCGGCCAGCATGAATATGCTAACTATTATTCTAGGTGGGTTCGTTTCCATTGCCCTAGTCGGACGTTTTGGCAGCGAGCATGTCGCCGGCTACGCGGTCGGCGTCAGGCTCGAGCAGGTACTGTTGTTACCAGCACTAGGTTTGAACAGTGCGGTGATGGCGATAGCGGGACAGAACTTTGGCGCAGGTCATGCATCGCGCGTTGCCGAAGCCTACGACAAAGGACTTTGGATCGGCCTGATCATGGCAGCGATCTCCATACCCATCATGGTCTTTCTGTCACCATCAATGCTCGGATTTTTTGCCGAAAGCGAGACGATCCGCGACACAGGTGCCGCCTATCTCAGGATCGATGCCATCGCTTTCTATGGGTATGTCGTCATTTTTCTGAGCGTCGCCTTGCTCCAATCGCTCAAACAGCCGCTTTTTCCCATGGTTCTGGGAATTGCACGTCAACTCGTCATTCCTGCCTTGATCAACTATTTGCTCATTGTAGTTTGGGGCTACCCGATGATGGCGATTTTCTACACCATCGTAAGCGTGGTGATTGTGAGCGCTGTCATCGCACATCTCTATACAAAGCGTCAGTTACGCTCTTTGATGTGTTCTACAGAAAAAAGCGAAAACCCATTTTAACGACCACCTGTCACAGTGGCGCTGTTAGCGCAAAATTGATTGCTCGCCTATGACCGGCAATGGTCGCAATTTCATGCAGCGATCAATGCACACCGCTCCTGATGCGCTGTCTCACGATTGGCTTTGAAAACTGATCTGGAGGAGACTTGCCGCTCGAGGCAGAAATGATTGTGACCTGAGGCATGCATGGCGGCGAATTATTGCAGGTTGCGCATGCGTCGAAACGTCAGCATCGCTCGTTCTTGTCGTCGAAACGGCAGAT
>JBOEHJ010000152.1:0-34270 GCA_050633905.1 Geminicoccales bacterium
GGATTATGTCGATCGGCATGCGCCCATTACCCAAACCGCGGATCTCAAGCGACTGCGCGGGATCGGCTATGTTCGGGACCTCATTTTTGATAAGGAACTCGACTACATCCCCCTGGTCGACCCGAATTTTCGCCCGCATCTCACCAGCAGCAGCGTTCATGTCCAGCTCCAGGCCGTCTTGAACCAGGCTGGGATCTGCATCCTTCACGATTTCATGGCCGAACGTTACCCGGAACTCATTCCGATTTTGCCGGATCAGATCACCTTCACCCGCAGTTTTTGGCTGATCNNTCCAGGAGGATTACGCCGAGATCGAGCCTATCCGCCTTGCGTCCTCCTCGATCGTCAAGCATATGCGTGAAAGCTTGCGCGGCGACTGATCATGGCAAGCTGGTAGCCGTTATTTATCGGCCAAAGCTGATCCCGACCGATNNGCATTCGAGGGGGCGGGTGAAGGAGCCTGAGAGGATGATCTGGCCGGCTTCGATTTTTTGGCCGTATTGGGCCATACGGCGTGCTAGCCAGACGACGCTTTCCACGGGATCATTGAGCACACCCGCGCCGAGGCCGGTTTCCTCGACCTCATCATTCCGCGTGACGATCGCGCCCACCCAGCGGAGATCATGAGCATTGACGGCATGGCGTTGGTCACCGAGTACGAGGCCGGCATTGGCCGCATTATCAGCAATCGTATCAAAGATTTTTCGCGCGCTGCCGGTTTCGGGATCGCGACGGAGAATGCGGGTGTCGAGGATTTCGAGGCTGGGGGCGACATAGTCAGTTGCGGCGATGACGTCCTCGCGGGTGACATGTTCGCCGGCAAGTGGCGCCTTCATGACAAAGGCGATCTCCACCTCGGTCCTGGGTTGGATGAAGCGGCCAGATTGCACCTCGCTGCCATTAGCGAAGAGCATATCGTCGAACAGCACGCCGCTATCGGGGATGTCGATGTTCAGGGCTGCCTGCATCGCCTTCGAGGTCAGGCCGATCTTCCAGCCGATGACTTTTTTTCCCGAAGAGCGCTTTCTCGCGACCAGGGCAGACTGGATGGCATAGGCATCATCCATGTTCATGTCGGCATGGCGAAGCGACAGGAGGCCGATCTGCTGTCCGGTCAGTTCGGCGCGATGGAGATCTTCCGCTGCTTGTGTACAGTCTGGCAGTGACAGGCTCATGCCTCATCCTCGACGCTATTTCTGAGAACGCCGATCCCTTCCGCTTCGACCTCGATCACATCACCCGGTTTCAGAAAGACGGGCGGCTCGAGCCTAGCTCCCGAGCCGGTTGGCGTGCCCGTCACAATAACATCGCCCGGGACGAGGGTGGTGAAGGTCGAGATATACTCGATCTGCCGGCGCACCGAAAAAACCATGCGGCTGGTGCGATCTTCCTGGCGAAGCTCGCCGTTCACCCTGGTTGAAAGCCCGACATCATCCAGCTGATCGGCTGACGTGAATGGCACCAGCCAGGGACCCATGGCACCGGAACGATCGAAGTTCTTACCCTGGGTGACGTTAAACTTAGCGTGGCGCACCCAATCCCGAAGCGTGCCTTCGTTACAAAGTGTGAGGGCTGCGATGTGGCCGTAAGCATCGGCCTGCTTGATATGCCGTCCCCCTTTGCCGATGACGATGGCGATCTCGCCCTCATAATCGAGCTTGTCGGACGCCTGCGGGCGGATCAGCGGCTGTCCATGACCGGTGAAAGAACGAGGGAAGCGGATGAAAAGGGACATGTTAGCGGGTGCTGCCTGTCCGTCCTTGTATTCGGCATTGCGGTCTGGAAAGTTTACGCCGACGCAGATGATCTTTTCCGGCGACGGGACCGGGATCTCGTGGGCGAAGCTGCCGTTGGGATGGGTAACGGATCGACCTTTCGCCGCCTTTTCCAACTGGGCGAAACCGTCAACCTCGATCACTGCGCGCAATGTCGGCCATGCTGGAAAGTCTGGTGACAGCGCAATCATACCATCGTCGGCGACGGCTCCATAAAAGGTTTGGCCATCCCGGCTGCAGGTCGAAAAGCGCATCCTGTTCTCCACTGTCTTCAGCCCTGATCATGGTGCGATAATAGGTTGGGCCTTTAGTGCCGGCTCTTCGAGCGTCGTCCCTTCAAACAAACTACCTTCTTCAAACCAGCTTTTCGGCGCTGCCGCCCCCCAAAGGGTCTGGCGCTGGGGGTCTTTCAAGTCCCATCTGATCGGCTCCAGATCGGGGTCCACTGTCTGATAATCCGAACAATAGATCTCGATCCTGTGGCCGTCGGGATCTCTGACGTAAAGAAAAAACGCATTCGAGATGCCGTGCCGTCCGGGGCCGCGCTCGATGTTGTCCACCCAGCCGGTGGTCGCCATGAGGTCCAGAAGATCGATGATGTTGAGCGGGGTGGGCACCCAAAAAGCGCTGTGATGCAAACGTGGCCCGCGCCCATTGGTAAACGCGACGTCATGCACGCCACCTTTCCGATGCATCCAGGCGGCCCAGACTTTGCCGCTCTCCTTATCCTCCGTGTATTCGCTCAAACGAAAGCCGATCTCGTTATAGAAGGCGACGGATGCATCCACATCAGCGCTGAACATGTTGAAGTGATCGATACGCAGCGGCTTCACGCCCTTGTAGAGTTCGTAGCGCTGATGGATTGGCTTCAGGCGATCCATCTTGACGTAGAACTCCAGCGGGATACCGAAGGGATCACGCGTTCTTAGCACCCGGCCCAAAAACGGGCGATCGATCCATTCGGTGGGGAGCCCCCTGGTCCCAAAGAAAGCCTCAGCCTTGTCGAGATCCGGTTCGTCATAGAGCTTAAAACCGAGCACGCCGACATCGGCCTGGTCCGATTTCAGGAGTGTAATGCAGTGATGTCCCCGCTCCTCCATGGCGCGCAGATAGATCGTATCCGCATCCTCGTCGGTCACCTGGAGACCGAGTGTGTCGACATAGAAGGCTCGAGACTTTTTGAGATCCCGTACCCGGTAGTCGACATGGCTGAGCCTGACGATGTTAAAGGGCGGATAAAGAACGGGAGATGGCACCGGCATGGCTCAGGCTCCGAGCTTTGGGATGCGATGCTGTCCGGTGGCGAAGCCGATATGCTTTTGTTCCATATAGAACTCGAAAGACCAATCACCGCCATCCCGGCCGATGCCAGATGCCTTGATCCCGCCAAACGGGGTCGGCAAATGACGTACATTTTCCGAATTTACCCAGATCATGCCGGCTTCAAGTTTGTCGGTGAACCGCATCGCCCTGGTCAGGTCGTTGGTCCAGACATAGCCGGTGAGGCCGTAGGAGGTATCGTTGGCGATGTCGAGCGCTTCCTCCTCGGTGGAAAAGGGGATCGAGGTCAGGACAGGTCCGAAGATTTCCTCGCGCGCGATCCGCATGTTGTTGTTGGCGTTGGTAAAGAGGGTAGGGCGTACGAAAAAGCCTTCATCCTCGACCGGCGCGCCGCCGGCCGCGACGGTCGCGCCATCCTCGCTTGCGATGTTGAAATAGCTTGTGACCTTGTCGTAGTGCTCCTGGGAGATCAATGGTCCGATTTCGGTTGTCGGATCGAGCGGATGGCCGACCTTGATCTTGTTGACGCGCTCAACGAGCATGGCCTCGAAGGTATCGCTGATCGTGTCTTGCACGAGAAGGCGTGATGATGAGGTGCAGCGTTCGCCATTGATCGAGTAGATCATGAAGATCACCGCATCAAGCGCGCGTTCAACATCGGCATCGTCGAAGACGATGACCGGGTTCTTGCCACCGAGCTCGAGATGCATGCGTTTGAGCGTATCGGCGCCCTGTTTGGTGATGATCGAGCCGGTGCGGCTTTCGCCGACAAAAGCGATCGCCTTGATGTCAGGATGCTCGGTCAGCGCCTTTCCTGCCTCCTCGCCATAGCCATTGACGACATTGAGGACACCCGGCGGCAGGCCTGCCGCCTCCGCAATCTCGATCAGCAGCCGCGCCGAAAGCGGCGAGGCCTCGGCGGGCTTGTGCACCACGGTGCAGCCTGACGCGAGCGCTGGCGCAATCTTCCAGGTGGACAGCATGAAGGGCGTGTTCCAAGGCGTGATCACGCCGACCGGGCCGATGGGAACACGGGTGGTGACGTTCATCAGCGTTGGCGAGGGCAGCATCTTCCCGTCTCGCGCTGCCAGTGCCTGATCGGCGAAAAATCGAAAATTCTCCGCGCCGCGAAGGGCGGCCTTGGACATGAAGCGAAGGGCCTGGCCGGTGTCCCAGCATTCAGAAAAGGTAATCTCCTCGGCCCGTTCGACAATGCCATCAGCGATGGCATGCAGAATTTTTTTGCGCTCGGTGGGCGGCATGTCGCGCCAGGCTGGAAACGCTTCCTTCGCGGCTTTGGCAGCTCGATCGATATCCTCGTCATCGCTTTTGGCGACCGTGCAGATCAGGCTGTTATCGACCGGCGAGCGCGTCTCGAAAGTCTTCCCGCCTGATGCAGGCCCTGCCTGCCCACCGATCTGGTTCGAGATGCCAGTATCTTGAAATCGGGCGAGATAGCCGTCGAGCTTGGCGAGGTTCTGGTCGAGCTCAGACATGGCTCATGTCTCCTCCAAGTGGTCGCGGATGGTTCCGGCCTTGGGCGAAAGCTCGGGGTCGATATCGCGCATCTCAAGGGACAAGGCGATCGATCGGGAGGCCATCACCGGCGCGAGGAAGGTGGACGCTGCCTCGAAGATTTTTTCCGTCGCCGCCTTTTTTACCGCAAGAGCCCGGCCGCCACGCAGGCGTATCGAAATGTCGATGAAACCGTGATCCGGATTGCCGTCGGCGATGCTGTAATGATCGGCCGCAAAGGCCCTTACCCTGACGCCGGCCAGCGGAAATGCCTCGATCTCGATAGCCGCCTGCCGGAGACAGTCGCAAAACGCGGACAGATCGATGACGCTCTCCAGGTTGGACGAATACTCGATGGCGAGATGCGGCATCAGATTATCCTTAACAAAGCAATTATTGCGATGTTAAGTTGCTAATCTCGTCACTGTCAAACGGTTTATGGCATCGACGTGATCGATCCGTTGGGATCCAGAATGGCCGACCAGCTTATGACCATGCGGAAATTGAATTTCCCCTCGACCAAGCGTTCCTTGCCGATGGCCCTGCTCAGGGCGCGGGAAAAGGTGATGGTGCCGATCCGTGGCATGCTTTCCCAATCCGGCATGACCGAACAGCAATGGCGCATTCTAAGGGTGCTCGAAGAATTTGGGCCGCTCGATGCCACCAAGCTCGCCGAAGGTGCCTGCCTCCTTGTCTCCAGTCAGACCCGTATCGTTCAGACGCTGGTCGAAAAAGGCTATGTCACGCGCACCCCGGATACTAAAGATCGACGTCGCCAGACCGTAACGATCACCAAGGCAGGACGCGCCATCATCGAAGGCAGCCTCGATCAATCTCGCAACATCACCAAGCATTTTGAGACGGCGCTGGGCAAGGAGAAGTTCGAGACGCTCTTGGATCTTTTGGCCGAGCTGGACCAGACGTAGTGGGAGTGACGACCACATCAGTAATTCGCCTGCGGGAAGCATCACTCATTGGTTCCCGACGTCGCTGCAAGGTTACGTATAAGGTCAACGACGTGGTCGTACCCCTAACTCGCCTGGATCGAAGGCAAGTCCAGACCGCGTAGCTCAAGGGCTTTGCTATAGGAAGTTTTGGGGTCGAGCACATCAAAATGCATGCCCCTCATGTTGACCGTGTCCGCCCCTTCAATGTTGCGATATTGATCATCGACGACGACGCAGGCGGATGCTGGAAGGTCGAGCTCGTCGATACATTGCTGATAGGCCCGCTGATCGGCTTCAGGGTTTTCGTATAGGTCGCATCGACGATGACGTTAACCTCGACAAGGAAGGACAGAGGCGTGCTCGAAATTCAGGCCCATGGAACAGGTCGAGTTCGTTGGAGAAAATGGCGAGCTTCATGCTGGCTTCCTTGACCGCGCTCATAGCAGCCAGCGCTTGCGGCCGGATCACCCCATCAAGATCAGCACCCCGCGCCGCTTTCACAAATTTGGCCATCGTCGTTCAGCCCTTACTGACCAGCTTCGCCACCTCGATCGTTCGAGCATGCCAAAAATCCCGCTTGCTGATGCCATCAGCCTGCATCGATCGCCAGAGCGGATCCTTGTCGGGATCAAACGGCTGGCGCCAGGTCAGCGTTCCCCTTGGCAATCCCAGCGCCTTTTCACTTTGCGTATGGGTTTTAAGCAGCGTCCGGGTGATGACGCTGCCGAAATCGAGCACCAGGGCTTGTTGTCCATCAGGCATCAACTTTGATCTCTCCAACATAGCGAGGTGAAATTGCAGGGAGCCTGCCTGATATATGGTTGCTCTCACCGAACGGTCGTAGCCTTGCCCCTGCCAGCTTGTCTTGGTTCAGGCATTGACAGTGCGTTATTTAGAATGACAAAATTTAACATAACAAATAATTTTCTAAACTGGCCGCCCGGAAAAACTGTGCGGGTAAGCGAGCCGGCAAGGGAGCAATCATCATGAAGAAACATGTCGTCGCACTGGCAGCAGCATCGCTTTTCGCGGCAACGGCCGCTATGGCCGACTACCCCGAAAAGCCTGTCTCCTTTGTCGTGCCCTGGCCTCCAGGCGATCTGGAAGACGTGTTGACCAGGATGATTGCCGAAGATTTCGAGGCGGCATACGGCGTGCCGGCGGCTGTGGTCAACAAGCCCGGCGGCGGTGGCGGTCCTTTCCCTGGTGCGGTCGAGGTCGCTAATGCGCCGGCTGATGGCTACACCATAGGTTCGTTCATCATCGCCGTCCCGACAATTGGGCCAGAGATCGGCATTCCCGAACTGAACCCGAACCCGTTCGAGCCGATCGGCGTGTTTCTCACCTACCCGTTCGTGATCGCCGCAGGCGGTGATGCTCCCTATGACGACATCGACGGCCTAGCCGCCCATGCCCAGGAGAATGACCTGGTGCTTGGCCATTTCGGCGCCCCCTTGATCCCGACGCAGGTGACCATGGCGCTTGCCAAGTCCAAAGGATTCGCGTTCAGCTCGGACGCCGCCTTTGATGAGCTGAACTGTAACTCGCTGGCTTCCGGAGACGTCGACGTCATCAACACCACCCTGCAGCTGATCCTTCCCTGCAAGGACGACGTGAAGATCCTAGCCTCGATCGGTGGCGAGCGGATCAGCATCACAGCGGATACGCCTACTGTGGCCGAACTCGATCCTAATTTGGACATCGCCCTCTGGAATGGTCTATTCGTCCATAAGGACACGCCCGCCGATGTGCGCGAAAAAATCATCGCCGTCGCAGAAAAAACCATGGCTTCCGACCGCGCCGCCAAGCTCGCCGCCGAGACCGGTGCGCTGATCTACTGGCAGGATGCCGAGACCGCCAAAGCGCAGATCGCCAAAGACATCGAGACGATCGCAACCATCGACGGCATGCTCAATTAGGTGGCATGGCCACATCATTGTGTTTGACCGCCGTCGACACGATCCACGGTATGCGTCCAAGTTTGTGGGCGTAGGAACAGAGCTCTCGATGTTGATGGCACACCGTTAGAACGGTTCGTGGTTACGACCACATTGGGTGGTGCTACCACGTCGGAAGGTCAGCTTGGCTTGGACCGGAATTCATCCTGCCGGGTTTGCACCAGAAACCATCCGATGTGCCCGTGCCACCCGAGAGGGGGAGCGCCGTTGTCATGGAACGCTTATCGACCCTGCAGCAGTTGTTTCGCCGCGATCGCCGGCCAGGCGATCTGGTCTTCGCTGTCGTCTTTCTGGTAACGGCGGCGTTTCTACTCACCAGCGTGGGCAGCGAGACGACCTGGGTTGAAGGAGCGGGTTGGTACGCGCAGCCGAGGCTTTGGCCAGCACTTTCCATTGCCGGCATGGTCGTCTTCGGCGCGCTGCATGCTCTAAGCTCAGTCATGTCACCCCGCATCGATGGGCGATGGCGCGAAGTCGGATTTTGGTTTCTGTCCCTCGAGTTTGTTTTTTACTTCTTGATCTACGTCATACTCGTACCTCAGATCGGTTATCTGCCGGCAACCATTCTCTTTACGCTTTTTCTCTCGCTGCGCGCCGGTTTTTTCTCGAAGAAGATGCTGCTCGCGGCGGGTGCGTTCGGCATTGCCGTCGCGATCATCTTCCGTGCCTTTCTCCAAGTGAAAATTCCAGCCGGCCGGCTCTACGAAGCCCTGCCAGATGGCATCAGAGCCTTCGCCCTGACCTTTTTGTGAGGCCCGATGATGCGTTCGAAACAAACCAGTCCCAAAAAATCATCCCGACAAAAAAATCCGTATACCATTGGGTTTCCTGGCTCTTTCTTCGAAGGCGTTGGGAACCCAATAAAGTGGACATTCCACCAAATGCTGTGGTCATACCATTAGATGAGCGCCCTGTTTTCCGGTTTCGTGATGATCGCTCAATGGGAGGTGGTGGTCGCTTTGCTGATCGGCTCGATCGGTGGCGTGATCATCGGCGCCCTTCCCGGTGTCGGCCCAGCCGTGGCGATCGCGATCCTGTTGCCGGCGACCTTCTCCTTCGAGCCCATCGTCGGCCTCACCTTGTTGCTCGGCATCTACGGTTCCTCGATGTATGGTGGCGCCATTCCGGCCATCCTGATCAACACACCGGGCACTGCCGTCAACGCGCTCACCACCTATGACGGCCATCCCCTGACCAAGCGTGGCGAGGGTCACCGAGCCTTGTCTCTGGCTTATTCGGCGTCGTTCTTCGGCGGCATCTTCTCAGTCGTCTGCCTCATCGTGCTTTCTCCGCTCCTAGCACTGATCGCCCCGCATTTCGGTAGCCGCGAGATTTTTCTGGCAGCCTTACTCGGGATCATTCTGGTGGTGCTGGCTCATCGCGGCCAAACCTTCGCGGCAGCAATGCTTGCCTGTCTCGGCATATTTCTTGGCACCATTGGTCTCGAACCGGTCAAATACACCAAGCGCTTCACCTTCGATCAGACCTGGCTAGCCTCCGGCATCGATTTGATCGTGGTGGTGCTTGGCTTGTTCGCCATCTCGCAAGCCTTTCTCCTCCTGATGGACAAGGACAGGACCCCGGGAGACACTCATGTTGAGGGCAGTATGTTCGCCGGTCTCAAAGAATTATTCGGGATCAAGCGCATCGCGATCGTCTCGTCAGGCACGGGCGTCATGATGGGCATGATTCCAGGCGTCGGCGAATTTACCGCCCAGTTCCTGTCCTACACCTATGCGCGAAAATCCTCGAAGACGCCTGATGCCTTTGGCGATGGATCGCCGGAAGGGCTGGTCGCATCAGAGGCGGCCAACAATGCGGTGCCAGGTGCTGCCATGATCCCACTCCTTGCCCTCGGTATTCCCGGTGAGGCGCTGACTGCGATGATGCTCTCGGTTTTCTATGTGCATAACGTGATCCCGGGGCCGCAGCTTTTTGCCAATCAGCTGGATTTTGTGATGGCGCTCTATATCGCGCTCATCCTCTTGAACATCATCGTGCTCTGCTTTCTTTTGGTGTCGACCAACCTGCTCTTGAAGATCATTCAGATCCCGACGCGTTTTCTCGGCATCATGATCCTCACCTTGTCCTTCGTCGGGGTCTACAGCCTGAGGAACTCGATTACCGATTGTGCGATCGCCGCTGGTCTCGGCGTGTTCGGCATGATCCTTAAACGCCTGGATCTGCCGATCGTGCCGATCATTCTCGGCATGGTTCTTGGCGGGATCATGGAGGTGAAGCTGCGAAGCGCCATGGCACGGGTGGACACACCGCTCGACTTCATCGACAGACCCATCGCAGCTCTTCTATTTGCAGCGATCCTGGCCATTTTCGCGCTGCATGTCCGAACCCTGATTCGGGGGCATAGGGGCCGCATCGCCTAGGTGGCGTGGCCACATCATTGACCTTCCTCCGTGAGTGCCTGGGTCGACGGTATGTGGCCAGATTTGCAATCTCGGAGGACTGTGGGACCGTGGGCTGGAGGTGAGTCTATTTGGTCGAAAAAAGCGCTCGTTTCCTGATTTCGACGCTCCTAAGGTTCGAACCTGTCAAGCTCATGTGAACCTCACCTAGACAAGTTCCCCCTGGTCTATGCGACCCTGACATTCCGTCCGTCCGCCCGCCGGAAAAAACAGGCTAGGCTCGGAATCCCAGGGTTGCATGGACCGGGTCAACAAGATGAAGCTCGCGCGCTAAGAGAATGTTACCTTGAAAGGTTCGGTCGAAGCCTGGCCCGAGGGAAGCGAATGAACGTTGACATCAGGATATTCGCATCGACACACTTCTCGACATAAGCGCAAGGTCGGGTCATCCTGATCTGGTGGTATGAGGAGAGGGTAATGGCCGAACAGCTTCGCGCCCGCCTTAATGGCGGTGGAACGCCGGAACTTTCCGATTGGGGGATACGCGCCGAAGCCGGTCTGTTGACCGATGTGTTGCTTGGCCCGGCGGAAGGTTTTCGCTGGATGGGCGGGGAGAACGCAGCTTGGTCGAGCCTTGTGCGCGACACCGAGCGCAAGGGCTATCGCTTCGATCATCAGGTCGCCATGCGTCAGCATCGCGAGATGGTCCAGGCCTATGAGGAAGCAGGGGTTCGAACGCATTTTCTGCCGCTTGACGAGGCTAATCCCTATCAGGTCTATGCCCGCGATTCCTCCTTCATGACGCCATACGGTGCCGTCATCTGTCAGATGGCCAACCCACGCCGGCGCGGCGAATATGCTTCTTGCCTGCGGTTCTATCTGGAAAACGGTATTCCGATCTACGACATGGTCTCATCGGGCCATTTCGAGGGTGGTGATTTCAACATGGTGGGCGAGCGGGCGGTGCTCCTCGGTTATACCGATCATCGCAGCGAAAAGGTTGCAGCTGAGCAGGTCGCTGCTTGGTTCGAGGCGGAGGGATGGGAAATCAAATGGGCACCGATCGATCAGTTCTACGTCCATATCGATTTGATGGTCTGCATGCTGAACGCGCATTGTGCTGCCGTTTGCCTGGACACCACGGAGGATGACGTGGTCGATTGGCTAAAGGCAAGAGGCATCGAGATCATCCCCGTCAGCTTCAAAGAGACGATGGCGCTCGGCTGCAATGTCGTCGCCTTAGGCAAGGATCGCATCTTGTCTACTTCAGTGGCCAAGGACCTCAATGCCAAGCTTAGGGCAGCCGGTTTTCAAGTCTACGATCCTGAGATGTCGATGTTTCTTCGAGCGGGCGGCGGCGTTCATTGCATGGCGCAACCGCTACGCCGTGAGGCCGAATGACTGAGTCTCTTTCCTAGACTGCCCGCGATCGCCTCGGCGCTTCGATCAACGCCTTCATGATCAGAATGACCTCGTCGGCAAACAGGTGTCGGCGCCCTTCGTTCGCGACGGCCGCTTTCCGTTCGTGGTCAGGGTGAGGGCTGGGATCGTAATGCCGCCAGGCTGCCCGGATGGCGGCTGCCAAGCTGTCGATCGAACGCTCCTCTTCGTCTCCACAGTATCGATGCCATGCGCCGTTTTTGCGATCGCGCGATCTGGCTCGATCAGGGCTGCTTGAAAGCAGACGGCAAGGTCGATGAGGTTACCAAGGCCTATGTCGAACGGGCACAATCGGTGAAGGCGGCGTATCAGCTCTCAACGCCTGCGGCTGTCGATGATAAGGCCAAGTCCGGCGAGGCTGGCCTCCAAGCTCCGGCCCCGTCGACGCCCACGCCGATCATGGTGCCTAGTCGCGAGGCTTGGTCCCTTGGTGGTGCCAGATCGGGAGCAGCGTTGATCAAAAACGGATATCGTCGATAGTCAGAAACAGCCAACTAGCGTCGCCCGCAGTGGCCAGCCAGGGGAGCATGCCGCAAAAGATTGCTCGATGAACTGGCTTGATCGACGCTTGGTCATCGGGCCAAGAGGGACAGTCGGGCTTTGCTGTCATGAGGGCGCTCATCTAAGCAACATCGGCGATCTCATGACCTCGAAGAACTTGCGCAGGACAAGAGATTTCTTCGGCAAGGGCGCATCGTCATGGGGCAGGCAAGCCGGCGGGCAAGCATCCCTGTCTTCGCTGTGAATTCTATCGTCCGATCGATCAGCATGTGAGTAGCCCAAGCCATCCCGATCTGATGACGGCGTAGTGTCGAGCCGACATCCCTGCCGATCGATACCGCGTTCCCATCGGACCACCCTTGAATGATGAAGTGGCGCTTTGGGACGGGATGATATCTTCCCCTGTCCTGGACAGGGGCGGCTTGCCTATCTAATGATTCATAAAGTGGCAGGTGGCAGACCGGCCAAGCGGTGCAGGATAAGATTGCGGGGGGCTTTCATGACGCACGGGGGCAACACGATGTCGGCGAAGACCGTCGCGAGAACAATCCTGGCGAGGGCATCGCAAACATGAAAAAAACGCGAAAAAGCCATCAGGACTTGCGCAGTGCCCGCTGGATGGCGCCTGACGATTTCCGCTCCTTCGGCCACCGCTCGCGCACCATGCAGATGGGCTTCGGTCCCGAGGATTGGGAGGGCAAGCCCTTCATCGCGATCATCAACACATGGTCCGATGCCCAGCCCTGTCACATGCATTTCAAGGACCGCGTCGAGTGGGTGAAACGCGGCGTGCTGCAGGCCGGCGGTTTTCCGATGGAGCTGCCCGCTCTTTCGCTTTCCGAAAGCTATGTCAAGCCGACGACCATGCTCTATCGTAACATGCTGGCGATGGAAACCGAGGAGTTGATCCGCTCGCATCCGGTCGACGGTGTCGTGCTGATGGGGGGCTGCGACAAGACCACGCCCGCCCTCGTTATGGGCGCGCTTTCGATGGGCCTGCCCTTTATCTATTTGCCGGCGGGACCAATGCTACGCGGCAATTATGCAGGTGATGTCCTCGGCTCCGGCACAGACAGTTTCAAATACTGGGACGAGCGTCGCGCTGGCACCATTTCCAAGGAGCAATGGCAAGGTGTGGAAGGCGGCATTGCCCGCTCTTATGGGCATTGCATGACCATGGGCACGGCCTCCACCATGACCGCGATCGCCGAGGGGCTGGGGCTCTGTCTGCCCGGAAGCTCCTCGATCCCCGCACCGGATGCCAATCATCAGCGCATGGCTGCTGCCTGCGGCCGTCGCGCGGTCGAGATGGTCTGGGAAGACCTGACGCCAGATGAGATCGTGACGGAGCGTGCCGTCACCAATGCAGTGACGGTGGCGATGGCGACGGGCTGTTCGACCAATGCCATCATCCATCTGATCGCTATGGCGAGAAGGGCAGGGGTGTCGCTGGAGTTGGACGATCTCGACCGCATCGGGCGAACCACGCCGGTGATTGCTAATATCCGCCCGTCGGGAGAAACCTATCTGATGGAGGACTTTTTTTACGCGGGCGGTCTTCGGGCGTTGATGAAACAGCTCGGCGATAAGCTGGACCAAAGCGTAATCACGGTGACTGGCAAAACGCTCGGCGATGGCATCGCGGATGCTGAAGTTTTCAATGATGACATCATCCGGCCACTCTCCAATCCCGTCTATCATGAAGGTTCACTCGCCGTCCTGAAGGGCAACCTTGCCCCCGATGGTGCCGTCATCAAGCCGGCCGCCTGCGATCCGAAATTCCAGGTCCATCGCGGTCCCGCTTTGATCGCAGACAGCTATCCCGAGCTCAAAGCAATCATCGATGATGAGCATCACCCCATGACGCCAGACACGGTGCTGGTGTTGCGCAATGCCGGGCCGCAAGGTGGACCAGGCATGCCGGAATGGGGCATGCTGCCGATGCCAAAGGCGCTGTTGAAACAGGGCCTTCGCGACATGGTGCGCCTCTCGGATGCGCGCATGTCCGGCACGTCTTACGGTGCCTGCATCCTACATGTCGCCCCCGAGGCCTATGTTGGCGGACCGCTGGCACTTCTGCAGAATGGTGACATCATCGAGTTGGATATTCCGAACCGGAAGCTTGCAATGCAGGTCAGCAACGAAGAACTCCAACGGCGCCGTGCTGCCTGGACGCCGCCGCAACCGCGCTATGAGCGTGGCTATGGCTGGATCTTCTCGCGCCATATCGAGCAGGCCAATCTCGGCTGCGACTTCGATTTTCTAAAACGTGAGTTCGGCGAGCCCGTCGACGAACCCGTCATCTACTGATAGCACGGCCATCTGCGTTGACTTGGACCGCCTTGTCCAGGATTAACGGTATGCGTCCAGGTTTTCGAATTGAGGAAAGAAAGACATGAATGAGGAGCTACGTGCGAAGTTGATGGGGGTGAGCACGGCGACCATTGCAACAGCCCTGTTCAAGCGCGGTTTTCGCCAGCAGATGATCCAGGATGTGCTGCCGCTTTCAGCCAAGGGACAAAATATGGTGGGGCCGGCCTTTACGCTTCGCTACATTCCTGCACGGGAAGATCTGAATGCGATTACCGTGTTTCAGGATCCGACCCATCCTCAGCGCGCCGGCGTCGAGGCCTGCCCATCAGGCCATGTCTTCGTGATCGATAGCCGCAAGGATCCAAGGGCGGCGTCAGCTGGTTCCATCCTGGTAACGAGGCTGATGGTGCGCGGCTGCTTGGGCGTTGTCACGGATGGTGGTTTTCGCGATTCGCCCGAGATCGCCGAACTTGATATCCGAAGCTATCACAACCGACCCTCTGCCCCGACCAATCTTACATTCCATCAGGCGATCGAGACTCAAACCCCGATCGGCTGCGGCGATGCGCCGGTATTCCCGGGCGACATCATCGTCGGCGACAATGAAGGTGTCATCGTCATCCCCGCTCATCTCGCAGACGAGATTGCCGATGAAGCAGTCGAGATGACGGCCTTTGAAGACTTCGTCACTGAGGAGGTCAAAGCCGGCGCCACCATTATCGGCCTCTACCCAGCAACCAAACCCGAATCCACCCAGAAATTCACCCAATGGCGAAAGAAGAACGGCCGCTAAACGATGGTGGCGCGCTATCCTGTTGACTAATGATCAATAACGGCGTGACCGCCTGTCAACATCATTGAGTTGTTCTTTTCAGGGAGATCGGGTTTCCCTGCGGTTGCCGCCGACTTGAACCTGATCCCAACTATAGAACGGCCAGGATCAAAACCAGACGAACGGTCTTTGTCGCAATAGGCGAATGCCTATTTTTCGGACCACTGACAGCGTAAGCTGGTTACAACCCCCTCGGCCCCCTATGAAAAATCACCCCGCTGTTCCGACAGCGACAAACTCACATTCAGCGAGCCCTCGTTCACCAGCCAGCGATGGAGCGTAAAGGAACGGGCGCTGGATTTGTGCATGGGGTCAGTATCAGCGAGGGAGCGGGCGGTTTCGAAATTTGGGGCGCGGTAGATGATGAGGCCTGCACCCTGCATCTCTTCCCCAGTCTCATCAGAGAGGGGGCCGGCGAGAACCAGGTCACCCGCGGCCTCCCGTTCTTTTTGATACTCGAGATGGGCGGGCAGCGTTGCTTTCATGAGGGCTGGGTCGCCATTCGGGGTCGAGACGACTGCGAAAAGTTCGAGGGCGAGAGCCCCCCGCGAACGGGCTGTTTCCTTATACTCTTTCCACTTTGGCATGGCAGGGCCTCCCTTTAGCCTCAAGACTCGATCGCTCGTCGTCGAGCTGACATAACATGTGCGCCCGCTTCCCCAAAACCAACTCGCATACCGTTGACCTTGGCCATCACGGTTGAAACCAAATGATGTGGTCATACCACGAAGGAATAAAAATCGATATTAATTGACAAAGAGGAAAATTATGGTCAATTTTTTTGCGATGGGATTTTGAACGAAGAGGGTCTGGGATGCGTCTTATGGTCGGGCAATCTGGAGGCGGCAGCGCGGTTTATGGCGTTCTCGGTCATCAGGCGGTCAATCTCTCGGGAAGAGACCCTGCCTTTGGGACCGATCTTGACGCGATGATCAAAGCCGGCGCTGATGGCCTTGCTCGTGCGAAAGATTTGCTCGCGGATGCCGGTGATGGTGAACCCTTGGATGGCATCACTCCTGCTTTGCCGCTTCGATCCTCGGGAAAGATTGTCTGTCTCGGATTGAACTATGTCGATCACGCGAAGGAAGGCGGCTATGACGTGCCGGACTATCCCGCCCTTTTTATGCGCGGCATGACCTCGATGCTGCCGGCGGGAGCGCCGATCATACGGCCGCGCTGCTCCGAACGCCTGGATTACGAGGTCGAGTTGATGGTGATCATCGGCAAGGGCGGGCGGCATATCGAGCGCTCGGATGCGCTTCGCCATGTCTTCGGCTACACCGCCTTCAATGACGCCTCGATTCGAGATTACCAGCGCAAGACCCACCAGTGGACGCCCGGCAAGAACTTCGATGGGACCGGACCAATCGGTCCTGTCGTGGTGACGCCGGACGAATTGCCAGCCGGGGCGGCCGGCCTTCGCGTTCAGACCCGCTTGAATGGCGAGATCATGCAGGACGGCAATACCGACGATATGATTTTCAAGGTGGACCAGACGATCGCGATCCTCTCCGAGGTGATGACGCTTGAGCCCGGTGATATGATCGCGATGGGCACCCCGCCGGGTGTCGGCCATGCGAGAAAACCGCCGGTCTGGATGAAGGACGGCGACGTGGTTGAGGTCGAGATCGAAGGGGTCGGGATTCTTCGTAGTCCCATCCAGGATGAGGTTTGATTGATGAATGACAGTAATGCCGGCCAGGATGAACGCGCAGAAGCCTGGTCTGAAATTCGCGCCCTTCGCAAAAGGATCGGGCGGCTGGATGACGACAGCCTGGGGCTGATCCTGACGGAGGCGCGGTCGCATTACGCCTGGACTGATCGGCCGGTAACCGATGACGACATCCGGCGGCTCTACGAGGCATTCAAGCTTGGCCCGACCAGCGCGAATGGCAATCACGCACGCTTTCATTTTGTGCGCAGTGACGAGGCCAAAAAGAGACTCGCGACTTGCGTCCATGAAGGCAATGTCGAAAAGCTGATGGCGGCGCCGGTGACCGCGATCATCTCTTATGACCTCGAATTCTGGCGTCACCAGGCGAGGATGCATCCCCATAAAGACATGTCCGCGACCTTCGCCGCCGATCCCCAAAAAGCGGAGATTGCTGCGTTCAGAAACGGCAGTCTGCAAGGCGCCTATCTGATGATCGCGGCAAGAGCGCTTGGCTTCGATGTCGGCGCGATGTCCGGCTTTGCCAATGCCAAGGTCGATGAGGCGTTCTTGAAGGGCACGACGTTCAAGTCGAATTTTCTCTGCAATATCGGTTATGCTGACGAGACCGCCTTGTTTCAGCGATTGCCGCGTTTCGACTTCGATGAGATTTGCCAGCTGATTTGAGCCTGGCCAGTACAAAAATTAACGGGAAGGAACGATGTCAGCACCGAGAATGAAGACCGTCGTCCAGCTTAAAGCCGAGGCGGATTGTCCATCCCATTCGCGCGCCGATATCGCCATTCGCGATCTCGCGTTTTCGATCGACGAACCCTTGGAACGCGGCGGCAGCAATAGCGGACCAACCCCGACCGACACTGCCCTTGCCGCTCTGATCGGTTGCACCAATGTCATTGGCCATAAATGCGCGACCAAGCTTGGCATCGATGTCGGTCACATGAAGATCACGGCGATCTGCGCATTCGATCGGCGCGGCGTTACCTTAAGCGAAGAGATTGCCGTGCCGTTTCAAAAGATCGATCTTGATATCGAAGTCGATGGGCGTGCATCCGAGGATGAGATCAAGGCGCTCGCCGCCGAAGTCCAGAAATACTGCCCGCTCTCCAAACTGTTTCGGGAAGCTGGAACCGAGATCGTTGAGAATTGGCATAAGACGTGATCCACTCATCGCCCGGCGACGGATAATCGTCTGGCACGTTGAAATGAATAAATCAGGGAGACCATCATCATGTTGACCAGTCTTCGAGACCAGGCAACGGGCGCGATCCTCGCCGCTATCTTGGGAACCATGACCCTCGCAGGATCGGCGCAGGCCGAAACCATCAAGATGATCGCGATCGATGGTTACCCCGCACGCGCGATGTGGGTGAAAGAGTTTTCGGAGTTCTTTATTCCCGAGGTGAATAAGCGGCTTGCCGAGACCGGCAATCATGAGATCGAGTGGCAAGAGGCTTATGGCGGCACAATCGTGAAGCCCAAGGGCGTGCTGGAAGGCATCAAGCTCGGCCTTGGGGATATCGGCATCGTAACAACGGTGTTTCACAATTCCAAACTGCCGTCGCAAGCGATCGCTTTTGTGACACCGTTCATCTCGACCGACGCTCGGATCGTCGCGAAAGCGGTAGACGAGATTGCCAAAGAATTCCCGCAAATGGCGGCCGAGCTAGACGAACAAAACCAGGTCTATCTCGCGACCGGCGTGGTGCTTGACACCTACCAGGTCTTCAGCACCGAGCCGATTTCTTCGCTCAGTGACATCGATGGGAAGAAAGTGGCGGGTGCGGGCTTTAATCTCCGCTATCTCGAAGGCCTGGGTGCTGCTGGTGTCCGTGGCGGCCTCACCGATTTCTACAACATGCTGCAGACCGGTGTGGTCGATCAGGCCTTGCTCTGGCCGGAAGCGGCGATGACCTTCAAGATCAACGAGGTCGCCCCGAACATGCTCCAGGCCAATCTGGGTGCTGTGAATTCCAAGACCGTGACCATCAACAAAGATGTCTGGGCGAAGCTGCCGAAGGAGGTGCAGACCGTCATTCAGGATGTGGCTGTTGATTATCGTGATCATGTCGCCGAGGTCGCGATGGCGCGAGCCGCAGACAGCGTCGAGAAATTCGCCGCCGCCGGCGGCACGGTGGTCGAGCTTTCCGCTGAGGAACGGACAGCCTGGGCAGAATCCATGCCCAATATCGCGGTCGAGTGGGCCAAGGGGTTGGATGAGGCGGGTGCTCCCGGCTCCGACATGCTGCTGGCTTATATCGAGAAACTGAAGGCGGCGGGACAAGAGCCTGCGCGCGACTGGTCCGCGGAACTCTCCAACTAGTGTTGTGACCACATCCCATGTTTGATACCGCGTTTCGCCATAGGGCTTGGAGTCGAAGCGTTATCTTCCTCGCCACGTGGATCTTCCGATATGGACAACCTACCAGCCTTATGCGCCGCTCGTTATGTTGAGCATCGCGCGTAAGGGCCTGGATCACATCGCCATGGCGGCCAATGTCTGCGGCACATTGGTCGTCTTGGCGTTGGTGCTGATCGTCAATACCGATGTCATTTCGCGCGGCGTGTTTAGCGCGCCGTTTCGCGGCTCGGTCGAGGTCGTGCAGTTCTCGATGGTGCTGATCGTATTTTTGCAACTTCCGGATGTCGTCCGGGTGAACCGACTGACCCGCTCCGATGGTCTTCTGACCATGATGGCCAGTCGGCGGCCAGCCACGGCGGCCTGGCTCTCTAAGATGATCAATGCGGTCTCAGCAGTTCTGATGGCGTTGATCGCTTATGCGATCTGGCCAGAGTTCGTCGATGCTTGGGAGACCGGCGACTATTTCGGCACGCCCGGCATCTTCACCGCCCCCTGGTGGCCGGTGAAGCTCGTGATTTTCTTCAGCGCCACGCTTTGCTGCCTGATATGGGTCGGCAAGGTTATCGCTAACGATTCAAGCGCTGCCAACATCGACGAAAGCCGGTCCGATGTCTGATCCTGCCATCATCACGTCGCTGGTTTAACACGCATGACGCCCCTCGAGATCGGCAGCATCTCGGTGATCGCGATTGTGGTCCTGATTTACCTCGGGCTTTATATCCCGATCGCCCTCGCCCTGGTTTCCTTCGTCGGCATCTGGCTGATCCGGGACAATGTCGATCTCGCGGTCAATCTTCTGAAGATCGCGATCGGCGACAGCGTGACCGAATATGCGTTCGCCACTGTGCCGCTCTTTACGTTCATGGGGTTGATCGTCTCCAAAGCCGGCCTCGGTACCGATGTCTATGATGTCATGAACGACGTCTTCAGGCGGGTGAAGGGCGGCATCGGCATGGCGACGGTCGGTGCGAATGCCGTCTTTGCCGCCGTTACGGGCTCATCGATCGCCTCCGCTTCGGTGTTTACGCGTGTCTCCGTGCCGGAGATGCTGCGCTACGACTACAATCCTCGTTTTGCCGTCGGCGTGGTCGCCGGCTCCTCGGTGCTCGGCATGATCATCCCGCCAAGCGCCATGTTGATCATCTATTCCTTTGTTGCCGAACAATCGATCGGTCAGATGTTTCTGGCCGGCATCGTGCCGGGCCTGATCCTGGCCACCGCTTACATCCTCGCCATCGTCTTGATGGCGCGGATGACACCCGCATTCATTGGAGGCGCGGAAGCAGAAGCCATCGAGTACACAGCGCTGACGCGGCGGCAGATGATCGATAAGACTGTACCCATTTTGGCGCTAATCCTGGTGGTGCTGGGTGGCATCTACACGGGCTGGCTGACGCCGGTCGAGGCGGGTGCGGGCGGCTCGGCAGTGGCGTTGATCATCGCGCTTCTGCGTCGAAGCATGTCGCTGAAGAGCTTTTGGCAGGCGTTGATTGAAACAGGACACATCACCGCAAGCATCCTCTTTCTGATCACGGCCGCATCGATGTACAGCCGCATGCTCGGCTTTGCAGGGTTGCCAAATGAACTCAGCGCCTTTCTCGATCAAATGGATGCGGGCTTCGTCGCCATCATGATCGCCTATGTGCTCTTGATGTTGGTCCTCGGCACCTTGCTGGACACCGCCTCGATCATCCTGATTGTGGTGCCGCTGTTCCTGCCGATCATCGAGCCGATGGGTCTCAGCCTGGTCTGGTTTGGGATTGTCACCGTGATCGGTGCCGAGATCGGCCTTCTGACCCCGCCGCTCGGTATCTCCTGCTTCGTGATTAAGGCGACCCTCGATGATCCTCGCGTTCAGTTAAAGGACGTGTTTCTCGGCGCTCTCCCCTTTGCCATTGTCATGCTCCTTGTCCTGATTCTGATCATCCGCTTCCCCGTCCTCAGCATCGGAATCCTCTAGGAGTATGACTACCTCATTGACTGGGACCGCCATGGTCAGTTTCGACGGTAGGCGGCCAAGTTTTTTAAATCTTGAAGGGAAGGAAAAACCATGCGTGATGTTGATCAGCAAAAAATCACCCAGGCCTTCCTGGACTATTGCAGCGAGGATACCGATCCGAGGCTGCGTTTCATTCTCGAACGCCTGACCCATCATCTGCATGAGTTCACGCGCGAGACGAAGCTCACCCATGACGAATGGCGAAAGTCGATCGACTTTCTGACCAAGGCCGGTGAGATCACGACAGCTGAGCGGAACGAGTTCGTGCTGCTCTCGGACGTGCTTGGTCTGTCCTCCCTGGTTGATATGATCCACTCGCCGCCAAACGCCACAGCCTCCAGCGTGCTCGGGCCGTTCCATATTCTGGGTGCGCCCGATTTGCCGGTCGGTGGCGATCTGAAACAAGACAATGACGGGGCGACGGTGATCGTGCAGGGCAAGGTGATGACACCTGAAGGCGTGCCGATTGCAGGTGCCGTTTTGGAAATCTGGCAGACGGCGGAGAACGGCCTCTATTCCAATCAGGATGCGGCCCAGCCCGAATACAATCTGCGCGCCCGACAGGTCGTCGGTGACGACGGACATTACGCCTTCACCACAGTCCGCCCTGCTCCCTATACGGTGCCGTCGGATGGCCCCGTCGGCGACCTCCTGCGCGGCACTGGCCGCGAGCCCTGGCGACCGTCTCATTTGCATTTCATCATCAAGGCTGATGGCCACCGCACGCTAGTGACGGAAGTCTTTCCGGACGATGATCCCTATCTCGACAGCGATGCGGTGTTTGGCGTGCGCGATGATTTGACCATGCATTACAAGGAGCATCACGACCCCGCCGATGCGCCCGATGGGCTGGAGGCGGCGGGGCGGCTGACCATGCCTTATTTTCTGATTGATTTCGACTTCCGCCTTGCGGTGGTGTGACCGCCCCATTGGGTTTGGGACGCCTGCGTAGAAAGAGCCTGGAGATCGGTGGGTATGCGTTTTTTGTCGGCGTAAGCTCGTATGCGAGCGTTTGCAAAGGGATGAGCTAACAAAACTGATTGGAGCAAATGGGTGATGAAGATTAGAGGATATTGTCTCCTTCTCATAGCAACGCTGATGCTTGCGGTCTCGATGCCGGGGCAGGCTGACGAGACCGGCGACGACTTTGTGGTCACCTTGCTCGGCACCGGCACGCCGTCGCCGCTGATAAACCGGTTCGGCCCATCCACCCTGGTCGAAGTCGACGGCAAGATGTTCCTCTTTGATGCCGGGCGTGGCGCCACGCAGCAGATGTGGCGGCTGAAGAAGCCCTTCGGTCAGTTGGAGGCGCTGATCCTCACCCATCTGCATTCGGATCACGTCGTGGGCCTACCCGACGTCTGGCTGACCGGCTGGCTGCGGGGTCCCTACGGTCGGCGAGACGAACCGTTCCGCGTGATCGGCCCTAAGGGCACGGAAAATCTGATGAAACATCTGCAGCTTGCCTATGCCTGGGATGTCGACACACGGGTCATCGATCAAAAAATGTCGCGCGAAGCGGGTGCGGCGATGGCAGAAGATGTCGAACCCGGGGTGGTCTATGATCAGGATGGCGTCACCATCACGGCGTTCGCCAATAATCACGGTAAACTGATCAATCCGAGTTTCGGCTATCGTATCGACTATGACGGCCGTATCGTGGTGATCTCAGGCGACACCAAAAAGGTGCAGTCGGTGATTGATGCCGCGACGGGCGCCGACCTCCTGGTGCATTCGATCGGGGCGGCCAAGCAGGAGCTCCTCGACAGCGCGCCGATCTGGCGCTTGATCATGGCGCACCACATCCAACCAGAGGAGGCCGGTGAGGTGTTCGCCGAAGCCAGTCCGAAGCTTGCCGCCTTCACCCATGTGGTCTCGCTTACCAACGGCAAAATCTCCCCCGTCAAGCCTGACGAAATCATGGAGCGGACCCGGACGACCTATGACGGACCGTTGGTTATGGGCCAGGATCTTATGACGATCACGGTCGGCAAGGATGAGGTGACGGCCACGCCTTTTCAGCCCTGAGCATCTAGCCAGATGCGTTGGCGAGGCTTCCGGTCAAACCCTTGGTAAGGAAGGCGCCGGTCGCTCGGTAATGATCGAGAAGACCGGTAATAGCGCTTTCAGCATCGCGATCCAGAGCAGCTCGCATGATGGTCTGATGCTCTTTCGTTATGTTTCGCTTGGGATAAGCCACCTTCCCTGCGACGTGGCGGTAGCGAACATTCTGATCATAGAGCTGATTGCAGAAGTTCAAGAGAATCGATGAGCCACAGGCCGAGATCAGTGCCATGTGAAAGTTCTTGTGGCGTCGCTCCCAATCCTGGTTCGCGATGAAGGCGTTCTTGCTGGTCGATCGCTCCGTTCGTGAGAGGTGATACTCGGCTAGCACCACCCGTTCCTCCCACGCTTTGCCGCCATGCTTGATCGATTCTGTGAGAGCCCGCTCTTCAAGCCAGCAGCGCGTGGTGAGGAGCTCGTCAAACGACTCGACGCTGACCAACGAAACCCGAAAGCCGCGCTGATCCACCCGCTCGACCAATCCGTCCGAGGTCAAAAGGCTGAGCGCTTCCCTGATGGGACTGGAGCCGGACCCATAGGTCTGGCGGAGTTCATCGATCTTGAGCTTATGGCCAGGCTCAAAGACCCCGGTCAGAATGTCGGCGCGAACCTTGGCGTAAACCTGTGCCGTGACCGATGTCGCCTGGGTCCTGGATTCCACGTCCGTTGTCTGTTCCAAGAGCGTATGTTCCATCGAAAAACCTGACTGCAAGAGCTGACCATGACGGTGGTCGATCCCTATTAAACCTGAAGCGCCCGAAGAGACCAAGCCAGTCCTTGCCAAAAAATCCATTTAGCATGATAGTGCCGATTAAAATCGATTTTTTTAAATAAGAAACAACAACAGAGTACCATGATGCGCATCTTAGATGTGAGCCTCAATTGCACCTCAAGCGACCAGGAAGGAAATCCATCATGTCATTTCGCGTTGCACTCACTGCCGCACTCTCGTTTTGCTGCGTTTCTGCAGCTTCGGCCCAAGACAGCGACATGAGCTTCTTCATCACCAGTATCAATCCCGGTGGTGGCGCCAATCTCGGTGGCCTCGACGGGGCGGATGCCCATTGCACCGCCCTTGCTGAAGCGGCTGGTTCAACCGGCAAGATCTGGAAGGCCTATCTCTCCTCAAGCGTCGAAAACGCCCGGGACCGGATCGGCGAAGGGCCCTGGTCCAACGCCAACGGTGTGGTGGTTGCGGAAAGCGTCGATCAGCTGCATAGCGACCAGAACAACCTGACCAAGGAGACCTCGATCAGCGAGGCCGGCGAGGTGATCAATGGCCGAGGCGACGAACCCAACCGTCATGACATCCTGACCGGATCCGGCCAGGATGGAACCCTGATGGGCGATGCCTGCGAAGACTGGACCAGCGACAGCGCCGACGGCTCGGCCATGGTGGGCCATCATGATCGCACCGGCGGCGGCGACAATCCCACCTCCTGGCATTCCGCCCATGGATCACGTGGCTGCAGCCTCGAAAACCTGCGCGGCACCGGCGGCGACGGCTTGTTCTACTGCTTCGCCGCAAACTGACAGATGCGACCTTAACCGCCAGACGCGGCCTGGATCGTCGACTCAGATCGCTGCCATTGCCGATGGGCATGGCGTGGTCTGGGTGACGAGGTAGTGCTGGCCGCGAAGGCTTGCACGTGGTCGGCACGCCAACAAGCGCCTCCCTTGTTCGGTCGGTCAACGCGGCTATGATTGCGGCTGAAGCTTGAAACCAACGTTGCTGGCCGAACTGGGGGCTCTTTCCAATGCACTATGATTCGGTCAAGAACGATCACGGTCTGCCTCATGATCCGTTCAAAGCCCTTGTAGCGCCGCGACCGATCGGCTGGGTGTCGACGGTGAGCGCTGATGGCATCTGCAATTTAGCACCCTACAGCTTCTTCAATGCCATCGCAGATCGGCCACATTACATCATGTTTTCGTCCAGTCGCTTCAAGGACAGCGTCCGCAATGTCGAGGCAACTGGCGAATTTACCTGTTCCCTTGCGACCTTGGAATTGCGTGATGGGATGAACCTATCCTCGGCGCCGGTGCCCCCGGATGTGGATGAGTTCGATATTGCGGGCCTGACGGCGACGGCGTCTCACTATGTTACGCCACCAAGGATCATGGAGAGTCCCGCCGCGTTTGAATGTAGACACTGGCGTACCATCGAGCTGCCGGATGCGGATGCTGAGCAGGGGACCGGTCATTACTTGGTGATCGGCCAGGTCGTCGGCATTTATATCGATGATCAATTCCTAAAGGACGGCTTAGTCGACACCGCTGCCATGCGTCCGATAGCACGCATGGGCTATATGGATTATGCGGTCGTTACGCGAGAGACGACGTTCAGCATCAACCGGCCGCAGGTGGCAAAAGATGGAACAGTCACCAAGCCTGATCCTGATCCTTGGGACGGCGTCTATCGTTAGGCACGTGATCTATGTGGTCGACTGTTGGCGCTGACCGTTGCTATAGCCAGTCTTCCAAGGCTCATCTATGATCTCAGTTATGATGCGAAAAAGATTTTAAATCATAAGGTTGTTGAGTGTTCCTGGAGTAATCCACCCTTCTAGGGCTGGTTGCTTGGGGAGGGGCGGGATAACCAAATATCTCTTTTACTCGACTACGGGATCTGGTATGCCAAATAAACCGGACAGGGTTCCCGGCGGTGTGCGAAAGGGTGCGACTGAGGCACCGTAGGCTTTAAAAACCGAATCGATCGCTCGCCAACCATAAAAGATGACCATAACGTCACGACCGTCATGTCGACGGCCGCTATGGGAGGACGCGCAAGCGATGGCCGTAGTTGCAGAACCTGACCGGACTCGCCCGGACCCGCCGAACCGCAAGGGACGGAACTCAGCCAAGCCAAAGGGTCGTCAACTCGACGATACAGCCCTTGCTGATGTCCGCCGCCTTCTCGGCGAGCGTGAGCGCCGCCCTGATCTGCTGATCGAGTTCCTGCATCTCATTCAAGATGAGTTTCGCTGCCTACAGGCCAAACATATTCGCGCCCTTGCCGAAGAGATGCGCCTGTCACAGGTGGAGGTCTATGAAGTCGCCTCCTTTTACGACCATTTTGACGTGGTGCGCGAAGGCGATCCCATCCCGGCTCCACTCACCGTGCGTGTCTGCGATTCCGTGACCTGCATGTGCATGGGCGCAGGCGATCTCTTGGATGATCTTAAAGGCAGCCTCGATCCCGCTGATGTGCGCGTGGTGCCTGCCCCCTGTATGGGCGGTTGCGATGTGGCGCCGGTGCTTCGGGTCGGCGACCGCGAGATCGCAAACGCCACGAAGACCAAGCTGAAAGCGGTCATTGAGGCCGGCGACACCGGCCTACAGATGCCTGATTACAAGACGCTCGACGCCTACAAGGCGGATGGCGGCTATGCCCAATGGGAGAAGGTTCGGTCCGGCCAGATATCGAGCGATGACATCATCGAAAAACTCTCGGATGCGCAGCTTCGCGGTCTCGGCGGCGCTGGGTTTCCGACTGGCAGAAAATGGGGCTTTGTTCGCGCTTATGAAGGCCCGCGCCTGATGACGATCAATGCCGATGAGGGCGAGCCCGGCACGTTCAAGGATCGTTACTACATGGAGCGCAATCCGCACGCCATGTATGAAGGCGCTCTGATCGGCGCTCATTGCGTCGAGGCCGAGCGTATTTTTCTCTACATGCGCGATGAATATCCCGCAGCGTTGGAGATCATGCGCAGGGAGCTTCGAGCGCTGGAGCAGGCCGGTATCGTTGAGCCTGGCTTCATCGAGATCCGCCGCGGTGCAGGTGCTTATATCTGCGGCGAAGAAAGCGCCATGATCGAGAGCATCGAGGGCAAACGCGGCCTGCCGCGTCACCGCCCGCCCTATATTGCCGAAGTCGGCGTGTTCGGCCGCCCAACCCTCAACAACAATGTCGAGACACTCTATTGGGTACCGACCATCCTGGAAAAAGGCCCGGCCTGGTTTGCCGAACAGGGTAAGCCCGATCATCCCGGCATGCGCTCCTGGTCGGTTTCGGGCAGGGTGAAGAAACCTGGTGTCGCCGTGGCGCCGGCCGGCGTCACCATCGCTGAGCTGATCGAACAATGCGGCGGGATGCAGGATGGCCATACATTCAAAGCCTATCTTCCCGGCGGTGCTTCAGGCGGCATCCTGCCGGCGTCGATGGCGGACGTCCCGCTCGATTTCGGCGGCGAACTCGCCAAGCTCGATGCCTTTGTCGGCTCGCACGCGATCGTGGTGTTCTCCGATAAGGACAACATGAAAGACGTGGCGTTGAACCTGCTCGATTTCTTCACGCATGAAAGCTGCGGCCAGTGCACGCCTTGTCGCGGCGGCACCGAGAAGATGGGCAAATTGCTGCGCCAGGGCGGCAAGCTGGATGAGGCGACGATCCGCGATCTGGAGCAGGTCATGCGCGATTCGAGCATATGCGGTCTGGGCCAGGCAGCGCCCAACCCGGTGAACCATCTGCTGACATATTTCCGGGAGGACCTGTGATGTCCGAAAAACCGAACGTCGGTGGCGAATCGCTCCCAAAAGTCACCTTCAATCTCGACGGCGTCGACGTCACCGCGTCGCCCGATGAGACCATCTGGCAGGTCGCCAAGCGCGAGGGGACCAGGATCCCGCATCTCTGTTATCTCGACAAACCCGGCTATCGCAGCGACGGCAACTGCCGCGCCTGCATGGTCGAAGTCGAGGGCGAGCGTGTGCTGGCGGCCTCCTGCCAGCGCAAGGTCGCTGATGGCTTGGTGGTCAAGACGGCGACAGAGCGCGCCGAGACGTCGCGGCGCATGGTCTTCGAAATGCTGGCCGCCGACATGAAGGCGCCTGACGACGGCCCGGATGGCCAGTCCAGTTTTTGGGAATGGGCCGGCGAGTTCGGCATTGCCGGCAGCGAGCGCCTGCCCTCGAAATTCGACGGGGTGCAATCGGAGCCGAATGACGGGTCAAGCAGCCGGGGCGGCCGTCACGACATCTCCAATCCTGCAATCTCGGTCAATCTCGACGCCTGCATCGCCTGCAATCTCTGCGTGCGCGCCTGCCGCGAGGTCCAGGTCAACGACGTGCTCGGCATGGCCGATCGCGGTCATCACGCGGTGCCGGTCTTCGATATCCATGATCCCATGGGTTTGTCGACCTGCGTAACTTGCGGTGAGTGCGTTCAAGCCTGCCCGACTGGCGCCTTGTTCGAAAAGACGCTGATGGACGATGACGGCCGAAAGCGCGTGGTGCAAGATTTCGACAAGGTCACCAATTCCGTTTGTCCGTTCTGTGGTGTCGGCTGCCAGACCACGGTCTATACTAAAGACGAAAAAATCGTGCTGGTGGATGGCCGCGACGGGCCCGCCAATGAAAACCGACTTTGCGTCAAAGGGCGGTTCGGTTTCGATTACGCCATGTCAGAGGAGCGCCTCACCAAGCCGCTGATCCGCCGCGACGATGCGCCCAAGCGTGGCGATATCGACATGCGCTTCATGGAGGTCTCCGACGTCTTTCGCGAGGCGACTTGGGAGGAGGCACTGACCCTTGCTGCCGAGGGGCTGGTCAAGATCCGCGATGGCAAGGGCGGTGACGCCGTCGCCGGCTTCGGCTCGGCCAAGGGCTCCAACGAGGAAGCCTATCTCTTTCAGAAGTTCATCCGCCAAGGCTTCGGCACTAACAATGTCGACCACTGTACCAGGCTCTGCCACGCCTCCTCAGTCGCAGCCCTGCTCGAAGGTGTCGGCTCTGGCGCCGTCTCCGCACCCTTCATGGACGCCGGCGAGGCCGATTGTGTGATCGTCATCGGTGCCCGTCCGACCACCAACCATCCGGTCGCGGCCACCTATTTCAAGCGTGCTGCGAAAGCCGGTACCAAGCTGGTTATCATGGACCCGCGCGGCCAGGACCTCATGCGTCACGCCGAGCATGCGATCCAATTCAAGCCTGGCACCGATGTCGCCATGCTGAACGCGATCATCCACACCATCATCGACGAAGATCTGACCGACAAGCAGTACATCCAGGCGAACGCGTCCGGCTTCGATGCGCTGAAGGAGAAGGTGCGGGACTTTTCGCCGGAAACGATGGCTGAGGTTTGCGGCGTCGAGGCTGAGACGCTTCGTGCGGTCGCGAGGCTCTATGCGACCTCCGAGCGTTCCATGATTTTTTGGGGCATGGGCATCTCCCAGCATACCCACGGCACGGACAATTCCCGTTGCCTGATAGCGCTCGCTCTGATCACCGGCCAGGTCGGCCGTGCAGGCACGGGTCTGCACCCCTTACGTGGCCAGAACAATGTTCAGGGAGCGTCCGATGCCGGGTTGATCCCGATGATGTACCCGGATTATCGTTCCGTCGAAAACGGCGATGTGCGCGCCGAGATGGAGGATTTTTGGGGGCGCACACTCGATCCCAAAAAAGGCCTCACGGTCGTGGAAATCATCGATGCGATCCACGCGGGCAAGATCAATGCCATGTATATCATGGGCGAAAATCCGGCGATGTCCGATCCCGATCAGCACCATGCGCGCGGTGCGCTTGCCAAGCTTGATCATCTCGTCGTGCAGGATATCTTTTTGACCGAAACCTGCTGGCAGGCCGATGTCATCCTGCCTGCCTCCGCCCATGCGGAAAAGCTCGGCACCTATTCCAACACTAATCGGCAGGTACAGATCGGCCGGCCAGCACTGCCGCTTCCCGGAGAGGCGCGCCTCGATTTCGATATTCTGGTTGATCTCGCTAAGCGCTGCGGCCTCGATTGGGATTACGCCGACGTTCCAGCTGTCTATGGGGAAATGCGGGATGTCATGAAGTCGCTCGACTACATCCCCTGGGAGCGGCTCGACGCCGAAGACAGCGTCACCTATCCGAGCCAATCCGACGGCACCCAAAATTGGGTCGTCTTCAACAACGGCTTTCCGACCGGCGATGGCCGCGGCCGCATCGTGCCGGCGGATTTGCGTGTGCCGGACGAGGTGCCGGATGAGGACTATCCGATGGTGCTCACCACCGGCCGCGTGCTCGAGCACTGGCATACCGGCGCCATGACGCGGCGCGCCGATGTGCTCGACGACATCGAGCCCGAAGGCTTCGCCGCCATGAACCCGCGTGAGATCGAACGCCAGGGCCTGCAGCCGGGCGACATGATTTCGGTCGCGACCAGACGCGGCACGATCGAAGCCCTCTTACGTGCTGATCGTGACGTTGCCGACGGCATGGTCTTCATCCCGTTTTGCTTCAATGAAAGCCCGGCCAACGTCCTCACCAACCCGATGCTCGATCCTTACGGCAAGATCCCGGAGTTCAAATATTGCGCGGCCAGGGTTGAGCGATCGGCACGGGTAGAAGCAGCGGAGTAGGGGGCGGACGTTCCCAAAAAGAAAAAACCGAGCCCGCAATGACGCGCCCGGTCCCTTCAGATTGTTCAGCCTTCCGCTTTCGAAAGGCCCGAAGGTGGCTTAGCCCTTTAGTAGCTCCGTCAGCGTCTCGCCAAGTTTGGCGGGGCTTGGACTGACGCGGATGCCGGCGGCTTCGAGTGCCGCGATCTTATCTTCAGCACCGCCTTTGCCGCCGGAGATGACAGCGCCCGCATGGCCCATGGTTCGGCCTGGAGGGGCGGTGCGACCTGCGATGAAGCCGACCGTCGGTTTTTTCCGGCCCTTCTTCGCCTCATCAGCAAGGAATTGGGCAGCATCCTCTTCCGCCGAGCCGCCGATCTCGCCGATCATGATGATCTGCTTGGTTTCATCATCGGCGAGAAACATCTCGAGCACGTCGATGAACTCGGTGCCCTTGACCGGATCGCCGCCGATGCCGACGGCCGTCGTCTGGCCGAGGCCAGCATTGGTGGTCTGAAAGACGGCCTCATAGGTGAGCGTGCCCGATCGGGACAGAACGCCGACCGAGCCGCGCTTAAAGATCGAGCCCGGCATGATACCGATCTTGCAGGCATCAGGGGTCAGCACGCCTGGGCAGTTGGGGCCGATCAGGCGTGAGGTCGACGCGTCGAGTTTTTCTTTAACCCTGACCATGTCGAGCACCGGAACGCCTTCGGTGATCGCGATAATCAGCGGAATTTCCGCCTCGATCGCCTCTTCAATCGCGGCCGCAGCGCCCGCCGGCGGTACATAGATCACCGACGCATTGGCGCCGGTCGCGTCCCTCGCCTCGGCAACGGAGGCGAAGATCGGCAGCTTTTCGCCGCTGGACCCTTGCCAATCCGTGCCGCCTTTCTTGGGGTGAGTGCCGGCGACCATCTTGGTGCCGTGATAGGCGAGCGCCTGCTCGGTGTGGAAGGTGCCGGTCTTGCCGGTCAGGCCCTGGACGATGATTTTGGTGTTTTGATCAATCAGAATGGACATGGATTTCAGCCTTTCACCGCTTTCACGATTTTCTGTGCGGCATCGTCGAGATCGTCGGCCGCGACCACGTCCACATCGCTCTCGTTGATAATGCGTTTGCCTTCTTCGACCTTGGTGCCCTCCAACCGGACTACTAGCGGCACCTTAAGGCCGACATCTTTCACAGCCATCACCACGCCTTCCGCTATCGTGTCACAGCGCATGATACCGCCGAAGATATTGACCAGGATCCCCTTCACCTTCGGATCAGCGGTGATGATCTTGAAGGCGGCCGTCACCTTTTCCGTGGTCGCACCGCCGCCGACATCGAGAAAATTGGCGGGCTCGGCGCCGTAGAGCTTGATGATGTCCATGGTCGCCATGGCGAGGCCCGCACCATTCACCATGCAGCCGATATCGCCGTCCAGTGCGACATAGGCGAGGTCGTATTTTGCGGCCTCGATTTCCTTATCATCCTCCTCGGTAAGGTCACGGAGTTCGGCGATCTCGGGCTGACGGAAATCGGCATTGCCGTCGAAGGAGACCTTGGCGTCAAGCACCCGAAGTGAGCCATTGCCGAGGACCACCAGCGGGTTGATCTCCAAAAGGCTCATGTCGCAGTCGATAAAGGCCTTATAGAGCTGGCGGAAAAGATCAGAAGCCTCGTCTGCAGCCGGCGATTTGAGCTCAAAAGCACTCACCAGCTTTGCGATCTCCTGATCGGTAACGCCCTTCGAGGGAAGGACGTCGATCGTCTGGATCTTCTCCGGCGTCTCCTCGGCCACAGCCTCGATATCCATGCCGCCCTCGGTCGAGGCGACGAAACTGACCCTTCCGGTCTCGCGGTTGACCAGGATGGAGCAATAAAGCTCGCGCGCGATATCCGCACCGTCTTCGAGATAGAGCCGGTTGACTTGCTTGCCGGCAGGGCCCGTCTGCTTGGTGACCAGCGTGTTACCGAGCATTTCCTTCACATGGGACCGGACCTCGTCCGGCGACTTCGCGAGGCGCACACCGCCTGCGGCGTCAGCACCAAGTTCCTTGAACCGGCCTTTGCCGCGCCCGCCGGCGTGGATCTGCGACTTCACAACATAGATCGGCCCCGGCAGGGCATCGATCGCCGCATCGACATCGGCCAAGGCCATGATCGGCACACCCTTGGAGATCGGGGCGCCGAACTTGGCGAGGACTTGTTTGGCCTGGTATTCATGGATGTTCATGTCGTCTCCCGATATCAAATGGGCTCTATTTTACCTTGGGCAGCAGCTTCTTGAAGGACGGTGTGCCGGCTTTCCCAAGCCACTCGAACACAACCATCTCCGTGGTCACGATACCGACTCCGGCAGCACTCAGACGTTGCAGACACGCTTCTTCGCTGGCAGCCGAGCGCGCCGCAGTGGCATCAGACACGACGAAAACCTCATAACCGGCTTCTAGCAGACTTGCCGCCGTTTGGACCACGCAAATATGCGCCTCCATGCCGGCCAAAACGATCTGTCGTCGCTGCAGGGCAGTGAGGGCCTCCGCAAACACCCGATCTTCCATACAGGAAAAATGTACTTTCTCGAAGACGGGGCAGCCTGCCGCTGCAGCGGCGACGTCCTCCATCGATCTGCCGAGGCCAGCCGGGTATTGCTCGGTTAGAAAAACCGGCACATCCAACTCGCGCGCGGCTTCGATTAGGAGGATAGCATTTTTAAGCGTTCTTGCAGGTGCCAACATAGCGGGAACAAGACGTTGCTGCATGTCAATCACGACGAATGCGGAGGCGGCAGCCTTGATCAACATTGTCCGATCCTCTGACAGCAAACGCAGGCTCATCAACAGTTTTGCCGATATCAAGCACTTACATTATTTGGTATGCCATATACCAAAATTTATCAAGAATATCCACGGATGGTTCGACTCGTTTCTACAACCTAGGGGTGATTTATAAATTTTCTGTAAACGAGTGCGCATTTTGCAGAAGGGCCGTTGACCTGTCCGTTTCTTGATGTATGGTATACCAAATTCATAACTCAGGGATGCGCATTTGTCGCGGCAGCGCTTGTTGGGAGCTTACTGATCCGTGTCGATAAGCAGTAAATTGTCTCGTATTGATGTGAACTTCACGCTGAAGGATCACACCTACGATGTTCTGCGTGCGGCCATTCTGGATATGAATATTTATGAGGAAGGTGCCAATCTTCGCCTCGATGAACGGGAAATGGCCGATCAATTGGGAATTTCTCGTACGCCGATCAGGGAAGCACTAGCCAGGCTCGCCCAGGATGGTCTGGTTGAGATTCAGCCGCGTAAAGGCGTGTTTGTCGTCCGCAAATCCATGGATGAGATTCTGGAGATGGTCGTTACCTGGGCGGCGCTTGAGAGCATGGCGGCCAGGCTTGCTGCCGAATGTGCCAGTGACAAAAATCTGCGCGATCTCAGAAAATTTGCGATGAAGCATAGCCCGGATGCGGCACGCGCCGATCTTTCCGAATATTCAGAAGCCAATATCCAATTTCACCAGCGCATCCTGGAATTGTCCGGCTGTGCGCTTTTGAAGACAACGGCTGATGGGCTCTTCGAGCATATGCATGCCGCAAGACGCCGTGCGATGGGGGAAAACGACCGCGCCAGTCGCTCTGTCGTTGATCACATGGAAATCATCGAAGCCTTGGAGGCGCGTGACGGCGATCTTGCCGAGCGTCTCGTGCGCGAACACACGATGAAGCTGCACGACCATATCCGCAGAACTTGGACAAAACTAGAAAACCTAAACTCTGGCCCCGTTGCCGCTGGTTCGAAATAAGCAGGAAAGATGAGATCATGACCGCGACCGCCGCTGTGACCAACGACAATGTTCCTGAGGCCGAACTTACCGACGGTTTTCATCTGCTCATCGACGCGTTGAAGCTGAACGGCATTGAGACGATCTACGGCGT
>JBOEHJ010000152.1:34339-38797 GCA_050633905.1 Geminicoccales bacterium
CCCGGTATTCCGATTACCGATCTCGGTCGGATGATGCAGGAAGAAGGACTTCGCGTCTTGTCGTTCCGCCATGAACAGAATGCTGGCAACGCCGCTGCGATTGCGGGCTATCTGACCAAGAAACCGGGCATTTGTCTCACGGTTTCCGCTCCAGGCTTTCTGAATGGTCTGACCGCACTCGCCCATGCCAACACCAATTGCTGGCCGATGATCCTGATTTCCGGCTCGTCGGAGCGTGAAGTCGTCGATCTCATGCAGGGCGATTATGAGGAGATGGATCAGCTCGCCATCGCCAAGCCCCTTTGCAAGGCGGCCTATCGCATTCTGCATGCCCAAGATATCGGCATCGGCGTCGCTCGCGCCATTCGCTCAGCGCTTTCAGGGCGACCCGGCGGTGTCTACCTCGATATCCCTGGCAATCTGCTCGGCCAGGTGATGGACGAAATCGAGGGCCAAAAATCCCTGGTCAAGGTGATCGACCCAGCACCCGCACAGCGCCCCTCAGATGACGCGATCACCCGCGCCATTGAGGTGATCAAATCGGCTAAAAAACCCTTGATCATCCTCGGCAAAGGTGCTGCCTACGCCCAGGCTGACGACGCCGTCCGCGCGTTCGTCGAAACCTCCGGCATCCCCTACCTCCCCATGAGCATGGCCAAGGGCTTATTGCCAGACACTCACCCCCAGTCCGCGGGTCCAGCACGCTCGCTGGTCCTCAAAGAATCCGATGTTGTCGTCATGGTCGGCGCGCGTATCAACTGGCTCTTGTCCCATGGCAAGGGCAAGCAGTGGGGCGAACCCCATTCAACCAAGTTCGTGCAGATCGACATCGAGCCCAAGGAAATGGACAGCAATGTCGAGATCGCGGCTCCTGTCGTCGGCGATATATTTTCCTGCCTGACCGCCCTTACCGATGCCATGGGCAAGGGCTGGACGAAGCCGCCCAGCGAATGGACGGATGCGGTCAGTGCCAAGAAAAACGCCAATATCGAGCGCATGGCGCCGACGCTCCGCAATAACAGCTCGCCGATGAATTACGCCGCAGCACTCGGCTCGCTGAAGCGGGTGATCGAGGAGCGGCCGGACGCTATCCTGGTGAATGAGGGGGCCAACACCCTCGATTTCGCCCGCTCGATCATCGACATGCATCAGCCGCGAAAGCGCCTAGATGTCGGCACCTGGGGGGTGATGGGGGTCGGCATGGGCTCGGCGATCGCAGCAGCCGTTGAAACCGGTAAGCCCGTGCTCGCGGTCGAAGGCGATAGCGCATTCGGTTTTTCCGGCATGGAGATCGAAACGATCTGTCGCTACGACCTCCCGGTCTGTGTCGTTGTCTTTAACAATAACGGCATCTATCGCGGCACCGATCAGAACCGGGCAGGCGGTGCCGATCCGGCCCCCACCGTGTTCGTCGAAAACGCACGCTACGACATGATGATGGAGGCCTTCGGCGGTGTCGGCGTGCACGCGGCAAACCCGGATGAGCTCTACCGCGCCGTCACCGATGCCATGAATTCAGGCAAGCCCACGCTCATCAACGCCGCCATCGATCCGGCAGCCGGCAAGGAAAGCGGCAATATTGGTTCCCTCAACCCCCAAAGCGTCGTCAAGAAGAAGTAGGTGACGTGGAATGTCCGCAGCATTCACGATGACCACCATCGCCAGGGCGCCGGTATGCGCCCAAGTTTGGCGGGGGACACAATAACATCATGCAGCAAGTCAATGACGTGGTCACACCACCACATGGGAAGTAGACATGGCAGATATGAAAGCGCTTGAAGGCGTCAAGATTCTCGATTTCACCCATGTCCAGTCGGGGCCGACCTGCACGCAGCTGCTCGCCTGGTTCGGTGCGGATGTGATCAAGGTGGAGCGGCCCGGCGTCGGTGATGCGACCAGGAAGCAGCTGGTCGACGTGCCGGGTGCTGATTCGCTCTACTTTACGATGCTGAACCATAACAAACGCTCGATCGAGCTGAATTCCAAGAACGAAACCGGCAAGGAAGTGCTGACCCGGCTGGTCGAGGAATGCGACGTGCTGGTGGAAAATTTTGCACCGGGCGCACTCGATCGCATGGGTTTTTCCTGGGAGCGCATTCAGGAAATCAACCCGCGTCTGATCATGGCCTCGATCAAAGGATTTGGGCCTGGTAAATATGAGGACTGCAAGGTCTATGAGAACGTCGCACAATGCGCCGGTGGCTCCGCCTCGACCACAGGTTTTCTCGACGGCCCACCGGCTGTAACTGGTGCTCAGATCGGCGATAGCGGAACAGGCCTGCATCTGGCGCTCGGCATCGTCACCGCCTTGTTCCACCGGGAAAAGTCCGGGCGTGGACAGCGCGTGACTTGCGCCATGCAGGATGGCGTCCTGAACCTCGCGCGGGTGAAGATGCGGGATCAGCAGCGTTTGGCGGCAGGACCACTCAAGGAATATTCGCAGTTCGGCGAGGGCATTCCCTTTGGCGATGCAACGCCGCGCGCCGGCAATGATTCGGGCGGCGGTCAGCCCGGTCGCATTCTAAAATGCAAGGGGTGGGAGCAGGATCCCAACGCTTATACCTATTTCATCATCCAGGCCGCTGTCTGGGAGAAGGTTTGTGATGTGATCGGCAAGCCGGAATGGAAGACCGAAGAAGGCTATGCCAAACCGCCAGAGCGCCTCGATAAGCTGAACGCGATCTTCGATCGGATCGAGGAGTGGACCAAGACCAAGACCAAATTCGAGGTTATGGACATCTGCAACCCCCACGACATCCCCGTCGGTCCGATTCTGTCGATGAAAGAAATCGCCGAGGATGAGGGCCTTTATGCCACCGGCACGATGGTTAAGGTCGATCATCCCGAACGTGGCGAATATCTGAGCGTCGGCTGTCCCATCAAGCTCTCCGATAGCCCGGTCCAGGTCGAGCGGTCGCCGCTTTTGGGCGAACATACCGAAGAAATTTTAACCGATGTACTCGGCTATAGCGGCCATGACCTAGACCGGGTCGTCAGTTCTGGCGCCGTTGGTACAGTTAATCGTGACGCCGCGGATTGAGGAGGCAAAGATGCGTTTGATCGTGATGGGCCAGCAAGCGTTCGGCAAGGACGCGCTTGCCAAAATCCTCGAGACCGGCAAGGACGAGGTCGTCGCCGTTTATTGCGAGCCGGACAAGGAAGGAAAACCCGTCGATCCGATCAAGGCGTTTGCGCTCGAAAAGGGTCTTCCCGTCCATCAGCCCGCCCATTTCAAGGACCAGGCCGATCTGAACACGTTAGCCGGTTACGACGCCGACCTGATGATCATGGCGTTCGTCAATGTGTTCGTACCGGAAGCCGCGCGGGATGCGCCCAAGCAAGGCTCGATCTGTTTTCACCCTTCGCTTCTACCGCTGCATCGCGGACCATCCGCGGTCAACTGGCCGATCATCATGGGCAGCGCCAGGTCCGGGTTTTCCTGGTTTTATCCGACGGACGGGCTCGATGAGGGCGATGTCCTCTTGAACTGGCAATGCGAGATCGGGCCCGATGACACTGTGATCGATCTCTATTTCAAGAAGATCTATCCTGCTGCGATCGATTCAGTCTTGGAAGTCTGCGACCTCTACCGCTCCGGCAACCCACCGCATATCGAGCAGGATGAAAGCCAGGCGACCTATGAGCGCCGCTGCACCAAGAAGCACGCAGCGATCGATTGGAACAAGCCCGTCAGCCAGGTTTACAATCTCATCCGTGGCACCAATCCCGCGCCCGGAGCCTGGACCATGCGCGATGGCGCAGAGGTCAGCATTTTCGACTGCGTACGCACAAGCGGCGATGGTGTGTCCGGCCGGGTGATCGAGATTTCCGATGATGGCGTTACGGTCCAGTGCATCGGCGGTCGTATCTTGGTGAAACGCGTTCGGCCAGCTGGCGGAGATAAGCAACCCGCTGCCGCATGGGCTGCAGAAAGCGGGCTGAACGCGGGTGATACGTTGGGGGTCTAGATTGCGACAGCCCGAATAGCGGGTGTTTAAACAACAAAACAGGATAATGAGCATGGCCTTCAAGACCGACATCGAAATTGCCCGCGCAGCCGACAAACTGCCCATTCAGGACATCGGCAAGAAACTCGGAATCAGCGCCAAGGATCTCGTGCCTTACGGTCATGACAAGGCCAAGGTCAGCGCCGAATTCATCGCAAAGCAGGCGGGCAAAAAAGACGGCAAGCTTATCCTGGTGACCGCCATCAACCCGACGCCNNGGCAAGACCACCACCACGGTCGGGCTCGGCGATGGTCTGAACGCGATCGGCAAGAAGGCCGCCGTTTGCATCCGCGAAGCCTCGCTCGGCCCGTGCTTTGGCATGAAGGGTGGTGCGGCCGGCGGCGGCTATGCCCAAGTCGTGCCGATGGAGGACATGAACCTCCACTTCACCGGCGATTTCCATGCGATCACGTCAGCCCATAATCTGCTGTCCGCGATGATCGAGAACCA
>JBOEHJ010000153.1:0-8670 GCA_050633905.1 Geminicoccales bacterium
CCTTGGGCACGTAGCCGTTCTGATACATGTCCACCAGGAACTGCAGGCCTTGGATCGCTTCCGGGCTGTTGATGCTGCTGTTGCCCTCTTCGTCGAAATAATCGTCATGGCCCATCATGTTGGCCATCATCATGACATAGCCATTGGCGCCGCCTGGACCGCCGCGCATGCAGTAGCCTGTCTTGCCGTCGAGCGCGGAGATCGCTTCGGATGCCGCCATGAAATCATCCATGGTCTCGGGCGGCCCCTCCAGGCCAGCCTCGGCGAACAGCTTTTTGTTCCAGAACATGGCGCGCAGATAGAAGCCGTAGGGCACCATATACATGGTGTCGGCGACGTAGCTGCCATATTGAAGGGCGCGGTCATTCAGCTCACCGGCGTCCGGCCAGCCTTCCATATAGGCGGCGAGATCCACGAGCTGGTCGTTGTTGGCGTAGAGCGAGAGCCAGCGGTCCGGCATCTCGACGACATCCGGGATCTGACCGCCCTGCACCATGGTCGCGAGCTTTTCGAAAGCCTGTCCCCAGGGAAGGGAGGTCACTTCCACGGTGACGTCTGGGTTGGCCTCTTCGAACTTGGCGATCATGCCCTCGAGCACCTCGGTGCGCTGCGGGCTGGTGATCACCTCGACGAGTTGAAGCGTCGTTTCCGCCTGTGCGGTCCCTGTCAGCAGCAGGGCTGCAAGACTGACGCTGGTTAGATATCGTTTCATCGGGTCCTCCACTTTTGTCATTGATTGTTGGCATGTCTTAAAAGGTTTTGCTGGTCTCCAATGCCGTTTCAAAATCCTCCCAAAGATCTTCGCTGTCTTCCAATCCCAGGCTTAGCCGCACTAGCTTCGGCGACACGCCAAAGCGCTGAAGGGAATTTTCCTCGCCTATCTGGGCGAGCGCCACCTGGGCAGGCAAGATCAGGCTTTCGAAACCGCCCCAGCTGACACCGAGCTTGAACAATCGAAGCATATTAGCAAGCCGGGGAATGTCGACGCTGCCGTCGAATTCGACCGACATCAGGCCGGAGCGGCCTTCCAGCCCGGGGGCTGTGTTCGGACCTGGCGAGTGGACGGCTTTGACGTCGGAGCGCGCCGCCAGACGGTCGACGAAGAGATCCGCGGTTGCCTGATGCTGGCGCATGCGCACCGAAAGGGTGCGCAGGCCGCGCGTCAACAAGAAAGCCTCGAAGGGAGCGAGCTTGCCACCGAGCAGCGGCAGCGTCAGGTCGCGAAGGCGTTCGATATGGGCCTCGGACGCGATCACCACGCCGGCCACGGTGTCCGAATGGCCACATATATATTTCGATGCGGAGTGCAGAACAATGTCGATGCCTGACGTCAGCGGTCGTTGAAAGACGGGGCTCGCCCAGGAATTGTCGATCACCGTGAGGGTGCCATGGCGGCGCGCATGATCGGCGACTTTAGTGAGATCCATCACCTCGAACATCACCGAGCTCGGGCTTTCCAGATAGGCGAGGCGCACGCCAGCGAGGAGATCGGGATCGTCCTCCATCGCCTTTGGCGGATGATAGGTGATCTCGATGCCGAACGGTCTCAATATCCGCTCGAACAGGCGGTAGGTGTCAGGATAGACATGCTCGATGCAGGCGACTTTGTCCCCCGGCTTCAAAAAGGCGAACAGGGTCGAAGAAATCGCTGCCATGCCGGAGGCGAACCCGACCGCCACCTCGCCCTCTTCGGCCTCGGCCATCATCGCCTCGAAGGCAGCGACGGTTGGGTTCTGCACGCGGGTGTAGATCGCCTGGTCGGTTCTCCCGGCCATGCGGTCTTCGAAGGCCTCGAAGCTCTCGAAGGTGAAAAGCGAGGTCTGATAGATCGGCGGCGTCACCGAGCCGGCATCGGCACCGAACGTCGCGCTCAGCCTCGTCGCGATATCCAAAGAGGCATCATCCGCCATCGCGTTCACCTTCGATGATCACCTGGACATCCTCCTCGAGGCGATCCATTATTCTCGTCATTATCAAGGCCGCCGCCTCCTCGTCCCCTTCAGTCACCACCTCGGCGAGGTCGCGGTGCATCGGAATGGTCGCCCGGCCAAGCTCAGGCTCGCCAAACGGCGCTTCGTAGATCTCGTTAAACGTCCGCTGGATCTGACGGATCAGCGGGTTGAATAGCGGGTTGCCGGAGGCCTCGTGAAGTGCATCGTGAAAACGGTTGTCGGCGGCACGCCAATCCTCACCCGCTTCATAAACGGCCATCAATTCCGCCATGCGTGCCATGATCACCTTGCCCTCCTGCTCGCTCGCCTGTCGGGCGGCCAGGCGCACCGCTTCGATCTCCAGAGGTCGTCGGACCGCATGAGTGCGCAGCAGGCTTTCGGCCTCTAGCTTCAAGGTCAGGGGGATCTGGATGGCGTTGGTGGAGACTTCAGCGGCCAGGACCGTGCCGGCTTTCTTGTTGCGCGTTACGATTCCCATGTTCTGCCAGGCGACGAGCCCTTCGCGCACCTTGGCGCGGCCAATGCCCAGGCGTTCCGCAAGCTCCACCTCGGGTGGCAGCCGATCACCCACTCCGAGCCCTGCACGCTCCACCATGCGCGACAACGCGTCCAGAACATCCCGGCCGCTGCTGCCGGCGGCGAGCGGCTCGATCTGATCGGCGGCAAAGCGAATCTTGGTCTGATCAGGCGACGTCTTGTGCAGATGCATGAGCTTCGATCGCTCCCGCTGACACACTCTCAGTCAGAGTATGATATTGTCTGACAAAATCAAGATAATGTCCTACAATAATTGATCAAAACTTCCGCCATACAATCGATGCATGAATGCGGATTGCAAGCTTCGTGGTAGATGCCAAGGGCGACAAGAAGCATGGTCATCCCGACAGATAGATGCGGCGGCTTTTCCAAAAGGGGATTAACTGTTCGGTTTCCAAAGGCCGGCCTTTCTGTCCCATGGCGGTATGTCGCCCCCAATGCGCTCGACCATGAAATCGACGAATGCACGGACCTTGGTGGGAAGATGACGCCGCTTTGGGTAGATCGCGTAGAGTGCCTGTGATGGCATCTTGCAATCGGATAAAATCTGCACCAGCCGACCCGATGCCAAGTCGGGACCAGCAGTAAAAGTTGGCAATCTTCCTATACCAGTGCCGCCGAGGATTGCCTCCCTGAGCGCCTCGCCATTGTTCACTCTGTAATTCCCACGCGGGCGGAACTTCACGGGCTTGGTCCGAGAGAGGAACACCCATTCCTGAAAATCCCGGCTCAAGGTGTATTGCAGGCAGTTGTGGTTCGTCAGGTCATCCACATCCGATGGCTCACCATGACGTTCAACATAGGCCGGCGCGGCAACGAGCACGTTGTTCAGGGGCACGATCTTGCGCGCGACCAGCGACGAGTCCGCAAGCGTACCGCCGCGCAGCGCAAGATCGAAGCCTTCGGCAAACAGGTCAACAACGCGATCCTCCATAACCATGTCCATCTCTATTCCCGGACAAGCATCGAGAAACTCGGAGATGAGCGGCGCCACATGCTGGCGCCCGAAAGCCATCGGCACATTCAGCTTCAGCCGCCCCTTGGGCGCGCCCTGAAGCGCCTGGACACTGTCCTCAGCCTCTTGCGCCGCCTCAAATGCGAGGAGGGCATGCGAATAGAAGCGCTCGCCAGCCTCGGTCAGGCTCACATTTCGTGTGGAGCGGTGAAACAGATGCGCGCCCAGCCTTTGCTCAATCGCGGCTATACGTTTGCTGACGGCGGATTTCGACACACCCAAACGACGTGCCGCCGCAGCGAACCCCTGGGTTTCGGCGACGGCCACAACAACCGGTATGTCACCCATTCCTTCCATAGCAGCCTCCGAAAATAGTGGTGACTTTTTCTCAACTTTATGTTTCTTCATGACTATATTATCAGAAATATAGAAACGATCTATCTTCGCCTGGTCACTGAGGAGTCGTGCTATGGCAAAGATGCTTATCGATGGCGTGCTCGCCGAAAAGCCGAGATCCCGCGACGGGAAGTTCATACGCATGGGCAGCGGCTATCGCGGTTGGATCAGACCGAAGGCGGACGCTGAATTTCCGGCCGAGGCAGGCCGTTATCATCTCTATATATCCATGGCTTGCCCTTGGAGCCATCGCACCACAATCATGCGCGCGCTCAAGGGTTTGCAGGATGTTATCACCGTCACGCCGATGATACCGTTTGTCGGCGACGAAAGCTGGAAAATCGACACGTCGGCCCATGATCCAGATGCTGGGGTGCCCAACGACGACTTTCTCTATCAGGTCTATTTGCGAACAGATCCGAACTACACCGGGCCGATCACCGTTCCGGTGCTACTCGACAAGAAGACCGGCCGCATCGTCAACAATGATTCCGCCGATATCATGCGGATGTTGAACAGCGCCTTCGACGGCATTGTTGAACCCGGCCCGGACTCTTACCCGCAAGACCTGCGGCAAGACATCGACCGGATCAGCGAAGAATTCTACGGGCCGGTCAACAACGGCGTTTACCGTGCTGGGTTCGCAACGACACAAGATGCTTATGACGAAGCTGTCAGCGCGTTGTTCGAAGAGCTTGACCGGCTTGACACGCTTTTGGGAACGCAGCGGTATCTAGCCGGCGACCGGATAACCGAAGCCGACTGGCGGCTGTTCACAACCCTGGTACGGTTCGATCCAGTCTATGCGACACATTTCAAGACAGACCGGAAGCGGATTGTCGATTACGCCAATCTGGCGCCGTATCTGCGCGAATTATACCAGGTTGCCGGCGTGTCTGGAACGATCGAAATGGATGCCATTCGCCAGCACTATTTCCAGAGCCACGTCCACATCAACCCGCATGGGATCATATCTGCCGGCCCGGAAGTGGACCTGGATCTGCCGCACGGCCGCGACGCGGCATTTCCCGGACCCGCGTAACCTCACTGGCGGCTGAAATTCCGAGACCGTGCGGTCCAAGCGCCGCTGATTGCTCGTCAAATCCCTTGGCCAACGTCTGTGGAGACCCAACAGCGACCAACCGGAGCCGCCTCCCTCAAATCGAAAATGGAGACCCCCAGTCATGAACCTGATTTCGAAACTTGCCATGGTCGCAACCGTGTTTTGGCTGCCCGTTCAGGACATCGCTGGCGCGGAAGAAACAGCAGGCTTCCTGAAGCTTGAATACACCGATGGCCGTGCAGCGGCGGTTGGTGTGGAAGAGGTGAACGACGTTCTGCGCAGCGTTGGTGTTCGCGTCAGCACCGTTCCACTTCCGGGGAAAGCCCTGCCGCTCCTAGAGGTCTCGCACTCCCGGGCAATCACCGATGACGAAGCCAAACAGATGATTTCGTATTTCGAGTTGAGTCGGGAAGATTTGCTTGCAGAAATCAAAGCCGCAGGTCGTGAGCCGACAGTCGAAAACGGCGGCTCAATGATGACATCCGAACCGGGCGTGGCGCCTTATCCCAAGGTCTATGACATGAATGCCATGGATGCCGATACCCGCGTCTGGGTGCATAGGAAATTTGGCCCTCTGCACATCAACCACTCGAACGAAGGCGTCGGCATAGACGAGGTCATGACCATCGTGTCCGGCGGCCCCTGGGTCTGGTTTTTTGAACTACCCGGCGATGTCATCGGTAAGCTGACGCTAAGCTATGTCGGTCTGGATGGCGAAGCATGGCGCATCAGCTATCCTGGCATTCGTCCGCATGGAGGGTTCTTGAACCCGGAATTCGGCCTCGTCGTCGCCTACGCTCACGGGCCTGAAGAGTTCACTATCCACTTCGATGAGGAGAACCTCGCAGGCTCCAAGCTGAATGGCACCAATTCCTGGATCGATATGTCCGGTGATACACCCGAATTGCTGGAAAAGGCTCTTAACAATTGAACGGCTGGTGCGATCCGCTCAGCCTCGCGTGACGTTGAGACCCGTTTGGGAAAGCGAGAACTGACGATCTGAAAACTCGCACCGGTTCCGGTCTCAACAGGTTCTTCAAAAGACTCTAGGTGTTTGGCGCAGATCCCCATTGGGCTCTTTTCGTCCGCTACTTTGCCGTGCCGTTGTGGCGGCATTGGGTCACGAATGCCCGGAAGGGTGNNCTGGATCAGGAAAGCTGCCGTTCGATCGCGGCACCCAGGCCTGCGTCCGTTCTTGCCTGCAGCTTCAGGCATTGGCACACGCGGGTATGGCGTGCCGTCTTTGTGATGGAATCCCCTGATGCCATCGGGCTCCGCTTTCAATTCCAGGTCGATATCAGGATACATCACTTCATCATCGGCGGTGCGGTCGCCGATAACCAGGAAGGATTCCTCGCTTTCGGAAAGGTTCAAGAAGTGATGTCCGTCGCCGGTGCCTGCCGGAAAGCCAATGCATGTGCCAGGTCCGACGGTCTGTGTCCGTCACGAGCACGAATTCGCCCTCGAGCACATAGACGAACTCATCCTGCTTCGAATGTGCGTGACGAGCAGACGACTGGCCGCCCGGCAGGACCCGAATGAGATTGACCCCATAATTCTTCAGCCCCGCATGGTCTCCGAGGCGCCTATTGTACCTCTTGCGTTGTCCCTCCCTGAACGGCTCGGGATAACCGAATGCGTTGCTCTCAGGCACATCGCCCGGAATGAATACCTTAGATCCCTTAGTCATCGTCGTCTCCTTTACAAATCACTAAAGACTGCATCCGTGAAGTGTCGTCAGCACGATTGCGTGTCATCGAAATTCAAAGTGGGTAAGGAACTACGGATCGTGTCTAGAATGACTGCTTTCGGCTCTTTCCCTACGCCAAAGCGCTTGGGCCTTATGGCGATGTTGGGTCAACACCGCCTCTGGGAGGCCTGCTGGCCAGCGGCGGCTATCTCCTGCAGGTCCGGACGCTGGAGCCAGGGCGGGCGACCGAGCAAAGAGTGCCAACTTCTGCCGCTTGAGTAAGCGTTCTCACGCAAAGTACGGCATCGATGTTGGGGAGCAGGATGCGCAAGTTGATCTTGAATTCTTATCGCCCGCGCACCCTCCCGACCATCAGCAGCTAGAAATCATGGGGGTTGCCGGATAGCATCATCCCAGCTGCATCGACTTTGCCATCCTTGTACCAGATGTTGGCAGTCCCATCGATATATCCTGTCCAGCACTGAAAACCCTCACCATAGTCCATACACCCCATATCACCCTCGACCTTCCATTTGCCGGCATATCCCTCGCCACGAAGGGTTCCATCAGGATCGTAATACTCCGCATAGGCGGACTTGGCGCTGCTCCCTTGCAAGGTGTTGCCGCTGAGCAAAGCGCGGATCTCATCGCCGCTTGCCTGATCCTTCGCCAGAGCAGGGCCTGCCAGAAGGCAGAATGCCGATGCGGCCAAGAGGTACTTCAGGTGACTTCCCATCATCACAATGTCTCCATTTCTTTCAACTGGTTAGCGCCATTGCACGATGCCGTCGTTCCGGGCAAGGCAGGTTCAATCGAGAGCGTCTGCCAACCAAAATCGACAAGCTCGATCGAAATTTACAAAAGGGTTTCGCGCGTCTGATATTCAGGCTTGAGCACAGAGCAGCAGGAGCGCCTTAGTTTCCCATGATCAGCACTGAAACCTTCTTCGTCGGAGCCGCGATTCATGGCATAGCCTTGGTCTTGCTGCTCGCTTTCAATCGGCATGCAAACCGAATGGCCAACAGGCTCCTGGCTGTCCTGGCGGCGCTATTGACGATCGCGATGTGGAATGTTTTCGCGTATCGATCCGATGATCCCTTTGCGATGCCGATCATCGATATCTATCTGTGGGCGACGCCTTGCCTGTGGGCACCGACTCTATATCAATATGTCGGTGAGCTCACCAAGCTGAGCGTGTTCAACTGGCGCCGCTTCTTGCTGCACGCGCTACCAGCGATCGCCGTCGCACTTCTGCAAATCCTTCTTCACCTGCAGAGGGAAACCGAGACAGGAGCCTTTTGGCTGCAGCTTACCTACGTTTCGGTCGTAGCTTTCGTCTACCCGCAAATCGCGGTCTACTTCCTGCTCTCGATCCGGCAACTGAAAACCTATCAGTCCAAGATCAAGGAAACGCATTCAGCAATCGAAACCATCAACCTTGCATGGTTGAAAGTCCTCATATTGCTATTTTCAGCCATTCTCGTTGCGGATATGTCAATGAATATCCCTGCGGCATTCTTCGGAGTCGAGATGCCTGCTCTCTATGACTTCGTTCTATTTGCCGAGGCAGTTGCCGTCTTTGCCATTGGGTATCTGTCCCTTCGACAGCCGGAAATTGTCTCCGGCGTTAGCCTGACTTCTCCTGCGCCAGCCTCCTCGGTACCGGCCAAGTATCTCGGCTCGCCCGTAGACCATAAGCTCGGCGCAGAACTTGCAGAGCAGCTAGATGGCTTGATGGAGCAGCAGCAGGTCTATCTCAACAATGACCTGAAACTCGCCGAGCTTGGCGAGACGATCGGCCTCAGCCCGCATCATCTCTCGCAGGTCATCAATCAGCATCGGCATAAGAACTTTTACGACTACGTGAACACTTATCGGGCCCGTTTCGCCGCAGATTATCTAATAAGGCACGGGAAGACCAACCTGACCCAGCTCGCCTTCGATTCCGGTTTCAATAATCGCGTCTCTTTCAATAGCGCCTTCAAAAAGCACACCGGCCTGACACCCTCGGCATTCATCAAAAGGCACAATGATGCGCAGGGAGCGGAGGCTTCCGTCGTGAGATGAACCAATCACG
>JBOEHJ010000154.1:0-1139 GCA_050633905.1 Geminicoccales bacterium
CTCGGCACCGACCCGCGCTTTGTTCACAACACCGAACGCATCGCAAACCGCGAAGCGGTGGAGGCTGAAGTGAACGCGGTGTTCGGCAGGATTGCGCGACCTGAACTGATGGAAATTCTCGGCAAGGCGCGCATCGCCTGTTCCCAGCTCAGCAGTGTTGAGGACCTTTCCGATCACCACCTGCTGCGCAACCTGTCAATCCGCTTTGCGGAAACCGACCTTGAGGTGGCTGACTTGCCGGTCCAGATAGATGCTGACCGCGCAACAGAAGTGCCTTTGCTGGATCAACACGGCGCCGCCATTCGCGCCGAATTCACCTGAATTAAGGGAGAGCCCGTCATGCAAAAATACAATCACTATATCAACGGCAACTGGGTGAGCCCTGCAGGGGGCGAGTGGTTTGACACCGACAATCCCTACACTGGCAAAACCTGGGCACAGATCGCCAAAGGCAACGCAAAGGATGTGGACGCTGCCGTGGCTGCTGCCAAAGCCGCGTTCGAGGGCGAATGGGGCGCACTGAAGCCCACCGCGCGGGGCAAGCTTTTGGTGAAGCTTGCTGAGCTGATCGAGCGCGATGCCGCCCGCCTCGGCGAAATCGAGGTGATGGACAATGGCAAGCTGATCGCCGAAATGGGCGGGCAGACCAAATATATGGCCGAATGGTACCGCTACTACGGTGGGTTGGCCGACAAGGTGGAAGGCTCTGTCATCCCCACCGACAAAGAGGGGATCTTCAACTTCACCCGCCACGAGCCGCTGGGCGTGGTTGGCATGATCACCCCGTGGAACTCGCCTCTGTTGCTGCTTGCCTGGAAACTTTCCGTGGCGCTTGCCGCCGGCAACACCGCGGTTGTCAAACCGTCAGAGTTCACTTCAGCCTCCACATTAGAGTTCATGAGCCTGATCGAAGAGGCGGGCTTCCCGCCAGGTGTGGTGAATGTGGTCACCGGATTTGGCCTCGAAGTGGGCGCGCCGATTGTGGAGCATCCAGATGTGGCCAAGATCGCCTTTACCGGCTCTGACCTGTCGGGCCAGAAAATCTACGAGTCCGCTGCCAAGCAGATCAAACCTGTAACCTTGGAGCTGGGCGGCAAGTCCCCCAACATCGTGTTTGAGGATGCCGACATCGAGGCCGC
>JBOEHJ010000155.1:0-23777 GCA_050633905.1 Geminicoccales bacterium
ATCCAAATTTCCTTACCGCCTTTTCCAACGCGCTTGAATTCAGAAGCCTTTGTCTGGCCACGACCAAGATCGCGCCAGAACTCGGCATAACCCGAGCTTGCAGCCTCGGCAGGATCGACAAAAATCCGATGATGCTGCCCGACGATCTCGTTCAGAGCGTAGCCCATCACCGAAAGAAAGTTCTCATTAGCGTTCAGAATCGTGCCATCGAGCTCGAATTCGATCACAGCCTGCACCCGGTCGACAGCGGCGAGCTTGGCCAAAGCGGCGGCGTCTTGCTCTTTTTCCTTTGCTCCGAACATACTCAAAATGCTCATAAAAATGCCCTTGTCGATCTCAGTTTGTCATGAACTTCGCGAAATCTTATAGCTGGCATAGGTTAATTTTCGATCAATGCGACAGACGATTCGTCGATCCATCATCAGCAGAAGTCGATTATTAATCTTTCCCGAAAAATGACAGCTCTGACCATGTCGACGCCGATCGCGGATTGTTACGCCAGTTCTGAGAGGTTGCGCGTCGTATTACGGCAAGTTATTTGGCGGCGATTAAGCTGATACAGCGACGCGTAACGGTCTCATTTCAAAACGCGTTACAGGGTCGCAAATGCAATCTCAGCTAACGACGATGAAGGCGAATAGCGATGCGAGGCATCAGGGCAAGCCAAGCTCTATGGCGAGGCCGACAATGCCAGCACCGGCGAGCAATGGCCCGATATTGACACCGAGTGCTGAGAGCACCAGCATCTCGGCCATAACGGCGATCCGATCGTGATTTGAACAGTGCGTTTGATCAGAGGCAAAGCGTGCCGAGGCGGGAGCCACCGGTACCGCCTTCATTGCCCATCTCAGCTTGCTCGCCGTCGCCTTCCGCTTCTATCTGCTGGTCAATCATGATGCGGCTGACTTCCCAAAGGACGTAGGCGATGAGCATGATCAGGCCAATGTCGCCACCGCCTGGGGATGTACAGTCATATGCCCCAGCGTGAACCGGACCATCGCCGCGGCTACCATTCTCAGTAACGTCGTCGCAGACCTGGACATCAGCCCTTCCCCTTTTTTGCCCCGCTCTTAGGCTTTTCACCTTGCCCCACTTACTCGAAAAACGAAGCATCGCCAAAGAAGAAAGCATGCATGCGTAAGAAGGTCTTGCGAAAAGCAACGTTCGCCGCTAGTTGTTGATCATGGTTTTCATCGCCACCACACAACGCCGACGACGCTTGCGACGACGAGCAATCGGATAACGTTGTCCAAACGGCGCCCCAGGCGCTTTGAAGAAAACACCGGATCTCCCTATTAATATCAAAGATCCGTAAATGATGATCGAAACCATGGCCTCCTTCGTAACCACGTCTTCAGCGAAACGCTGCCCTTACTCGTCCCTGCCAGTTACCAAGCGACGACGTTGCTCATCGACCCCCGATATTCCGTTGATCGAAGGTCTTGGAGGCGACATGACCGCTTTATTGAAAAAATTGACTGCTGCCGATGCTGAAGCCTATCAAACCTTGCGCCTTGAAGGTCTGTTGAACCATCCTTGCGAGTTCGGTGCGGCCTACGACGAAGAGGTCGTTCTTTCCTTGGACGAGATCGGCGAGAAGCTCGACGCAGGCTCTATCTTTGGTGCTTTGGTCCAAGGCGAACTTCTGGCAATTGCTGGCTATCGGCGTCATCTTCAAGCCAAGAAGCAGCATAAAGGCGAGTTATTCGGCGTCTATGTGGGCAAGAATGGGCGAAGGCTGGGACTGGGTGAAGCCGTGGTTCGTCATGTGATCCAGATGGCAACTGGCGACGTCGAACAGCTGATCGCCACGGTCGCCAGCTTGAACCTCCCAGCGACGTCACTCTATCAAAAGCTCGGCTTCGAAACCTTTGGCCATGAGCCCAGGGCGCATAAGGTAGGTGATCGTTACTTCGACCAGGACCACCTGATCCTGATGCTTGGATGAGATCACGGTGTTAGCGGTGAGGCCCGGCGATCAACGCCTTGGGGACTCATCAGAAAAGATTGACCAAAGCCGACTGCCCTTAATCGCTGGACGACGCCGGATCGCGGCTCCGGTTGGCCAGGTTTCTCTCATGAAGTTCGTCGTCGCGACGATCGTCCGGTGCATTGTTGGGGCCGTTGGTCGAAAAGACATCACTGGTCGAATCGCGATAGCTGCGCTGCACAGCACTCTGGAGTTTGAAATTTCGATCTTCGAAAAAGCTCAGAAAATCTGAGAAAAAGCTGCTGCTCGATTGCATCTCGCCGGAGGTTTCCGCCTGACCTTCTCCGGTTGCGACGTCAATGCGTTTGATCTGAAAGTCCGAATTTCCCTGAAGCGTCCAGGAGCCGTTGTCCACAGGTCTAACATCGAGGCTGTTGAAGGCAACGTCGATATCGACGGTCACGTCGCCTGATTCGTTGCCCCCAGCGAGACGCCTCATCACTTCTGCGCCAAGAGCATCGAAGGCGATGATCAAAGCGCTCTCAAAACCTTTCTCGTTATTGATCAGATTCGAAAAGGTGATGCTGCCGCCCTGAACAGTGCCAAGTTCCTCCGGGACGGTGAAGGTCAGGGTCTCGCCCATCTGCACTTCCGGATTATCGGAGAAGAAAAACCCATCCGTCGAGGCGCCAATAGCGCCATCTGTCGTGACGCTGATCTCCGTGCTGCCACGGTTACTGGTCACACTCAAATTGTCAGCGAGATCTTCACCTTCGAAGGTCGTGATCTCGATCTCGATCTCGATCTCTTCCGACGTCTCATTCCCGGAAGCATTCTCAGCGAGATCATCGCCTTCTGAGGTCGTGATTTCGATTTCAATCTTGATTTCTTCCGACGCCTCACTCCCGGAAGCTTCGGTCGATGCCCCCTCCTGTTCTTCGCCTTCGTCGGCAACATCAATCGTCAAGACGGCCGTCATCGTTGCAGCAAATTCAGCGCCTTTTTCAGACTGACCGGCATGCCCCGACGTCCCGGCGGAAACCGAGCCGGTCGATGAACTGCTTGTGGTAGTCGTCCCTGTCATGACAGTCTCCGAATGTCGCTACCAATCGAATTCCCAGCGAATTTGAGGCTTTTTAATCAAAAAAATCACCTCTATTCAACAATTTTGTAGAAGCAATCGTTCTCCGCGGGCAAATGACTTAATAGTTGCGCATTAAAGCTTCATCTTAACTTTGTGTTATCACCTTCAAGTTATGACGAAGAGGATGATCGTTACGAAAACGTTGAAAGGCTCGACAAGGATGGCTAGAGGATAGCCGAGCAACTGTCTCGAAAGCCACTGAATGTCACTCCATCTTAACCGAGCCGATCATGGGACGCCGTCAACCCTTCAATCACTTTCCTCTAGCCATGACCTGCCCCAGCCTGAGGAAGGCATATGGCAGGCTGGGGATGGCGCATGCCTGCGCTATGCGCATTGGCAAACAACGGCCGCACCACGACGAGGTCGCGTTCTCTTCTTAAATGGCCGCACAGAATTCATCGAAAAATATCTTGAAAGCTATGCCGATTTGGTCCGAAGCGGTCTTGATCTCTGGAGCCTGGATTGGCGAGGCCAAGGCTTATCGGATCGGGCCCTTGCCGATCCACAAAAGGGCCATATCAGCGACTATCAAACCTATCTCGATGATCTCACGGGCTTCGTCCAAGACATCACCGATCTGCCAAACAGCGACGGGCCCAACATCATCCTGGCCCATTCCATGGGGGGCCATATCGGCCTTCGTTTTCTCCATGATCATCCGGGACTGATCGAATGTGCCGTATTACTGGCGCCGATGATTGACATTCCCGCTCATCAACCACCGATTCGTTGGCTGAACAAAGCGATCAAGCAAGCCGGATTCGCAACAAGCTATGTATGGGGCTCTGGTCCCTACAAACCGGTCTTCAATAATCCCGACGATCCCGACGACAATGGAACAATCGAAGACTATCAGGCCCGTCTATCCTCATTTGAAAAACTCAGCACGGATCCACAACGACGCGCAATCCTCGAAAGGCATGTTCGGGACAACCCTGACCTTGCGCTTGGTGGTCCGACCTCGGGCTGGCTGGATGCCACCTTTCGCTCCATTAAGGTGACAATGGCTCCTGGTTTCGCCGAAGCGATCGAAACACCCATTCTTATGTTGGGCGGCGCCTCGGATAAGGTCGTCGTCAATGCGGCACTGCGGAAGATGGCAACGCGGCTACCAAAGGGCGACTTTCGCCTCATCGCGAATGCTGCGCATGAATTGCTCTTGGAAAACGACGACGTTCGCTTGGACACCTTCCGGGCTATCAGCGCTTGGATAGATGTTGAGATCGCGCCTCTATCTGATCAACGCCGATCAGCGTGATGCCAGCCGGCCATCTCGGATCTGCTCGATCGTCATCGAGGGCGTGATCGCATTCGGATCGAGCTGCAATTCGAGTAGGGCAAACGTATCCGCCGATGATGCACGCGAAAAGGCTTCGGGAAAGGCGTCATTGGACGTCACTTTTTCGCCGTAGCCGCCATAGGCCTCGGCAAGTGCCGCAAAATCCGGATTGCTCAAGCCTGTGCCTGACACCCGCCCGGGATAATCCCGCTCCTGATGCATGCGAATGGTGCCGTACATCCCGTTATTGGCGACGATCCAGACAATCTTCAGGCCATATTGCGCGGCAGTCGCCATTTCTTGGCCGGTCATCAGGAGACAGCCATCGCCGGCAAAGGCGATCACCACACGGTTGGGACAGACCAGCTTCGCCGCAACCGCCGCAGGCGTGCCGTAGCCCATGGAGCCGCTGGTCGGCGCAAGTTGGGTACCAAAGCCCCTGTACTGGTAATACCCATTGACCCAGACACAGTAATTGCCAGCACCGTTGGTGATGATCGCATCCTCGGGGAGGTTGTCGCTCAGCCAGCGCACCACCTTGGCGAACTGAAGATCGCCGGGTGATTCCAGTGGGATAAGGCTCGTGAGGTACTCCTGATGCGCCTCTTTGGTGATGTCAGCCCAACGGTGGGTATTGGCAGGCTTGAGATCACGAGTTGCTTGGGCAAAAGATCCAGCACCGGCGTTGATGGAAAGGTCCGGCATATAGACCGCGCCGATTTCCTCAGACCCAGCATGAACATGGACCAGGGTTTGTTTTGTCCCAGGAATATCCACCAGACCGTAGCCCATGCTGGATGCCTCACCGAGGCGCGTCCCGACCAGAAGGAGTAGGTCAGCGGCTTTGATACGATCGGAGAGCGGCGGCTTCAGGGAAACCCCGGCATGGCCGATATAGCAGCGATGGGTGTTGTCGAGATAATCCTGGCGGCGAAAAGCAACCGCCACCGGTAGCTCGAAGCGATCGGCGAAGCTGCGGATGTCATCCACCGCTTGGCTGTTCCAGCCGCCGCCGCCAAGGATCATCAAAGGACGCCGGGCAGAACTCAACAGCCGTTGCAGCCTTGCCATGTCCTCGATCGACGGATGAGCCTGAACCGGCTGAAACAACGGCGCATCAAGGCAGGCCGCTCTCTCGGTTAGCATGTCCTCGGGCAAACTGATCACCACGGGTCCCGGCCGCCCTGAACAGGCCGTCTGAAAGGCGCGATGGATCAGCTCAGGGATACGCGCCGGGTCGTCGATCTCGGTCACCCATTTAGCGATCCCGCCAAACATTTGTCGGTAGTCAATCTCCTGAAACGCCTCGCGATCGCGCATGGAGCGCGCGACCTGACCGACAAACAGGATCATCGGGGTCGAATCCTGCGCCGCGATATGGACGCCTGCAGATGCGTTGGTGGCCCCAGGCCCACGGGTGACCATCGCGATCCCCGGCCGACCGGTGAGCTTGCCATAGGCTTCGGCCATCATCGCCGCACCGCCTTCCTGGCGACAGATGATGAACCGCACCTGGCTGTCATGCAGCGCATTCAGGACGTCGAGATAGCTCTCTCCCGGCACCCCAAAGGCCATGTCAGCACCATGAATGACCAGCTGATCGACCAGAATCTGGCCACCAGACCTCTGATTTCCGGTCTTTTCAAGGCTTGCATCACGCATGGCGGTTCCGTTCAAGGCAGGTTTGGACATCTATCATGATGCAAAGCGCCCGCGACCTTGGCAAGAAGAAGCGATAACATCCTCTTTACCGACCGCATCCGGTTTGTCCGCATTGGTGATACTCCATGGCTCAATGGTCAGCCTTTTGGCATCCAATTTGAGGAAACGATCCTCGCGGCAAGTGAGGATGATGATCTGCAGGGATAGGGCAGCGTTTTCCAGAATGCCGAACATACGCGCCAATCGATGCTCATCGGAGAAAACCAGGGCATCATCCAGTACCACCAAGGCAGGCAGGCCTCGTTCTTTCAACATGGCAGCGAAAGCCAGACGGGCGAGGATGGCGATCTGCTCCTGTGTACCGTCCGAAAGCTGATCAAATGTCTCGCTGCCGGGGCGATGGCGCTGTAGGCCGGCGATGCCGAAATCCGGCGTCACCTCGAGTTCCGTTTCCGGCAAAAGGGACCGAATATAGGGCGTCAGCTTTGCGGCCAGAGGTGCATGGAAATGGGTCTTGGCATCATTGGCGGCATCAATCAGCGTGCCTCTTAGAAGCTCGAGGGCTTTCGCATCCAGTTGGTAACGCGCTTGTTCGCGGCTTAAGATGTCGAAGCGCCTACAATGGTCGTCAAGACGCTCATCGATCCCACGTCCTGCGCGAAGTGCGACCTTGGCGCTAAGCCGGCCGATGGTGACCTTCATCTCATTGATCTGCTGGACCCGCTCCTCAATCCTGGTGCGAAGGGTCTTGATGCGCGCTTCATAAGCTGATGGGTCGGGCGACGTTTCGGACAGGCTTGCCTCGATTGAGACGGGCGTTTCCTTCTGCCTTTCTGCCTCTTTAAGCTCTTGTTCAGCGTGGTCGATTTCAGCAGCCAGCTCATCATCCGTCTTGTCGTCACCTGCTTGATCAGGCTCGGCCTCATCAGCGAGCACCACCAACCGCTCCTCGATCTGCCGGCGCTCGGCTTGGAGCGCAAGGGTAGCGGATCGTAGTGCCTCCATGCGCGGGCCAAGATCGGCTAAGATCTCGTCAACCTCGGCACGGCTGGCGGCAAGGGTTGATGCTTCTTCTTCGGTTTCCCGCCAAAAGATCTCGATCGGCTCAGGGTCGATGCACTTAAGATCGAGCTGATCGAGCAACGCCTCGATCTTGTTATCCAAGGTCTCGCGGCGGTCGCGGAGGCGCTTTAGGTCATCGACCTTGGGCTGCACCATGATCCGGCCGATATCACGAATATTGATATCGAGCCCATCGACGACCTGGACGACCTCCGTTGCTCGATCGACCGGCTGATCATTCAGCCGCACCCGATCGAGAACGCCGTCATCTAGCTCGATGGTGACTTCAGTCGCGATCGCCTGCAACGCATTCTCGATCTCGTTCCGCTGGTTCAACTCCGTGTTCAACCGCTCCAAAGCACGACGCCGCCCTGCAAGGTCATTCTCAGCCTCGAGCTGGGCCTCGCGTCTTGCTTGATGACCCTTCTGCTCAACCTCGACTTCGACCATTTGATCAAGGGCATGTGTCTCGTCCTCTGTCAAACGAACAAGTGCTGCGTTCAAGTTTGCCTGTTCCGCTTGTTTCTTTTGTCGTTGGCCCCTTGTCATGAGCAGGTGATCAAGGCGGTATTTCGCGGCGGCAATCTGAGCCGCGATTTCCTTCAGGCGAACGAGTTCGGTCCGCTTTCCCTCGAGCTGGTCGAGCTCAGCTTTGAGATCATCTTGCTCCACGGCAAGCTCAAGGACGCGCAGCTGCTCATCTGCATCATTCAGGGCGTCGATATCGTCGCTTAGCTCATCGCGGTCATGCTGCAGCATCTCGATATCTTTTCGAAGATCCTCCAGCCTCGCCTCGACATCCTTGTAGCGCCCCTTAGGCTTGCCGCGCTTGTCAACGATCTCGAAGGCTGACATTTCAACCTCCTTCAGGACGGCGTCGACCTCGCTTTGATTGCCAAGTTGCTCGATCTCGGCGGTAATCGCTTCCTCCAGCTGGTGTCGGGTGCTCCTGGCAAGCTTGGGCTGGTGGAAGGATTGGCTCTGGGGAATGAGCATCACGCCAAAATGGCCGGGACTCCCCTTGTCCAGGGGTGAGCTTTCGTCCTGCTCAAGGCAAAGGACGGCCTGGAGTGCTGTCTCCGCCTCATTGCCCTCGGCCACCTGGCCATCAGGTGCTGTCAATCTCGCCATGGGACGGCGAAGAAAGCGTTTTTCGACCCGATAAAGCCCATCAGCCATCTCAAACTCGACCATCACGATCGGTGCTGCGCCTTGTATATGGTTCGGCTGCAGCGCTTTGATCGCCTGTGATTTCGAGCTATGGCGTTCGAACAAGGCGGCCCGAAGCGCCAGGAGAAGCGTCGACTTGCCCATCTCATTGGGACCGGCAATCAGATTGAGACCATCGGCGAAACCGTCGATGCGAACGGGTTCATCGAATTTCTTGAACTGCTCGAGCTGGATCGAACGAAGCTTCAAGCCGCAGCCTCTCGATGGCGTTTATGGCAGGCGAGATAGAGATGTTGAAGGGCGCGGGACGCCGTCTCTCGATCCTCATCATCCGCTGCTTCGGTGAGCGTCTTCAGTTTAGCGACAGCGGCGCGGATCACGTGATCCCTTGCCAATTCATCCAGATCATCCGCTGTTGGATTGACACGCAGATGATCGAGCGACAACCGGAGATGGCAAAGGGCGGCTGACAGCGAGACTTCGACCTCCTGCTCGAGACGCGCCCTGCCCTCAAGTGACAAACTGCCATCGAGGTGAAGGTCCAACAAAAGCCTGGACAGATCCCCGTGATCGCTGCGTAGGCGCTCGGTGAGGGCATTAATGTCCTCGATATCATGGAGCGTTGCCTGCTCGGCAATCCATTGGAACTGCCCCGTTTCAAGCTTTGTGACGGCGGGTTTGCCATGATCTTTCAGATCAACGAGAAGGGCCTGACCGCTTTCCGGGCGATCGAAGCGGTCCGCTTCTGGTGTGCCTGCATACCAGGTGCGCTCATCGATTTCCTTAGTACCATGCCAGTCGCCGAGGGCGAGATAGGCGAGATCGGCGCGTTTGGCGCGATCAGGTGCTATTAGATTGGGGGTGGCCGTGTTGGTGCCAAACGCGGTGATCGACCCATGGGCAAGGCCGAGACGCCTGGCACCTTCAGGCGTGACCGCTTGTTCCATCCAGGCCGTCGGATCGCCGTCGGTATGATGATGATGAAGCGGTGCCGGCAACAACGAAACACCATCATCGATCTCAACCGGTGCTGCCTCTGTATGGATATGGACATTGGCTGGCAACCCAATGTTTCTTACCCGGTGCCAGATGCCGTTCGACCGGTGAGGGTCGTGATTGCCAGGAATGAGATGCCAGGCAATGCCGGGAAACTCGCGCATCCGCTCCAGTGGCTGGGCCAACGTGCGATCGGCAAGGCCTTCTTTATCGTAGACATCGCCTGCAACGAGGATGACCTTGGCATCATGCTGCACCGCCAGCTGACCGAGCTTTCGGACAACGTCGATTCTGGCGGCCTGCAACAAAGGCATCGTATCATCGCCGATGAAACGAAAAACCTTGCCGATCTGCCAGTCTGCCGTATGGATCAGGCGCAAGACTGAAGCCTCCGAACGCGGATAGGGATCCTGCCATCTAGGCCGATGACTTACCTCAGGGAGACGTCACAGGCCAAGATAAATCAGTGTTTTCGGTGTAATTGGCCGAAATATCTTGAGATATCAAAGGGTGCCTTGGCGTCTGTCGTTACTCGCCCAAGAGATGAAGCGTCAGACGGCGGCGATGGCGCTGATAGCGATGCTCGAACAGATAGATGCCCTGCCAGGTCCCGAGATCGAGCTTGCCCGCAGTCACCGGTATGGTGAGCTGGACATTGGTCAGTACCGTCTTGATATGAGCCGGCATGTCATCCGCCCCTTCGTAACGATGGCGATAAAGGGCCGTGTCTTCCGGAACCAATTGTTTGAAAAAATCCTGGAGATCCATGCGCACCGTTGGATCGGCGTTCTCCTGGATAATCAGCGACGCCGATGTGTGGTGAAGAAAGACCGTCAATAGCCCGGTTTCGATATCACCATCGTCAACAAAGCCTCTGATCGCATCGGTCACCTCATAAAGCCCTTGGCCTCCGGTCTCGATGGTCAGTTCATGCCGAGCCTGCTGCATTCCTGTAGCTCCGATCATCGCCAGCATTACTTCTTCACTAGGTCTTCGCCCTCTTCAGCTTGTCTCAAAAAGCCCGCCACCCCAACCAATTAGGCGATGCAGAATGCGTCGAGATGAGGTACATACTGGCCTCTAGTTGTATCATTCCGATTGAATTGTATTGATCTCATTCTTGAGGTCGATGTCAAACAGATGAGGCCATCCACTCATGGTCTAAACCAATATCGGTAATGCTGCACTCGACGTTATGAAACGAAGATGGCGAATATGGCTAAACAGATCTTAATTGTCGTTCATCAAGAGAATTCCACGCCTGGCAAAATCGGAGAATTTCTGACACAGCGCGGTTATAATTTGGACCGGCGCTGTCCCAATCTCGGCGATCCCTTGCCCGATGATCTAGCAGCCTATGAGGCAGCTGTGGTCTTCGGTGGTCCGATGAGCGCCAATGATGATCATCTCGATGGCATCAAGGCCGAGCTCAACTGGCTCGAGCGAACAGTGCTGCCAAGTGATTGCCCGATGCTTGGTGTTTGCCTCGGCTCTCAGGAACTCGCGCGGGTGCTGGGTGCCAAGGTTGGGGGCCATGATGATGGGCTGGTCGAGCTCGGCTATTTCGACGTCCAGCCGACAGGTGCATGCCCGCATTTTCTCGACCAGCCGACGACCTTCTATCAATGGCATGTCGAAACCTTCGACATTCCCCGTTCCGCGGTTCATCTAGCCGAGAACGATGCCTTCCCCGGCCAGGCTTTTCGCTATGGCGATCGCGTCTACGGCATCGAGTTTCATCCGGAGATGACAAGAGAGATGATCGAGCGTTGGTCGACGTCGGAACGTGGTGGACCAAAGCTTGAGACGCTCAAGGACAAGGGCGCCCAGCCGCGAGAGGCGCATCTTGCCGGCTATGATCGCTATGCCGCGGCGAGCGATCGGTGGCTCCATCATTTCCTGGACAATCATCTCCTGATCGACAGAAACAAGGACCTCCGCGTCGCCAGTTAGTGGTATGACCACGTCATTTGGTTGCGACTGTTGTCGTAGAATGCGCCAGGAAACTCGACGGTATGCGTGTCCTCGTCGGGGTTTTTTTCGTTTTCGACATGCCTGTCGTGGCATGTCGAAGACATGTAACGGCACCACCGTTTGGTTCACCAATAGAGCCATAAAGGGCAAGCGACATCGCGTTCCCCTCGCTTGCACAGCCACGTCGATGCTGTGATCATACTACAGGTGAGACAGCGTCCCAAAACATGGTTGCCTGACGCTCCTGCGTGAAGCCGGCGGCGCGGGCGAGGCCGTGTTGGCGAAGTTTTTTTGCAAGATCCGGCTGCTCGATCACGCGACGGATTGCGGTAACGGCCGCGGCTTTATCCTCAGGATCAACCAGAAGAGCTGCATCACCTAGAACTTCCGGCAACGAGGCGCGATCGCTTGAGACCACCGGCACCCCATGGGCCATCGCTTCGAGCGGCGGCAGACCAAAACCTTCGTAGCGCGAGAGGAACAGGAAAATCGACGCTTCTCGGTAGAGGCTCTGCAAGCGCCGCTCATCGACATGGCCGGTGAACGTCACGGCGCGCTGAAGGTGTTGCCGCTGCACGATCTCCAATGCCTCGGGATAGCGAGGATCCGGTTCGCCAACGATGGTCAAGACAGCATCGAGGCCTTCTCGCCGTAGGGATGCCACCACTTCGATACAGCCCACGATATTTTTGTAAGGTGCGGTGCGGCCGACATAGAGCAGTTTGACTTTATCCTTGGAAGGACGGAGGTTTTCTTCAGGCGGCGGGGCGATTGTCGGAACCGCGTTGTAAACGGTTCGGAGTTTGTCGTCAGTTCCGCGAAAGGCTGATGCGATATCACGCTTGGCATGATCACTGACCGTCAGGACGAGATCGGCATTGCTAATCTGCAGCCTCAGCCACTGCCGCCAAAGGCCTGAAAAACGGCCCTTTGCCGAACGGCTAAGCAGATCAGGACAACGGAGTGGGATGATGTCGTGGAGCGTGACAACCTGTTTTAGGGCGTTGCTGAGCGGTGCAAAGACGTCAGGGCTCGCCATCGCCTTGACCCCTTCCCCCGCTAAGGCACGCGCCAGCTTCCATTGTCCAACGGGCGAGAAAGGCGTGGCATCGACCTGCCGCCAGATGAATGCCGGATGATCGGCTAACTTACCTGGCTTTTCCTGTCCAGCCTTCGCCAGGATCATGATCGGTTCGGGCGGTCCCAAAACGGCCAGACCTTCGAGCAGATTCCAGGTGAAGCGGCCAAAGCCACTCAGTGGCGCCGCAGCATATCGGACATCGATGGCTAACCTCGGTTTGATCACAATCCTGCTTTAGCTTGATTGCTGGATCTGTCAACATGCCGTTCCTCATACGGGATGCCGTTGGCGAAAGGGTCGAAACGAGCGATGACGAAAAAGCCATCCCCGAAGAAAAGCCTGCGCCAAAAGGTCGATGCAAGACAGCTACCCGATCGGAAACCTATCAACCTCGGTCTTCAAGGCGGTGGGGCCCATGGCGCCTTCACCTGGGGGGTACTCGATCGCCTGTTGGAAGACCAACGCCTCGACTTCGATGGCATCGTTGGCACGAGTGCAGGCGCGATGAACGCCGTGGCGTTGACGGCCGGCATGCATCAGGGCGGCCGGGAGAAAGCGCGCGAATGCCTAGCGGCCTTCTGGCATGCGACATCAGAGGCGGCCAAGCTCAGCCCAATCCAGCCGAGCCCCCTCGACAGATGGCTCTCGCTCGGCAATCTCGATTTCTCGCCCAGCTGGCACGCCTTTGACAAGCTCTCCCGCATCGCATCGCCCTATCAGCTTAATCCTTGGAATTTCAACCCGTTGCGCGAGGTCTTGAACGATGTGGTTAATTTCGATGCCGTTAGAACACCGGGTGGGGTGAAGCTCTTTCTCTGCGCAACCAATGTGCGCACCGGCAAGATCAAGGTGTTCAAGGAGCAAGAGCTTACTCTTGATGCTGTCCTCGCTTCGGCATGCCTGCCATTTCTTTATAAGGCGGTGGAGATCGAAGGCGAAGCCTATTGGGACGGCGGCTATATGGGCAATCCGCCTATCTTTCCACTCATTTATCACACCGATTGCAGCGATATTCTGATCGTTCAGATCAACCCGATCAATATCGACAATGTGCCGAACACGGCCCAGGAAATTTTCGATCGGATCAATACCCTATCCTTCAACTCCTCCCTGATGCGCGAGATGCGGACGATCGATTTTGTCACGCAGCTGATCGATCAAGGCAAGCTGGATGACAAGCATTACAAGCGGCTGAATATCCACACGATCGACGCCGAAGAAGATATGGTGAAATTCAACGTGTCGAGCAAACTTAATGCCGATGCCGGTTTTCTCGATCACTTATTTCAGCTAGGGCGAGCGCGCGGCGATGAATGGCTGAGCACCCATGTCGACAAGGTCGGCGTCGAGAGTTCAACCGATATAGCCGCGAAGTTTCTTTAAGAGCCTGAACGCCCTTCCAGACTGGCAATGTCGCCGGTCAGGGCATCATGCATGTGATCCATGAAAGCGCGAATTCGCGCAGCATCGCTAAGGTCACGATGCGTCAGCAGCCAAAGCCCCGTCGACAGCTCCACAACGGGATCCTGGATACGCTTCAACATCTTGTTGCGATCGGCAAGACAGCAGGGCAGTGCGGCAACGCCAAGTCCAGCTTCGACGGCTTGACCAAGCGCAACAAAGCTATCGGCGCGAAAGGCGATCTTGGCGTCCGGCACATGTTTTCGCATCCAGCCGGCAACGGGAGAATTAGCCAGGAGTTCATCACCTGCGAGCCAAACATGATCTCTTAGCTTCTTACCAGGACGATCAGCTAGATATTGCCCAGCACCATAGATCGCAAAGGCGACATCGGCGATGCGGCGGCCGATCAGAGGCGATGGCGGCGCCTTGGCCGGGCGAATGGCGACATCGGCATCGCGCTTGGTAAGATTGAGCCTCGTATTGGTCAAGGCAAGCTCGATCGTTATCCTTGGATGCTTTATGCGAAACGATGCCAGATGACGCGGCAGAACCGATGCCATGAAGGTGTCTGTTGTCGTCATACGAAGAACGCCTTCGAGCTTAAGGTCCTGTCCTGAGATACGGCGTTCCAGCCCCACCACCATGTCATCAATGTTGCGCGCCGCGGCGACCAGTTGCTCGCCTGCGGCCGTAAGCGCGTAGCCTGTTGGCAAGCGATCGAACAAACGAATCTTCTGAGACTTTTCGAACGCCTGGATACGACGCAACACCGTCGTGTGATTGACCCCCAGCCGACGGGCCGCAGCAGCGACCGAACCGCCATCCGCGACGGCTAGCGCATAACGCAAATCATCCCAGCCAACCCTGTGCGTCATTGCAAACACAACCTGCATTTTCTTTTAGTAGATCGCATTTTAAGCACATGTTAGGGTCTCTTACCAAATGATCGTTTATGGGAGATAGTGACATGAAATTCGCCTTTCTCGCCACGGCGGGTATGACCGCTCTGGCCTTCGTTTCAACGGCGGCTATCGCCGACGGCCACCTTGAGAAAGCCATCAAGGCACGCCAAGGCTTCATGCAGGTTGTGGCCTTCAATCTCGGACCGCTTGGCGCGATGGCCAAGGGCGAGATCGAATATGACGCAAAGACTGCCGCAACCTCAGCTGCCAACCTCGAAACACTTTCCAAGATGGACACTGGGGCCATGTGGCCGGCAGGTTCTGACAATGCAGCGCTCGGCGAGGACAAGACACGTGCCCTTCCAGCTGCCTGGGCGGCTGATTCCAAGGTCGGGGAAAAGCATGGCGCCTGGACCGAGGCAAGCACCAAACTGGCTGCTGTCGCCGGCGATGGCTTGGATGCGCTCAAGGGTGCTATCGGCGATGTCGGCAAGAGCTGCGGTGGCTGCCATGACGACTATCGCGCGGAAAAGAAGTAAGCGCGCCTAGCGATGATCCGATCTTCACTACTGGACAAAGTGTTGTCCGGCTAGCAGGCCAACGCGTCGCAGGGGCTTGGTGGTGCACCGGTCCCGGCGGCATGTTGGCCGGATCTATGAAGCATTCGTCTCTCCAATTGAGCCTAGGAGCCTAGCATGAGCTTCTTTAGCCGCTTCGTTTTGCCCCTTCTCGCCCTTACCCTTCTCTCGCTTCCAGGCACGATTGCTGCGCAGGAAGCGAAACGGTCCATCGAGCAGATCGCTGGTGATGTCTATCGCTTCCAGAACAATTTTCATTTCGCCATGGTTGTGGTCACCGATGACAGCATCGTTGTCACCGACCCCATCAACGCTGAGGCGGTCGAATGGCTCAAGGCCGAACTCGCGGAAAAATTCGACCGGCCGGTCACGCATATGATCTATTCACATCACCATGCGGATCATGCAAGCGGTGGCCAAGCCTGGGGCGACATCGAAGTGATCGCGCATGAAAATCTGTCGAAGCATGTCAAGATTGGCGCAGTCGACACTGCCATGCCCACGAAGACGTTCAGCGATCAATACAGCTTCGACTTGGGCGGCAAGACTTTCGAGCTGACCTATATTGGCGAGGGACACGGCGACGATATGATCGTCACCATCGTACGCCCGGAAAACGCTGCCTTTGTGGTCGACGTGGTCTCACCGAAACGCCTACCTTGGCGAGATTTCCCGCGGACGGATATCGATGGCATGATCAACCAGATCAAGGCCGTTGAAGCCCTCGACTTCGACATCATGGTTCCTGGCCATAGTGTCATCGGCACCAAGCAAGATGCGACGAATACCAGGCTCTATATCGAGCATCTGAAAGAAAGTGTTAAAGAGGCTTTGGACAAGGGCATGTCAGAGGCCGAGATCCTCGCGTCCGATATCACCGACGACTATAAGGACTGGGGTGCTTACGAGCAGCTTCGCGATCTGAACATTCAAGGCATGATCCGCTGGCTCAACGAGAGCGGCTGACTACCGGTGACGGCTCATCAGGAATAGTGATCTTGCCTCCGGTGGGGAACGCGCCCTATCTTGGCACGATCACTTCGATGGGTAAGCTCGAACATGTTATTATTCGCCGGACTTGATGGCGGCGCCAGCAAGACAAGAGTGCGCATCGTCGATACGTCCGGTGCATTGATTGGTGAAGGGAATGCAGGCCCGGGATCGCTCACCATTTCGCCGGAGTTTGCTGCCGCCAACGCCCTAAAGGCTCTTGAGCAGGCCCTCATGGGCAGCGGTTTTTCGCTTGCGGATTGCCGTTTGGTCTGTGGTCTCGCCGGCCATCGACAGCCAGAGCGATGTGCTGTCTTCAAAGACTTGATGAGCGATGTTGGGGCGATCGAGGTCATCTCGGACGGCTATGCGGCGTTGCTCGGCGCCCATGGCGGGGCACCTGGAGCTATTGTCATTGCCGGCACCGGCAGTGCCGGTCTCAGCCTCGATCTTGATGATAAGGTTCGGCAAATCGGCGGTTGGGGCCCCGTTGCCGGCGATGAAGGTGGAGGCAACTGGCTCGGTCGCCAGGCTGTACGCCTCGCCCTTCGCGCTCATGATCTGGAAACTGTCTCAGGATCAAAACCGCCAGCGCTACTGGAAGCGATCTATAAAGAGCTTGGCGGCAAGCATGAAACAATCCTCACCTGGCTGGCGAACGCCGATGCGACCCGCTTTGGCGGTCTCGCACCAATCATCGTCCAACATGCCGAGCATGGTGACTTGGTCGCACAGGCCTTGCTGAACGAAGCAGCAAGTGAGATTAGCCGACTGATCCTACTGGCCAGCGATGATGGCCGATTGCCTGTCGCTCTCATTGGTGGACTGGTAGACATTCTTGCGCCAAGAATTGACCAGGCGTTCTCTCCAACGTCACCGCTCGGCTGTTCCCTGGATGGCGCGTTGCGCCGTGCCAGCGGTATCGCTCCGCCTGAGGTGTATCACCAAAAGGCTGCTTGATCGCGTGGGAAACAACGAGGTTCAGTCACCAAAAAATCAGGCTGCCGGCGCTGTCCGCCGTGCTTGGGTCCAGACATATTCCAGTGCCACGCAAAAACAGATGGTGAAGATGGCGAGCCCCTGCATCCAGGTCAAACTGTCACCAAGGATGAAGATGGCCAGGACCGCGGCGATCACAGGCTTTAGAAAGAACAGGTAATTGGCCCGCTGGGGATCCGGCGCAAAGGAGAGCCCCGCCATCCAAAGGGTCATGGCCATCGCCGTGTTCCAAAGGCCAATCGTCAGGATACCGGCAATCTGCACAGGCTCCTTATCGACGAGGGAAAAGGGGTTGACCCAGACACCCCAGGCCAGCCCAACGATGGCATAGAGGAAGAAAAAACCGAGCGCGAAGGTATAGGCCGTCATGCGCACTGGCCCGTAAGCCTGGATCAGGGGCTTGGCGAGCACAATGTAAACACCACCAATAATCGCGCAAGTGAGCGCCAAAAGCGTACCAATCAGGTTCTGACCGCCGAATTGAACATCGGTAGCGGCACCGTTGGTCAAAAGAAGCACGACGCCGATAAAGGCACCTATACCGCTTACGATCTTGGGGGCGGTCATCAGCGTACCATTGATCAAACGATCGACCACGACGACGGCTATGGGGATGCCGGTAACGATGGTGGCAACCTGGACCACGCTTGCGAAATCCAGGGACCAATGAAAGATCAATTGGCCCAAGGCCATACCGAAACAGGAAAGGAGGAGAATTCTCACACCGTCTTTTCGAAGCGGCGTGATCAGATCACGTGCCCCCGGCCAGACCTGGCAAACGAGAACAAGACAAGCCCCGCCGATCAGGAAACGCCACACACTGAATTCAGGACCGGGTGTGGCGGCAATTTTCGCGACGAACTCGCTTGATGCATGTCCAAATACGCCGACAAGACAAGCAAGATAGGCCATCCAAGGACGCATCGTCGTCGTCACCTTTCCTGAAAAGCCGCGCAAGTTGAAGGCGACGACCTGACCACTTAGAGATCGCCGTCAACATTAGCGGCGATGGACCAAGCTCCTATACAATCAGCATCCAGGCAAGTGGCCACGAAGCAAGAATAGAAAGTCAGCCTCCAACGAACAACACAAGGTAGAAAGCATCAGCGGGTTCTCAATTACCTTCGGTAGATCCGAATGTAGTCGACCTCGATTTCCATCGGCCAGATGGTGTCGCCGGTGGGTGCGCCAACCCAGTTGCCACCGATTTCCGACGACATCAGAAAGTAGAACTCTTTATCGGTTTGATGGCTTGGCCGCTTTCTGACTTCCTTGCCATCCAGAAACCAGCGCATTTCTTGGTCATCCCAAAGAAAGCCGATCGTATACCAGGCATCCTTGCCCCGCGGTGGCGTGATGCGGGTAATTTGATCATCGTTAGGCTGACTTAAAATGGAATTGAAAAAGAAATAATCCGCATCAGACGGGTTCGCGGGATTTGAGCCGATGACCTCCAGCATGTCGATCTCAGGCGGCCAGGAATGGTCGGATGGAATGAGCCAGAACGCCCAATGGTGGCCGATCGAAACATTACTAGGCCGAAGACGCAGCTCCCAATAGCCATGGCGCTGTGCATGCAGACGCTCCCCGGAGATCATGCCGCCGAGATAAGGAAAGTCGAACTGGGCCTTCAGATTATCCGGCGTTGGTCTGCCGTAGAGTTTGAGCGTTCCCTCGGCCGTGACCTCATGCAGCGTGATGCCATGCTCGCCGAGGCTAAGACCGCCCTTGCCCTCGTAGGATGCATCGGCTTTGAGCGCCTGATCGTTATTGCCTTTCAAGTGACGAACATTCCAGCCGGCAAAATAGGTTTCCCACCCCTTCGCCTGATGATCATCACCGTCAGCGACCGATCGGATTTCATCCACAAGGTCGAGCCGATCAAAATTGTCTTCAAAGGCCAGTTTATAGCCTATCGGCACATAGGGAGACTGTGTCCCGCCTCCCCAATCGGCGACCTCATCGACTCTCGTCTCATTATCGCAGCTTGCCGTGACCAGAAGGATCAACACGGCCCAAACTGCGCCAGGGCGCTTTTTCTGTTTTGGCATTCTCAACATTTTGCTGTCGTCATCTTTCCTGTCGGCCATCGCGATGTCGCTTGGGCGCCGTATACAGGTTCACTCGCAACAAGGCCACAGTGAGAGGTCAGCCAGCGAGGGATCGTTGTTGACTACCGATCTCGCTGGTCTATGGCTCATGCTCGGGTCTTGGAAAGATCCGGCGGGCGCATGAAGAGCACGGCGATGGCGCAGATGACGGGAATGATCGCCAGGCTCAGCAAGGCCAGCTGATAGCTTCCCGTCACGTCATACGTAGCGCCCAACGGCAAGGGGCCGATTGAAGCGCCGACCACCATGATGGTGGCTGCCGTGCCCTGGATGGAGCCGAGATGCTTTCGGCCGAAAAAGCGCGGCCAGACATAGCCGATCAACGCATGCACGGCAGCATTGTTCAGCCCGAAAATGACGGCATAAATGACAGCCGTTGGCAGATCTTGCACAAAAACCATCGACACCAGGGAACCGGTCATCAACAGCATGGCCGCGGCAAAGAGCGGCTTGGTCGGATAACGGTCAAGCAGACGACCGAAAATCGGCATGCAGCAGACCATGGTCATCGCGGAAATCGGAAAGACTCTTGTGGCGATCTGCTCGCTTAACCCTTGGGTTTGAAAAATCGACACCTGGTAAAAGAAAAGCGCTGTCACCAGCATGGAAAAGCTTGAGAGCGAAAGGGCGGTGATCCAAAAGGCTGAAGTCCTGAGCGCTTCACTGCTGGTGAGACCGAGATCGGCATCACTCGGCTTGGTTTGGTCGTTCTCGTCAGTCACCTTGACGCCGTCAGGCAAGAGCCCGATGTCTTCCGGTTTGTTCTGCACGAGAAAATAAACCAGCGGCAGATAGATGATCCAGGTCAGGATACCCAACCAGAACCAGGCTTCGCGCCAGCCGACCTGATCGATCAGCCATTGCGCCAGAGGTGGATGAAGAGCGACGCTCGCCGAAAAGCCAAGGGCAACGAGGCTAGCCGCAAAGCCGCGTTTCGCGCTGAACCATTGCGCCACCAAATTGGAGGAACTCAACATCATGGTGCCTTGGCCCAGGAAACGAAGAGCGCCGAAGAGCAGACCAAGCATGATAAGATTTTGCACCTGTCCGAATCCGATGGCAGCAAAACCCAAGAGCACCGTTGTGACGAGCACAACTTGGCGCATGCCATAGCGATCGATCAGACGCCCGATGTAAGGAAGACCGAAGGCAGCCGCGAGCGTTGCGATGGCATAGGCAAAGGAGATTTCTGTCTGGTCGAGACCGAGATCGGTGGACAACGGTAAAATGAAAACGCTGAACATGTGGGACTGGCCAGGACCACTTACGAAGTAGCCCACCATGGCCACGAAGACCATTATCCAGCCATAAAAGAATCGTCGGTTGACGCCGAGCGCCATTTGATCGCGAAAAGTCACACTCAACATCGTTCTCCTGCAAGGTGACGTTATCGCCATCACTGATCAATGTGCCAATGCGGCAATTGGCACGTTAACAGCGACACATCTGAGTTCTTTTGATCTTATAGAGAAAACGACCCGCCACCCTTCCGGGATCACCCCGGATAGAACGGCTACATGATCATGTTCTTGGCCGACAAACTGCGCTACATCAGTGCCTTTGTTGCCCGAGCGCAATCAACAGCAGGAGAGCAAGATGGTGCTCGATGATGAACATGAACCGATCATGGCCTGGCTCGACAATCAGCGTCCTGCCATGGAAGCCTTACTGGAAAGGATCGTCAATACAGATTCTGGTTCTTTCGACCATGCAGGCGTGAACGAGGTCGGCGCGATCATCAAAGCTCATCTCGAGCATCGCGGCATCGCCACCAAGGTCATCGAACGCCCCAATGCTGGTTTCTGCCTGTTGGCGATGATCGATGCCAGGCATGACAACGCGGGCAACCAACCCATTCTCCTGATGGGGCACCGCGATACCGTCTTTTCCAAGGGCGAGGCGGCCAAACGTCCCTTTTCCATCGATGGCGATCGCGCCTTCGGCCCGGGTGTTGCCGATATGAAATGCGGCCTGGTCTTGAACAGCTTCGTCGCCGAGGCTTTTCATCGTTTCGGTGGCAACCGGTATCCGATCAACGTGCTCTACACATCCGATGAAGAGATCGGTTCGCCAAGTTCGCGGGACGTGATCGAAGCTGAAGCCGCTAACGCGCGCGCCGTCTTTAACAGTGAACCCGGCAGGCCGAGCGGCAACATCGTCACCGGTCGCAAGGGTGCCCTTTTCATGACGATGGAGGTCAGCGGCGTGGCCGCTCATTCAGGCTCCCAGCATGACAAGGGTCGGAGCGCCATCGAGACCCTTTGCCGCAAGGTTCAGGCACTCCATGCGTTGACCGACTACGAGGAGGGCCGAACAGTCAATATCGGCCTCATCGAAGGCGGCCAATCCGCCAACACGGTCGCCCCCTTTGCCAAGGGCACGATCGACATCCGCTACACATCAAACGCGCAACTGAAGGATATCGAAGCCTGCGTCGAGGAGATTATTGGGCGAACCGAGATCGATGGGACATCCGCCAGGATTACAAACAAGACTTTGTTTCCCCCGCTCGAACAAACACCGGCCAATCGCGAACTCTTTGACGATTATGTTACGGCCGCAGCGGAGCTTGGCTTAACGATCGAGGGAGAATATAGCGGCGGTGCGGCGGATTCTGGCTTTACCTCGGCACTTGGTGTGCCCACGATCTGCGCGGTCGGCCCGATCGGGGAAAAAGGACATCAGCTGGATGAGGCAGCCCATCTCGAAACCTTTGTCGCCCGTGCCAAGGTGATGGCCGCCACGATCATTCGCTTGGGTGACCAGTGATGACCATCCTCCTTGTGACGTTTCGTGGATTGACCTGGTTGCTGGATTACCTACCTGTTGATCCGGACCAAGACCGGTTTCGTACGAAGCTTTATATCGTCAGAAGCAAAGCTGGCCGCGACACGACATGATTGGAAATATAGACATGGCCACGCTGCCACCAGATCACCCCCCCGTCCTGCCATCCAAAGTCGGTGTTCTTCTGCTCAATCTCGGCACGCCCGACAGCACCGGCTATTGGGACATGCGGCGCTATCTGAAGGAATTTCTGAGCGACCGCCGGGTGATCGAGGTCAATCCCATCTTCTGGAAAATTCTCCTCAATGTAGTGATCTTGACCAAGCGCCCGTTCTCCTCGGGTGAGGCTTACAAGTCGATTTGGAACAAGGAGCGTGACGAGAGCCCGCTTCGCACCATCACGCGGGAACAATCAACGAAGCTTGCGGACTATTTCAGCGCGAATTTCGGCGATGATGTCGTGGTGGATTGGGGCATGCGCTATGGAAACCCGACCACAGCGTCCAAGATCAAGGACCTTCAGGACCAAGGATGCCAGCGCATTCTGTTGTTCCCCCTTTACCCTCAATATGCCGCTGCGACCACCGGCACAGCCTGTGATCAGGCTTTCCGTGCCCTGATGAAAATCCGCTGGCAGCCGGCCGTGCGTACGGTACCCGCCTATCACGACGAGCAAGGCTACATCGAAGCGCTGGCCCACTCCGTCGAGACCCATTACGCAGGCTTGGATTGGACGCCCGATGTTCTCGTGACGTCATTCCATGGCGTGCCGAAGCGCTATCTGATGGCGGGTGATCCTTACCACTGCCAATGTCAGAAAACCGCACGCCTGCTGCGCGAACGCCTCGGCTGGCCGGAAGAGAAGCTCGAGATCGCCTTTCAATCCCTGTTCGGCAAGGAAGAATGGCTACGCCCCTACACTGTCGAGCATGTTGCCGATCTCGCGCGACAAGGCAAAAAGAACCTGGCAATCATGGCCCCTGGATTCGCCGCCGACTGCGTCGAAACCCTTGAAGAAATCCAGGAAGAAATCCGAGAGGCCTTCGAAGAAGCGGGGGGCGAGCGGTTCAGCTACATCCCCTGCCTCAATGCTGAAGATAACCACATCGCCATGCTGGCGGAGATCATCGAGCGCGAACTCGGCGGATGGGTCAAACCGCAATCCCAAACCACCACGCTAGCCGCCGAATAGTCGGCGGTCGGCGCGGCCGACGGCGGGGACTTGGCGCAGGTGCTTAGCTCGGATGGTGATGCTTAATGGATGAGCCTGCGAATGATGGCGGGCCTGATCTCGGCTTCGATCAGGATGACCTTTTGAAGCTTGCGACCTGGATAATGCCGTTCGGTCGATATCACGGTAAAATTCTGATCGATCTGCCGGAAGAATACCTCTTTTGGTTTGTCGACAAGGGCTTTCCCGATGGCAAGCTTGGCTTCCTGATGAAATTGGCGCTGGAGCTCAAAGCGAATGGTGCTGATGGCGTCATCCGCGACATGGCAAGAAAGATCGAGCGGGAACAACCTGACAAGGCGTGACGCCGACCAGCATGTCCAAAAGCTGGGTTCACTGTATCCTCCTCTCGATCAAAAGATGGCCATGTAAAAGAAAAGGGCCGCCCCTTTCGGAACGGCCCCAATCTTTGCGTCGGTGACGTGTGTGGTGGGGCTTAGAAGCCGCCCATACCACCCATGCCGCCCATACCGC
>JBOEHJ010000156.1:0-22074 GCA_050633905.1 Geminicoccales bacterium
CGAAGACCGCCATGATGTCGCTTTCCTTCATGATCAACAGCTCCTCGCCGTCGATCTTGACCTCGGTGCCGGACCATTTGCCGAAGAGAATGCGATTGCCGGCGGCGACGTCGAGCGGTGTAATGTCACCCTTGTCGTTCCTTGCACCCGGGCCGACGGCAAGCACCTCGCCCTGCATCGGTTTTTCCTTGGCCGTGTCCGGAATGATGATGCCGCCTGAGGTCTCCCGCTCGTCCTCGAAACGCCGAATGACAACGCGATCGTGTAACGGCCTGAACTGCATGTTCTGTACCCTATAAAGGAGGAGAATGGCTGTGGATTTCTGGCACTCTCTCCCAACGAGTGCCAATCTACCTTCGGAAATGGCTATGTCGCCATCTTAATGCAAGGGTGAGTGCGATTACTCATTCACGATTGACGCCATCTCCATGCGGTCAAAACACGCCAAATGGTTTTAAAGCTTTGTATTATCAACGAATATCACGAATAGCTTTCTGAAAATATTAGTCAATATACTAGATCATTGATTTTACCTAACCAGAAATTAAATATCGCATGATGACGATTTCTTCACATGTCAATTTCAATCTACAATAATAATTAATTGTCAATAGCCAATGATCGCAACCATTACCTTGAAATTTATTTCTACAGCATCATTTACATCATAACTAATAAACTTCGGCCTGCATCTAAGTTATTTCAGATATTTGTTGAGAGTCGAAGATGCTCAACAATGACAGCTTGCTCTCGATCTCCATGCTGATCCGGTATGGGGACACACTTTGTCCCGGAAGGGATACTCTCCATGGGCGAAACTTTGAGTTCCATAGCGAAGGCCAACCTCGAGTCCGCTACGATTGCGGCCTGGGCGCTCGCAAAGGACAAGACGAAGACCGGCGGCGACGTGGCCCATCCAGCGCCTACGCCCAAGCCGGACAGCATTGATCGGCCGGTAGAACCACCGGCGAAATAGGTCGATCATGCATTCGTTCAGATAGAGAAAGAAGGCCGGCATGCATCGATCGCGGCTCTGCTTAGTCGGTCCACGTCTGAATTACTCAGCTCGTCAACCGCCGTGGAGACTAACATGGCCAAGAGCCAAAAACGCAGTAATCGGGAAGCCAAAAAACCCAAGACCGTTAAGCCCAAGCCGTTAGCTACAAGCTCGACATCTTCTATTGTGCCGGGTAGCGGGGCCGGAAGGAAACCCGCCAAGCGCGCGAGATAGACGTGGACCAAACAGGCTTGATCACGCCCTGAAGGTTCGTGCGACATAGCAAGAGGACACTGCCGAGGGTCGGTCCATTGTCGTCAGGAAAGAGTGACGTTTCGCCTTGAGATCAGGGGACATCAACTGTCTCCCGACGACGCGTTGAAGATTTGCTATCACAGCCGCACCACCGGTGTGGTCAACAGAGGAGCGCCTGGACCATGAAGTTTCTCCCGGAACCCAGCTTCATCAATATTGCTCTTGGCGTCGCCGTGCTGTTCCTGATTGCAACCATGACGCTCGCCTACTCGCTCAACTAAGAGCCTGTCCGAGACGTTTTTGACTATGGATCGGCCGATGAGCCGCCCTGACGTGAAGGTCGAACTGGTACGGGCGTTCATCGCCCTTTAACCATAGGATAGCGATATGATGCGTCCAACGAGATCGAAGGCAAAGCTGAGAGCCGCCGAGATAAGCAGGCGGGATAGGGCGTTCCAAAAGGAAAGTGTCAACGAGCGGGAGGAGCGGACCAGGAAGACAGCGCACCTGCGTGCACTCCGTCTTGCCAAAGAGGCAGACGAGCACGAACTGGCGGAAAGGCTGGCAGCCGAGAAGGCAGCTGCCATGGTCAACGTGCCGGCTAAAGAAGCTCGGCTGATCAAGCGTAAGCCAGCGGCCGAAGATCGTGCCGCGACGATATCGGAGGCCGATCCGGCAGGATCCTGATATGGCAAGTCTTGCCGGGAAGCGTCCATTCCTTTGGCTGGCTATAGTGATTTTAGCGATGTCGGTCGTCGGCTGTGCATCAACCCCAGGGGAAACGCCTGCTGTGATCGGATCGCCATCGACCGGTGATCAGTCAGATGCGGCCATCAAGAGCTATCGCGTCAATTCCGGCGACCGGCTGAGGGTCACGGTTTTTCGCCATGTCGATTTATCAGGCGAGTTCGCCCTTGATGGCGGCGGTTTTTTCGCGCTGCCTCTGATCGGAGCGATCAACGGGGGCGGTCGGACGCCACGTCAACTCGAAAGCGACATCGAAACCGCCTTCAAGGACGGTGGATATCTCGTCAATCCGCAGGTCGGTATCGAAGTTCTGACTTATCGGCCCTTTTATATCTTGGGTGAGGTCAACCAGCCGGGCAGCTACCCGTATGTCAGTGGTATGACGGCCATCAACGCTATCGCGCTTGCCGGCGGCTTCACCTATCGAGCAAAGCGCTCCTCCATGACGATATCCCGCAGCGATAATGGAACCCGACGTAGCATCGATGGCACAGGCGAGATTCTGCCGGGCGACATCCTCACCATCCATGAAACCTTCTTTTGAAAGAGCTAATCTAGAAGCGGCGGAGAACGACCCAACTGGTTCTGACCATATCGCGCGTCAAGCCGTGACCCTGATCTCCACCGACATGCCGCCGAAGGCATCGGTCATCCCCACAAAACTGCCAGCAATCGGCATCACCTGCTTGATATCGCGGGCGACGGCGACCGGAATTAAATTGAACCCACCCACGCTCCGGTTCGTCGGATCGAAGGTGATCCACCCCGCGCCCGGCACGTAGACCTCCGTCCATGCATGGGTCGAGCCGGGACCTGACGACCCGGTGATGCTTTCGCTTGAATTGAACAGATAGCCGGAGACAAGCCGCGCACCAAATCCGAGGCAGCGCGCCGCTTCAGCGAAGAGAACGGCGAGGTCGCGGCAGGAACCCCAGCCGCGATCCAGGGTCTGGAGCGGCGTCTGCGTGCCCTCGTCATCGCGGCTTTGATACGAAATCCATCCCAAAATGCTGGCACTGAGATCCTTCAGCAAGGCAAGGGTATCGGTCGGATCGCTGCGCACGAAACCTCTCGTCCATGTGCGCAGCCGCCCGTTCGGATCCTCATGCTGTTGCATGGCCAATGCGCCTAGGTCCGTCCACTCGTCATCCGCATAGAGAAAGGGATAGGAGATCGCCGATGCCGCCACTGGAAAGACTGGCCAGGCCTGCCCGACAAGTTCGAGCTCCACCTTGCTCTCGATGGTCAGGCTGTCGGTCATGCCCTCGAAGGTCGCGACGGCGACCGCGTTGCCAAAGACGTCCTCAGCCCAAGTAGTGGCGGCTGCCGTTGGCGCCATGACGATCTCCGAGGCAAGCAAGCGAAGATCCCGGCTCTCACGCGGCCGAAGAAGCAAATGGTGCGGCCCCAAGCTGACCGGCTGACGATAGCGATAGACTGTCTTGTGCTCAATCCTGAGCGTGTTCAACGGGAACTCCAACATCTGTCCAAAATCTAACGCATGCACTCAGTTCCAATGTATTCAGCGTCATTCCCAACATAATCACCGGCCCTGAGCCACCTGACAGGCACGGCCAGCTCTGGAAGCATCGGATCCTCATGGTGCGACCGATCGTGATCGAAGGGAACAGAAACAGCTGTCGACGCCATTGCCAGGACGGCCGGACGTTTTTGGCAGAATTCAGGAGCGTCGTGACCTACGAAAAACAGGCCAGCCTGAGTTTTAACGCCCCTATCCTCGGAGGTGCCGCAGGCTTAGCCGGCCCGGCTCTTCTGACGCTTGGCTTGCGCGATGGCATCCTTGAGGTTCGTGTAGCGATACGCGCCGCAATGAAAATAGTCGACCGTGGTCTGCGTAATTCCATGCTTCGCCATGTCATCCAATGCCTCGACACTGACGGCCGGGCCGGGCTCTTTGTGATCTGCTGACACCATCTTGCACACTCCTGAGAAATGATCGGTCTGTCGATGTTCGTTTGTCCAAGTCTAGGCGGCCGATGATGGTGCGATGCTAACCTGCATCAGCGGGCCCAATAATTCATGAGCGAGCCACTGGTAATTCTATGAAATCTCTTTTGTTTCAGACGGAAAATGATTGGGTCGAATACTGTTCAATGATGGAGCCGTCTGCCGAGGAGCAGAATGAACTTTGAAAGGACCTAGCACGGCGCTATCTGAGTAAAACACGCCATTCCAACACCGAGATCGCCTTTCTGGTCGTATACGAAGATCCCAACTTCTTCATCCGCGCCTTACAGCTCTAGACCGGACAAGTTATGATAGATAATGAGTGGCATGCGGTCACTTCCAGCGCGCCAAATCTCTGCATTTTCGCTCTCCGGCAGAGAACGCCGCGACTGTCTTTCTCAAGCCTTGCCGGCCGCAACGGCATCGACATGATTGGCCCAGGCTTGTAGAGCGGCCCGCTTCTCCTTCCCATAGGTTGCACGATTGTAGATTCCGGCCACACCGGACTTGTGGCCACTTAAATGATTTACGACACTTTCAATAACGTGCGGCAAGACCTTAAGTTCTTCCGCCATTCCTGTAACCATCGTCCTTCGAAGATCATGCAGGCGCCAGCCTAGCGCTTGTTTCTCTTCAAGACCCGCATCTTTGCCAGCTGACCAAGCCAGTTGAGCATCCAAACGCTTTTTACAACGCGACCAGCCTGAAAATGGTCCGCTGCCTCGGCCAAATATGAGATCGCGCGAACGTCCATCACGTCCAATAAGCTTGGGACGGTCGACGAAAATCTGCAACGCCTGGTCAGAAAGCGGCACATCATGCTACGTGCCGTTCTTCGTGCGCTCCCGCGGCAGTGTCCACAGCGCCTCATCAGGGGCGATCTCAGACCAGCGCATGCCCGCGACTTCTTCTCGCCGTGCCGTCAGGTCGACGCTGGCCTCGCCGGCCCTGCACCTTGCTATGATCGGCACCGGATTGCATGATCGATGCAAATAACAAGGAGGTTCACAATGTCGGCAAACCATCGACGTCCGTTCAAACTATCGCGCCGCCGGATGCTGCAAGCGACCGGAACGTTGGCCATGGGGGCAGCATTCCTCTCGGTCTCGCGAGGCTCCAGGGCCGAGACCACCAGCATCGGCGTCAAATATGACTGGCTGATGAGCAACGGTCAGATCGGCGATGTCGTCGCCGCTGCCAATGGCTATTTCGAGGAAGCCGGGCTGGAGGTCGAGTTTCTGCCGGGCGGGCCAAACTCGGTGACCGTGCCGCCGGTGACCACCGGTCAGGCGCTGCTGGGTCAGTTTTCCGACAGCGGTCAGGGCATGCTCGCACGCTCGGCCGGCGCCCCGATCAAGATGATCGCCGCCGGTTTCCGCCAGTCGCCCTTCGCCTATTTCTCGCTGCCGGAAAAGCCGATCCAGTCCGTTCAAGACATGATCGGCAAGCGGATCGGCACCCAGCCGACCGCGCGCTTCGTGCTCGACGCCCTGCTCGCCAAAGCCGGGATCGATCAAAGCGAGCTGGAGATCATGACAGTCGGCTTCGACATGGGACCGCTCGCCAATGATCAGGTCGATGCGATCACAGCCTGGGTCACCAACACCAAGGCCTTATCAATCCTCGGTCCCGATCGCCTGACGCTGATGCAATGGGATGCGGGCCTGCCAAGCTACGCCAATGCCTATTTCACCACCGACCAGGCGCTGGCCGAGAACAGCGAGGCGCTCGCCGAGTTCATCCGTGCTACCGCCAAAGGCTGGGCGTGGATGCATGATAATCCAGAGGCCTCGGTCGACATCCTGGTGGATGCTTATCCGGAGCTGGACCGCGACGTCGAGAAAGAAACGGTCGCCAAGATCATCGAGCTATCCTTCGATGAGAAGACCAAGGCTCATGGCTGGGGCTACTTCGATCCCGCGATCATCGGCGATCAGATCGCAACCTATGAGAGCGTCGGTCAGTTCGAGAAGGATGCGCCAAGCGTCGATGAGTTCATCAGCACCGCCATCCTCGACGCGACCGAGGCGGACCGGCCAAAGCTTGGCTAATGGTATGACCACATCATCTGGTTCCCTCTGCCATCGCCAAGATCGACGGTATGCAGCCATTTTCTGAGGATCCCGAAGGAATCAGTCATACCACGAGCCCAACAGCCGATGCCCGGCCCGCAATAAGGCTTACGGCGGCAAGCGTCGTTTTCGAACGTGACGACAAACCGTTCCAGGCACTGGACAACATCGATCTGGATATCCAGGCGGGCAGTCTGGTCACCCTGATCGGGCCGTCCGGCTGCGGCAAGTCCACTCTGCTCCGCCTCCTGGCCGACATCGTCCAGCCGAGCCAGGGGCAGGTGGAAATCTTTGGCACGTCGCCCGGCGATGTTCGGCGCAGGCGCGAGATCGGCTTTTGCTTCCAGGATGCGACACTGCTGCCTTGGCGAAGCGTGATCGACAACGTCCGCCTGCCGCTCGACGTCGGTCGAGGGAGGGATCAGGCCGCTGGCGGTGCGCATACGCCGGAAGCGCTGCTTCATCTGGTCGGCCTCGCTGATTGGGCCGATGCTCGCCCTTCTGCCCTTTCCGGCGGCATGCGCCAGCGGGTCGCGATCGCACGGGCACTGATGAGCGAGCCACGCTTGCTGCTCATGGATGAGCCGTTCGGCGCACTCGACGAGATCACCCGCGACAAGCTGAATGACGAGCTTTTGCGCATCTGGCGCGAGACCGGGATCACCATCGTTTTCGTGACGCACAGCTTGAGCGAGGCGGTCTATCTTGCCGAGGACATCGTGGTGATGGCCGCCAATCCCGGGCGTATCATCGAGCGCATCGACCTCCGGCCGGTACGGAAAGACGGCGCGCTGGAACGCGACAGTCCGCGCTTCGCCGAGCTGACCGGCCGTCTCCGTCATCTCCTTTCGATGGCGACGCCATGAGCCGGTTAAAAGAAATGCCCTGGCTTCTGCCGGTCCTTGGCGGCCTCTCGATTTTGCTCGCCTGGCATCTGATCATCCTCTTGTTCAACGTTCAGGAGTTCGTGGCACCCAGCCCGCTTGCCGCCCTCACCACGCTCTTCGAGAAAGCGCCAGTACTCGCTAAAAACTTCTGGCCGACCGCGATCGAAAGCATCGCCGGTTTCATCCTCGGCAACAGCCTCGCCATTCTCCTGGCGGTCGTCTTCGTCCACAATAAAGTCCTGGAGGCCGCCTATTTCCCATCGGCGGTCTTCTTCAACACTATACCGATCCTGGCGCTCGCTCCGATCCTGGTGCTAATCTTCGGTCTCGGCATGCTGCCCAAGATTGTGATCGCCGCCGTGATCTGTTTTTTTCCGACATTGGTGAACATGATTCGCGGACTTGAATCGGTGAGTGCCGCCGAGCTCGAGCTGATGCATGTCCTGAACGCCAGCCGCCGCGAGATCTTCTGGCGGCTGCGTGTGCCGCGTTCGCTCCCCTTCCTGTTCGCCGCCCTTCGGATCGCTTCGACTACCTGCGTTGTGGGCGCGATCGTCGGCGAATGGATCGGGGCCAATAGCGGCCTGGGTGCGCTGATCATCCAGGCGACCTTCAACTACCAATCATCGCTTCTCTATGCGACGCTGTTCGTCTCGTCCGGTCTGGCTCTGCTGTTCTTCGCGATCGTGGTCTTTGTGGAACGGCGTGTGCTGGATTGGCGTTGATGGCAGGTAGAGGATCGTTTCAAGGAGGAAAAAATGCTCGGCGGCAAAGCGAAGATCAGCGATGTCTGCATGATCTGCCAGGACCTCGACCGCTCAATCGCCTTCTATCGCGACAAGCTCGGCTTTCAGCTGCGTCGAAAGGCGGAGGGCTTTGCCGACTTCAAGAGCGAGAACGTGGTGCTGGCGCTTTGGGAAGGGCGCCATATCGGTGAGCATGTCGGCATCCGGAAGTCGCCAGTCGACCCGTCGGTCCATAAGGTCATGACCGCGCTCGAAGTTCCTGATGCCGCTGAGGTCGACACGCTGCACGCATCGCTCAGTGCGAACGGCGTCGTCATGCACGGCCCGCCGAAAGCCTATCCCTGGAATGCCTACGCCTTCTATTTCGCCGATCCGGACGGCAATCTTTGGGAGGTCTATGCATGGGTCGGCGACCCGGACGGTTATCATGAAACCTTTAAAGATGATTGATCGGAAAGGCTGAAGGTCTTGCCGGGCGTCGTCGAACGTGCGCGTTGCCGGCGTCGGTCGCAGCAGGTTACGTCAGGCTGTCCAAGGTGACGATGTGTAGCTGAAGTCTCGCTGCGACATACATGCGACATAGGATGCATAATGTATTGGTTTTAAGAGAATCCCAGACGTTAAGCCTCCCTGATTAGCGCCGACGGGCCCGTCATTGGGTGCGCTTTGTTCGTCTTCGTTCCTGTCAGTGACCGCGGTATGACCCCACAGACGCAAAGCATTTTCACAGGCACGGGAAGACCAAGAGTGACAGTCGTTCAATACTGACCAGCCAGCTATGCAACGAGATCGATTATTACTTGGAACCGAATCAGCTGGTCGCTAGCAGATGATCACCTCTGGACGCGGACCGATCGCATGGACTGAAAAGGCATCCGCACCGCGCCCGGACAGATGGACATGCACACCCATTCGCGAAATGATCCGGCATCGTCATGCAGTAATATTCATCCGGACAAGGATGCGTTCTGCACTGTCGTTCCAGACATCCATCTTCACGATCTTGCCGCCTTGCACCATGAAGCGATCGACGTAGCGGTTGCCTTCGAAGGGCTCACCATCTGGCCATTCGCCATAGAGCGTGCCGATACTGTAGACGATCGTCTCGTTCTCGCCGCTTGCAACATCGAAACGCTCCATTCGTTTCTTTACCCATTTGTAGCGTCCAGCGTTGAAGGCGGCGGGGCCGGAGGGGTGATCGAACACACGTCCGCCGGTGAACGTGATCACAACATTCTCGGCCACATACCGTGCGGCCGTCTCCGGGTCCGGAACCATGGAGGCCTCCAGATACTGACGGACAATCTCGGCATCGTCCTGCAGAGCTGGCGTGGCAGTGCGGTTTTGGTTGACCATGATGACCTCCGGTCGACGGCTGGGCCCGATACGGTCTAATAATAGCGACAGACAACCTAGCACGCACCTGCCCCGCGCCATCACAATAAGGGATAATGGCAGCCGATGCTTGATATGATGTTGCAGAATGGACGGCTCGCCGACCAGGATGAGCCGGTCGACATCATGATTCGGGGCGGCGTCATCGTCGACTTGGCGCCCAACCTTGTTGCAGATATGCCAAGCTTCAATCTGAACGGCGCTCTTGTCTGTAATGGATTTGTCGAAACCCATATTCACCTCGACAAGGCTTGCCTGGCGGACCGTTGCGGCCATCACGACGGCACACTTGCTTCGGCGATTTCGAGTGTGGCGGCAGCCAAGGCCGATTTCACCGAAGAGGACGTCTATGATCGCGGCCGGCGAACGATTGAAACGGCGATCGTCCAGGGCACCAATGTAATGCGCACCCATGTTGAGGTCGATCCGCGCGTCAACCTCAAGAGCTTCGACGCCGTCAAGCGGCTAAAAAAAGATTATGCATGGGCGCTCGATCTGCAGATCTGCGTGTTCCCACAGGAAGGTCTGACCAACGACCCAGGCACGGAGGAGCTGTTGCGCCGCGCCCTCGATCAGGGTGCTGATTTGCTGGGCGGCTGCCCTTATACCGACAGCGATCCTCATACCCAGATCGATCGTCTTTTCAGACTGGCGGCAGCGTTCGACGTCGATCTCGATTTCCACTTGGATTTCGATCTCGACCCGTCATGGAATCATTTCGATGAGGTCGTCCGAAGGACCGTCTTCCACGGCTGGCAGGGCCGCGTGACCGTCGGCCATATGACGAAGCTCTCGATGCTGCCTCCCACCAAGCTACAGGCGATAGCAAAGCGGCTTGTTGATGCCGACATTGCCGTCACCGTGCTGCCGTCCACGGATCTTTTCCTGATGGGCAGGGAGCAGCAATACGCAGTGCCACGTGGTGTCGCGCCGGCTCGTCTGCTGGCGGAGCAAGGGGTACGTTGCTCGATTTCGACCAACAACGTTCTCAACCCTTTCACGCCTTACGGCGATTGTTCGCTTGTGCGCATGGCCAATCTCTACGCCAACATCGCTCAGATCGGCGACATGCTTGGTCTCTCAACATGTTTTGATATGGTCACCGAGGCTGCGGCAAGGATCGTCGGCCGAGATCATGCGCTTGAAATCGGAGTGCCGGCGACATTGATTGCGCTTCCAGCTGCGGCCAAGGCCAAAGTGGTAGCTGAAATTATTCGCCCATCCTTCGGCATGAAGAATGGTCGTATAACCTTTCACCAGCCAAAACCCGAACTCTATGGACCCGACAGGTCGGAAGCCGCGTTCATATCCAGCGCCCTGCCCCCCTCATTCGCAAAGTGAGCATAATCGAGCGAAGACGAAAGGTGATGAAAACAGCTTTATCCTCCTGCATCCAGTCTCGGATCGGCACGCACTTGATCAGGGCTGGCCATTTTGATCAGGAAGCGATGCTGAACATGCTATCAGCTAGATGGATCGGCATCTCGGCAACATCGAAGAGCGGGCGCTGCTGATCAATGAGGTCGGACCGGCCGATATCCGCGTTGTTCTCAATAATGACAGCGGTCTCGTGCTGTTCTGCGGACACTGGGGTTTGAGGCATCGGTGATCGACTCAATCTGCTGCATCGATCCAAGGGTTGAAACGCCTTGTCGGTGTTAGGTGGGCATGCGAGACAAGGTCGCACACTACTATCCAGGCTTCTCTGTTCGAGGAGGGATAATCAATCGCTGGCTCAGGGATCACTCGGTGGCAAGGTGGTGCCACACTAGAAGACTCAGATGCTTGAAATCTCAGCGTGTCTCAATGAAAGGACGATCTCTTGAGGTGCCTTCTGATCTTTGTCGCGATTCTGTGGGCATCGCTTGCAATTGCACAGGACCGCAGTGGCAATGATACGCCCGGCGAATGGATCGCGACGCATTATGAAACCTTCGGACAGTGGGACAGCATTTGTGACATGCGTGGTGCCGATGCTGACTTAGAACAGCGTTGCTATCTGCGCTATGTTGATGTGTTTAGTTCCAGGCCGAAGTTCGGAGCTGTATTTGCCTTCATAACACCAAAGAGGAATGGTCATCGGATCGAATTTGGATTCGAGGACGGAACGCAATATCAAACGGACGGTTTTCAAATAGAACTTAATGAGAACGTTCTTTGGCAATTGACGATTGACTGTCTGCGTGACAGTCCCTGTGTTCTAAATGATGATGAGGCCAGGCTCTTCATCGAAGTCGCGCAGCAGAGTGGCAACAAAGGAAGCGTTCTAGTTCAACGATTTATCGATCGGTTCGACCGGCAGCAAGTTCTGACATGGCAGCTTGAGCCTATCTCGGATGCATTCAGGGATTTTGAGCTGGAGACCGAAAGAAGATCGCTGCGCGCTAAGCTATAGATGCAGGAAAATCATCTCAACGAATGCAGGGCCTTGGCTTCGGCGACCCATGTCGCAGCACAGCGTTGGTGGGCCGATACCATACGTTCGTGTTCCACCAGAATGCCGCCAGAACTCAAGGCTCCAATCTTTAGGATCTCATCGGCTGGTAGGCGATCACCTGGATCGGCGTGGGTCTTACTCCGGTCGCTGGGTTGAGCGCTTCTGGACAATTTGACAAGACCGCTAGGACGTCCATGTCAGCACGCAGATCGACATGATCCCCGGGCTTCGAAGTCCCATCGACGATCGCGACCTGACCATTGCTGGCAACCGGCACGCGCATGAAGAAATTGACATTGGGAACGACATCGCGCGGTCCCAAGCCGTGGCGCGCCAGCTCTTCCTCGAGGTTCTGCTCGCAGCATCTCGGATTGGTCTGCCCATAGCGCACCTCATCCAGCGCAAAGGAGCAGCACCCGAAAATCGTGTCATGACCACCGCAGGTGTCATCGACAATGGTCATCATTCGACGCGCTCGAACCGATCAGAAAGGCGATCCTTCGCCGAGATAGATCTGGCCTGGGAACTTGATGGTGTTCGGCGCGTGATAGCGCTCTTCGGGATCATCTGCGTTGTAGCAAAGAAAGTCGATTGCTTGCTGACCCTTGAGATCGATGAGGCGGAGAACGTCGCCCTTGGCGATGCGTCGACCCCAGGGTTGAGCGGCGGGCACAATTGTGTCTTCAAGGATTTTGGCGTCGGCAATCATGAGGTCGACACGCCGAAGCGACTGCGAGCCGATCGCCCAGCATGACGCTGTCCAACCGACGTGCAATTCCCTATCGGCGACCTGAAGAAAGAAACTCTATATGCGCTAGCGGGTCTTGATCCGATTCTTGCGCTGTCGATTTTGCGTCTGTTCAAGGCTGATTAGCTATGACAAAGCGAGGACAAGGCGGTGCCGCAAGACCGGTTGTCGCCTAGTTTATCGTCTAAGTGCTTTACAAACACATGCGCCCAATTCATGCGCGAAGTCATCAGTCAACTCAGCGTGGGCTGAGAGGGCGCGGTAGTAGATTGGACCGGCGTAGAGATCGATCATCAGTCCGATATCGAGCTTGGGATCGAACTCGCCGCTTTCCATTCCGCGCTCGATCAATCCCCGACCGTGTTCGCGGCGACTATCGAGAAAGCGTTCATGAAACAGGGTCAGGAGTTCCGGATCATTCTGCGCCTCGCCGAGCAACTCGGCGATGATGCGCCCGCCGCGACCGCGCATGAACCGCGTCAAGGCGAGGATATATGCTTTCAAGACCTCGGAAGATGTGTCGCAGATGGGGGCGGTGACAGCCTCGGATGTCGATTGAAGAAACGCCTCCAGCGCAATCTCTCTCGGGGTTGACCAGCGCCGATAGATCGCCGGCCTGCTGACACCCGCCTCTTTCGCAATGGTATTGATGGTCAGCTCGCCAACCCTGGTTGCTTCGAGCATTCGATTGGTCGCATCGAGCACGGCACGATAGACCTCCGCACTCATTGGCCGGCCACGTCCCCTTGGCTCGGCAGGAGATCGGTGCTGCAAGCACATTACGTTACACCTTGACTCGTTATTACCGTTTTGATAAACGATACAAAGAGTATCGTAATTGAATGGTGCAAGGCAATGACCAATATGTCCGGCCCATCTCAGACACCGATTGTCCCACCCAAGTGGAAGTTGGCGGTCCTTACTTGGCTGGCAATCTTTCCTGCCGTCAGCATATTTATTTTTGCCAGCGAACCGCTTATTGGCGATCTTCATCTAATCGCTCGGGTGTTCATAAGTACACTCATCATCGTTCCGCTGATGACCTGGGTCATTATGCCCAACATGATCAAGTTGTTCCGGGGCTGGCTATTGGTGGTCTGATCAGTTTTCGCCGAGGCCAGAACTAACCTGTCCCTTCAATTCCGCTTCACTCCATGAAGTGTTCTTTCAGGCTAGATGGCGCCGTTCAAATTGAGCAATGGAGGAAAAATTGGCCGAGGGATTTCTGGACGACAGCACCTGGAGCCATTTCTGGCATCCCATCTGTACGGTTGCGGAGCTTGAAGCGTCGGATAAAGGACGCGGCCCGATTTTGAGCAGGATGCTGCTCAGTGTTGAGCTTGTCATTGCCAAGACGCCTTCGGGCATTGTCGCCTTCAACAACCGCTGTCCTCATCGTTCAGCTAAGCTATCACTTGGCTGGGTGGAGGAGAATTCCATCCGCTGCCCCTATCACGGTTGGCGATATGGCGTGAAGGATGGCATGTGTCTTGAAATACCTGCCGCTCCCGATGGACCTATTCCGCCGAACGCGCGGGCGACTCGCTACAACTGCCAGGTCGCCTACGATCTGGTGTGGGTGCGCTTGAATGACCAGGCCGATACGGCACTGCCGGAGCATCTGGTTTGGGATGATCCATCCTTCAAATGTGTGCTCGGGCCATCCTACGTTTGGAAGACTCATTCAGCCCGGCGGGTCGAGAACTATACCGACCTTGCGCATTTTCCATTCGTTCATCCCGAAACCCTCGGCAAAGCCGGCGAAACCACCTACCTGACGCCCGACATCAATTTTCGCTCGGAAGGCAAGATGCACTTTCGTTACGTGCCGAGCGACACCGCAAGGAAAGCCGTGGATGTTTCAGGGAACATGTCGCCGCTGGCCTATTCTGACTATTCGATCCGACTGCCGTTCGGCGTGACGGTGGATCTGACGCTGCAAAACGGTCAGCGCACGGTTCTATGGGTCTGGGCGACGCCGATTGATGCCATCCATTGCAAGAGTTTCTGGTTCTCCTGCCGCAACGGCAACCTCGATGGTCCTGATCAGCCCCATATCGATATGCAGCTAAGGATTCTGGAGGAAGATATTGCCATTGTCGAAAGTCAGGATCCGGAGCAGATCCCGCATCCTAGAGACGAGATCGCCGTCGCCGCGGACAAGGTTTCCCTGACCTATCGGAAATGCCTCTATGATCTTTGCCGCGCCGCCAAGAACGGCGGGCCCGCGATTAAGGATTATCTTGCAACCGATCGGGACGGAATCTAAGGATGCTCCCGCAGAACGCGGTCTTTGTTCCGTGGGAAAAAGGCCGTTGGCGTCTCCGTTGTATCGGCATCTTCCACGAGACCCACGACGTCAAGACGTTCCACTTTGAATGTGCCGACGACGATATCGACGAGAAGACGCTGTTTCTGCACAAGCCGGGACAGTTCATCACGTTGCAGCTGCAATCCGGTGCACGTCCGATCTCGCGCTCCTACACCATTGCCTCGCCACCCTCTCGGCCGATGACATTGGCGCTGACGATCAAACGGGATCCAGGTGGCCTCGTATCACGTTTCATGCACGATCACCTATCTGTCGGCGATGTCGTTTCAGCTGTAGGGCCAGCTGGAACTTTCAATTCTGCCGACATTGCACCAAGATCCAAGCTGCTGATGCTTTCCGGCGGTTCCGGCATCACACCGGTAATGTCGATGCTGCGCTCGATCTACGATACCGCTGGCGGCGCTCCCGATGTGATTTTTCTTCATTCGGCCAGGACGCCTGCCGATATCATCTTCCGCAACGAACTGGTCTGGATGGAGGCTGAGCGACCGAACATTGCGGTCTTCCATATCTGCGAGGAACGGGCGGAGCGCGGCATGCCGGCGGGCCTTTTGGATGCGCAAATCCTCGAGAACCACGCGCCAGATTTTCTGGAGCGTACGATTCTCACCTGCGGACCGAAGCCATACATGAACGCTGTCAATGCGATCCTGAAGGATGCTAATTTTGACTTCGGCCATTATTATGAGGAAAGTTTCGGGGATTCATCCTTACGGGCGAACCCGCCTGGTGCTGCGCCTGAAAACATTAAATCAGCCGCACATCCGGCTCCGTGCAGTGAAATCCGTGAGGAGCGATCGCCAGATGCAGATGCGCTCGAGAGCACCGTCAAATCCTCCAATGCCGTGACCTTCGTGAAGTCGGACCAGCGGATATACTATCGTCACGGCGAGTCCATTTTGGAAATCGCTACACGCGCCGGCATCGCAATTTCTACCAACTGCCAAATGGGCCTGTGTGGCACCTGCAAAATGCGCCTTTTGTCAGGTGAGGTCAGTATGGATGAAGACGAAGGGCTTGCTGACGAAGATCGTGGCCGAGGATTTATCCTTACGTGCTGCGGACGTCCCAAAGGTCTCGTCGCTATTGATCTCTAGGGAGAAATTACGATGCGGCTAGGCATGAGAGGCCTGATTTGACGCCTCAAATGCGCATTCCGGTCAAGGCGACTGGTTTACGCATCCAGCCGCGAAGACTCACCCCAACATGGTGCAGCTTGGTCTGCCACGTGCCGCCAGCAACGACCAGCAATGACCCGAGCATCTGACTATAGGTCTCATGGTTTGCACTACCTTCGCGGGAAATGGACGGTTGGAAAAAAGCTGCAGGAAACGGTCAAGCAATGCCGCATGATGTCAAGCGTGACCATTCGACAACCAGACTGCCCGAGAGATCTTGGCGGCTCTCAGCAAATTCACAAGACATCGAAATATGCTAAGCGCCCCCGCGGAACAGAGAGAAACCCCAAGGCGTGAACTTAAACGGCAAATGGAAGTGTTCGTTCACGCGGTCGATGCCAAAGCGGAACACCGCCACTTCTAAAAAAGACAGGTCAAGCACAGCAACGCCGCTGCCGCGGTAATAGGCACCAACATCGAACTCGACCTCATACATTCCGCGTTCTATTCCGGCCCCCTTGGCCACAGGATGCTGCAAGACGCCGCTCGCGTCGCAGGCTCCGGCGGCAATATCCGTTCGGCGAGTTTCCAGGCGCCATAACTGCACATTCAAGCCGACGGCAGGAATACCTCTGGATATATCGAATGCGTGAATGGATATGCCACCTGCGGCAGGCGTGTCGTCGTCGGTCACCATGAGCTCTTCCTCCCCATCCTCGACACATTCGTCTCGCCCGCGATGACGGGTCCATCGCCCCGTCGATCACGCGAGGGTCTATCCAAACCTTGCATGTCCGGGCATTTCCTTCCACGACAAATTTCTTCAAAGCCCGTTCTAAAATTTCGAATAGACCGATAGGGTTGATGCGCGAGTGAATGCCACGAAACAGACGCTCAGGCGACTGAACTCCAGTGGTTCGAATCGCTATCGAAGGGAGCAGACGTATGTCGCTACATCTCGTGCCGCGGCCATTAAAATATCTGGAGGAGGTCGTACAGCATGGCTCAATCCAGGCAGCATCGCGCGAACTCGGCATCTCGGCATCTGCGATTCACCGGCAGATCACAGCGATCGAGGACGCGCTCGGGGAACTCCTCTTCGTGCGCGACGCAAAAGGGATGACGCTTACGCCTGCCGGCCAATTGACCCTCGACCTTGCCCGCGACTGGCGACTGGACAACGCGAGACTGTGGTCGGTCATTCAAGCCAATCGCGGCATCGAGCAAGGCCATATCAGGATTGCCGCCATGGACAGCATGGTCAACGGGTTTGTGCCGGAGATGGTCAGTGAAATTGCCCGTCACTTTCCACGTGTTCACGTCGATATCGAAATCACCAGCCCGGACCGTGCGGCCAGCGGCGTGCTCAACGGTGACTTCGATTTTGCGGCGGCGGCGAACGTCGCACCGAACGACAATCTGAAATTCCATTGGTCGAGAGAGTTTCCATTGGGCTGCATCGCAACACCCGGACATCCTGTCGCGTCGATGAGTGAGATCAGCTTTATTGAATTCGTTTCACATCCGGTCGTTTTTCAAAGCGCTGCGCTCTCGATCCGAAAGCTTCTGGAAGCGAGACATAGCTGGATCTTCGACAGGGCCGCCAATTCCGTGACTGTGAATTCCATACAGCTCATGAAGTTGCTTGTGCTATCCGGTCAGTATGTTGCCGTCACCTCTGAGCTAGACGCTGGTCCTGAGATTCTTTCCGGACAATTGCAATTCGTCCCAATCAGCGACAAGGACGCATTCAAGCAAACAATATCTTTGATTTCGAACGTGCAAATAACTGAGTCGACCGCCAACCAGAAAATCATTGTGATGGCCGTAAGGCTTGTCGAACGCTTCACCGGTACTGCCAGCAGCGGCAGTTAAGCCGTCGGGGGCCACAGAACATCAGAACTCAAGTCATTCTAAATATTAGAATGCAAGATTGATATTAATTCTATAGACGGCAACAAACGCGCACCATACAGTTTTCGGTGTATCGGGGTGCGAAACATATGAATAAGCTCAGCGAACTCAATGGCGCAAATGAAGAGCGAGCATTTTTACTGCTGGTGCCGTTGATCGAGCGGGCACCGGAAATTGCCCGAAGCGTTGCAGCACGCCGCCCGTTCAAGAACGCAGATGAACTGTGTCAGGTCATACGAAGTGAACTACTCGACTTGAACGAGGCGGCGAGGATTAGCCTGTTCAAGGTCCACCCCGAACTGGCGCCTGAGAGCCCGCTGTCGATGACCAGCGAGTCGCAGTCCGAACAGGCTCAGTTAAATCTCACATCTGACAAGAATGAGTATCGGACACGGCTCGATGAGCTGAATGCGCAATACCGGGACAAGTTCGGATTCCCTTTTATCACGGCGCTCGTGCGTCATCAGGACATGCGTAGTGTTCTGATGGAATTCGAAGCTCGGCTTATGGCGGACCGCTACTCGGAAATCGAGATGGCGTTAAACCAGATCGCCTTGGTGAGCTCATCACGGGTCAACAAGGCCTTCGGTTGCACAAGCTCGGACAGGTCAGAAGATTCGACCACGCACAGACAGGCGGGCCGAGAACATGGAAGCTGAAGGCAAGCAACTGGAAAATCCTGGAACGGAGCAGGCCGAACAGCACAACGTCCTCGGTTGGGGTGGCGAGATTGGCGGTGTCATCCTCATCATACTGAGCATCATTTTTATGGTCGGCGGTCTGAATTTGGGGCTTGGTGTGCCGACACGCCTCGGCACTGGGGCATTTCCGTTTCTGGCCGGTGCGGTTCTGGCCGTTCTCGCCGTGGCAATCTGTATAGAGGAGCGGCGTGGCGGCGGCCTGGCAGAGTTGCCTGATTGGGTTGGTTTCCTTGCCGTCACAGCGGCGCTAGCAATATTCGCGATGACCGCCAATCGCCTTGGTCTTGTACCTGCGGCGTTTTTAACGGTCGTAGTCTCGAGCCTGCCCGATCGCAGCCTTCCCCTTATCGGCAAGGCCGTACTCGGTTGCATCGTGGCAGCTGCATCCTGGGCGCTCTTCATTAAATTGCTGAACTTGCCCTTCAAAGCCTTTGCGGGGTTCTAGAGATGGACATTCTCGCAAGCTTCGGCCAAGGGCTTCTCGTCGTTCTCGAACCTCAGAACCTGATGTACTGCTTTATTGGCGTGTTCCTGGGCACGTTCATCGGCGTCTTGCCGGGCATCGGTTCAATGGCAGCGATCGCGATGATCTTGCCATTGACTTTCTATCTGGATCCAACCCCTGCCCTGGTGATGATCGCGGCTGTGTTCTACGGCGCGGAATATGGTGGATCGACAGCTGCGATTCTCATGAATGTTCCCGGTACACCGGCTTCGTCGATTACCGCCATCGAAGGCTACCAGCTCGCGAAAAAAGGTCGGGCAGGCGTGGCCCTGTTCTCCACGGCGACGGCCTCCTTCGGTGGCGCCATGATCGGTATGATCGTTATCGCCGTGCTGTCGCCGTCCTTGGCCCAGCTGGCATTGTCTTTTGGTCCTGCAGACTACTTCGCAGTGATCCTGCTCGGTCTTGTTGCCGCTTCTGCCGTCAGTAATGGCGGCGCGCTGAAGGGGATCGCGATGGTGGTCACAGGGTTGATGCTGGGAACAATCGGCATCGATCTGACAACCGGCGATCTGCGCTTCACAATGGGAATTCCAGAGCTTCGTGACGGCGTTCATATCGTTATTGTCGCCATGGGTCTTTTCGGGGTCAGCGAGCTGATCGCCTCAATCCGAGCCAATACCGGGGGGCAGGCTGCTCAAACTATCGACTACAACGATTTCTATCCTTCGAAGGCGGAGTGGAAATCGTTGTTCGGGCCCATCCTGCGCGGCGGTTCGATCGGGTCGTTCTTCGGCGCGCTGCCGGGAACCGGCCAGACCATCGCCGCAGCAATCGCTTATGCAGTGGAAAAACGCGTCTCGCCTCAGCGCGAGAAATTCGGCACCGGAGTCGTGCCCGGAGTAGCGGTGCCCGAGGCGGCCAACAACTCGGCAACCCAGACAGCCTTTATTCCGACCCTGACGCTCGGTGTTCCCGGGAGTCCTCCGATGGCCATCGTGATCGGCGCCCTGATGATCTATGGGATCACTCCAGGACCTCGTTTACTCGTAGAACAGCCGGACATGTTCTGGGGGTTGGTCGCCAGCTTTCTGGTGGGCAACATCATGCTTCTCATCCTGAACGTACCACTCATCGGGATGTGGGTGCGTCTGCTGAAGATCCCCTACAAGTACATGTACCCCACGATCATCGTCTTGATCTGCATGGGCGTCTACAGCCTGAACAACAACGTCTTCGACGTATGGCTGACATTGGTGATCGGTGCCGCAGGATACGTCATGCGGCTCTTCAGGTTCGAGCCTGCCCCGCTCCTCCTGGGGTTCGTGCTCGGTCCGCTGATGGAAGAACAATTGCGCAGGACCATGCTGCTATCTCGCGGCGATCCCATGGTGTTTCTGGAGCGTCCGATCAGCGCAACGCTGATCGTCATAACCGTCGGCATTCTCGCCGTTGCTCTGTACTCGACAGGGCGAAACCGTCGCCGTGAACGTGCGTCGGCAAAAAAACTCCAACAGGAAGGAACATAGTCATGAAACTCGATCGTCGAACTCTCCTGGGAACCTGTCTGACATCCCTCGCATTATTTTCTGCGCCAGCGGCCATGGCCGAACCCGGCGCCTGGAGCAGCGAGCCGGTGCGCATCGTCGTCACGTTCCCGCCTGGCGGTACTAGCGACCTGGTGGCACGTCTTCTTGCAAAGCACTTGGACTCGGATTTCGGGCAGAAGGCGGTGGTCGACAACCGCCCTGGCGCCGCTGGCACCGTGGCCGCTGACTACGTGGCCCAGCAAGCCTCGGACGGAACCACGTTGATCTTATCGAACAATGCGCCTTTCACCATCGCACCGACCCGGTTCGAATCCATTCCTTACGAACCGATCGATGGCTTCGCGCATGTCGCGTATATCGGCGCATCGGCGCCTGGGCTCTTCATTCAACCGTCGCTGGGTATCAATACGGTCGACGATTACATCGCTTATGCCAAGGAAACAGAGTTGACCTATGGATCCAGCGGGGTCGGTTCGATCTCTCACATTCTAGGCGAAGCCGTCGATGCTACGCTCGGCGTCGAGTCGATCCACGTTCCCTACCAGGGTAGTTCCCCTGCCATCCAGGATTTCCGCGCCGGCGTCTTGGATACGTTCTACGACATGGTCGTCCAGAACAGCGACATGCTCGAAGACAAGGAAGCCGTGGCGATCGCCATCGCGTCGCCCGAGCGCAACCCGGAACTTCCGGACGTGCCGACCTTCCGTGAACAGGGCCATGACATTGTCATCGAGAACTGGGTGGGGCTGTCGGGGCCAGCCGGCATGGACCCGGAAATGGTGAACACGATTCACGACACCGTGCTCGCCGTTTTTGCAAGCCCGGAAGTTCAGACGCGCCTGACAGAGCTCGGCATCACCCACCGGGCGATATCGACCGAGGATTACACGTCCTTTGTTGCTGAACAGATCGACATTTGGGCTCCGCTCATCATTGCGGCGGGCGTCGCCGAATAGCGACACGCGCCTACTGTCCGGTCACCCCGCGGCATCGCGGGGCGATCTTTTCTGGGGCACGCTGCCTTGCCCCTCCTGTGCGCACCGGCCTTGAAGCTCTCGGGGCTGAGCGAGAAACCTGCAGGCCCGGCCTCCACATAGCGGGATATCGAAGCGTCGACCGGGTTGATGGGTGCCGCTCTTACCAAAAACCCTATACGCGTCGGCATTACTTTTCAGGTACGGCGCGTGCCTTTTCCGCCCAGGCGACGAGTACGTTGGTCGCATCTTCAGAAAGCGCCTGCTGCGAGGACATCGAACGTTCGCCGACGGAGCGTCCACATTCCCGCTGCAGCCGATTGGAGTCGATGGGAAACCGAACTGAGTTCGGCAGATCGCCGAGGGCTGAATCGGCTTGTCCGAGATCGGCCGCATAGTAGAGCTGTTCGATTCCGGCAATCTGCATCGCCGCGACGCATAGAGCACAGGGCTCGCAGCTCGTGTAGAGTTCGCAGCCCCGCAGGTCGACCGTCTCAAGATGGCGGCAAGCGTCGCGTATCGCTTCAGTTTCGCCATGCGACGTAGGATCGTGATTTAGCAACGAGCGATTGATGCCTTCGCCAATAATTTGACCGTTCTTGACAACAATCGCGCCAAATGGTTCCGTGCCCGGCATGTCCAAAGCGCTTGCCGAGATGGCAATTGCCCGGCACATAAATTCCTCCTGGAACATGGTTCATACTCCGTTGCGCCTGCAGTGTGAGTAAGACAAGTGGTGTCGCGAATTTCAGCGATACCAAGTTCCGCCCACTCCGATTTGCCCTTGC
>JBOEHJ010000157.1:0-956 GCA_050633905.1 Geminicoccales bacterium
AGTTCGAACATGGTTTCGAGCAGGATGGTTTCCATGATCGAGCGCAGGCCGCGGGCACCGGTTTTACGCTCGATCGCCTTGGTCGCGATCGCAGAGAGCGCATCCTCGGTCATGGAGAGGCGCACATCCTCCATCTCGAAGAGTTTTTGATACTGCTTGACCAAGGCGTTCTTCGGCGCGGTCAGAATCTGGATCAGGGCCTTCTCGTCAAGATCGGTCAGCGTCGCGACCACCGGAAGGCGGCCGACGAATTCCGGAATTAGACCGAATTTCAACAGATCATCCGGCTCAACCTCGTTCAACAACTCCCCCACCTGACGATCATCGGGGGCCGCAACCTGGGCGCCAAAACCCATCGAGCGCTGCACGCCCCGCGCCGCCACGATCTTGTCCAGACCCGCAAAGGCACCACCGCAAATAAAGAGGATATTGGTGGTGTCTACCTGAAGAAATTCCTGCTGCGGATGTTTCCGCCCACCCTGAGGTGGCACGCTGGCCACCGTGCCTTCGATAATCTTGAGGAGGGCCTGCTGAACACCTTCGCCCGAAACATCTCGCGTGATCGAGGGATTTTCGGATTTTCGGCTAATTTTATCGACCTCGTCGATATAGACGATGCCGCGCTGCGCCCGCTCGACATTATAATCTGCCGCCTGCAGCAGCTTCAAAATGATGTTCTCGACATCCTCGCCAACATAGCCAGCTTCGGTGAGCGTTGTCGCATCCGCCATGGTAAACGGCACATCGAGCGTGCGCGCGAGCGTTTGCGCCAAAAGCGTCTTGCCACAGCCGGTCGGCCCCACCAGCAGAATATTCGACTTCGCAAGCTCCACCTCGCCACCCTTGGAGCCATGGGCCAGACGCTTGTAATGATTGTGAACAGCCACAGACAAAACGCGCTTCGCACGCTCCTGGCCAATTACATAATCATCCAAAACACCCTTGATCTCCTCGGG
>JBOEHJ010000158.1:0-51190 GCA_050633905.1 Geminicoccales bacterium
CCACCGCCGTCAGGCTCGGGCTGGGGGTGACGTTCAGCACTGGCGCATCGTTGACGTTGTCGACCGAGAGCTGGAAGGTCGACGTGACGCCAGCACCGGAACCGTCGGTCGCCGTCACGTCGAGGGTGTAGGGGATACCCACCTGGGTGGCATCCGGCGTGCCGGAAAGGACGCCGGTTGTGGGATCGATGGTCAACCATGCTGGCAGAGACGAACCATCACTTTGCTCGGCACTGAAGGTCAGGCTGTCGCCATGCATGATGTCGTCGTCGCCGAAGTTGCTGCTGACATCATAAGTCAAGAGCACGTTTTCTAACGGCGCGATGTCGGCGATCGGTGTGACGACGATGGGGGCATCATTGGAATTGGTGATCGTGAGTTGGAAGCTTGAGGCGATGCTGGACCCTGCATCGTCGGTCACCATCACGGTCAATGTCAGCCCGGTGACATCGGCATTCGTAGGCGTGCCGGAAAGGATGCCGGTGGCGTGATCGATGCTGAGCCATGCAGGCAAAGGCGAGCCGTCGCTCTGCTCAGCGCTGAAGGACAGACTATCACCATGGATGATATCGTCGTCGGCGAAGTTACTCGATACATCGTAGGTGAAAGCAGCGTCCTCGGTGACACCGGTATCAGCGATCGGTGTGACGACGATGGGGGCGTCATTGGAATTGGTGATCGCGAGTTGGAAGCTTGAGGCGATGCTGGACCCTGCATCATCGGTCACCATCACGGTCAATGTTAGCCCGGTGACATCGGCATTCGTAGGCGTGCCGGAAAGGATGCCGGTGGCGTGATCGATACTGAGCCATGCAGGTAAGGGCGAGCCGTCGCTCTGCTCAGCACTGAAGGACAGACTATCACCATGGATGATATCGTCGTCGGCGAAGTTACTCGATACATCGTAGGTGAAAGCAGCGTCCTCGGTGACACCGGTATCAGCGATCGGCGCGACGGCCAGAGGCGCGTCGTTGCTGTTGGTGACGGTGAGCTGGAAGCTGGTGCTGGCGCTTGCTCCTGACCCATCTGTAGCACTGACGGTAACGATCAGGCTTTCAACGCCGTCATTGGCCGGCGTTCCGGATAGGATGCCCGTCGTCGGGTTGATCGTGAGCCAAGGAGGTAAAGCGCTTCCATCGTTAAGGGCAGCGCTAAAAACCAGCACATCGCCACCAGCGATATCGGCATCGGTAAAGCTGGCTGAAATGTCATAATTGAAGCCGGCATCCTCGATGGTGTTGGTGTTGGCGATCGGCATGATGACGATCGGCGCTTGATTAGCGGGCGTCTCCGGTTCGGGCGCCGCTTCGTTGAGATCAGGCTCCTCGATAAAGCTTAGCGGGTCACGGCTTGCTGTTGTCGAGAAGTTCTGATCAATGGAGATGATGGGTTGATCGAGCTCACTTTTGATGATGGGCTCAGTGGGCTTGGAAGACTGTTTTGGCGCTGGGACAAGGTCATCGGGTGCGGCGCCATCTGCAGGTTCGGCCGCAGCGCGTTCGACGTCATGATGACGAATGCCACTTTCGCTCCCGGAGCGGATGTCTGAATCGAGGACCGGCATCTCGATCTCAACGCCACCAGACCCCTCTTCCTCGACCGTCGCTGTCGGCAGTGCGGCAAGGGGCTGACTGTAGTGGGAATAGACCCAGTCCGGCGTCACAATGGTCTGAGCGGCGGGCGGTAGGAACCGGCTGGTGACCGTGGTGGCAACGAAAGCTTCCTCCAGTAGCTCCTGACCAGCATCTGTGGTGATCATGATCTTGCCGATGGTGCCATTGTCTTCCGGCAGAAGCACGACTTCGGTGGTTTCGCCCTCTGCCGCGGCATTGGCGACCACCTTGGTGCCGCGAATACCGATGGTCATGGTCGGCGTATCGATCACCAGCGAGTCGAGCCCCATATGGGCAGCCGCACCCGAGACGAAAGAAAAGGCACCCTGGATGATCTCGATGATGCCGCCACCCTCGCCTGCCGCCGGATCGTAGACAAATTCATCCAGCACCATGCGCGCGTCGCTGCCAAGAGAGAGCGTCATGCCGTCAATGAAACGAAGCCCGACCGAGCCTGTGCCGTCGGTGATGATCACGTCGTCCTGAAAGACAGGCATGCCGACCTCGGCGATCACCTCGCTGCCGTCGGCGCGGATGATGATCACCTCGCCTTCGAGCGTCTCGACCTGGCCGATCGGCGCATGCTCTGAAGCTGGATCCTCGCCTTTTGCCAAAGCGGCCGATCGCTCCGGATCAGGGCCCGCAAGCTTGGCGACGACATGTGCAGGAAGCACAGCGCCGCCTTCGGTAAGGAGATCGGGCGTGCGGTCCACGGCGAAATAATCGAGGATTATCAGGGCTGGCCGATCGGCGCCAGCAACCAGGAGATCGTCATCGCGACGCGCGAAGTCAGCATGCAGCAGATGGGCCTCATTCGGCAGGACCATCTGGCCGGCATCTGCTAGATAAATCAAAGGCTCCTGATCGACAGGGCCGGTCATGGCGGCCGGCGTCGCGCCATCGTTAAATTCTTGAGCCATGGCATTCTCCTTCGACCTCGGACCTTGAGTTCTAACGCCCGCAAATGATTACTGGTGGCTTAAAGAGCGTGGTTACGGATGAAATGATCGACAATGTCAGCTTGATCCTCCGTCCCGCATTCAGGCCATCGTTATTGCCAATACATAGGCAAAATGCGTCAGATGATGAGCTTCCTGGTCGATGCCGTGGACCCACCAGAAGACTGGCTGGCTCGGCGTAAGGCGGCGGCAGGAGGCTTTGGCCCGATCAATCCCGGCGTGAAGAAATAGGTCGACAGCACCCAGAAACATTACAGACGGCGCGAAAGCCGCCGCGATCGCGGTGGTTCCGATTGCATGCACGCCAGCATGCGCGAACAATGCGGTCATCCACCCCTCGGGTTTCTCCTTGCCACGCACCATCCAGGCGGTCTGCAGCAGGTAGTCCGCCATAAAATGTTTCAGCCGAAACAGCAGGTATACCGATAGAATATCGGCCAGCGGCAGAGTCGCGTTCAAGAATTCTGTCACGGTTTGGTGGGCTTTTTCATGCCAAAGATCCGACCAGCGAACGAACTTTGGATTATACGCGCACAATTCTTAACGAAGTCCTGCCTTCGTCAATGAAGGAGGTTAAGTCAATCTTATCAACTTACCTGTATTGGAATGGTGATAGGCGTTAGCAGTCATGCGTGGAGCCAATGCAGCCATCTGATAGCGATGAACAGAACCTTTGCAGCGGACGCGACCAGGTCGCAGCCGAGGGGACCGGTGGCGGTGAGAACCACATTTTAGTCGACGAAGGTAATATCATTTTCCAAGAAGGCGAGCGCGGTCAAAGCGCCTTTCTGATCGAGCGCGGTGAGGTCGAGATCTCTGTCCAGCGTAATGGCCAGCGGGTAAAGCTTGCAAGCAGAGGCCAAGGCGAAGTCTTTGGCGAGATGGCCATCATCGACGATCAGCCTCGTTCCGCCACGGTCACGGCAGTGCGGCCCTGTCAGCTCTTGATCATCACTCGAGACCAGCTGGTCAATCGCATCGAGCAGACCGATCCGGTGCTCCGCATGTGCCTCAGGGTGATCTTGCAGCGCTTCCGGTCGATCTTACTGCGGCTGCAAGTGATGGATCACGACGAAACGCAACTCACCCAGAACAACTCATTCAACGCGAACGTTGGCACGCCACTTCATGAGGAGGCGGTAAGGGAAATCAAGCTTGAAGAGGAGTTGCGCCAAGCGTTGCGGCAGGAAGATTTTGAACTGAACTATCAACCCATCGTCGATCTGCAGACGAGCCGCTCAGCTGGTGTTGAAGCATTGATCCGCTGGAACCATAAGCAGCGCGGCCTGATTGCACCTGACATTTTCATTCCCACCGCAGAAGCCAGTGGCCTCATCGTGCCGATCGGCCATTGGGTTTTCGAAAAGGCATGTCAGGCGATCAACCGCCTGGGCACCAAAGTCGGTGCCGATGGCATAATCGACGATCGTCTCTTCATGAGCATCAACCTTTCGGTCCGAGACTTCTCCGATTCGGGATGTGTTGAGAAGATTCGTGATACGCTTGCCGAGACAGGCGTCGAGCCAGCACGCATCAAGCTGGAGATCACCGAGAGCCTTCTGATGCATCAACCAGAAACGGCAGCAGCAGCGCTTCGCCAGTTCAAGGAAATGGGACTGAGCATCGCTATCGACGATTTTGGCACGGGCTATTCCAGCCTCAGCTATCTACACAAATTCCCCATCGATACATTAAAGATCGACCGCAGCTTCGTGAAGAACATTGAGGAACGCAGTGAAAACTTCGAAATCGTCAGCTCGATCATCCACATGGCGCAGCGCCTGAACATGGTCGTGGTCGCCGAAGGTATCGAAACAGCCTCGCAGGTCGAGGTTCTCGAGGCTATCGGCTGCAATCTGGGCCAAGGTTATTATTATGCCAAGCCGTCAACAGAAGATGAGGTTGCCCGATTAGTGACGCGACAGACATCGACGCCTTGTCTCGCGTGAGATCCACCAGAGATCCTTTGGCAACACAGCAAGAAAATGCGTGGTTTTGTCGCCTCTGAGGGCAGCTGCGTTGCTGAAGCGGTCATAGGGGTACATGCGAAGACGGGCTTTGTTTGACCAATGATGTGGTCATACCACTAATCACAAAGTGGCCGCTCGCCAGCGAGCAGAGCTGCATGGTCACTGAACAAGGCCACGATCCGTTCAATGACGATCCTCACTTCCTTCCTGTGACGATCGTCATCATGCATGACAAGCCATTGCGTTTCCGTCAGCTCCTCGATAAAGCCGCCTGCCCTGGTCAAGATCGGGTCCCGATCGCCGATGAAACAGGGCATCAAGCCGATACCGGCGCCGCCACGAACCATGTCGCGCAGGGTTGCGGCCGAGTTGGTCCAAGTACAGATCGAGATATTCTCACGGGCCAGCACCCAGTGAGCGGCTGGGTGTCGCGCATTTGATGCGTCAACCGCAACCCATTCCGGCTCACCCGGCCATTGATGATGACGATGACGAAATGGGGCAAAACGTAACAATTCCATCTTGCGGGAGGCCAAATTACCGCTCTCGGCAGGCTGGTTTCGAATACCTATCTCGACCTCCCGGTGGGCAATGTCCAGGCGTGCCTCGGTGGTCACGAAGGCTAATCTGAAGGGATCATCCGGCTGCCACAACCGCGTGAAGCTATCGGCCATGAAGCTCGCCGTGCCCGACCCGGCGGAAATACGCACCAAAGGCCTTGAGTGCTCAGGCGACAGCCAGTCCTCCAGCGGCCGCGCGGCGGCTTCCATTGAGCGCACTTTGTTAAAGAGGGCTTCCCCCGCATCGGTCAGTGCGTAGCCGGATTGGGAGCGCCGGAAAAGTGAGCGACCGGTCGCTTCCTCCAAGGCCAACATTCTGCGCCCTGCGGTCGGCACGCTGATACCAAGCTGACGGGCCGCAGCACTCAGTCCGCCGTCGCGTGCCACATGGAAAAAGATGCGAAGATCTTCCCAATTCACCTTCTTCATATTTGAAAATCTTCTTGCAGAATCAGGCAGTTTTTCAGGCCGGAATTGACGATATCATTCCAATAATGAAAATCAAGGAGATTTCCATGTCCCCGATCGTGACGTTCAAATCGCTTCATCAGTGGATCAATGATAGTAAGAACGTCACTGACCGCGCGGGAAAGGAACAGGCCTTCTATGATCAATATGGTTCCGATTCGGTCATAGGTTTCTTCCATCTCCTTCAGGCTTTGAGCGCGCTCGCGAACATGCCAAGAACGTGGCTCAATGGCTCATCTCACGAAAGATCCCGAAAACGTCCTGCAACAAGGCTTGGTTCAAGACATCAGCAAAACAGCCATGGGCTGACAGAGGGGTGACCGACGCGACGCCGGCCGATTTACCCTCCCCCTCCCAGCATGCTCGCCTATCGAGCTAGCGGGGTTCAGCGTCCGAAAATGCCCCTTGAAACTCCTGCGGTAACGGCCGGCCAAGCCCGCTGGGCGATCGAGGTGTTCTTGTTATTGTGATGCCACTTTCCTGAGGCGGCCGAAATGCTCATCCCACCCCGCATCAAGGGCGGTCAATAAGCCCAGAGCGGCATCGCCGGCAGCGGCAAGGCCTTCGTGCTTCAAGGTCAGCCTCGTGCCACCATGGGCCTCATGAAGTGTCCATGTGACCTTGGTCATCACACCGTTCAATGGTTTGACAGTAAAGCTGTAGATCAGCGTCGAAGGCGGCTCAAAACGTTCGACGGTTCCCCAGCATTGCTTGACGGCCTCACCTTCCGCCGGGTTGCTGAGAAGCGCATAGTCCTTGCCTTCCGCCAGGTCCGCGTCGGCCGGATGGAACCACTCTGCAAGCCGGTCCTTCTTTGTGAGAAAATCCCAAACGGTAGCGCGGGAAGCGTTAAAAAAAACGGTCTTGGTAATCATGTCATTCATCACTTTGTCCTTCGTTTCTATCGATGGCATGTTGCAGGCGAGCCAGATGATCATCCCAGAAGCGGCTGAAGTAGCCGACCCAATCGGCGACGGGTTTTAGGCCTTCAGACTCTAATCTGTTGATCCGCTCTCGCCCCTTGGCATGGACCGAGATCAACTTGCCCTGTTCGAGAATGGAGAGATGCTTCTTGATCGCCGCCCTGGTCATGTCGAAGTGACTGGCCACCTCGCCAATGGTCATGTCCTTGTCTGAAAGATGCATCAAGATCATACGCCTGCTCGGATCGGACAGTGCTCGAAAGGCGGCTTGATGTCCGGCGACCATCATTGCTTGACCGGCAGAAAGTCGAACTTGCCATCCTGGTAGAGGAAGGTGACGCAATCTGTCTCTGAAACGCATTTGCTGACATGCGGCAATCCCGCCGGCACTTTATAGAACGATCCCTCTGGCAAGAGAGTTTCCTGGGAAGGATCGGCGTCGACAGCGTTATGGGTGATCGTACCCGATATCACGACCCCGAACATATTGGCGGTTTTGACATGGGGTGGGCTGACCAGCCCCGCAGGCAGCCGAACCATCGCCATGTAGGGATCGATCATACGATCGCCGATTAGGGGCGCGAACGCGACACCTTCCTCGGTCGTCTCCCAAAAGAGATCATCAACAGGATGATTGGAGATGGCCTGTTGCGGGCCTGCCAAGGCCGGTGTGGCAAGAGCAGTTAGCAGCAAGGCGGCTGCAGAAGGTACTCGAAGGTTATAGGGCATGTCACCTCTCACATATAAAACCAAATGGTATTATTACAATGCAATACCAATCGGTATCATGTCAAGTCTACTATGTATGAAACTGCTTACCACCAGCGGACCAATTCCACTGACGTGAGACACGCTCGTAAACTGGGTTCTTGCTAGCCAGCGCCTTGTGATCGCTGGTGGCGCATCGTCAAAGGATTGCTGCCGAATTGACGATGAAAGGCTTTTGCAAAGGCTTCAGAGCTTGCATAGCCGTAGCGCCGGGAGATCGCCTTGATCCGATCGCCCCGTGCGATGTCCTGGCGCGCAAGGGTCATCCGCCAGCGGCGAAGGTAGGCTTGTGGTGTCTCATTCAGCCGTGATCGAAATAATTCGGCGAAGCGGCTGAGAGACAAGCCAGCGATCATCGCCAAGTCCTCATTACGCCACTCTCTCTCCGGTTTTTCGTGGATGGCAACGACACATCTACTGATGCGCTTATCTGCGAGGGCAGCGAGCAGGCCGGGTTCGGTGGCACCTCGTTCGATCTCGTTGCGCAGTAGGCGTATGATTAGGACTTCCGCAAGACGACTGAGAACCGAGCCGAAGCCGCATCGCTCGGCCCTGGCCTCGGCCAGCAGTAGTCGAACCAAAAGCGCCGTTTCGTCATCGCCGTTTACCGCCAGCGACAATTGTGCCGGCAGAGCTGTCAAAAGAGGATTGCCCGCACCACCAAGGTCGGCATGGACTTCCAGAAGAATGATGTCATCAGCTTGGAGCTCAGGACGGTGACCAAGCGGCGAAAAGACAATACGTTGTGGCGAGGCGACATCTTCGCCGAGCACAATCAGATTGCCGGATCCGGGCGCTTGGATTGTGACAGAGAGGTTGAAGCGGGCAAAGAGCGCTGAGAGACGATCATATCGAACCATATCGTAGTCTCGATCTGTTTTTTCGAGCTTACTAGATTGTAGTTCCTGGTAGGGTCCAGATCAATCCTCCACAGCCTCACATCGAAGGATGCAAAGCAACATGCTTACCCCCCGCCAAAAAACACCAGATCTCGCCCTTGAAACTTTAGCTCACGGATCTTTCGACCTTGCGTCTGATGGCTCCGAACGAGGAACGGTCGTCTGTTTCTATCGCGGTCTGCACTGTCCGATCTGCGCCTCTTATCTGACGGAACTGGAGCGCCTGACACCTGAGTTCGCTGAGCGCGGCGTCAAGACGATCGCGCTCAGCTCTGACGTAAAGGAGCGAGCTCAGGCGATGGCGGAGAAGATCAAGGCCAAGCAGCTGCGGATCGGATATGACCTTTCGCTTACCAAGGCTCGCGAATGGGGGCTTTACATCTCGACATCACGAGGCACGACGTCGATCGGCATCGAGGAGCCAGCACTCTTCTCGGAGCCAGGTTTGTTCATGGTGACCCCAAAACAGGCCCTGTATTATGGCTCGGTTCAGACGATGCCGTTTGTTAGACCCCATTTCTCAGAGCTGCTCGGGGCGCTCGATTTTGCGATCAGCAAAGATTATCCAGCACGCGGGGAATATGTTGGCGCGGTCTAACAGGGTCTGAAGGCTCCGGTCCTGTTGGTCACACCGTCTGGCAAATCGTGACTATTGGCACTCGCTGTCGGGTCGATCCAATCCCATCGTATCGAGCTGGTTGGTGGTGTGCAGGAATGCAGCGAGCGGTGCGCGCTCGATCACGGCGTTTTGGGTGCGCAGGAGGATGGGCTGGCGAAGCTGGCGGCTCCAGGGCCTAAAGCTGCCGGGTGCACCCTGATAGATATCGAGCGTGAAGTCTTCGGACATCAAGAATGCCTGAAGATCCTTCAGGGCAACCGACCCGGTTCGGAAGATCGCTTCGACTACCGACTTGACAGCCGCCCATGCCGCCCAGTCCGACGCTTCCCTATTGCGATCGGCCTTTTTATGGAAGCGTTGATTGAATTGCGGGGCGCCTTGTCGTCTATTGCTCTTGGGCAGACTGACACCAGTATCTCTTCAGGTGCAGTCACTGGAGATCGGTCATGGCACCACGTCGATGTCTCTTGCTGCTATTCGCTGTTTCATTGCCATTGATCCTGTCTGCGACCATTGGGTCCGCAGCAAAACGCGATATCGTAAAACGTGACTATGCCGCACGCGATTGCGCTGTTTCTCCATGCTCCTCCGGCTGCTGGTGTCCCTTTAACCAATGGCAGGATGCACGGCTTTTGAAGTTTGGTTACGGCATGACGGCCGATCGCAAGGCGGCTGCCTATTGGTATCGCCGTGCCGCAGAGAAAGGCGACGCGCGCGCTGCCTTCAACTATGGCCTGATGCTGATCCACGGCATAGGCCCAGAACCTGACCCGCAAATGGGGCTGTCGTTTCTCGAGACCGCCTCACGAGCCTCGATCCGGGAGGCCTGGTTCGAATTCGGCAATCTCCATCGTCTCGGTGAGCATGTTCCTGCTGATCATCATGCGGCGATTGTGGCATATCGGAAGGCGGCGGAACGAGGGCATGTTCGTGCTCAGCATGCGCTCGGCAATATGTATGGCAATGGTCAGGGTGCCGGCGTCGATATGGTGACGGCTTACAAGTGGTGGCGTCTAGCCTCCAAGAAGGGCCACGAACTGGCCGGGCACGCGCTGAGATCGGCATCGATGATGATGACGGCTACCGAAATTAGCCTTGCTAAACGCGCTGCAGCCACCTGGACGTCGAACATGAAACAACGATGAGAATAGCGCGTCAGGAATGGTCAAAACGGAATCTTGAACGTAGAGTAAATCCTATAAACTGAATAATCATATAAAGACGCATCAGGGAGTTTATCATGCGCTGTTTAACTTCTTCACTTACCCTTCTGGCGGCGTTGGCTTTCTCACCGACCTTAATGGCTGCCGAGGTTCCCTCAAGTCCCGATCAGATAGCCCAGCCCGGCGGTGATCTTCCTGGCGATCCCGAGATCGCGCTGGTCAAAGTCGCAGATGGCTTTCTTGATCCGATCAACGTCACCAATGCCGGTGATGGTTCCGGCCGCATCTTCGTGGTCGAGCGCGCAGGCCGCATCAAGATCGTGAATGCCGATGGCAGCGTGAACGAGGATCCGTTCCTTGATCTCACCAGCATCAACCCGCTTGGTAACGATGTGCAAACCGGCTTTGTTGAGCAGGGCCTCTACGCTGTTGCCTTCCACCCGAACTTTTCCGAGAACGGATACTTCTACGTCCACTATGCCTCCCTACCGTTCAACGGCGACGGTGTGATCGTCCGCTTCGAGGTCGATAGTGCAAGCCCGGATGTGATGACGCCCGAGCGCACCAACGATACTGCCAAGGTCCTGATGCGCATCGAGCAGCCCTGGTACAACCACAATGGCGGCCAGATCGAATTCGGCCCGGACGGTTACCTTTACATCGGTTCCGGTGATGGTGGCTGGGAAGGTGACCCTTACGAGGCCGGTCAGGACCTTTCGACCCCGCTCGCCAAAATGCTTCGGATCGACGTCGACGTTGAGGACGAAAATGTTGCCTACAAGATCCCGGCTGACAATCCCTATGCCTCGGCCTCGAACGAGCGATTGATGGTCCTCTTCGGCATCACCGAGGAAGAGTTCGCTACGATCAAGACCCGTTCTTTGCCGGAGATTTGGGCTTACGGCGTGCGCAACCCTTATGAGTTTGCCTTCGATCCGGCGACCGGCGACCTGTTCATCGCCGATGTCGGTCAAAACCACTGGGAGGAGATCATCTACCAGCCTGCTGACAGCAAGGGCGGCGAGAACTATGGCTGGCCGCGCATGGCGGCAGGGTGGTGTCATCCGATGCTCGGCGATCCCGCCGACGCCGAATGCAACGTAGTCGGCACTCTGCCTGCTGCGCAGTATCCGCATCAGACCCCTTATCCCGGCGCTGATGAGCTTGATGGCGACCACGGTTGCTCTGCTCAAGGCATGGGCGTTGCCAATTATGGTGGCATGACCGGCGTTTACCTGATCGGCGACTGGTGCTCCGGCCGCGTCTTCGGTCTTGGCTGGGACGATGGCGCTAGTAAGTGGCAGCTCGAAGAGCTGATGCAGACTGATCTGCAATTCACCGCGGGCGGCTATGACGAGGATGGCATGGTACTCGCCGTCAACGCCAACAACTTCTACCTCGCCGATGAGGGCCCGGACACCAATCCTCCAGGTGCCGTCTGGCGTGTTGTGCCAGCTTCCGAGGTGCCGGAAGGTGCTGAGGTCGCACGCACAGCGCAATAGGCTTGACGCTGAAGCAAGACTGATCTGAAGAACCCCGTCGGAGCGACGATCACCGCTTCGGCGGGGTTTCTTTATCATATGAGGAAGCGATGATGCGTATTCTGTTCCCCCTGGCCGGACTCTTGGCGCTTCTCGGTCTCGCAGCATTTGCAGGCGAAAAAGCCGAGGAGACAGAGGCTGCCGAAACCGAAGATTTGGTCTTCCTGCACGCCTTGGACAACCAGCCCATCGAGTTCACCTATCGTCCTGATCAGGAGATCACGGAAGCGGTCGAACACATGCATGCAACTGGCGAGAACATCTATGCAGGGGATGAAACGGTGCTCGAAGAGGGCAAGAAGCTCTACCTGAAATATTGTAAGGCCTGTCACCTCAAGGACGGCAAAGGCCGGATCGGTCCCAACCTTCGCGACGATGAGTGGAAACGCGAGCGCACCGGTACTGAAAAAGGCCGGTTCGAAATCATCTACGCCGGCGGCGCTGGCGCCATGCAGGCCTTAGGCAGACGGATCGACCAGGATCAGATCCTGAAGATCATGGCTTTTACCGACACGTTTCGAGAGGCCGAGTAGGGGTCAAGTGTCCCGTCTCAGAAATGCCGAGCCACACATATTGCGATGTGTTCAGACTTGCCGGCAACACCGAACCTTGCCAGGAGCGAAACCCTTTAAATGCTGCGTGCCTCGATCGGCCCGCAAACTAAAACTACCATTCCGGACTGTATCATCACCACCAATGCGGGCTCCTTCTGGCCGTCGGATGGCAATTCCAACTTTGACTTAATTATCGTTCTGCAACCATTATTGCTAAGCAAAATAACTGGTTATTCCCAGGACCGGCTCTTGGAAAGCGGGCTAGTTTTGATGTCACTTCGTCGGGAAATATTCAGATTCACAGCATCGACTAAATCATCCTAACGGTTCTGCAGTCTCCTCTTGCTCCGCCAATTATTCTTCTGCAAAACAATCCCAAATTCAGTGTAGCTGTTTTAAAATACGAGTTGATCAACCAAATTCGAAACTCTGGGAAATAATGTCGTTGCTGCCCAGTCAATCATGAATTCGTTTCTATATAAGGAATTTGTGGGACGAACCTTGGACGAACAAAAACTGTATCGCTGAATTCGATACGATCGAAGGCCTTGTTGATGAGCATTGGTGTGTATTGCGTAAGAACACGAACAATAACAACCGAATCGCCTTCTGGGATTGTCGGTAGCGTCAGTGTGGAAATTTCCTCGTCGACAAGGGGTGTGGCACCTCCCTTTGGTTCGCTCCAGAGAACCTTGAGTTCACCATTGTCATTAAAAACGCTCGACATCGTTATGCTCAGGGCATTCTCCGAGGTGAAATCCCCCAACATTGCCTCGGCAACCTCGAACATGTCATCACGAGCGCTGTCATCCATCTCAGCGCGCCGCGAAATTAGGTCACCGACGGTGTCGGCGGCCGTCAGGACCTGACGGCTCGCCCGAATACCATCAAAGCTGGCAATCGCTCCCAAAAAGATGAGAACGATAACGGGTAAGATCAGTGCAAACTCAACGGCTGCGATCCCGCGTTCAGAGCATGCCAACTTGATCGATAATCTGGTTACACGCAGCATCAGCCCCCGCCTAAAACGGCTCATTGGAAAAGGCAGTGTTGGAGGTGAACTGAAAATTACCATCATCCGTCTTGGCGAGCGCGAAACCAAGTCCGATCAACGGCATGAGAACCTCTGTCGTCACACAAACACGCATAAAGACGACTTCAGACGATGCGCCAGGTTGAAAGGACGTTGTCGGGTTGATGCCTAACTCTTTTTCACGACAGGGCGCATTCGTAGCAGGCGGCGTAAATGAACTGCCAATGACAATCATTTCAAGAGCGATATTATCGTTGCAGTCCGAAACGATGACAGCTTCATCACAAATGAAATCTTCTAGCGTTTCCCGCGTGATCGTATCATCGGTTGATGCTGCACCCGTATAGACAAATCTGGATGTATTGGTGACGGCACGATCTATCATCGCGAACTTGGTCATCAACCAACCGGTTTCGATGACACCGAGTACAAGTCCGAAGAAAATTGGCAACAAGAATGCGAGCTCGACTGCGGTGGCACCGACTGTACATTGCAAAAACCGTGACTTACGGGTTGCCACTGTCAAAACGGGCGCTTCGATCATGACGATATCAGAGTTCCCATCTACTGCGTTAACCTTAGGGCGCCGATCGTTGCGGCAATCGATGCGAATGCTGAATCAATATCCAATGTTTCAACAAGAAAATACGTCCCCAAACTAGACGCACAGCCTTGGAGATCTTCTTCTTGGAAACTGCCCGGATTAATTTGAAATCCAATAGAAAAAACGATGATGTCATTATCTTTAGCTTGGTCGCAGAGCGAACTGAGATTATTCCGAGCACTATTTCTATTGACGATAATTTGTCGATTTTGTTTGTTTTTTCCATTCGTGTGGACGCTGTTCAAGGATACATCTTCTGGACGGTTCTGAGAGGTCGTCCCACCATCGCTCATCAGTATCAGGACCTTGAGCGTATCCTCGTCGTCAAAGAGGGCTGGACGGTCTGGCTTCGTTCCGCCGAGTAGACCTTGCCATTGGGGCGAGAGCGCCTTGTAGCCCCATAACATACCTATATCGGTGCCCGTTCCATCGGAAAGGCTCATGGCGTCCACGGCGGACTTCAGTATCTCGAGTTGATTTGAATTGAGTAGAACGGCGCTGTCGCCGTCGGGGCACCAGGGGTTGAAGTCGACGAATTCCCAAAAGTGCGGCACTTGGGAGCGACTGTTGACCGGCAAGACGGCATCGTCGAAATCGTCATCAGCATATTCGATGCAGTTAAGGCCGTCGGAAAAACGGAAGCCGCCTTCAGCAATGTTGCTCGAAGTGTATTGCGACTCGGTTGGATCAACTATTGCGTCATCGAGAGATGTAGCGTAGGTCGCAAAGAGCGGTCCTATATTAACGGTGCCGCCGTAGGGAACCAGGTTAATAGTCGTGATGCTCTCATCACCCTCGCCCAAGATTTTGTCTAGAAAGCCCTTTGTTGCCGTCTTCAAATTCGCGATGCGGTTGTTTCTCATCGACGATGAAACGTCGAGGACGAGCGATACCTCGATATTCTGGATAGACTGAGCGGCCGTGCTCGCAACATTCACGTTTAGCGTGTCGAGCCCGATAACACCGAGAAAGAAGTTGTCGATTGTCCCAGCAGCAACCGCTTCGACAGTTCTTGAATTGTCTTGAATATCCACATCAATCGTAATGTTCAAGTCGTTAACGAATTCCAGATCCCCACCAACATTGATGGCAAGATATTCGTTGATGACAGTGTTAATCTCCTGCTCATTATTCAGTGACGCGGCTGCTAGAACGGCTTTATCGATACCAGCCTGCATGCGATTTTCGATCAGACTCATCCGCACGAGATCCACAGCACCACCTGCGAAAGCGATCATTGGTATGATCAAAAACGCTCCGAGGATCATTACGGCGCCGCGTTGGTCTAATGCTACTGATCGAATATCCATCACCCGCCTCAACTCCAGATATATTTCAGAAGTTAAACTGAAAACACCTAAGACTTTATGAAGGCGAATCGAGCCTGCTCGTCCTCGGAGCGAAGGCCGTTGACGATGCTCTCTAGCCCCGAACTTTTTCTTTAGGCTAGATGGAATTTAAAGAACGCTCGCGTGATCACAGCGGCGCTTCAATGAAGTTGATGCGCCGCTGTGACGTCACGTCAAGAGTCAAGTCAGGTTGCCAAAGCTCTTATATGGTCAGACCGATCAGACCATGTCGAAGCGGTCCAGCATCATCACCTTGGTCCACGCCTCGACAAAGTCTTCAAGGAAAGTCTCCTTGGCATCGTCGGCCGCATAAACCTCGGCAAGGGCTCTGAGTTCCGAGTTCGAGCCGAAGATCAGATCGACGGCAGTGCCCGTCCATCTGACATCGCCTGATGCCCGATCGCGTCCCTCACTCATAGACGCCATCCGCCATCGACGTCCATTCAGTCGACACATCAAGCAGGTTTCGGAAGAAATCGTTGCTCAGTGTCTCCGGCTGCTCAGTGAAAACACCATGCTCAGACTTTCCAGCATTAGCATTCAAGACCCGCAGGCCGCCGACCAGAACGGTCATTTCCGGAACGGTCAGATCGAGCAGGTCTGCCCGGTCGATCAACATCTCCACCGAGGTTTCCGGAGCGACGTCGCCGGTATAGTTACGGAACCCATCGGCTGCCGGTTCGAGGACGGCAAACGAGACCGTGTCGGTCTGCTCAGGCGAAGCGTCCATGCGACCAGGTGTGAAGGGAACCTCGATATCCTGTCCAGCATTCTTCGCAGCTTGCTCGATGGCTGCAGCCCCGCCCAGCACGACCAGATCAGCGAGAGAGACGTTCTTGCCGTCTGATTGTGCGCTGTTGAAGTCGCTCTGGATTTCCTCAAGGGTCGACAACGTATTCGCCAGGTCCAGAGGATCGTTAACCGTCCAATCGTTCTGCGGAGCCAGACGCAGGCGAGCACCATTGGCGCCGCCGCGCTTGTCGGTCTGGCGGAAGGTGGAGGCCGATGCCCATGCGGCCTTGACCAGTTCTGAGATGGACGGCCCAGATCCGAGAATTTTGCCCTTGAGATCAGCGATATCGCCCGCCTCAATCAACGCATGATCCACAGCAGGTACCGGGTCTTGCCAGATCAGTTCCTCTTCGGGAACCTCATCGCCGAGATAACGAACACGCGGACCTAGATCGCGATGGGTCAGCTTGAACCAGGCCTTGGCAAAGGCTGCATCGAATTCTTCCGGGTTTTCATGGAAGCGCTTCGAGATCGGCCCGTAGATCGGGTCAAATCTGAGGGCTAGGTCAGTCGTCAGCATGATGGGCGCATGGTTTTTTGATGAATCATGGGCATCCGGTACAAAGGTGGCGTCCTCGTCATCGGGGATCCATTGGGTTGCACCCGCCGGGCTCTTGGTTTGCACCCACTCAAAGCCGTAGAGATTATCGAGAAAGTTGGAACTCCAGGCGATGGGCGTTGCGGTCCAGGCACCTTCCAGTCCTGAGGTGATCGTATCGCCAGCATTGCCGGTGCCATAGCTGCTCGTCCAGCCGAAGCCTTGCTCTTCGAGGCTTGCGGATTCGGGTTCCGGACCGACATGCTCGCCTGGATCAGCCGCACCATGGGCCTTACCCAAGGTATGACCGCCGGCGATTAGGGCTACAGTCTCTTCATCATTCATCGCCATGCGCCCGAAGGTCTCGCGAATATCCTTGGCCGCCGCAAGCGGGTCCGGGTTGCCATTCGGACCTTCGGGATTGACGTAGATCAAGCCCATCTGAACAGCGCCGAGGGGCTTTTGCAGCTCCCTGTCGCCGCTATAACGCTCGCTGTCGGCAAGCCACTCTTTCTCCGAACCCCAATTGACCTCTTCCGGTTCCCAAACATCTTCGCGGCCGCCAGCAAAGCCGAAGGTCTGAAAACCCATGGATTCAAACGCCACATTCCCAGCCAGGATCATCAAGTCGGCCCAGGAAATCGACGCACCATATTTCTGCTTGATCGGCCAAAGCAGGCGCCTCGCCTTGTCGAGATTGCCGTTGTCGGGCCAGCTATTGAGCGGTGCGAATCGCTGCTGCCGGGCACTGGCGCCACCGCGACCATCACCAACACGGTAGGTGCCGGCACTATGCCAGGCCATCCGAATGAAGAGCGGTCCATAATGGCCATAATCCGCCGGCCACCAGCCTTGTGACGTGGTCATCAGCGTTTCGATGTCTTGCTTGAGGCTATCCAGATCAAGACTGTTAAATGCCTCCGCATAATCAAAGTCTTCGCCCATTGGGTCAGATGAAGGAGAGTTGTCGCGGAGAGCTCTCAGGCTCAGTTGGTTAGGCCACCATTCTTGATTGGTCGTCACCTCGCTATTGGTATCAGCAAGAGCAATCGGCGCTACGGATGACTGTAGTATCGCCATTAATACTGCTAAAGGCATGGCTCTTCTCAGCATGACTCCTCCATCTATTCTTTTTGAACAGATCCCGACCAGTCGGAATCGAAGGACAATCTCTGATTTCTTCAACTTATAATTGAAGACTAATTGAACAGTTAAAGTTGAAGAGATCGTAACTACTATACGCGCATTAATAGCTAACAGATAAAGCCACCTAAGATGCTTCGCTCGCGAATGTGACCGGCTGTGAGAACGGCTGATTTGTTGAGATTTGGCGCAGCCAGCGAGCTAGGCTATACCCCGTTCTATATTCACGCCTGCTTCGCTGAATCCGCGGTCAGCTGGCGCTATGGACTCACAGATCTCGTTCATCATACGATGAGATGAAAAATGCGCTTTGGTTGAGAGAAAAATACCTCAAGGTAAGGATTGCAAAGCAGGCGTTTTTTTGCGGAAGAAGTTTGATGGTTTTCTATGGGCCAGGCCGTTGCTGGGGAAAGGCAGATTTCCCTGGCTGAGGTGCGCCCGGCCTCCTGCTTTGTAACCTTCAAGGACAGCCGCTCAATATCCTCCGCTGTTGGAACGCCATCGAACAGCGTGAAGGTTGCATCCTAAGCCTCTTCGATGACACGATCGGAGGGCAGCTCAGGCGGCAAATCATGAGCAAAGCAGATCAGGCTATGGGTCCGAAAAGGTCCTTGCATGCTGTAGATGGCCGTACCGACACCCGTCTCCTCGATGTCAAAACGGCTCCTCGAAAAAAAACCAATTTTCGCGTTTCAGCCGCCGCAGTAAGCTGTGCATGAAGGACAGGCGGCACTGATGAAATGACCCAAGACGCTCAAGACGCATCACGGTCTTGGGAGGCCTGAGCGGCACGTTTGCCCTGTCCTGGTTGGATGCTGTCATCCGTCAGTCCACCACGCATAATGGTGTGACCACATCATTTGGTTCGCTCTGCCATCGCCAAGATCGACGGTATGCAGCTACTTTCTTAGAAGGCCAGGGAGAACCTTTCGTTTCAGTCATACCAGTAGTCGTTGGATTACGCCTTGGTTACAGCCTGCCCCTCAAAACTGCGATCGAAAAAATCCATCCAGTTGTTTCCCATGATCGCGGCGATATCAGCTTGACTGAAACCGACATGTCCTAGTCCCGTTTCGATCGCCGGAAAGTCGCGGTTATCCCGGAACCAGGACGGCATCTCCGGAAATCCGGCGGCGGTCGCCGAGCCTTCGCCGTAATCGATCACCTTGCTCCAGCGACCGGTGCGCATCCATTCAACCACGCTGTTAGGCTGATCCTAGCAGAGATCCGAGCCGATGCCGATGCGATCGACGCCCATGAGCTCTGCGGTTTATGCAACCATCTCGCAAAAACTCTCCAGCGTGCAGTTAGACTTTTCCTTGAGATGATGGGGGTACAGGGAAAAGCCAAGCATGCCGCCGGAGCGTGCCAGCGCCTTCAAAACAACATCTGATTTATTGCGCAAAGCTGGATGCCAGGAGGTTGGGTTCGCATGGGTAATCGCTATCGGACGTTCCGATAGCTCAATCGCTTCCAAGGTCGAGCGCTCGGCTGAATGGCTCATGTCGATCACCATGCCGACCCGGTTCATCTCCTTGATGACCTGACGCCCCATGCGGGTGATGCCGGGATCTTCCGCCTCGTAGCAGCCGGTCGCCAAAAGCGATTGGTTGTTGTAGCTGAGCTGCATGAAGCGCGCGCCAAGCGTATGCAGGATTTCGACGAGGCCGATGTCATCCTCAATGGGTGACGGGTTCTGAAACCCGAAAATGATGGCCGTGCGCCCGGTACTCCTGGCTTTACGAATATCATCACTAGTTCGAGCCTGCATGATCAGATCAGGATACTGTTCGAACCATCGGTTCCAGCGTTCGATATTGAGCACGGTCTCACGAAACGTCTCGTGATAAGCATGTTGACATGGACAGCATCCAGACCGCCTTCTCGCATTTGCCGAAAGATCGTCTCCGACCAGTTGGCGTATTGCAGGCAATCGACGCGAAAAGTCTGCTCGGCACTCATGCGGGCTCTCCCCGGCTTTGAAACGCCAAGTGGCCGCTACGAGCAGCTGTCGTTAGCAGATTTGCCATCTGTTATGTGCCTCCCAACGCAGGAGCGCACATTGAGAATGCTATCCTGCATGGAGATCAGTATGGGATGATTTACAAAATGCAATCAAACCAAAATCTAAAAGCGATCTTCTGATGAGATGGCTAGGCAGAGAATGTCGATAGTGGTCAATCAAGGCGTGACGATAATGGTCAAAGGGCCAGTGTCCTGCTGCGTTTGATCTGCCCGATGACGATGCTGGTCTCGATGCCGACGATGCCAGGAACATCGGCGATGACTTCGTGGAGGTAACGATTGTAGTCGTTCATGTTCGCTATATGCATGATCAAGAGATAGTCGTGTGAGCCCGTGACCAGATCGCAGCTCACCACCTCCTGCAGCCGGTCGATGGCTTTTTCGAACCCATCGATATTCTCGCGGCTGCGGCGTTCTAGCTTGATGAACACATAGAGCGATAGGTCGAGCCCGCAGGCCATGGGATCGACGATCGCCGTATATCCCCTGATCATGCCCTCCTGCTCGAGCCTGCGGATCCGGCGGCGCGTCGGGGTTGGTGACAAGCCGACGATTTCAGCAATTGCTTCAACACTGGCGCGACCGTCACGCTGCAAAGCAGTCAGGATCTTTCGATCGATTTTATCCAGGCTCATGAGCTGAAAACCTCTATTTATTTAGTGAATATTAGATGTTTTTAGCCAGAAACACCATCTGGGTGATGCTAGAATCTGTAGATAGTGCCCTCAAAGGAGCAGCCATGCTTGATCGCGTCTATCATCGGACACAGCTTGCGAAGCGTGAACTTCATCCGTCCACGCAAATGATGTCTTACGGCTATGATCCCTTCATGTCGGAAGGGGCGGTGAAGCCTCCGGTTTTCCTCACTTCGACCTTCGCCTTTCGGACAGCTGAGGAGGGGGCGGACTTCTTCGACGTGGTCGCGGGACGCAAACCGGTCCCCGAAGGGAAGAGCGCTGGCCTGGTCTACAGCCGCTTCAATCATCCTAATCTGGAAATTGTCGAAGACCGCCTTGCCCTGCTTGACGGCACCGAGGCTGCGGCCGTGACCTCATCAGGCATGTCAGCGATCAGCACCACCTTCTTAGCGCTCTTGAAGCCAGGCGACGTCATCGTCCATTCGACACCACTTTATGGCGGCACCGAAACACTGATCCGCAAGAACATGGAAAGCCTCGGCGTCAAGGCTGTTCCCTTCGTCGATGGCCTGGCGGAAGGCGAGATTGCGGACGCGCTCAGCCGGGCTGCCGAACTGGGTCCAGTCAAAATCCTCTATATCGAGACCCCGGCCAATCCGACCAACGCCTTGATCGATTTCGCAGCGGTCAAACGCGCCATCGATGCGTTTGAGCAGGCTCATGGCTACCGGCCGATCTCGACCTGCGACAACACGATGCTTGGCCCAGTTTTCCAGCGCCCGATCGAGCATGGCATTGATCTCTGTATCTACTCGCTGACCAAATATATCGGTGGCCATAGTGATCTCGTTGCCGGCGGCGTCACCGGGTCCAAGGATGTGTTGCAAAAGATCCGGCTGACCCGGAGCGCCTTCGGCTCTCAGCTTGATCCCCACTCGTCCTGGATGATCGCGCGATCGATGGAAACCCTGTTCATGCGGATGGAGCGAGCAGCCGAAAGCGGGCGGCGGGTCGCGGCCTGGCTGGCGTCAAACCCGCATATGCCGGCCCGCGTTCTTCATAACGAGCATGACCAAGATCCCAACAGCCGCGCCATCTATGATCGCCAATGCACCGGCCCCGGCTCGACCTTCTCTTTCGTGATCGACGGCGATCGCGCGACCGCTTTTCGGATCGTCAATGCGCTTAGATTGTTCAAGCTGGCCGTCAGTCTCGGCGGCACCGAATCTCTCGTCTGCCATCCCGCCTCGACCACCCACTCAGGCGTACCTGAGGATGTACGTCAAATAACCGGTGTGTCCGAGGGGCTCATTCGTCTCTCGATCGGGCTTGAACATGCAGACGACTTGATCTTAGATCTCGACCAAGCTCTGGCCCTAGCCGTGACCTGATCGGCACCGGCACAACAAACCGTTCCCAATCGGTGTCCACGGTCCACCCCACCGCTAGTGGGCGGTTTGACCACATCATTTGATTAGGACCGCTTTCGAAGAACGTGCCAGGAATCGCTTGGGGTATCCGGTTCATTGTCTGAATTTTCTGGTACCGAACATGCTACGAGCGAGCTGTCACCATGACATCCTTGTCGATCAGACAGCTTCAAGCCTTCCATTCAGTGCTGAAGTCGACCTTCCCAATGCTGAGGAATCTTGGACCTTCACCGTCGAGAGTGCGCGATGGCATGCTAAGATACAGTTCGATCTGAAGCCTAAGGTGCCTCCAGGAGGAAGTAGAGAATATTGTCGGTAAAGACTGGGTTGCGGGTCATGCCCTGATGATCATCGAAAACAAATAGAACGGTTTCCCAATCAATGGGCGTTTGCAATTTCGGCGTCCAGGGTTTTCCCTCCCGTTCATCCATCAACGTGCTGGTTCGGAGAACAACGCCGTCACCAGGCGCTTCATCGATAACGTCCACGTCGCCTGACACCAGGTCGACTGCGGCGATAGCGTCTGTTGGTTCACTGTCGGCGGCAATAAGATGGAGTGAGAGGCCATCGGGCGGCGCGGCTGGGAGATCCATGGCACGCATGAATTGGCTGGCGCGCCGAAGAGCTTTTGCCTGATGATCGATCGCTGTCCGTCGCCGTTCTTCGGCATCGTCGATTCCGGGCATAAGCGCTACCAAGAGCTGATCTTGAGACGGATCGGCAAGGCCCCAGCCCATCTTTTCCCATAATGCAGGGTTCATATAGTCATCAATTTTCTGATCAGGGTTGCTGGCATCAACGACGGCACCATGGCGTTCGCGTGGCAAGAGCTGATAGATCGATGGCATGGTGCCAAGTATTTGGGGTGAGTAGCTCGGCGTGATTGGACTGAAGTCAGCCCCTTCCAGGAGCTGTTGAAACGCCTTCAACGAGCCGGCATTCGGCGTGCCGATCAACACGGCGCGATCGACGTAACGTGCGCCCTCCCATGTCAGCTCAGGCAGCGAACCATCAGCTGGCAGATCCTGGGTTCCGTAACGCAGATAGTAGCGCGCGACCAAGCCACCCATCGAATGAGCGACGAGGTCGAACTTCGGATCATGGTCGGTAACGCCATACTTCTCCTCAAACTGCTTCAACACATCAGCGCGTTGCGCGATGATGAAATTGTGCAGGTCCTTAGCACTTTCAACAATATCGCGGCGCCAATCGTAGGGGAACTGGAAGCAGGTGAAATGCTCCTCGCCGTAGTCGATGTCAAATGCCGTGGCAAAGCCTTCATCCCGATAGCCGCCGGCGCCGAGCGTGCGCAGAATGTGCACATAGGCGCCTTGCTCAAAGGGCAAACCAAGGAGTGATACCGTGATGCTGTCGAGCACGCTGCTGGGCTCGACTTCATCTTGGAGTTCGCCAAGGCTCTGGCCTTTCGACATCGGCAGCGCCAGAAGCCTCGCACCTTCAGGCTCTCCTGGATCAGCATACGCCCCAATGAAGGATCCCCAAGCCACCGCCCCATCGCCATTGGCGCGCAACTTGGAGCCGAGAATACCGGGAATGACGATGATCGGATTACGATCGAGATCGCTGACTTTTGCTGCTTGATCATAGAGTTCGCCCAGATTGGGCTGATCGATCGCACTGCAAGCACTCTGAAGGAGCAGGCCAGGTAAAAGCGCTAAGCCAAAAAAAACTTTTAGTAGACGATAATTCTGTGGCACCAGATCGGCTCCCATCAAGCATTCTCATTGTGAGCTATTTGCGCTCTTGCGACCAAGCATAGCGGAGATACTGAAGTCCAGGGCAATAGCCTAGCACCACAAGCTGACCATATTGTGAAGCATTTTGCTTACAGGCTAAATGATCAGCGGGTCCAAGAAGGCGTTGGCGAGTATTCGCTCATAATCTGGTAGTGTGACAACATCGAAAAATTCATGTTATTATAAGCGTAACTTATTGATTAAAAACGCAATTCCAAGTTTTCGTGTGAATCAAATACTGTGATCATATGACCAACTTGGCGGAAATTGTTGCCTTCAAATGCGTGTTCCTAAAAAGCTCCACCTCGCCGAGATATACTAGGCCTCCTGGTGGAAATAACGCATTCGCCTCGCAGCTGATCTTGGGTAAAAAGGCCGGAAGGTAGACCTTCGCAGCACGCCAGGCGTCAGCTTTTGGAAACGGTTTGAGTTGGCGTACAACTTCAGGCTGCCATCGCCGGAGATAGCCAACATTCTTTCCTTAACACGGACTCGACCGTTTCCTTCAAGCACCTGCTAGAAGGGCCCTATGGTGCTCCCTTGTCGTCAGTCTCGACTCACCCATTGCATAATACTGGGGTCGGTGTCGGCACAGGATGCCAGAATGAGATCACGCGACATGAAAGGGCCTGCTGCGATGCTGATCGGCGCCACCGCAACAAAATGGGTATCATCACCGGCAATTTTGAACTGCATGGTCTCAGCATCGTAAGCGAACTGCTGAGCGGGCTCATCTTGCTCGCAATCGAGCAGGCCAAAGGGAAGCGCCTGATTATCAGGGTCACTGAGCGTCATGCATTTGCCGTCAAACGCGACCGATTGGATCACGCCGGTCGCTGCATCGAATGAGAATTGCGTATCGCCACCTTTAGGTTTGCAGGAATGCGCCTGGAACTGTTCGGCGAACCCACGCCCCTCGGTATCGATGCACCAGCCAAGCTTGTCTTTCTCATCGAGATTGTCGGCGAGATAGATCACAGCGCCTTCTGTTAGAATGACCGGCGCTTCAGCCATGACGACCTGCAACCCGACCAGGTCGACGTTCAGTAGAAGAATTGCAGCTGTCAAAACGACCTTGTTGCATATCAAATTGCCCCTTCATTGTGGAATGATTGCTCTCATGAGATCGGCGTCTTCGAATTGTCCGTGGGTTGACCCTGACCCGGGACATGTCCACCCAATGCCACCTTCAGCCTTTGGTCAAGGCGGTGAGATCAGCTGTTTTCTCATGTCCGAGTGCAGCCTTGATGATCGCGTCGACATCTCGCCAGACATTGCAGACGTCACCGAGCATCCTGGTTCCTGACGATGTCAGGCTTAGAATGTCGCCCCTATGATCATCGGGGTTGTTCTGGCGCAGGATCAAGCCTTTCGCGAAAAGCCGGCCCGTCATGGAACTCATGCTGCCCGCTGAGACGCCAAATTCCTTGGCCAGCTGCGCCTGTGACGTTGAACCCATCCGCTGTAGGGCATTCAGGATACGCGCCTGTCTGGGGCGCACACCAAGAGGGCTCTACATCTTGGTCAAGCGCTTTTCAAGCAGATCTGCTGAATGACGCAAGGAGTGGAATTGGGCAAGCCTTGGTCGCATCGCTAGACATCTCTTGATATTAGTTTTTATTCAAACTATTTCAATCAGAACTAATTATGGAATTCAATGATCATGGATAGAGCGCAAAGCCAAGAGGCCAGCGCAACGTCAATGACATGGAGATGTTCATGAACCGGATGTCTATGGTCTTGGGCCTGGGGGCATTGTCCAGTTCCGCCATCACGGATGCCGCCCGAGCGGATATGTCAGGCTCCAATGTTCTGAACGAGGTCAAAGCGTTGTTCGCTGAAGGCGCGATCGTCTCGAATCCAGAGATCGTGGATTGCAAATTGTCAGGCGGCACGGAGACCCAATGCGTCGCCATAACCGAGACTGGTGAGCCCGTCGATCATCAAACCGGCCTATGGTGTCCAACGAATGTGTCCGACAGCGAGAAGGCCGGAGGCATCTGGCTGGAAAACGATCAGGTCTATAATGTCGATGGCGCGTTCATCGAAAATCTCGCCATCTTCTATGACGATACGGTGTGGCGGCTGTTCGATCCCGATACCGGCAAGATTAGGGGCACGGATACGCTGGATGATTGCCAGGCCGCAGCGCGCCCCAATGTCGATCCAGCCTATACAAACTACTGCGTTCAATGCGAGCTCGACTATATGGGCCGCTCAACAGAGCGCACTTATGTGCTGCCGCTCAAACCCGTTCTGAATGGGCAGCCCAATCCGGTGACCGGTAATGCCGGCACCGGCGTGGCGTTGAATGGCGTTCGACTGGACGGCGCCGCCCCTAAAGATGCGATCCTGGGTGCGCGCACGCTAGCGCCGTTCGATGATTGCGGCGGACATATCAACCTGCATGTCGGTTACCACTACCATGCGGCCACGGGCTGTTCGACCGAGGTGCTGGCGGATGACCAGCATGCGCCTGTCATCGGCATCGCGATGGGCGGGTTCAAACTGCATGCGCGTCTGAACCCGGATGGATCCTCCTCTGACGATCTAGATGCATGCCGCGGACATGTAAGCGAAGGCCTCGGCTATCATTATCATGCAAACAATCCGGATGCTAACGCGATCCTCCCATGCCATGCGGGCGAGACCGGCTGCACCAATGAAGGCAGCGAGACCGCCTGCGACGCCACCAACCGCCCGGTACGACGCCCGCCGCCCCAAACCGAGAACTAGTGGCGCGGCCACCTCATAGGGTTTGGGCCACCTTCGAAGAAAGAGCTTGGAAATCCAAGGGTATGTGGTTTCTTGTCGGGACTCATTCGTTTCGAACATGCCGCGAGACCGCGCGCTCAACAGAACGCAATCTGAGAGATGACAGATGAAACACACCACTTTTTCGTTGCTGGTCGGCCTGGTTGTATCGTCTAGTCTTTTCATGTCGGCGGCGGCGTTTGCTGAGGATCCGAGCTTCTCGACAGGCCCTGCCGAGATGACTGATCCCGGCCTTTTCGACTGCGGCCCGAAGGCGCGAACCAGTGCGGTGGGTAAGATCACGTCGGATGACGGCAAGACCTGGATCATGCCTGCGGAAACGGCGTTCCTCGAGGCGGCGAAGGCCACTGATCTCTATAACGCCTGTAATGACGTCACGCCGGACAACCTGTCGTCCGTCGACACGTCCTCCATTCCCTTGATCGATGCAGGCGGCAGCGAGGAATTCACGGCCTATCTGTTCGCCGACAACTACTTCGAACTTTACGTCAACGGACAGCTCCTCGCTGTCGATCCCGTGCCGTTCACGCCGTTCAATTCAAGCATCGTGCGGTTCAAGGCGGACCGTCCGGTGACGCTGGCGATCAAGATGGTGGATTGGGAGGAAAATCTCGGCCTTGGTTCCGAGAAGGGGCGTGGCAGCGGGTTTCACCCCGGCGACGGTGGTCTGGTTGCACACATCATGGACACGGCCCGCGACACGGTGTTGTTGACCGATGAAACCTGGCGCGCCCAGACCTATTACATCAGTCCCCTAAAAGATCGAAGCTGCCTCAACATCGACGGCCCCTTACGCGACAGCTCCGCTTGCGATATGTCGGCTGCGAATGACGGAACATCCTTTTCCGCCGCCCATTGGGAACTTCCTAAGGGCTGGATGAGCGCTGCATTCGACGATGCGGCCTGGCCGATGGCGTCGACGTTCAGCAACGAAATCGTAGGGGTGGACAACAAGCCCAGCTACACCAATTTCACCGAGATTTTTGATGCCCCCGATGCCGACGCGACATTCATCTGGTCCTCAAACCTCATCCTCGACAATGTGGTCCTGCTCCGTAAAACAATCGACTGACGGCTGCAATCGACGCCTATCGCAGGGTTCAAGTAAGCTCGCAATCGGTTGGGTTTGGCAACCTGCACTTATCGGATTGAGCCCACATTCAGTGAGAACGAGAAGCGATCGACGAGCATTGCCTTTCGTCCCTGTTTGGCTGCATGCGATCGGTCCCGCCAGTATCTGTCAACGCCAATTAAAATGGCTAAGCAGCTCAGAGATCCTACCTCACCAGTCAAAACTAAATGAGGTGGCCACACCACCTTGGATTGTTGCCTAATGCCACTTAGTGTTCGTTCGGCTAACATAGCTTGGGCTTACTTGAGGGATTGATACTATGATGAGACGTCAACTTGGTGCGGGAGGGCCGCTGGTAAGCGCAATCGGGCTCGGTTGCTGGAGCTTTGCCGGCGCTTATGGTCCGACCGACATGGCGGAAAGTCATAGCACTCTTGCGCGCGCGCTCGATCTCGGCATCGATTTTCTTGATACGGCCAATGTCTATGGCAACGGCGTTTCAGAAGAGGTCATCGGTGCCTTCATCAAAGATCATCCCGGCCGTTTCACGATCGCGACCAAGGGCGGCATCATGCGCCGACCGGATACCAATGAGCGTGTCTTCGACAACAGCCCGGAGCATCTTCGCAACGTCCTCGAAGGGTCACTGAAGCGTTTGGGTGTGGAGTATGTCGATCTCTATTACATTCATCGACGCGAGCCAGCGCGGCCGATCGAAGATGTGATGGCAACCTTGGTCCGATTCAAAGAAGAGGGCAAGATTGGCGGGATCGGGTTTTCCGAGATTTCGCCGACCTCCCTTCGTCGCGCTTGCGCCGTCCATCCAGTCATGGCGGTGCAAAGCGAATATTCGTTGTGGACCCGTCAGCCAGATCTTGGGATGGTCCAGACAACCAAGGCGCTTGGTGTCGCCTTCGTGCCGTTTTCCCCCCTCGCCCGCGGTATGTTTTCGACCAAGCCGCCTGTGCCTGCGGAGTTCGGCAAGATGGATTTCCGGAAGAACAATCCGCGTTTTCTCGAGCCGAATTTCAGCGATAATCTGAAGGTGCTGGAGCCATTCAAGGAGCTCGCAGTAGCAAAGAAAGCGACACCCGCGGAACTGGCGCTCGCCTGGGTGCTGCAACAAGGCGAGCATCTCATTCCGATCCCTGGCACACGCTCGCCTGAACACTTGGAAGAACATGCGCGCGCCGCCGATCTTGAGATTTCCATCGAAGATCTGGCCGAGATTGATCGATTGCTGCCGTCTGGCTTCGCTTTTGGCCATCGTTACTCCGAAAACCAGCAAATCGGTGCTGAACACTATTGTTGATGGATAACGTCACTATCCGCATCAGCGCAAACCTTCCGATGTAAAGAAAAAAGGACGCGAAATGACCGCCATCGTCGCGATGCATCAAAAATCTTGGGATCATATCGGCGAGCAACTGCAGGCCCTTGGCCTCGATATCGACGTGGTGACATTCAATGACGATGGTCAATTTCTGATTGATGGACGTACGACCTCACCCAGCGAGGTTAATGTCGATTATCTGTGGCTAAGCGCACATCTCAACCAAGGCGAAGCGCGCAACGTGGCGTTCGAGACCGTCCTTGCCTGCCAAACAGTGGGCGTGCTTCAGACCTTCAACGCTGGTCTGGACGATCCGTTCTACAAAGAAGCAAGTCACAAAAAAATTCGGATCTGCAACAGCAGTGCCCAGGGTGTGGCGATCGCAGAATATGTCATGGCTCAGGTTCTAGGCATCTTTCATCCGATCGAACGCCAACGGGCGATGCAGGCTGCCAAAGATTGGCAGCGCACACCATTTCGCGAGCTGTCGCGCAGCAATTGGCTGATCCTAGGCTACGGACCCATCGGTCAGGAAGTCGCCAAACGTGCGAAAGCGTTCGGGGCCAGTATCACCGTGATACGACGTACACCCAGCACCTCCGATATCGTCGACAGATCGGGAACCTTGGACGATCTCCAAACGTTTCTGCCCGATGCGGACGTTATCCTGTTGGCCTGTCCGCTAAATGACAGGACACGAGGTCTTGCCGGCACGAATTTTTTCAAAGCGGTGAAAGACGGTGCCGCGCTGGTCAATATCGCACGCGGCGGGTTGATCGACGATGCAGCGTTGATCGCCTCCCTCGACAACGGCAAGTTGTCGACCGCGATCCTCGATGTTTTTCATACCGAACCTCTGCCGGTGGATGACCCTCTCTGGTCGCATCCGAAAATCCGGCTGACCTCCCATACCTCCTTTGCAGGCGACGGCGTTCAAGATCGCTGGGATCATCTGTTCCTCGATAATATCCAGCGCTATATGCGGGGCGAAGCATTGGTATGCGAGGTTGATCCAAGGGATATTTAAACCGGGTCTGAGAGACCTTGCGGCCAACGTCTTCAGCCCCATACCTATCGCGCAGTTCCTAGACGGCCCCGATGACAATTGTCTTAGCCACGTTGGGAAGAGCTACGGGCGAGCAAATTCTCAGGCGAACATGGGCCAGAAGGAACCTTGTCAAGCTACGGTTAACATGAGCTTAACTGCCTCAGACCTTAGGAGCGTCGAAATTAGAACACCGAGACCACATCGGAGAAGATGAGCGGTCAATTCGAAAAAGAAGACTCCGTAAGCCAACCTTTTCATAATGTAAGAGTATTTTTTGAGCCTACAGCACCAACCGCCCCCTCTCATCAGCCCAGACTAAAACCATCTCAAGCAGTTCTGAGGGGCAGTAAGCTGGCGATGACATTATTGAGTCCAGGACTCGCGATCTGAAATTTTAGAGTCCCCGAACAACCCATTGCAAAATTGCGGTAAAAGGTAGCGTAACTGGTAATGCATGCGCCGCCGGCTATACCGATCGTTCATTGACGTGAAAAAAGATTTGATTTTTTCATGAAATGGGTGACATTTGCTAAGATAACTTCAGGAGAAGGCTTGCCCTCTAATGGAGACTGAGACCCTTGGCGCCGATCTGCGTTCGTTGCGGAAATCCCGCGGGTTGACGCTCGAGGACATGGCGCAGGCTTTGGATAAGTCCGTGGGCTGGCTAAGCCAGGTTGAACGGGATATCTCGAGACCGCGCATGCGCGACCTTCAGCAGATAGCGAAAGTTTTCGATGTGCCCCTATCGCTGTTTTTCGGACGTCACGACATGCCTGAGGAAGAGCGTGGGCTGGTCGTCAGAGCGAATGGTCGACGCACGGTTGGGGTCTTCGACAGTGGTCTGGTCGAAACGCTTTTGTCACCTGATCTTACTGACGACTTCGAGGTCATCCACTCGACGTTTCAGCCGGGCTCAAGTCGTGGAGAGGATATTCGACGGAGCACCCAGGAGCTAGCTTACATGGTGTCGGGCATGCTCGACGTCTGGATCGATGATCGCCCCTTTACCATGGCGGAAGGTGACAGTTTTCGACTTCGCGGTCACCGCTACCGCTGGTCCAATCCCTATGATCGCCCAGCCGTCTCGGTCTGGGTCATTTCCCCACCGGTCTACTGAGAGGCAAAGATGGCAGATTTCCCCACAACAGCGCGCGTGGTCGTCATCGGTGGTGGTGTCGTCGGTGTTTCGGTTCTCTATCACCTCGCCAAGGAAGGCTGGACCGACTGCGTGCTGTTGGAGAAGAACGAGCTGACCTCCGGGTCCACTTGGCATGCAGCCGGCAATGTGCCCAATTTTTCCGGCTCCTGGGCAGTGCTGAACATGCAGCGCTATGGGGCCGAGATGTATCGAGACCTAGGCGACGCGGTCGATTATCCCATGAACTACCATGTGACAGGATCGATTAGACTGGCCCATTCGCGCGAACGCATGCAGGAATTCGCCCATGTAGCCTCGATGGCCAAGGCGCAGGGGCTGGTGATGGATGTTTGCAGCCCGGCTGAGTTGAAAGAGCGTCACCCATTCATGGAAACCCATGATCTCTTGGGTGGCCTTTGGGACCCGCTGGACGGCGATATCGATCCGGCCCAGCTGACCCAGGCGATGGCCAAAGGCGCGCGCAATTTAGGGGCGACGATCCTTCGGTTCACGCCGGCGACCGGTGTCAGACGCGAGAGTGGCGAATGGATCGTCGAAACCGAAAAAGGAGAAATCCGCTGCGAGAAGGTCGTCAATGCCGCCGGCTACTATGCGCAGCGCGTGGGCGAATGGTTCCGGCCATACGGCGGACGCCGGGTACCGGCGGTGGTGATGAGCCATCAATACTTTCTGACCGAGGAGATCGACGAACTCAAAGCCTGGACGGCGGAGATTGGGCACAAAGTACCGCTGCTGCGCGATGTCGATATTTCCTATTACCTTCGGCAGGACAAGGCAGGACTGAACCTCGGACCCTATGAGCGAAACTGCCGCGCCCATTGGGTGACGCCGGACGATCCGATGCCGGACGATTTCAGCTTCCAGCTCTATCCAGACGATCTCGACCGGCTGGAATTCTACATCGAGGATGCGATGGCGCGGGTGCCGATCCTCGGCGCATCGGGTGTTGGGCGCGTGATCAATGGGCCAATCCCCTACGCGCCCGACGGCCTGCCGCTGATCGGTCCGATGCCGGGTGTCGAGAACGCGTTCGAAGCGCACACCTTCACCTTCGGCATCGCCCAGGGTGGGGGTGCAGGCAAGGTCGCGGCTGAGTGGATCATCTATGGCGAAACCGCATGGGACATGTGGGATTGCGATCCACGCCGCTACACCGCCCACGCCGATCACGACTACACGCTGGTCAAGGCGCTGGAGACCTATGGCCACGAATATGGGATACATTTTCCCCATCATGAATGGCCTGCTGGCCGCGACCGTAAGCTGTCGCCGGTCCATGACAAGGTGCTTGCATCAGGCGGCCAGATGGGCGTCTATAATGGCTGGGAGCGCGCGAACTGGTTCGCCAAGCCGGGCGACGACACGTCGGAGAAAGCCACGCAGATCTGGGAGCGCGAAGGCCCCTGGGCGAAGCGCGTGAAGGAAGAGGTGGAAGCTGTCCGTGACGGGGTCGGTGTGCTGGATCTGCCGGGTTTTTCGAGGTTTAGTCTCGCCGGTGATGGGGCGGCGGCATGGCTGCGCGGCCGGATCGCAGGGGCGCTCCCAAAGGTCGGCCGGATGACGCTCGGCTACTTTCCGGACCAGCGCGGCAAGGTAGTCACGGAGATGTCGATCCTTCGACATGATGACGACAAGTTCACCCTGATCACCGCGGCAAGCGCGCAATGGCATGATTTCGAACTCTTGCAAAAGGCGTTGCCCAAGGACGGTTCGCTTAACCTTGTAGACCGAACCGAGGAGGTCTCAACGTTGATCGTGAGCGGGCCTGCCTCGCGCGGCGTGTTCAAAAGGATCGCCGGCGGCGCTGATCTGATGCTCCCCTGGCTCAGCCTGCAGCAAGCCGAAGTCGTTGGGCGCAATGCAATGCTGGCGCGGGTCTCTTTTGCCGGCGAGCTTGGCTGGGAGGTGCATGCTGCCCCTGCCGATATCCCAGCGATCTACGATGCGGTGATCGAGGCAGGTGCAGTGCCGTTTGGGATGTATGCGCTCGACAGCATGCGGCTGGAGAAAGGCTATCGTACCTGGAAGGGCGATCTGTCGCTCGACTATTCCCTGCTGGAGAGCGGTCTGGATCGCTTCGTGCGGCTCGACAAGCCGGAGGACTTTCCCGGCAAGCTCGCGCTGTTGAACGAACGCCAGCAGGGCTCCACGAGACGCTTTGCAACTTTGGTTATCGAGGGCAATGCACAGGATGCTAAGTCCATGTCGACGATCCGAAAAGATGGCGAGGCTGTGGGTGAAGTGACCTCGGGCGGTTATGGCTATCGCATCGGTGCATCGATCGCCCATGCGATTGTGCGCGCTGATCTGGCGGAGCCTGGGGTCGCCTTAGATGTAGAGATTTTCGGCGAAGTCTGCCGAGCCGTTGTGCAATCGCCGGAGCCTCTTTGGGATCCGGAAAACGCGCGCATTCGCGCCTGATAAGCGGAGGGTATGATGGCAGACTCTGCGATCAACCGACGTCGCGGCGGTGGGCGTGCTGCCCGTATCGCTGCTCGAAGTGCCCCGCTCGATGCCGCCATTCGGCCGGTCTGGCCGGGCATGCCGGGTGGCCAGTTCCGCCCGCTGTCGGATGAGGATATCCAGCGCATCAATAAGGCAGCACTGGATGCGCTGGAGCAGATCGGTATGGCTAAGGCACCGCAATCCGGCATCGACATCTTGACCAAGGCAGGCTGCAAGCTGGGCGAGGATGGCCGCATCCGTATCCCCCGCTCGGTCGTTAGCGAGATGCTGGAAAAATCGGTCAAGACGCTCACGCTTTGCGGCCGGGATCCCGCCTTCGACCTCGAGCTTTCAGGAACGCGCGTACACTACGGCACGGCGGGTGCGGCAGTCCATATCGTCGACGCCGAGACCGGCGATTACCGGGAAAGCACCACCCAGGATCTCTATGACGCCGCAAGGCTCGTGCAGCATCTCGATAACGTCCATTTCTTCCAACGGCCCCTGGTCTGTAGGGAGATCGCCGACAATTACGATCTCGACATCAACACGATCTATGCATCCTCTGCGGGCACGATGAAACATATCGGCACAAGTTTCGTTCAGCCCTCCCATATGGAAGGTTGCCTGAAGCTGATCCACGAGATCGCGGGTGGTGAGGAAGCATATCGCGCCCGGCCGTTCATCTCCAACAGCAATTGCTTCGTCGTACCGCCGATGACCTTCGCCGAGGAAAGCTGCCAGGTCATGGAGATTTGCGTGCGCGCCGGCATGCCGGTTCTGCTGCTCTCGGCGGGGCAAGCCGGTGCGACAGCACCCGCCTCGATTGCGACCGCGATCGTGCAGGCGGTCGCTGAATGTCTGGCAGGCGTGGTTTATGTGAACGCGATCAAACCGGGCGCGCCCGCGATCTTCGGCACCTGGCCGTTCGTTTCGGATCTGCGCACCGGCGCGATGTCGGGCGGATCAGGCGAGCAGGCTTTGTTGACGTCCGCTTGCGCGCAGATGCACCGCTTTTATGGCATCCCAGGCGGTGCCGCTGCCGGCATCGCCGATAGCAAGTTGCCGGATATGCAGGCGGGTTGGGAACAGGCGATTTCCAATGTCATGGCGGGCCTATCAGGGCTCAATATGGTTTACGAATCCGTCGGCATGCATGCGTCACTTCTAGGTTTCTGCATGGAAAGTCTGGTGCTTGGCAACGACATGCTGGGCCAGGTGCAACGCTGTGTGCGCGGGATTGACCTTACTGAGGAAAGCCTGTCAATCGAGGTGATGAAATCGGTCTGCCTGGAGGGTCCCGGCCACTATCTCGGATCGGACCAGACATTGCACTTGATGCAGCGGGATTACATCTACCCCGATCTCGCCGATCGTTCCTCGCCGAAAGAATGGGTCGAAAAGGGCAAACCACTGCTTCTTGATAGCGCCAAGACGAAGATCCAATCGATCCTCTCGAAGGATGGCCATCTGATCGACGAGGCACTCGATGCAAGCCTGCAGGAGCAGTACAATCTCGCCCCGCTTCGCCGCCATTGACGGTGACAGAGGCCCTCTTAACCAATAAAGAATCCGGAGCAGTATTTGATGGCGAGACTTCCTGAACAAACCCGCGTGGTCATCATTGGTGGCGGCGTCATCGGATGCTCGGTGGCCTATCACTTGACCAAGCTGGGTTGGGATGATGTCGTACTGTTGGAGCGCAAACAGCTTACCTCCGGCACCACCTGGCATGCAGCGGGCTTGATCGCGCAACTCCGCGCAACAAAAAACATGACCAAGCTCGCCAAATACAGCCAGGAACTCTATGGCTTGCTGGAGACTGAAACAGGTGTCGCCACGGGCTTGAAACGCAATGGCTCGATCACCGCAGCCCTGACCGAGGAGCGGTTCGAGGAATTGCGCCGCCAGGCGTCCATGGCGCGCGCCTTCGGCGTGCAGGTCGAAGTGATCACGCCGAGTGAGATCAAGGAAAAATACGATCACCTCAATATCGATGATGTCGTGGGCGGGGTTTTTCTTGACAAGGATGGGCAAGGCGATCCGACCAATATCGCGCTAGCGCTTGCCAAGGGAGCCCGCCAACGCGGCGCCAAGATTGTCGAACAAACGGAGGTGACGGCGATCCATCGCCAGGGCCGGCGCGTGACCGGTGTTGGTTGGCAGCGAGGTGAGGAAACCGGCCGAATCGACTGTGAGATGATCGTCAATGCCGCTGGTATGTGGGGCCATAAAGTGGGACGTATGGCGGGCGTGAATGTACCGCTTCATGCTTGTGAGCATTTCTATATCGTCACCGAAGCGATACCCGGCCTCACTCAGTTGCCGGTCCTTCGCGTGCCGGATGAATGCGCCTATTACAAGGAAGATGCGGGAAAAATCCTGCTCGGCGCGTTTGAACCCGACGCCAAGCCCTGGGGCAAGGACGGCATCCCTGCGGATTTCGAGTTCGACCAGCTGCCCGAAGACTTCGACCATTTCGAACCGATCCTGGAAGCCGCGGTCAATCGCATGCCAATGCTGGCGGAGGCCGGCATCCATACTTTTTTCAACGGCCCCGAGAGCTTTACCCCGGACGATGCATATCATCTCGGCCTTGCCCCTGAGATGGATAATGTCTGGGTTGCGGCCGGCTTCAATTCGATCGGCGTGCAATCCGCTGGTGGTGCTGGCATGGCGTTAGCCGCCTGGATGGAGGACGGCGAAAAACCCTTTGATCTGGGCGATGTTGATATTGTCCGCATGCAGCCTTTTCAGGGCAACAAAAGTTATTTGTTCGAACGCTCAAAAGAAACGCTCGGGCTTTTATATGCCGATCACTTTCCCTACCGCCAGAAAGCAACAGCGCGAGGCGTGCGCCGATCGGTTTTGCACGGTCATCTTGCAGCAGAAGGGGCTGTTTTCGGTGAGCTTGCGGGTTGGGAGCGCGCTAACTGGTATGCCGATCAGGGCCAAGTGGCAGAATACCGCTATTCCTGGAAACGTCAGAACTGGTTCGACAATACAGCCCGCGAACATCTGGCCGTGCGCCAAAATGTCGGCCTCTATGATATGTCATCCTTCGGCAAGATCCGCATCGAGGGACCGGATGCCGAACGTTTCTTGAACTATGTGGCAGGCGGTAATTATTCGTTGCCAGTGGGTAAAATCGTCTATTCGCAATTCTTGAACTCGCGCGGTGGGATCGAGGCCGACGTGACCGTCACGCGTCTCTCTGAAACCGCCTATCTCGTGGTGACCCCTGCGGCAACCCGGCTTGCCGATCAGACCTGGCTCGCACGGCATCGCGGTGACTTCAATGTCGTTCTCACCGATGTGACTACGGGCGAAGCGGTGATCGCGGTGATGGGGCCGAATGCGCGAAAGCTATTGGAAATGGTGTCGCCCGCCGATTTCACGAATCAAATAAACCCGTTCGGCACAGCGCAAGAGATCGAGATCGGTATGGCGTTTGCTCGCGTTCACCGGGTGACATATGTGGGTGAGCTGGGTTGGGAAGTTTATGTCTCCAGCGACATGGCGGCCCATGTCTTCGAGATCCTGAATGAGGCGCGAAAGGCGATCGGCGGAAAGCTTTGCGGCATGCATATGATGGATAGCTGTCGGATCGAAAAAGGCTTTCGCCATTTCGGCCATGACATCACCTGCGAAGACCATGTGCTCGAGGCAGGGTTGGGCTTTGCCGTCAAAAAAGACAAACCGGACTTCATCGGGCGCGAGGCTGTGCTGCGCAAACAGGACGAAGGCTTGTCCACCCGCCTCGTCCAATTCCGCCTGACTGACCCAGAGCCGCTCCTTTATCATGCCGAGCCGATCCTCAGGGATGGTGAGCTTGTGGGCTACCTGACTTCTGGCAATTACGGCCACACACTCGGCGGCGCAATCGGACTTGGCTACGTCCCCTGCCCCGGCGAGAAAGCGACCGACATCCTCGCCTCATCCTACGAGATTGAGGTAGCTGGAACGAAGGTCCGGGCCGAAGCCTCGTTGAAGCCTCTCTACGATCCGAGGTCGGAGCGGGTTAGGATCTGAACTGCGGCTAGTGATCGGTTGTCAGCTCTTGGTCGTCATGCGGCGGGTGGTCCGAATGACGGTCGGGCTCATACTAGCATGTATTTGATCTGAAAAGACATTTATAGAGACAGCAAGCATTGGTGCCTTGGCGTCAACTTCTATCCCGACATACCTCCGCTTCCATGCATCCTAACGGCGCGACATCAGCTTAAGAACATGCGGCCAAGTCAATTGAAAACACCTTGATCTGCAATAGTATGGCCAATGGCAACGTCATCAGCATCAAGCCAGCCGTCAATCGATGACTGTCACCTCAGGCAGTTTGGCGCGGAGGATGCTGCGGATGATGGCGGCGAGGGCTCGATATTCGTCGCCGCGGGCGGAATGGCGGCGCCAGGCAAGGGCGATGGTGCGTGATGGCGGTTTGTTGATCAGGGGACGAGCGACCACCTGGGTATCTTTGGCGACCTCGAAGAGGACATAGACGGTCGGCATGAACGAGATGCCCATGCCCATACCGACCATGAGGCGGATGGTATCCAGGCTGGTACCCTCAAAGTCGTGCGAGAGATCAGCGCCAAAGTCACTGCAGAGATCGGCGACTTGCCGGTAGAGGAGATGGCCAGGTTCAAGCGCCAGCACCGTCTCGCCGGAGAGATCCGTCCGGTCGATCTGCTCCTTTGCCGCAAGCGGATGATCCCTTGGCATAACAACCCAGAGCTGCTCTCGAAACAGCCTCTCACTTTCAAGATCCGCTTCCCGAATCGGTGAGGGATAAAGCAACAGATCGAGATCGCCGTCTTCCAGACTGCGGACCAATGTCCTGGGCAACCCTTCGCGTACATAGAGCTTCAGATTGGGATGACTGAGATGAAGTTCGGGCAGCACATGGGGCAAGAGATAGGGCCCGAGCGTGGACAACGCGCCCAGCTTGATGGTGCCATCCAGCCATTGCTGACCATGTCTGCCCAGATCGACGATGTCCTGCACGTCTCGAAGCACGAGGCGCGCGCGTTCGGCGATGGTCTGACCGATCGGCGTCAGCACAACCTGGGACCGACGGCTGCGTTCCACCAGCTGCACGCCGAGACGCTCTTCAAGCTCTTGTAACTGGCCGGACAATGTCGGCTGGCTGACATGACATTGCTCAGCCGCCTTCCGAAAATGCAAGACCTGCGCAAGCGCCACAAGGTAACGGAACTGTTTGAGCGTCGGCACCAGGTCTCTTTCGAAAGCGTTATCGACGGATCCATGACATGGCGAAGGTGCCACATTCAGCCAATTGAAACTAACAATCAAAGAAATTTTGACAATTAACTAAAACAATCAATACACGGCATCCATCCTTCTAACCGGGGTTGATGAATATCCGATTAAAGTGAAGTTTTTTGACAGCATATTTCTATGTCTGATGGAGGACGCAGGCATGACGCTCTCCAATCTGGTCCCGGGGCTCTCGGAGTCCGCCCGCTCGCAAGAAAGTAGGGGTGAGGCTCTTACTTCCAAGGTCCCATGAAACTGATCAACAAATCTCGACGTCAAGGGTTGGTATTTACCTTTCCGGCAACCATCAATGCGACAAGGACACCATACACTCGGACCAAATACCTAGTTTTCTTGACCAAAAAAAGTTGGAACCGGCCTTGAACAAGACGATTAGGACGGGCGAGGTAGACATTCAAGGCGATCCGGCTTTCACTCCCGGCTCCACATCCATCGATTGGTCGCCCGCAATGATATCCCGCCGTTTCCTACTGGTCCGCTCTATCATCCCGATGATGATCCTCTGCCTTTGGCCAATGGCGGGCGCCAAAACCGCCTCGGTGGGTCAGGATCAGCAGGTCGTCATGAAGCCGACGGCGTTCAGGGTAGGTGATTATCTCATTCAAGGCGACAGAGGCAGGCTCTTCGTTAAGGAAAACCGGAACAACGCCAATAGCGGGACCATCCAGATCGCCTTCGTTCGCTTGCGCCATCCGGAGCCGGGGCCAAGCCGGGAAGCACCCCTCGTTTATTTACCTGGCGGCCCAGGACAGCCGGTTCTCGACCATATCGAGAACTTCGCCGCGACCTATCAGAACTATCTCAATATCGGCGGGCGAGGTGATATGCTGGTGGTCGAACAGCGAGGCATTGGAGCCTCGCATCCCCGCCTGGATTGCCCGGGCGTTCTATCAAGGCCTATTGATCTTCCGCTATCGGCCGAGGTGATGGGATCGACCCATCGACGCTATATCGAAGACTGCCTCAAACGCTGGATCGACGAGGGCGTCGATCCCAGCGGCTACAATGTCGTTAGCATGGCGGATGATGTCGATGAACTCAGGGCGGCTCTCGGTTATGATCAGATAAAGATCGTCGGTGAGAGCTTCGGCAGCCATCATGCTCTTGCCGTGATCAACCGACATCCCGATAAGGTCGAGCGGGCGGCTTTAGCAGCTGTCATCGGCCCAGATGATATGTTCGAGATGCCCTCGGTCGTGGAAAGGCAGCTGGCGAAAGTCGAAAAATTGGCATTCGACGCCGACCATCGTGACAACAATCTCTCGATGACGTCGATCCTGGCCGGCTTCGATACACCGAAAAACGTTAGCGTTCGAACCGATCGAGGCGATCTTGCTTTGGAAATCGGGCGCTACGATCTGGCACTCGCTACCGTCACATTCTCCCGTCAGACTGCCTTCCTACAACAGCTGCCTGGGCTGTATGACATGGTCGCAAGGGGCGATCTCTCTTGGCTTGCCAGATGGTCGGCCAAGGTCCGCCAGGGTCATCCGTCCAACCTCGCAAGTCTGCTGATCACCTGCGCTTCCGGCGCTTCTAAGGAACGGCGCGCTTTGATCAAGGCGGAAGCTGCCGACAGCCTCATCGGCGATGCGGTCGATCTGCTGGGTGCCGATGCCTGCGCACCAGTCGCCGAACTCGAGCTTGGCGATGCTTTTCGCCGGCCGATAACAACAGATATTCCGATGTTGCTGATGAGCGGCGCGTTGGATCTACGGGCGCCGCCGTCCAATGCAGAAGCGATCTTGAAAGGGCTGTCAAAGGGACAACATGTCGTGTTCCCCAATGTCGCTCATGACTTTGGTGAAGCACGCGATGTCCAGCTAGATCTGACCTATCGCTTTCTCGCCCATGGCGACACCCAACCCAACCCTGCCCTCATGCCTTAGGCTACGCTCTCACGAAGCTCTAACAGGTTGCAAACCCTACTTTTCTGCGCTTCCGCTTCTCAAATATATTCAATATTATCCGATGCGGTTCTCGAAAACCGATACTTTCGCCGACGTCAAAAGCTCGATGAGGATGCAGCCTAGTTTTCTTCCTCAGGACCGCCAGCGGGCTGGATCAGGCGGAGATCGCTGTCCCTCACTGCGATCATCGGATGATCGATCGGCCGCTCATAGCCGACGGCCTCCGCAACCACGGTCACCGGGTTCTTCCCTTGCACGATGATCGGAAGGGAGAGTACGGCCGCCCAGAAGACAGAACCGACAATGATGCTGATCCCCAGATTTCCATAGAGCCTCATTCGGCGCGGTTGGTGGTCATGGAGATCCAGGACTTTTTCATGACGATAGCCAGTGTCCTGCATAAGCCTTCTTCCGAGATTGCCCCCTTGGGCCTGAGCGTGATCCAAATGGGCGACATGCCCCTATCCGGGAAAGCTATCACCAGCGCTTAAAGGATCTGTTAAGAACAAACGGGACTAGGACATTCCTCTTATCGAAGTCTTAACCATTCTCGGAGAAGCGGCTTAGTACTTGGCAAGAACGGCCTCGGTATCATGCTCCGGGATATCGCCGATTTCGGCCATTTTGGCGTCGAGTTCGCGCAGCATGGCCTTGAAAACATCGGCATAGTCCCGATCATCGGCGATGTTGAAGAGTTCCAGCGGGTCGTTCTCGCAATCAAAAAGCTCCCATTCCGGCGGCTCGTCCCCCTCGCCCGTACCGAGCTGGCCAAGGGCTGAATTATACCAGTAGATCAGCTTGTAGTGCTGGTTCCTAAGCCCGTAATGCGCCCAAGCATTATGGAACTCATCTTTATGCATCCAATAGCGGTGATAGGCGCTGGTCTGCCAATCAGGCGAGGTATAGCCCTCAAAAACCGACCGGAGCGAATGGCCCTGCATATAAGAAGGGATAGGGACGCCGGCATAGTCGAGAAAGGTTGGCGCAAAATCGACATTGGTTGCCATGTCGCCTGCTACAGCCCCCGCAGTGATGCCCTTGGGAAACCGCACCAGGAACGGCATCTGCAGCGATTCCTCATACATGAATCTTTTGTCGAACCAGCCATGCTCGCCGAGGAAAAATCCCTGATCGGAGGTGTAGACGACGATCGTATTCTCAGCCTGGCCGGCCTGGTCCAGCCAATCCAGAAGCCGGCCGACATTCTCGTCAATCGAGGCGACTGTTCGCAGATAACGCTTGATGTAACGCTGGTATTTAAAGGCGGCGAGCTCTCGCTTGGTCTCAAAGCGAAATTGTTCGCCGGTGTGCTGATCGATCAGGACGAGATCCCGGACATCCTCGGGATCAGGCACCTTGCGGTCACGCTGGCCGACAGCCATCGGCTCACCAACCTCGATGCCACCTTCCGGCTGCACCAGCCCAAGATCGCGATAGGTCATGTCGGCACGAATGCGCATCTTCGCCGCCGCTGCCGCGCGCGCCCGGTTTTTGTAGTCGTCATCAAAGCTGTCCGGCATCTTGACATCGTCGCCCTCGAACAGACTTCGATGTTTCGGATGGGGCTCGAAGCTCCGATGGGGGGCTTTATGATGACACATCAAGAAAAACGGGCGCGACGTGTCGCGATCCTCAAGCCATGCCAAGCATTTGTCCGTGATCACATCGGTTGCATAACCATGCTCAACCGTCTCCTCACCATCCTTTCCAATCATCGCCGGGTCGAAATAATCACCCTGCCCCGGTACCACGGACCAGGCATCAAACCCGGTTGGCTCATGGGCTTTTCCCTCGCCCAGATGCCATTTGCCGAAAATCGCGGTCTGATAGCCGGCTTGACGCAAATGTTTCGCGACATTCGGCAAGCGGTTGTCGATTGACGTTGCGAGTGTCGTCACGCCGTTCACATGATTATAGGTCCCGGTCAGGATCGAGGCCCGGCTCGGCGTGCAGATGGAGTTGGTGACGTAGCAATGATCGAGGCGCATGCCTTCCTGTGCTAGCCGATCCAGATGCGGCGTCTGGTTCAGACCATAGCCATAGGCCGAGATCGCTTTTGCAGCATGATCATCGGCCATGATGAACAGAATATTCGGCCGCATGACGTCCTCCTTGATACCCATGAATCCCAGCCCGCCCACTCGCTTCCAGGCACCAGCGTCGGCGTTAGGTCGGTAATTACTTGATGGACCCGGATTTATCGCAATTCACGGGGAGAAACAATCTGGTAAGGCTACACAGAGGCACCGGGCGCAGTCGGGGTTGATCAACCTCACTCGCTTGCTAGGCTCTCAGAAAATGAACCACGTTGATGCCAGGGGGGTGGAATGTACGATTATGTGATCGTCGGTGGTGGCTCGGCTGGTTGCGTGATGGCAGCCAGGCTTGGCGAGATGCGGGCGGCGAGGATACTTGTGCTCGAAGCGGGGCCCAAAGATGCCAATCCCGACATCCATCGTCCCGCGGCCTTCTACAAGATGACATCTGGTCCGCTGACCTGGGGTTATGAAACCGCCCCGTCACCGCAGCGAGGCGATCACGCGATGCTTCTCCCCCAGGCGCGGGTGCTGGGGGGAGGCAGCTCGATCAACGCGATGGTGTTCACCCGTGGCAATGCCAGGGATTACGACGAATGGGCCGATGAGGAACATTGTGCGGGCTGGGCGTTTAAGGATGTTCTCCCCTACTTTCGCCGCGCCGAGGATAACAACCGTCTCGCCGATGGCTATCACGGTACCGGTGGGCCGCTGGCAGCCTCCGATCAGATCAGCCCACATCCGCTCAGCCGCGCCTTCGTCCTCGCCGCCCAGGAAAGCGGCCTCACCCCGAATGCCGACTTCAACGGCGTAACGCAGGAAGGTGCGGGCCTTTATCAGGTTACCCAACGGCAGGGCCGCCGCTGCAGCACGGCGGTTGGCTATCTCTACCCGGCGATGAAGCGCGGCAATATCGAGGTGGTGATCGACGCAGAGGCCAGCCGGATCATCGTCGAGAACGGTCGCGCAATCGGCGTCGAGTATTTTTCAAACGGTCAGATGAGGACGGTACGTGCCGAGCAAGAGGTGATCATCGCCTCCGGCGCCATCGGCTCACCGAAGCTGATGCTGCATTCCGGGATCGGCCCTGCCGACGAGCTGAAGGCAATCGGCATCGAGCCGGTCCACGATCTGCCAGGCGTCGGCAAAAATTTGCAGGATCATATCGACCTCTACAGCATCCACGAGCTGAACGGGCCACATAGCTACGACAAACATACCCAACCGCACAAAATGCTCTGGGCTGCGCTCGAATATGTTATGTTCAAGAGTGGTCCGGTGACGTCCAATCTCGCTGAGGCTGGCGGCTTTTGGTACGCCGACCCCGAGGCGAGGAGCCCAGACATCCAGTTCCATTTTCTGCCAGGTGCCGGCTTGGAGGCGGGCGTGCCGCCCGTGCCCAGCGGCTATGGCTGCACCATCAATTCCTGCCATCTTCGGCCGCGGTCGCGCGGCACGGTTACTTTAAGAAGTGCGGACCCGATTGTGCCGCCGGTGATCGATCCGAATTACTGGGCTGAACCTTACGACTTTGAGATGTCACTGCGCGGGCTTGAAAAAACGCGGGAGATCGCGAGGCAACCCGCGCTTGCAAACTTCATCCGAAAGGAACATACGCCCGGCCCTGAGGCGGTTAGCCGAGAGGCGCTCGAAGCCTATGCCAAGCGCTATGGCAAGACCGACTATCACCCGGTCGGAACCTGCAAGATGGGAATCGATGAGATGGCGGTGGTCGATCCCCAATGCCGAGTGCGTGGCATCGATGGATTGCGCGTTGCCGACAGCTCGATCATGCCACGGCTGATCAGCTCCAATACCAATGCCGCCTCGATCATGATCGGCGAGAAGGCGAGCGACATGATCCGTGGCAACCGGCTGGGCAAGGATGGATGATTGATCCTGCTTGTCTCGTCTGCGGGCTTGGCGTAACGTTTTTTGAATAACAAATGGCTGCCCCAGCTATGGAACCTGCATGATCTCGGTGGGGCAACATCAACTGATAACGACATCAAGGAGGCATGACGCGATGAGAGGACTAACTCTGGCGACAGCGCTGCTTTGCGCCACGGCGTTGATGGGTATGGCGACACCATCGGCCCAAGCGCAAAAGGCTTATGAAGGCGTTGAGATCAATCTCCTGACCCGCCCCGGCCCGGTGATTGCCGGGAGGCTGGAAGAGCGCGGCAAGGAATATGAGGAGATGACCGGCGCCAAGGTCAACGTCTCCAGCGTCCCCTTCGCCGACTTGTTCCAGAAACTCCTGACCGACTGGGCGACCGGGACTAACTCGATCGATGTCGGCGTCTTTGCTTCCGGCTGGGCGGTCGAGCTGGTGGATGCAGGCCTGCTCGCCGATCTCTCTGATTTTGTCGCCAATGATCCCGATCTCGCGGTTGATGACATCGCACCCTATTTCCGCGAATTCAACCAAAAGATTGACGGTAAGACTTATCTGATCACCATAGATGGCGATTTTCAGATGGTCTATTACCGGACCGACGTTCTGGGTGAGCTCGGCCTGGAACCACCGAAGACCTGGGACGAGTATCTCGAGGTTGCGGCCGCTGCCCATGGGAAGGACATGAATGGTGACGGCGAGGCCGATTACGGCTCCTGCATGTTCAAGAAACGGAATGCGCAAAGCTTCTACGCCATCATGTCGATCGCCGCCCAATATGTGCAAACCCAAGGCACCGGCCAGGGCGTTTTTTTTGATACTGAGACGATGAAACCGATGGTCAACAACGAGGCCTGGGTGGCAGCGCTCAACTTCTTCAAGGAAAGCGGCCAATACGGTCCGCCGGAAGAGCTGAACCATGATATCGGCGACACTCGCGCCTTGGTCACGTCGGGGCGCTGCGCCGTGATGATCGATTGGGGCGATATCGGCCCGCTGTCGATCGATCCAGAGACATCGAAGATCAAGGATCTGGTTGGTGCTGTGCCCCTGCCAGGCTCGACCCGCGTGTTGGATTGGGAAAGTGGCAAGCTCGTGGACTGCACGGCTGAGATCTGCCCCCATGCGATCGATGGTGTGAATCACGCGCCATTTGCTGCCTTCGGCGGTTGGTCCGGCGCGATCAGTGCAAGCTCCGATCCCAAGGTGATCGAAGCCGCTTATGGCTTTCTCTCCTATATGAACCAGCCGGCACAATCGAACGTCGACGTCACCATGGGCTGGACCGGCTACAACCCCTACAGGGTTTCCCAATTTGAAAATATCGACCCTTGGGTCGAGGCGGGCTTCAGCCGTGAGTCTGCGGAAAACTATCTGGGCGCGATCGGGGCCAGCCTGAACAGCCTGAACATGGCGTCCGACTTGCGCATTCCCGGCACCCAGCAATATCAGGGCTTGGTGCTGGACCGCGAGGTCGCCCGTTTCCTCGCCGGTGAAGTCACCGCCGAGGAAGCACTCGCCAATATCGAGGCTGGCTGGGAGGAGATCACTGAAGACTTCGGTCGCGAGGATCAGCTCAGCATGTACAAGGCCTCGCTCGGCATCACCAACTGATCAAGTGACCGAGAGCAATACCAAGAGGGAAGAGCGGTCGGGGCAAAACACCTCGGCCGCTGTTACCCAACTGCCGGCCGGCGGCGGCCTTGGTGAATGGTTTGATCGTCAGTCACGGCATCTGTTTATCATGCCAGCGGTGGTGCTGATCCTGATCTTCTCGATCTTTCCACTGATCGCGTCTGCCATTCTCGCCCTCTCCAGGATCCGCTTCAAAGCCGGTGGCTACAACATCCGCTTCGTCGGCTTTCGGAACTTCGAAAAACAGATCTTCGGTTCCGAACAGTTTCATTTTCTTGGAACCTTCAAAGGCATCAGCCTGCTCGGCTGGAGCATCACGGTGATTGTCGGTGCGCTCCTGGTCTGGTGGCTGATCACTTACGCACGAGGAAAGATCTGGATCCCTGGCCTGATCGGCCGATTGATCACAGCATCCGTTCTCTTTGGCATCACGCTCCTCTATGCCGCGACCCTCTTTAGCGGCACACAGTTCGGGACACTGGGCGTGACCCTCTTCTATGTCTTTGTTGGCTGTATCGTACAATTCGCGATCGGCCTCGGCCTTGCCTTTCTCTGCGCCCAGCCGATTAAGGGCCGCACTTTCTTTCGCGTCGTGTTCTTCTTGCCGCTGATGATCACGCCGATCGGTATCGGCTACGCTTTTCGCATGATCGCGGATACCACCAAGGGCCCCTTCTCACCGGTCTGGCAATGGTTCGGCCTCGGCGATTTCGCTTGGTCATCGGACCCCTGGGCGGCGCGCCTGTTCATCGTGATCGGCGATAGCTGGCAATGGATACCTTTCATTTTCGTCGTGCTCCTCGCAGCCCTTGAAAATGTATCGCGAGATCAAGTCGAAGCCGGCTATGTCGACGGCGCCAGCGGCTGGCAGATTTTCCGCGAGATCACCTGGCCACAGGTCCTCCCAGTGGCAGCGACCGTCATGTTGATCCGCGTGATCGAGGCATTCAAGCTGGTGGACCTGCCGAACATCATGACCGCAGGCGGCCCGGGCATTGCCACCGAATCCATGACCTTGCACGCCTTCTTCGCCTGGCGCGCACCGGATCTCGCCCAATCAGCCGCGATTTCGTACCTGTTGCTGTTCGTCACCGTCGTGCTCTGCGTTTCTTTCTTTAACTTGGTCGTCTTGAAACGACGGGCGGCGGTGGCGTCATGAGCACCAACCCAGCTTCCTTGTCACCGCAAGGGCGCGTTCGCCCCTTACCGCCGAGGCCAGGTGGTCTCTTTGAGCCGAAGCGTATAGGGGAGATGTCGGCGGGTGGTAAGGTGATCGTCTATAGCCTGCTGCTGCTCTGGACGGCGTTTGTGCTGTTTCCGCTTTATTGGGTTTTGGTCACATCCTTCAAGCTGCCGATCGACGTCAATAGCGGGCCCTTCTACATCCCCTTCGTCGATTTCCAACCGAACCTCCATGCTTGGCGGGACCTTCTGGTGACGGGGCTCGGCGATACGGCGAAGCCCTATATCAACTCAATCATCATCGCCCTTGCCTCGACCCTGCTCTGCATGTTGATCGGCAGCATGGCGGCCTATGCCCTTGCTCGGATCACCTACAAGCCGAAGCTCGGCACCATCTTGCTGTTCGTCATCTGCATGATCGGCATGTCGGTTGCGGTTGGCCTCGCGGGCCTTGACTGGCGGGTGGCAGCAGCCATTGCGGTAGCCTGTTTCTTTCTGCTCGCGCGTGCTCTTTCCAAGCGTTTCAAGCGCCAAGTCGCCAATGGCGATATTCTCTTTTGGGTGATTTCTCAGCGCATCCTGCCGCCGGTGGTCACGGTCATCCCGATCTACATGATGTTCCAGAACATCCGCCTACTCGACACCCATCTCGGCCTGATCCTCTGCTACACCGTGGTCAATCTGCCGATCGTCGTCTGGCTGATGTACGACTTTTTTTCCAGCATTCCGATTGATCTCGAAGAGAGCGCTGAGCTGGATGGTGCATCCCGCTTTTATATCTTTTTTGACATTGTTTTGCCGCTAGCGCGGGCAGGATTGGCGGCAACCACGCTGCTCGTGCTGATCCTCGCCTGGAACGAATATGTGCTCGCCCTTTTCCTCTCCACTACCAAAGCACAGACCATGCCAATCCTGGTGGCGGCGATGAATGCGGGGGAAAAGGGCATTCTCTGGTGGACCATGTCGGTGGTGATCATCATCATGATTCTGCCGGTCATTTTAATGGCGCTGATTCTCCAGCGTTTCATCGCAAAAGGCGTGCTGCTTGGCGCGGTCAAAGGATAGGGTGTTGTTGGGATGGCCGCTTTGATGGATCAAGTTACGGAAAATCGCGCCCAGCGCCTGCAGATCAAAGGCCTGAACAAATGGTTCGGAACCAATCACGTGGTCAAGGATCTGGAGATCGATGTCGCACCCGGTGAGTTTCTGGTGCTGCTTGGGCCAAGTGGCTGCGGCAAAACCACGGGTCTGCGCATGGTCGCTGGCCTCGAAGCAGTGGATGGCGGCCAGATCCTCCTTGGCGATACGGATGTCACCCATATGCTTCCGAAATACCGGGACGTCGCCATGGTATTTCAGTCCTACGCCCTTTATCCCCACAAGACGGTCGCGGAGAATATCGGCTTCCCCTTGAAGGTCCGGGGCCTTCCCCAAGCCGAGCGCGATCAGGCGGTGAAGGAGGCGGCGGCACAAGTTCATATGGAGACCTTGCTGGAGCGCTATCCTCGTCAGCTCTCGGGCGGTCAGCGCCAGCGGGTCGCCCTTGCCCGTGCGATCATCCGACGACCCTCAGTGTTCCTGATGGACGAGCCGCTCTCCAATCTCGATGCCAAACTCCGAGGCCATATGCGCGCCGAGCTCAAGCATATGCAGCATGAGCTTGGCGTCACCACCATTTACGTCACCCATGATCAGGTGGAGGCGATGACGCTCGCTCATCGGGTGGCAGTGATGGATCAGGGCGTCCTACAGCAGATCGGCACGCCGCGTGAGATCTACGACAACCCCGCCAATCTGTTCGTCGCCGGCTTCATGGGCTCGCCGCCAATGAATTTTTTGACCGGCCGCATCAAGAACGGCCGCTTCGTCGGCGAAGGGGTATCGCTCCCGCTTGCTGGCAATCCGGAGAGCCGAGATGCTGTCCTCGGCTTTCGCCCAGAGGACGCGACCTTGACCGAACCTGGCGAAGGCCTGTTCGATGCAACCGTGTTCGCCGCCGAACTCACTGGCGATGTCACCCTCGTGACGATAACAGTCGGCGAGGCGAGCCTGGCGGTCAAAATGCCAAAGGAATTTGATGTCGACTTTGACAGCCGGATCGCGGTTCGCTTCCCGATGAACCTGGGTTTTCTCTTCGATGTCGCCACCGGCGAACGGCTCGCTATCGCGTTCGCTGAGGAAGAGCCAGCATGACGGGCAAAGGTCTTGACCAAGGCCACTGTCTGAACCCGCCGCCTGCTTGGTCGATCGAAAACGAACGGTTAAGCGCGACCACCGGCGAAAAGACCGATTTCTGGCAGAAGACGTTCTACGGCTTTGAGCGGGATGATGGTCACTTTCTCGGCATCAGCGTGCCGGATGCCTTCACCGCATCGATCCATGTGAGCGATAAGTTCGAGCAGCTCTATGACCAGGCTGGTTTGATGCTGCGCGCCGATCATCAGACCTGGATTAAGACAGGCGTCGAGTTCACCGACGGGATGCTCCATCTAGGCGCTGTCGTGACCCTTGGGACTTCAGACTGGTCCGTAACCTTACCACCTAAGCCGATCACCGATTTCTGGCTTCGGCTCACCGTGCAGAACCATGCCGTTCGCATTCAATATTCCACGGATGCCAAAACCTGGCCGCTACTTCGTCTCGCAAACTTTCCAACCGATCAACCGCTTCAGGTCGGCCCGATGCTCTGTTCGCCGGAACGCTCCGGTCTAGAAGTCGCGTTCGATCAGTTTTCGTTGGGTTCGCCGATTGACACCGATCTTCACGATCTGAGCTGAGTTTGTTGCCCTAACACGCAAGTTATACCGTGAAGAACCCTCTTGCATCGTCCTACACGTCAAAGAAAAACCCGACTTGGCCTGCCCGAAGAAAGCAGACGCAAGCCAGGCTGTTGATCACATCGTCACGTCAATTCGCCGCTGCCAGATGCTGATAGCTCCAGGTGAACTCGGTCTCGGTCAGCGGGTGGTGACACTCACGGCAGGCCGTGGTGTCCTTGCCAAGATTCTCGCCAGCCGGGCTAAACACCTCAAACTCCCAATCGCCAACTTTAAGCTCGTCGGGATAGCGTGCGTCCCAGCCTTCACGGCGCTCCATCATGACGATTGTCTTGAGCTCGGCCGGAACGCGCCTGCCGAGCTGGCTTTCGACAACTTCCCCATCAGCATCCTTCTCGACCCCATAAATTTCGCCAACGATGATCGAGCCGTAGGGCAGCTTGCCGTCAGCCCGCGCACCGTCACGCGCGGTCGCATTAGCAAAGAGGGCGATGACCTGATCCTCTTGGCCCAGGCGATCCGAGATCAAGTAGGGACCGGATGCCTTATAGTCGGCCGGTAGTTCCAAAACGACGTCGTCGACACTGGCAGCACTCGCCGTTTCCTTTGACGTGTCGTCGCCCTGCGCGCAGCCTGTCAGAATGCCTATGGCGGCGAGTATCGAAAGTTGTTTGATGGTCATGGCAATTCCCTCAGTTCGCACCGCCGATATGGTCATAGCTCCAAGTGAATTCAGTGTCGGTCAACGGGTGGTGGCACTCGCGGCAAGCCGTCGTGTCCTTGGCGAGGTTTTCACCCGCCGGGCTGAACACCTCGAACTCCCAATCACCGACCTTCAACTCATCCGGATACTGGTCATCCCAGCCTTCCTGACGCTCCATCACCACGATCGCCTTGAGCTCGGCTGCAATGCGGCGGCCGAGTTCGCTCTCCAAGATGTTGCCATCGGCATCAGCCTTGGCTGCGTAGATCTCGCCGACGATGACCGAACCATAAGGCAGCTTGCCGTCGGCCCGAGCACCTTCTCGCGCCGTATCGTTGGCGAAAAGTGAAATCACCTGATCTTCCTGACCCAGCCGGTCCGAGATCAGATAGTTGTCGAACGCTGTCTTATAGTCGGCGGGCAGATCAAGCGTCACGTCCTCTGCAATCGCAGCGCCGGCGTACAAGCTGGATGCCAATGCTAAAGCCCATAAACGAGCCATCCCCGAACTCCTTTTTTAATTTCGAATGTCAACAGACATGGGCGATATGCCGAACCAAGTCAAACCCAAACA
>JBOEHJ010000159.1:0-9163 GCA_050633905.1 Geminicoccales bacterium
GTTTTGAAACAGCCAGGGTCAACATTTGACTCAAGCGCCACGGCCGGTATGTCGGCAATTTGAGCCATAGCTGCCATAAGTCTCGCTTCGACTCAGTGCCAGGACCAGACTCAAGGCCGACGCCATTTCGCGAGGCGCACATAAAGCTCTACATCGATCAGCCATCTTGATTGGAGCTTTGCACTCAAACCTGAAGTCAGCCACTTTGCCCAACGACTTGATGACCTTGTTTTCGGCGAGTGTTAAACTCCGGCCATGGGAGGCGTAACCACCAGTCTTGCTGGCCTTTTTTTCGTTGTTTCACTCGCATGCTGTGGATCTCTGCCACCCTTGCCGCCGAACGCCCCAGGGCCGAGCATCAGTGTCGTCAGTGTCGTCAGCGATGGCTGGCATGCGGCCATCGTCGTTCCGCGCGCGCAGCTGGTCGAAACAGGTTTGGTCCTTGAAGCCGGTGACTTCCCAAAAGCGAGGTTCATTGAATTCGGATGGGGTGATCGAGCCTTTTATCCTGCTCGTGAGAAAACGCTCGGCATGACGCTTGATGCAGCCTTGCGGGCGACACCGGCCATCATGCACATTGCCGGCTTTGCTCGTTCGCCTGAACTCGTCTACGGCGATGCCAACGTCGTATCGATTACGATGACCCGTCAGACCTTTCGGCACATGATCAGTTTTCTCGATAGCTATTTCGATCGCGAGGAGGGAAGCCGATCGCCTCCCATAGCGCCTGGAATTCGCCCAGACAGCAATTTCTATCTCGCGCGCGGCCAATTCCATTTGTTCAACAATTGCAACACTTGGGCAGCTCGTATCCTGCGCGCCGGCGGCGTGAACCTGTCGTCGGCCGGTGTGATCACTGCCGGTCAGCTCATGGCTCAACTACGTGCAAAACATGGCTCATCTTCCATCAGGACATTCGATTAAACGATCGCCTCTAGGGGATCGCTCAGCGTTTCTTCTTGATGGCCTATTTCTGCCGGGAACTTCGTTCCCGGAGTGTGCCAAAACCAGCCATTGGGGCTCGGAGGGCAACGTCCCTAGTGAGCAGATTGAACATTTCGGCTGAACCACGCCTGTTCGGGATCGGCGGTGGATATTGATCCTGTCCGACTGTTTGATCAGCTCGGTACGGTTTAACCAACAGCACCATTCAGGCGACGCCAAGCGCTTTTTGCGCGGGGCTTTTCGTCGTTCAGTCGTCTGACAGAGTGTTAAGAAATACTTCCAGGTCAGCCGCGGCCTGATCGCTCAGACCAAGCGGACGCAAGATCGCCTCGCCATCGCCGTGCAGCCGCTCCACGTTCATATGATTGTAGTGCTGCACGACGGCGGCCAGGCTGGGCAGACTGCCATCATGCATGTAAGGCGCGGTGCGGGCGGCCCGACGCAGCGTCGGCACCCGGAAAATCCCGAAATTGCCATGCTGAAAGCGCACGTTGCGCACGGCCCAGGCCCCCACCTTTTCAGGGTCGTCGGTATAGGCACCGTCCAGCGTGAAGGGGCTAGCCTTCAGCGTGTCGATTCCGTCCGCGCGGCCTGCATCGACCCGACCCATTCCCAAAAAGTAGGGCACCCCTGCGTCGTGGAACTCACCATTTGTAAAGGCGGGACCAGCGTGGCAGAAGGTGCAATTTCCTAGCCCGAGAAAGATCTGCAAGCCCCGCTGCGCGGTCTCTGGATACTGCGCGGCAGCGACCATGTCGCCCTGCTCGAGCGCATCGCGGAAACGGTCGAAGGAGGTCTTGCCGGTCGTCAGCGTCTCGATATAGGCCGCGAGCGCCTTTGAGACGTTCACCGATGTCACAATCGGTGTCTCGGCGGACATATCGCCGAATATGGCGTCATAGTCGGAACGGTAGCGGCTGCCCTGCAGCGCCGATTGAAGGGGGCCTTCGTCATGCGCCATCTCGAGCGGGTTCCGGATCGGCGTTAGGCTCTGCGCCCAGAGGTTGTCGCTGTCACCCGACCAACCGAACCAGCGCTGACCGGCCAGGTTCCAAAGCGCCTGCGTGTTCCGGTCCAGCGTCTCACGCCCCTTAGCCCGCGCCAATCCATCGGTGAAATCAAGCTCTGGTTGGTGACAGGTTGCGCAGCTCATCGTGCCATCGCGCGACAAGAGCGGGGCGGAAAAGAGTGCAGCGCCCAGGGCAACCGCGCGCGCATCGCCCGAGACACGGTTGCTGGGGTCCGGCGTGGCGTCTGGTGGCCAGGGTCCATGGCGGAGCGTCTGGGCGATCTCGCGCTCGCTCAAGATCACCTCGGCGCTGGCCGAGGGAAATCCTAGAGCACCCAGGACCAAAAGCCACCCAATGAGCCTCATTCCAGCAGCACCTCGGCCGTGTAGGCATGGGTTTGACCGTCCACCTCAACGTCGATCCGAATTTCCCAAAGCCCCTGCATATGGAAGACCACGTTCGACACTTCGAACCGGTTGTCCGCCATCTCGGCCACATCGACGTCGAAGTTCATCCCATGCTGATGCGCGGGCATGATGGCATCAAACTCCAGCGCCTTGGCCCCTTCGGTGAGATCGCAAAGGGCGATCTCGATCTTGAAAGGTGCGGACAGGGGCGGCGTGTCCATCTGTGCATAGCCGAGCGGCGCGCCTTGAGCCCTGGACGCAAGCGGAATCGCGCTTGGCGGCATCGGGCAGGCCAGCGCCTCCGATCCCGCCAGAAATAGGCTCACCACAGCAAGTCGGATCATTCCGACGCCAGCATGGCTTCGGCATTCTCATAGGCGATCTTGTGGGCAAGGTCCTCGGGCAACGCCGCCAGCCAGGCGCGCGAAAAGTCGGCGTGACGCCCGACATAGTACCAACGCTCGGGCGTGAAGGTGTCCGTGCCGACCATGAACCGGTCGGGGAATTCCTCGAACACCGCGCGCCAGTCTGCGTCGACCCCGTCACGCGTCGCCATCTCCGATCGATAGGCCAGATCGGCCCAGACACGCGGATAGGTCCGCAGCGTATCGGCCACCTCTTCGGGGCGCGCGAATCCAGAATGGGCCCACAAAACGCGCGCCTCGGGCCAAGTCTCAAGGATCTGGTCCAATGCCTCGCGGTCTCCATGGTGATGCAGGAGCAGGTTCCGCTCGCGCGCCATGCCGATCATGGTCTGGATTACATCCGTCTGGATGTCGTCGCCAAACGCATGAAACTCACCGATCGCCTCATAGTCGAACTGCGCAAGCTTTTCCGTCATATAGTCGATGACCTTCGGGTCATGCATCCAGGTGCCGATGGCGCCGCGCCGTCGATAGGGGCGGAGTGACGGGACGATGATGTCAGGCGCGGCCGCCAGCAAGAGCTGCGTTCCCCTGTCGTCCGAGCTTGAAACAAGCGCCTTGCGCACGCCTGCCTCCCTCAGGATCTTGGCGACCTCCTCGGGCGGCACAAACCCCACTGCATCATGACTGTAGTGGATATGCGCGTCGAAGATCGGCAGGTCTTCGGCGGCCGTTGCGCCGCCGCAAAAGGCCGCGGCCGCGATTATTGACAGAAGTCGTTTCATAGCCTTTCCGATCCTTGCAAGCGTTGGACTTAGAGATGTTCAATCCACCAGGGGCATCGTGGCACGTGCCCTAAGGCCACCATAGGGTCTGTTGTCAGGCAATAGGTCTCCCTTGTGAGCACGCCGGATTTATCGAGCAATCGAGAGGCCCAATCTGCGCCGCCGAGATCCTTGTTGCTTCTGGTTTCCTCCTGTCAGTCGGTACCCCGTCGCGCCAGGAGGCAGAATCAGGTTTCTCCGAGAAGAAGAGGCGAGCAGTGAACTCATGTCGACCATCGTGACGACGAAGTTGGCCAACCCTGTTGCTGAATGATCCCTCTAGAAACTGTGTAGCGACCAGGTCTGATAAGACTTTGCAGCATCATCGCAGGACTGGAGGGACAAGGGACGCATAACGTGTACGGGCGTTCCACCCCTCCCTTCCCTCTTTTCCGTTGCGCTAACCGTGACGCAAAGTGCTGGATCTGTCTGAGCAACCAGTTGGCCGTCGGGTTTCAACGTAAACTTTTGCGTCTCTGCGGTGCTGCACTGCTCCAGCGATATCGGCACGCCCGCCTCGACAGACGGCACCGACATGCAAATGTCGAAATAGGGAATGCGGAACTGGCCTTCGTCGATAAGCGCCGAATCAAAGCCCTGATCTTCGAGGATGCCACCCGTATAATGATAGCAGGTATGCGCCTGCAGTCCCTTGTCCAGAGGCGCATCCTTCCCGCGCCCGCCGGCAATATCAAGACAATAGCCGCGCACTTCGTCCAACTCGTCGACCAGCAGAACTTCCACCAGATTGTCAGCCGAGCGCGCAGGTTCCGCGACGCAGAACAGAGAAAGAGCCGAGATGGTCGATGCCATAATGGTCTTCATGATACTTGCTCCCAAGGATTGTTGAATGGCGGCAGAGGCCGCTTACTGTTTCACGATCCATTGCTTGAATTTGTCCTCGACCGATCCGCAATCGGCGTGGAGCAAATCACGTGAGTGGAAGGGGCCGGCCTTGAAACTGTTGGGCGCCACGAGAACGCATGTTGACGCGTCGCTGCCGATCCTTATTTCCATCGACGCCTCGTCGTAGGCGAAGATCTGTTGCGGATCATCGGCCATGCATTTCATCAAGCCGAAAGGCGCTGCCATGTCGTCCGGACCGCTCATGGCCATGCAGTATTCAGGGAAGGCGACGGAGCGGATCTGGCCGCTTTCGGCATCATAGGAAAACTGCGTATCCCTAACCCCTTGGCTTGCCGGTTTGCAGGAGTGGGCGTGCAGCACTTCCCCAAAGCCTCGCCCCTGGGTGTCGATGCACCATCCCAGCTTTTCCGGCTCATCCAGATTATCGGCGAGATAGATCACCGGCGTGCCTGACTGAAGATCCGGAGCTTCNNGCGGCCATGGTATGGCGGATATGAGGCAACCGACTGTCCTTCTTGAGGCCGATATCGTCACCGAAGATCCGCTTCAACGCGACGGGCGGCGTACAATGTTCTTATACAAACAGTTTGTATTCAAACAGTCAGCATGTAAAGTGTTTTTTGATACCAAATGATGATATTGCTTGGACATGAAACAAACGTCAGTCGTGCTTCACCCCCATCTCCACGCCGCTACCTTGTTGGAAAAGCGCGTGGAGTCGTTGCTTCGTCCGACCGGCATCCGACATCGGCAAGCGCTGATCCTCGACGCCTTGCAACGAATTGGCCCCACATCACAAAGGCATCTAGCAAAACAATTCGACATCACCGCGGGGAGCATGAGTACGATGACCGAACGTCTGGTGTCACTTGGGTTCATCACACAAAAGACCAACCCCGAGAATCGCCGCAGCGACATTCTGGAGCTGACGCCAAGTGGTCATGCCATATTGGAAAAGGTACTGGACGTATGGCGCGAAGCCGACGGCATGATCATCGCGGCACTCGGTAAAGATCGGGCCGAACATTTTATCGCTCTCGCCACAGAACTAAGAAATGCATTGGGTGGTTCGGAGCCCAAGAAAGAGGTCCCCTAATCCTGAGTGCATCGTTCCATCGATGGTCAACTTTAGTGCTTATCATGGCCAAATAGGTTTTAGATTCGCTGATTTCGGTACGGGTCTCTGACGTGGGCGAATGTTGGGCTTGCTCAATAGATAAGTGTGTGCTTATGTGTTGGCATGATTGCGAACAATATCTTCAAGGCGCTTGCCGATCCAACCCGTCGCGCCATCTTCGAAAAACTGGCGGCCGGGAGCATGAACGCCAGCGGCCTGCGCCAGGGCATCGAGATCAGCCAGCCTGCCATGTCTCAGCACCTTTCGGTGCTGCGTTCGGCAGGGTTGGTGCGCGAGCAGCGTCATGGACGTTTCGTCAACTACGAAGTCGATCCGGAAGGGCTGATGCATATTGCCGAATGGCTGGCGAAATACCGCACCTACTGGCCAGCGCGCGCTGACGATCTGAACAATTTACTGAAGGACATGGACGGATGAGCGAATCGGAAGCGAAAGATCGGACGGATCAGCTTGTATTCGAGTACGAGTTCAAAGCGCCTCCCGAAAAGGTCTGGCGGGCGGTGTGCTCGCCGGAGTTTCGCAGAAAGTGGCTGCCAGATGATGCGCTTGCCGATCCCGAACCCGTTTCATCCGTCCCGGGCCAGGAAATCTGCTATCGGATGGTGGATGACGCCCCGCCCTTTTTCGACAGCATGGTGACGTTTCAGATCAAACCCGGCGCCCATGGCAGCACACTGTTCCGGATCGTTCATCGGCTGACGGACGTGCGATTGCGGCTCGGTCTTGCGCCAGCTGCGAACAGCAACGGGCAAAGCCTCATGCGCGCAGCCTGACACCTCAAACCATCTAACAAGCTTGTAAGACCAGGAGTTCGCCCCATGCGCGAAACGATGCAACTCGTCCCGATGGTCGTCGAACAATCAAATCTCGGAGAACGGTCGTTCGACATCTACTCCCGACTTCTGCGCGAGCGGATCGTCTTTCTCAACGGCGAAGTCAATGACGGCGTATCCGCGCTTGTCTGTGCGCAGATCCTTTTTCTGGAGGCTGAGAATCCGAAGAAGCCGATCCATCTCTATATCAACTCGCCTGGTGGTGTGGTGACCAGCGGTCTTGCCATGTACGACACGATGCAACATGTCAGGGCGCCGGTGCATACCCTATGCTTGGGCACGGCCCGCTCCATGGGCTCTTTTCTACTCATGGCAGGCGAGCCGGGAGAACGAGCGGCCCTACCCAACGCGAGCCTTCACGTTCATCAACCGCTCGGCGGCTTCCAAGGACAAGCCTCCGACATTCTTATTCAGGCCGAGGAGACGCAAAAGACCAAGCAGCGCTTGACCCGGCTCTATGCGGAACATTGCGGGCGCAGCTACGCCGAGGTCGAGGCCACCCTTGATCGGGATTGCTTCATGACAGCGGAGGAAGCGCTGAAATGGGGGCTGATCGACCGCATCCTTGGAAAAAGCGAAGTGACCGTCTGACGAGTTCAGCGACAAGTGAACCGAGGCTCTTATGGCCGCAATGGGTCAACTTTTGACGGTAGAGCTTGCTCGCCAATGCCCGATCAACACCCGAAACCGGCCACAAGCCGCGTTTCTCCTTCGTGCCAATTGCTGCCACTTCGGGCATTCATGGAACCTTGCGGAGAGAAGCACCTAACCAGCTGAAAGCTCTTGAGAAATTGGTTAGTGTCTTAGTTTGAAATTTGACCCGCGGTCTTTCCCCTAGCATTCGCGTGTCATCGCTCTACATGCTTAGCAGCAAGCATGTAAGGAGATGCTGATGGAAAGCCATATCATAGACTCGAAAACCAAGGGCTCGCTAGGCGAGAATGAAGACCGGTGGTCATTAGAGGTTGATGATGACACCGGGGAGAAATCTGTAACGCATTCCTGGAATTACATAAATGCCTCTAACTCAAAGGTAAGGTCAGCGGGATCTAAGAATTGGCCTTTGAAGAGATTCCTTGTGGGCAATCAGCCATCCCACATCAAAGAAAAGCTTCAAGCGCTAATGAAGGAGCAAGGCATCAATGCCTAAAGGTCCTAAGGGAGAGAAGCGCCCCGCTGACGTGATCGGTAACGCCGTGAAGGTCATGCGGATCGCGACCAGCGAGGAAGAGGAAGCACTGGACGACGAAGGCAAGAACAAGGCTGCCGTCGCGCTCGGCAGGAAAGGAGGGAAGGCTCGGGCCGAGAAGATGACGGCTGAGCGGCGGTCTGAGATTGCTAAGAGGGCAGCGGCTAAGCGGTGGGAAAAGGGCTAAACATCCAGTTTTATCTGATCTCCAAAAATCCTGTTGATGTTCTTCTCGTATTGCCTTTGGTCATCAGATACCTGAGCTATGCCAAGTTGCCATCCAGCTCAGGAATGGCTGCGACACGCGATTGTTCGCGCCGCACATGAAGTCAGCCGCGAATAGTGGGACGCAGCGACTGGCTGCTCCGGGTTCAAGAGTGAGCGTTAGCCCTGCCAGCCGAACGTCCGCTTTCGGTGCAATACCAGCTAGAGGGCTTGCTTCTCAAATGTGCCTGACCGGACTCGAGTGAGAGCATAACTCAACCAGGGAGATCGGTCGCCGCGCCTCGAGCAGGGCATCGCTGAATGACCCCGAACATTGGATTGGCAAAACCCATCCCAAGGAGGCGCTACGGTAAGTGGGACATTGAGTTCATGTTCGAAGTGTTGATGATATGCGGTTGTCGCTCGCACATCGACCTATAGGAAACGAATCAATTGAAAAAGCTACCGATTCTAGCCACGACGCGTACCGTTTACGAACTCACCTTTCAGCATGCAGGCTATGCCGTGAGAATCTCATGGCATTGGCTACTCCTAATAGTCGTCGCATCGCTACCCCTCTTGTCCTTCATGACGACGAACGATGAGAACGCGCACTCTTTCTTCGCGGTGGTGCTCATTCTCCTATGGGCGATTCTGCTAATGGCTGGCTGGAGTTCGATCGCGGTTCTTTGGCATAGGCGCTTGCTTCGCCATGGAGAGCCCAAAGGCTTGCCGATCCGACTAGATGCTTGCACTGCGCAGTATCTCCGACGCTTTATCAATATCGGGGTTGTTCTTTTCGTCCTCGCTATTCTTGCGAGGATCCTCGCAAGGATCATTGGTGGGGATCAGATCACGCTCGCTAGCCTTGCCAATCAAGGGATCTTCGATTTGGTAGGGTTGGCGAAAAAGGACTTCGTGTGGTTTTTGATCAGCCTCTTGGTCTCTGCAGCGATTGTGATCGTTTCGCTGCGGCTCAGCGTGGCATTGCCGGCTTTAGCTCTTGGAGATGCTAAGACTACGCTTGACCGAGCCTGGAACGCTACAGCTGGGAACGCCTTGCGCCTTCTTGTGATCGCGATTCTAATCAGCCTGCCGGTGCTAATTATCGATGGGCTAATACTTCGGGTGGAAGATGTTCTCTTGCTCGAGACCGGGTCTTACGCCAAGGCGCTGTTCTACATTTTGCTGTGGACGGTAGTCAGACCTGTCCCGCTGCTGCTAGGCGTGTCTCTATTGTCGGTTGCATATGCTGAGCTGATCGAAAAAAGATCGATTGGCTCAATGGCTCACGCCAATGTGTAAACTTCTTCGATCAACTTACTCTGCATGTTCCAAGTGTTGGAAGGTAAGGTCCGAAATGGGTCACTTTTTGACGCTA